>CAWCMA010000002.1:0-207034 GCA_963796565.1 uncultured delta proteobacterium | reverse complement strand
CCTGGTCTGCATCCCTAAAACTCAGCCAAGTTTGAGGTAGAGTCCGTCGACGGAAGGGAGACGGGCGATGAAAGGAAGCCGGTTCAGCGAGGATCAAATCATCGGGGTGCTGCGGGAGCACGAGGCAGAGGCGAAGACCGAAGAGGTATGCCGGTGCCACGGGATCTCAAGCGCGACGCTGGACTGAACAGGATCCATCGAGACACTGGGAATCGTGAATCAGACCTGCACTTCATCGGGAAGATATATGTAACGTCGCCGGATCCATCGTCGGCCGATTACATCAACGCAGGAAAAAAGGTCGAACAGCTGAAGTCGGCGTTCGCCGGATATTTTCGGCAATACGACGCGTTGTTGTGCCCCGTCATTCCTTTTACTGCCCCGCCTCCCGACCTCGAGGAATATATCGTCAATGGCGAAAAGGTGCCGTCAACTCACATGATGCGTGCCACGGTGCCCTTCAACCTGGCCGGTTTGCCAGCCCTGTCGGTGCCGTTTCGCTTCAGTTCGGAACAGCTTCCGATAAACGTCCAACTGGTCTCAAAATGGTTCGACGAGGCTACGATCCTGCGTCTCGGCACGATAATCGAGGCAGCAAACGAATTCCGCAATCGCCATCCGAACCTGTAGCGGAGTTGCCCCTATGAAAACGGTCAACCTCTACCGTGCCACTCCCTCGCAAAAATCGTTGATTGGACGGGTCGAACGGACCAGCGTTGCGCTTCATTGCGCCCAAGCGAATGAGAATTTCATCGGCGGAGAGGAACAGCCAATGCGATGGTCGAGCGTGAAGATTTAAGGGGATGGACGCCGAAGACGAAGTATGTGACTTCGAACGTCGATCTCGCGACCCCTGAGGCGGCAGGTACGGCGATCGGTGAGTGACCGTCTTTCAGCAAACTGACGAATTGCCACTGCAAGTGATCTTCAGAGGACACTACTTTGACGAGTTCTGATCTTGTGCTTTTCAGTTGATTCAAGTTTAGACTCTTGCTGAGCCCTTGCATGCCGCGCGACCTTGTCATCGGAATCGATTCCTCGACCACAGCCACCAAGGCGATTGCTTGGGATCGGAAGGGCGCGCCGGTAGCTGAGGGGCGTGCACCGATTCCGCTCGAACAGCCTCGCCCGCGCTATTTCGAACAGGAACCCGAAGACTGGTGGCGCTCGACATCCCAAGCGCTGCGCGAGATCACCACAAAGGTTGAGCCGGCGCGCATCGCGGGCGTGGCGATCTCGAACCAGCGGGAGACCTTCGGCCTCTTCGACGAGCACGGCGGGGCGATCCGTCCGGCCATCGTCTGGCTCGACGAGCGCGCGCTGGACCAGATGCGTCGGTTCGGGGTGAGCTTCGGCGCCGAGAAGATCCATGCGATCTCGGGCAAGCCGGTCGACATCACGCCCTGCCTCTACCGGATGGTCTGGCTGCGTGAGAACGAGCCGCATCTCCTGGATCGTGCCGCCTATATCGCGGAGGTCCATGGCTATCTGTGCTTTCGGCTCACCGGCCGCTGGACAACCTCGACCGCCTCGGCCGACCCGCTGGGCGTCCTCGACATGGAAAGCCTGGTCTGGTCGCAGGAAATTCTCGCCGCAGCCGGAGTCCCGATCGAAAAGATGCTGTCGCTGGTGCGACCCGGTGCGCTCATCGGAACCATCACGGAAGCCGCTGCGCAGGCGACCGGCCTTCCTGTCGACACTCCCGTGTTCGCCGCCGGCGGCGACGGACAGTGCGCGGGTACCGGCGTCGATGTGCTGCGATCCGGCCGCGCCTATATCAACCTCGGCACCGCCGTGGTCTCGGGCATTTATTCAGAACGCTATGCTTTCGACCCCGCGTTCCGAACCGAGACGGCGATCGCCGATCGAGGCTATATCGTCGAGACCTGCCTGCGCTCCGGCACCTTTCTGTTCGACTGGCTGACGCGCGAGATCCTGGGCATCGACCATGAGCGAGAGCTCGAGACGCTGACCGCACTCGAAGCCGAAGCCGCCGCCTCGCCGGTCGGCGCCAACGGCGTCATGCTCGTCCCCTACTGGGAGGGATGCATGACCCCTTACTGGGATGCGTCGGCGCGGGGTGTGATCGCCGGCCTCTCGGGATCGACGCGGCGTGGCGATCTCTATCGCGCGCTGCTGGAGGGCGTGGTGCTTGAGCAGGCGCTGGCGTCGAAGCGCCTGCAAGCCGGATGCGGACAGACGATCGACCACTATGTCGCGGTGGGCGGCGGCACGGCATCGGATCTATGGATGCAGATACTGGCCGACGCCACGGGCGTTCCCGTCCATCGCTCGACGAGCAAGGAAGCATCTTCTCTCGGGGCGGCAATGGCGGCCGCCACGGGATGCGGCTGGTTCCGGAGCTTTGCCGAGACATCGGCCGCCATGGCCGACCATATCGTTCGGACCTTCGAACCGAGGCCGATGGAGAAGGCAGCCTATGCGGAACTGGGCGAGATATACGATGGACTCTGGCCAGCGCTTTCGAGCTGGAACCGCAAGCTCGCTCGCTTTGTCGAGCAGCGCGCTGCAAAGCTGCAATCCTAAACCGGGACGAAAGAAGCCGGCGCCGCTTAACTTTCTCGTTCCCTAGGAAGTCGACCGGTGGACAGGTTCGGTCGCCGTTGTCCGACTGGTTACGGACACAACACGGGCATAGAACTAATTGGCAGATCTACCTGATCGGCCTTCGCGATAACTATCTAATTTTATTGAATATTCTGAAGCCACCGGTCGGATCCGAACCGACGACCTGCTGATTACGAACAGGTAGTCAGCACATTCCGGAATCGGAACCTCATAAATTCCTAAATTTGTTAGGTTTCATATATAGGTTTTATATAGATGACTTGCTGACTGAAACTCAGCAGATCACGCAGCGCGAAGAAGATCGTAGTGTCGGGCTCATGACATGGCTTTCGCGCGACTGCCAACGCAAGACGCGAGCGAAGGCGCGGCTCCCGACTCTCACGCTACTCTGCAGGCGGAGCTTCTTCGATGCGGCCATCGTCAATGGACGAATGCCAGCCGACAGATCCATGGAGCTTGAGCACGGGCTACAGTTTTCATAAGGATCTGAAAGTCATGCCGGACGGGGAGCCTCTGCCCGAGTTTAACTTATTGGGTTCCAGTAGCCTTCTTCAGCTAGGGTTCTTTCTGAGGCTGTATCCCAGTTGAGCATAATTACCACGTCGCCCTCAGACAGCCTATCGAAGTGCCGGCGCAGATAATCCCGTCGTCCTCGTTCACGGGAGTCCCGGTGGTGGCAATAGAAAAAGAACCGCTGAAGACATTGGATGAAGCCGATTCGCGCGAGTCGTCCGCCTTCCAGTCTCTTGCGTCCTTCGTCCTTCCAATACTGTTCATACACGCGATAGTCCGCTTCCGTTAGTTCGCCGGAACGCCATTTTTCAAGAGCCGTGCCCAAAGCTGCTTCGTCCGCGGCTTTGCTCGCGGCCTCATAGAGATCTGCCAGCGAGAGAACTACTTCAGGATTCGGATTGAACACTATTTGTTTGAGAGACTCGTTGCTTCTGCGCCAAAAATCCCACCTATTCCAGTATTCCTTCAGCATCGAGTCAGAATACTCTTCGACGAATTTTCCTATGGTGGGTATGAGCCTGTAAGCGGATGTCTGCTGTTGCCGGCTCGGCTATTCCATCTTCACCAACAGCCCGCGCGATCGCGCCGACTCGAACATCCATTGAAAGAACACGACGGCAAAGATTAAATAAATCGTGTTCAATTCGAGGCCCCATTTGAAGTGCAGTATTGAAAATCCTCCTTTTTCGATAGCCTCCCGCATACCCTCGAACGAATGAGTAGTCGGGAGTATCCAGGCCATCGGCCGCAGGAAGCTCGGCAATGCGCTCAACGGGTAGAATACGCACGACAGCGGCATCAGCAGACCGGCGAAGCTCCAGGCCATCGCCTGGAACTTCGTGGTGTAGCGAAAGATCAAGCCAGTGACCACGATGCCCATCGTTAGCGCGAACAGAGTCAGGTTTAGTATGAACGGAATCAATCTGGGCAGCGTCGGAAAGATGTTGTAGTGATAGAAGCCCCAGGCGATCAGAGACTCGACGACCAGCCCCACCATCGCCTTGCCCAAGCTTACGATGATCAGCCCGGTCACGTATTCCGATACGCTTAGCGGTGACGCGAACAGGCTGACCAGGTTTCGCGACCACAGTTCTTCCAGAAATCCCACCGCCATGTCGCGTTGGAAAGCGTTGAACAGCCCCCACAGGATGACCGCCCCGAGCAGGCAACTAACCACTCCAGGCTGCAAGCGATCGCCGTGGCGCAGATAGAGTGTGAAAAATCCCCAGACCGCGATGTTCACCACCGGCCAGTACACCATGTAGGTGATGTGATTCGCGTTGCGACACACCTCGTAGATGTGCCGCTGGACAACCGCCCTAATTCGATGCGGCTTCATCTGACTGGCGCCCCGCGATCCGAAGGAAAACCTCGTCGAGAGCGGGCGCGTCGCGCTCCTCCTGCAGGATATTGCGGGTTACCTCGATCGGGGTTCCGCTTGCGATTACGCTCCCCCGGCTGAGAAAGACGATCCGGTTGCACATGCGCTGGACCTCGTGCATGTTGTGCGACGTATAGAGAATCGTGGTCCCACAACTCCGCTGTAGATCGAGCAGGACGTCTCTCACCTGCACCGCCGCCTGAAGATCGAGATAAGCGGTCGGCTCATCGAGCAATAGCAATTCCGGATCGTTCAGAAATGCCTTGCACAACGCAACCCGCGTAGTCTCGCCGGAGGACAAGCGCGAAATCGGCTTGTTCCTCAGGCCCTCGATGCCGAATCGCTCCAGCAGTTCGATAATTTTCGCCCCGGCGTCGCGAACGTTGTAGATTCGGGCGAACACCTTCAGGTTCTCGAGCACGGTCAATCGCACCGGGAAGGCCATGTATGGCGAGGTGAAATTTAATCTCTGGAGTATCTGCTCGCGATCCGTATCCAGACTCTTCCCGAACAGACGCACCGTGCCCGCGTTTGGCAAAATCAGGCCCAGTATCACGTGAATGATGGTCGTCTTGCCGGCCCCATTGGGACCGACCAGACCAACGATTTCTCCTGCTTCGACGACGAACGATACGTCGTCGACCGCCTTGAAGTTGCCGTAGGCCTTCGTCAAGCGCTCGACGGTAACCAGCATCGCGAGAGAGTACGCCAGGAGAGCACTCGGAACAAACCGGTCGCAACTTTATTTTTCGCCCGGTCGCTGCTGCGCGCTTGCGCCTGGCAAGCGCTAAAGCCCGCGATGTTCCTGAGGTAACCTCTACGACAGCGATCGGTCGGAATCCTATAGCCGAATCTTATAGCCACGGAAATCCTACTCGGATGACGCCTCGATTATGGAGTTGTGGAATTGTGGAGCGCGGCTCCAGTTCCAATGGGCCTGGAGATGCGACCATGGACATGGGTGACGAGGGACATGGGTAACGACTCCAGTTCGGCATCACAGGTAACACTTTCGGCTAACACTTTCGTCGTACTTTGATGGGAGGAGTGCGAGGAGGGGCATCCACTCGCCGGTCTTGTGAGCCTTCGCTGGTCCTATGAGTCTCAATCACTCAGAAAATCCCTTGAATCGCTTGGAGGAAACTCGTATGTTGCTGAACCAGTTTGCGGCCCAATCTGCGGGTCGGGACGACCGTCTGAATAATCATCAGATGAAGCAAAGGAAAGGATAACCAAATTGACTGCCATGTTTCCATCATTGCCCAAGGTTGACCTTGCCGGCGGTTCCCGACTTCCACGCATTTGCATTGCCACCTGGGAAATCGAAGGACCATCTCGTAATGCGGGCATTGGGACCGCGTACACCAGCCTGGCCGACGCGTTGAAACGAGCCGGTTACGACGTGACCGTGCTGTTCCTCCTCGGATGCCATCCCAGTGACGGAAACATGATTGACTGGGTCGACTTTTACCGCACACAGAAGGGAATTAAACTGATCCCGCTACCGATGGCGCACGAGCCGCGAATCCACGCCGCCTGGGCCGCGAGTGTTTCGTACCACACGTACGTCTGGTTAAAGGAGCACCAGCGCGACTTCGACGTGATTCATTTTCCGGAATGCCAGGGCTTGGGCTTCTACAGCGTGCTCGCGAAGCGCCAGGGGCTGGCATTCACCGATTGTACTTTCGTGATTTCCGCCCACGGTCCAACATTTTGGGTAAAGGAGGGCAGTCAGGACTATATCCGCAATCTCGGAGAGCTGGAGATCGATTTCATGGAACGAACGAGCGTTTCCGCCGCGGATATTGTCGTGAGTCCTAGTCAGTACCTTCTCGGCTGGATGCAACAGAACGGCTGGGAACTTCCCGATCAGACTTACGTTGCGCCCTACGTCCTCCCGCAAGGTGTTTTGTCCGAGAATCCGGCGCCCAATAAGGCCCATGAGATTCGTGAGATAGTATTTTTCGGGCGACTTGAAGTGCGCAAGGGCCTCAAAGTCTTTTGCGATGCTCTGGACGAGCTTTGCGCCGATCCGGGAACTCCCACGTTTGAGGTCACCTTTCTCGGCAAAGAAACCCAACTCTATGGCCGTTCGAGCATCGGCTATATCAGCGACAGATCCAAGAAGTGGTCGGTTCCATGGCACATCGTCTCCAGTAAGTATTCGGCGGCCGCCATCGAGTATCTCAGGGGTAATGGACGCCTGGCCGTCATTTCCTCTTTGATCGATAATTTCCCCAATACGGTACTGGAATGCGTCGGCGCCGGCGTGCCGCTGTTGGCGAGCAGCGTTGGAGGCATTCCGGAAATCATCGCTCCGGCGGATCGCGAAAAGGTTTGTTTCGAACCACGCCCTGACGTTCTGGCCAGCCGCATTCGAAATGCGCTCAAGGAGGGCGCTTTCTCAGCCCACCCATCGGCGGGGTTTGCGGATACTGAACGTAAGTGGGTGCAGTGGCATGGCGGACTTGCGCATCGCGCTAACAACGAGAAAAAGATCCGCCGAGGCCGGCAGGCCGGCGAAGAATCAATTTTTCCATTGGTCAGTGTATGTTTCGCCTACAATCCTCTGGACAAGGGCGCCGCGGCGACCTTGGCCTCGTTGAAGCAGCAGGACTATCCGCACTTGGAGGTGATTCTGGCGGAGTGCGGCGCGAACGACTCGTCGCCGGCGAATTGTTTGAACGGTGAAGAAGCCTTCAAAGGAAACTCGTTGCACAAGATCCGAGTGCGCAGTTCAGAGATCGGCGCGGGAAGAAACGCGGCGGTCCGTCAGGCGAAAGGGGAATATCTGTTCTTTGTGGACGATCACACTCTTCTCCTGCCGGCTAACGCGCTGTCGATCTTTGTGCAGGTGGCAGAGCGTGTCGGCGCCGACATTCTGACTTCGGCGGTCAGCTTTTTTCTCGGATCATCTAGCGAGACATCGCAAGATCGCCTAGAGCATTCCCGACGTCCGTTTCTCGGCGGAGATGTGGCTACCGGGGCGTTCGTCAACTGTTTCGGAAGCATCAATGCGCTTGTGCGACGTGATGCATTCGATGCGGTTGGAGGATTCAGCGACGAAGCGGCGTCGACGCTTGATGAGTGGGAACTGTTCTCCAGGGCGGCTCTGATGGATCTGCGAATAGAAACGATGCCAGAGGTGTTCGTCTGGTATCGCGAGGATCAGGACCAGGAAAGTCTCGTGCACTCGCTGGTGAACGCGGTGCGCAGTGTCAGACCGTACACGAGTTCAGGTCGCAAGCTGGCGCCTTCGATGGAGCAGAGGCTTGCCAAGGTGATGCAGTTTGGACAAGGGTTGAAATTCGAACGCGACGCCAACGACGGTACGCCTCTCTCGCGCGGAGTGCAGGGCCCAGCGGTGACTGGCTAAGCGGCAGGAGATGGCGGAGCGGAGCAGCTCCTATCCTTTTGCCCCGGGAGCAAGGGGAAGCGGCCACCTGATTTGATATGCCATCGTCGCGCGCTGTAGTGGTACTTGGAATGCATCGCAGCGGGACCAGCGCTCTCGCTCGTGGCCTGCAGATGCTCGGTGTCTATCTGGGCAATAACTTTTTAAGCCCGCGGCCCGATAACCCGACCGGTTATTGGGAGGACAGGAATATCTGCGAGATCAATGAACGTCTGCTGGCCGCGTTAGGGCTTAAGTGGGAAGACGTTGCGATGATCGGCGACGATCGATGGAGTGAACCTGAAGTGGAGGCTCTCCGCGTCGAGGCCGTCGGATATCTTGAATCTCAATTCGTGAGTCATCCGTTGTGGGGTTTCAAGGATCCACGCACTATTCGGCTATTGCCCTTCTGGAAGTCAGTGCTCCGCCATCTCGACGTGGACGAATGCTACCTGGTGGTGATCAGGAACCCGCGGAGTGTGGCTATTTCGCTTTTCCAGCGTTCGAGTATGGATGTACTAACCGGACACTTGCTGTGGCTGGTATACGTGGTACCGTACTTGAATGATATCGCTAATCGTCCGTTCATCGTCGCCGACTATGACATCGTCATGGCCGAGCCACAGCGCCAGCTCGAACGCATCGCACGCGGTCTGAACCTTCCGTTGGATGACACCAACAAAGCCGCCAGAGTCCAGTTCGCCAGCGACTTTCTCGATCCGAACCTGCGCCACAGTTTCTTCAATCAATCAGACTTCGATTTGAGTCCCGATATACCTCCCCTGAGTCGGGAGGCATACCTGTGGCTGCGCCGGCTGGCGACCGACCGGATTGGCACTGATTCGCCGGCCTTTTGGCAGGCCTGGGAAAGCAGCCGCCGGTCCGTCCGGGAACTAATCGCGGGCGCCTGTTCCACATGATCCATGCCGACGCGGGCGGGACCGCGAGTACCAAGCGAACCGACTCGAGCAGCCCGGCGCATGCGATCGCATGACACCTGTGACAGTGACTCACGATGAAAGTCCTGTCGCATGGCACCGCGCTTTCATCCGGTGGCGCCGATCATCTGTTCGTGGTGATCGGCGCTCAACGAACCGGCACTAATATATTGCGCGAGATTCTCAACACCAACGAGCAGATCGCGATGCTTGGCGAGGTGCTATCGCCGAGCCCTGCGCCCGCCCACTGGGACAACTTTTGCCGCAGCCTGCCAGTTGCGAGCATTCCAGCCGCCACTTACAGCGAAGCTGAAGCGCTGCTCGATCAGTATTTCGGCTTTGTCCGGTATCGTATCCGTAACCACTGGGAGGGTGACAAAAAGCACGACAGCCACGTCTTCGGGGTTGACATAAAATACAATCAACTGAGGCGCATCGAACCTGCCGATTGGGATGCATCGTCCCTTCCATTCGTTCTGTGCTATCTACGTTCTCGCGGCGCCACGATCATTCACACAACGAGGAACATCGTTCATTGCGCCATATCGGCCCTGATCGCCGAAAAGCGAAATCTCTGGCACAATTACGATGGTGTTGCGGTCGATCGCGACTACCACATGGACGTTGAGCAGTGCCTCGCGTATGCGAAGCTGCTTCTGCGCGATCGCGCTGCGTTTCTCAATGCTGCGAGCGACTGCAGCGTCGTCAATTGCCGTTACGAAAGCCTGGTGGAGGATATAAAGAGGGCCGACGTCGACGGGCAAATTCCCGAAGGGCCGGGATCCTTGCAAAGTATCGCAGAGGCACTCGGAGTTCCTTTCGACTTTCGTTACGACGGGCGTCTTCAGAAGGCGATAAATATTCCGTACTCCAGGTTGCTTTCGAACTATGACGCTCTCGTCAGACGATTGAAGGACTCCGAGTTCTCGACATTTGTCTCGACCCTGGAATAGCGGCTGTAGCGAACGTCAACTTGAAGTCGTTGGGTTGGTTGAGTGCGCAGTTCAGACTCATCCATGATGAACACCAAGCCCTGGCTCGCCGCGAATGCGCGAGCCGGAAGTTATGCCTTGGGCATGCTCGGCCTGGAAGAGCGCAAGCTGCTCTATGAACTGGCCCGGAATATCTACACGGGCGAAGGTGCTGTGGTTGAGCTCGGGGCTTTTTGCGGAGCATCCACCTGTTGCCTCGCTGCGGGCCTGAGGGACAATCCACGAGCCGCAGGCCACCGCATCCATTCTTATGATTCCTTCATCGCCAATGAGCCATACCTCGTGGACTTTATCCGCACGCAATTTGGTGAGTCTCTCGAAATGGGACAGTCCTTTGCCGCGATCTTTCGGCGCGCCACGGCGGAGTTTGCCGATCTGGTTGAAATTCATGCGGCGGACTTGCTCGAGCAAACCTGGTCCTCCGGGGTACCTATCGAGCTACTTTTTGTCGACGTGGCTAAAACGCTTGCCCTGAGCGGCAAAGTACTAACTGAATTCTTCGCACATCTCATCCCGGGCAAATCGATCGTCATTCACCAGGATTTCTATCATCCTACCGCCTTCTATCTGCCAGTAGTGATGGACTTCCTTCGGGATCATTTCACCATCATCGAGGCGGGCCGCGACTGGTCGGTGGTGTTTCGCCTTGAGTCGGCGATTCCCCAGGAGAAATTGCGGGTCGCGAGCCTGTACAACTTTTCTTTCGCCCAACAACAGACAGCTTTACGGCGTATGATGCGACGAGTTGGCATGCCGGGACGCGATTACCTTCGCCTGTCGGAATGCGCGGCCATCGGGACCAGCTTCGGGGAACGGCGGTTTCGAGCGGCATTGGCCGCCGCGATTCACCAATCGCGACTGGAGCCGGATCGAGTATGGTCGGACGGACTGGCCTGGTGCAGCGACTTTAGGGCATCCCGGATCCGCACCCGGCTTTATGGGGAGCCATCTTTGATGCCGTCTCCAACGACCGTCGACAAGGCTTACCTCATGATGTCCGTCATTTGTTCCGCGATCGCAGCGCGTATAGCACTGCGCGCCAACCCGCATTTCACGGGGTAGCAAGTGTTCAACCAGTATCGACTCTTCGCTTCGGTGGCTTTTGTGGGAGCGAGCTTTTTACTGTTGGTACTGACCGCGAGGATGGAAGCTCCTTTCGTCGTCTTCTTTCTGGTAGCGAGTGCGTGGGCAATTGCGATCGCGGTATTATCTTGCCGTGAGTCTTTGCGCACCGGGGCGCTGCTGTGTAGTTCAGTATTATTTTGTCTGGCCGTAGTTGAGACATGCCTGTACTACGTTAGTAGGTCACAAATCATCGTTACAAGGACCAGGCCGGACAGTTGGCGTCGAAATGTGATGGGCTTAGGTTCCTTACCAGTGCCAAATACGGTGACTGAGTTTACGGAATTCCTCAATGGTCGGACGATTGCCGACGTAACGTACAGAATCGATGCCAGCGGTCTTAGAGAAATCCCGGCCGCGGTTCAAGGTCGGCCGCGCAGGGTAGCCTTCTTCGGTTGTTCGTTTATGTTTGGTCATGGGGTCGAGGAGGATCAGACCTTGCCCTACTATTTCGTCCGGGACGCAGGAGACACCTTCGAAGGGTTTAACTTCGCGGGCGAAGGCTGGGGTCCACACCAGATGCTCAGGGAGATCGAAACCGGCTTCGTTCGCCGGGTGGCAGGCGTGCCGGACCTGGCGATTTATGAGGCAATTCCAGATCATCTACGTCGCGTCGCTGGCAGAGCGCCGTGGGAGGATGGACCAAAGTACACATTATGCCGGGGCGAGAACGCATGTTACGCCGGGCCATTTCATAGTGCCTACTACGAAATATGTCGCCATTGGCTCGAAGAGAGCTGGATAGTGAAGTTCTTTGAAAGCCATTTCGCAAGCTTCTCCCGGCCTTCCGACATACCGTTGTTCCTGGCGGTCCTGAGAAAAACCCGGTCTCTGTTGGAGAAAAACGGGACGCGTTTCGTAATCGTCTTATGGGATCAAAATGAGCTTGCGAGGGCAATGATCAGGGCCCTGCGAGCGAACGGATTCGACGTGATCCCCGTATCTTCCATAGTTCCGCAAAGTGATCTGACGATACGTCCCGTCACTCAGCTTGATCGGCATCCGTCGCCAGCGACCAACAAGGCGATTGCAACATACCTCTGGCAGCAGGTCGGCGAGCGATTGGTGAGAGCGCAAGCGAGGCGGCCTGCGTCTCACGGAGCGACATTCTAGGATTACCCTGCGCCGGCGGGTACGCTCGCACGCCAGGTTACATCCACGCGTTGGAAGGACTTTACGCCGGCCGCGAATTGTTCGCGAGTGCGTGTCCTTTTTTTAGTGTGGCTTGCACCGGGAGCTCGGTCAGACTAAGCAGCCGGTTGTTGTTCGTCCAGGCCAGGGGTCCCTTCAGATCAAAACGTTCGAAGCGGCTAAGCAGTTCCTCGAACATTACGCGGATTTCGAGCCGTGCGAGGTTCGCACCCAGACAGAAGTGAGTACCAAGACCGAAGCCGACGTGATAATTCGGGTCGCGTCCGACATCGAAGCGAAAAGGATTCTCGAACACGTCCTCGTCGCGGTTGGCTGACATCTCCCAGACCGTCACCTTTTGACCCCTGCGGATGGTACGGCCTCTCAGCTCGGTATCGCGGGTCGCGGTGCGCCGCTTGTAGACTGACGGCGAGGTCCATCGCACCATCTCTTCGACCGCCGTCTTCATGAGCTCCGGATTGTGACGCAGCCGCTCGAGCTCTTGAGGGTTCTCGATCAGAGCCAGCAGTCCTCCCGCGATCGATCCGCGGGTAGTCTCGGCTCCTGCCGGAAAGAGCAGGTTGAAAAAAGCGCGCAGCTCGAGGTTATTGAGCTGCGGCGAGCCATCATCCAATTGAGCGTGAACGATGACCGACAGTATATCGTTGGCCGGGTGGGAACGCTTGCGCTCGACCACCGCGTCGGCATAAGCGCTGAGGCGTTTCAGATATTGCGGCGACATGACGGTGCCATCGCCCGCACCGATCGCGAGGTCGACGATGTCGACTATCTCCGCCCGGTCTTCCTGAGGCACTCCGAGCACACTACAGATTGCCTGGAGCGGGAGCTCCCGCGCCACGGGTGGAACGAAGTTGAAAGTCTCCGCCAACGGTACGCCGTCGAGGATGCGTTTGGTGCGTGTTCGTAGCTCGTCCTCCAACAGCCCGATCATCCGGGGAGTGAAGCCCTTGTTCACCAGGGCGCGCAGCCGGCGATGCTTGGGATCGTCAGTCTGATTCAACTGATAACCCATCCCCTTGCCGTCGTAGATCTGTGTCCCGCCCAGTTCCGAAGAATAGGTTTCCGCGTCCTTGAACACCGCCACCACGTCGTCATAACGGCTGACGACCCAGAAGCCCACGCCGTTGGGCGTGAATTGAGTCGGTTCGTGCCACCACACCGGCTCGTTTCGGCGCAGCCACGTGAAGAAGTCGTGAGGAAATCCGCGCGCGAACGAGCGGCTATTGGAGAGATCGACGAATTCCATGAGCTTCCTTGCAGTTTTGCATTCCAACCAGACCCAGACGCCGCCTAGTCCCATGTCGGCCACAGCGCAGGCCTCGCGAGAGGATCATAGCTATTCGGAGAATCGGACTCCACCAAGCATACGCGTCGGATAAGCGGACGGCGCACGGCAAGGTCCTCTTGGCTTGGATTCGTTCGAGGTCTTGATTTCGCACCGCCCTCATCTTTCACTTTTCTCCCGCCGCGCTCCGCGTCACCACCAGAATCCTGAAGGTTCCCGCGACCGGGATCGGATGCGCACCGCCAACGCCCGCCGCCGATGAAGTCATCAGGTCCGCCGTCGGCAGATAGACGGTGCCACTATGCTCATCGAGGGCCATCGTGCGCGCGCCCGGCTCAGTCTTCACCGTCTCCGCAAGCTCGAACTTGTCCGCCGACATTTCCCGCACGATCGTGAGTGTCCCGTCGCCGCAACTCGCGAAAACCAGCCCATCTTTGAACGCCGTCGCGTCGACGAACGCGCCGATCGGAAAATCCGCCACGATCTTTCCGTCGTCGGCGTTCATCACCACCAACTTTTTGTTTCGACAGCCAACGAACAGCCGCCGCGACGCGCGATCCATCGACATCCCCGTTGGCCGTTTACCCGGCCCGGTCGGCCAGCGCGCGATCACCTTCATCTGTTTCGTATCGACGACCGCAACCTCATCCTTATCCGCGATATTCACGAACACCTTGCCGAGGCCGTCCGCCACCGCGAACTCTGGCGAGCCACCCAGGTCGACCGTTGCCGTCGCCTTTCCGCTCTTGGGGTCCACGTCGGGCGCGATCGCCACCATCCGATGCGCGTCGCCGCAAAACACCAGCACCCGATTGCTCGCGGGATCGTAAATGATCGGGTCGGCGTCATCAGCGGCAGTCACGTTGCCTAACGCCGCTCCGCTCTTAAGGTCAAAAACGATCACCGCGCCGAGTTTGCCGTCGCTGATAAATCCGCGCCCGGCCGCCGGCACCAACGCCACGCCGTGAGACTCTTTCTGCCCGCCGATATCATGCACCGCATTGCCCGTCGCGACGTCAACGACCATCGTATGCGTGGTGCGCGTCACGTACAGAAATTTGCCCGCGCTATCGAGCGTGGCGAAATCCCAGCGGCCTTCACCGCCAACTTTGATCGTCGAGGTCAGTTTGTATCCCGGTGTCACCCCCGCATACGCCGCGCCATTCCACGCTAAATGGGAGACCGCGAATGCGGTGCCTACCAACGAGAGCATGCAGCGCCGAAGTGAAGAACCTTTCACGTTGTCTCCTCTCACCAAATCCGCTTCTTTGGCCAAATCCGTTTGACTAAGTATTCTCAGGGTGGTCAACCGGTGAATGCTGGATCACGGGTAGGCGATCCTCGCCGGCCGCGCCTACGCCAGCCCTCAACCTACAGAACTGACGCAGCACTAACGCAGAACTAGCCCTGGATCAGTGGCACATCGGCGCAGCGGAATCGAGCCGCGCGGACCGCTTAGGTCCATGGCAGTGGTCCGAGCGCGCGGCGTGCCGCTTCGTTCGCAGGCAGAGACGCATCCCATTTGTTCGCCACGATTCGCTGGCCGCTGATCGCGTCGGCGTCGCGCGAACACAACCACTGCACGGGCGCGACCATGATCGCCGGATCGAGCATCACGCGCCGCACCTGCTCCGGCGCAGCATCCGGCACCATCGCGGTGTCGGTGATGCCGCCGGGAGCGAGCGCGTTGACCGTGACGCCGGTGCCGTCGAGCTCGCGCGACCATCCCGCCGTCGCTGCTTCGAGCGCGGCCTTGGACGGTCCATAAGGTGAGAACCCGGCGCGCCCCATGGTCTCATGGTTGATCGAGATGTTAATCAAGCGACCCCAGCTCTGGGCAAGGAGATGCGGCACGACGGCGCGGGCCATCAGGAACGGTCCATTGATGTTGGTCTCGACGATCATCTGCCATGCTCCGGAGGTGGCCTGCCAGAATTTGGCCGGGCGCTCCAAGAATCGCTCGTCGATGAAGCGCATGCCGCGCGCGGCGTTGTTGACTAGAATATGAACCGCGCCGTAACGCTCGATCGCGGCGTCGACCGTGCGGGCGCAATTGTCCTCGCACGTCACGTCGGCGGCGATGGCGAGCAGGCAATCGCGGCCCAGCTTATCGCGAGCGAGTTGGGCAACGTCGTTTGCCTCTTGTGGAATGCGCGCCGCGGTGACGACGACGTTCGCGCCGGCGGCCGCCAGCCCCAGTGCGATTGCGCGGCCGATTCCGCGTCCCCCGCCGGTTACGATCGCGACCCTTTCTGCCAGGTTAACCGTCGCCAGGATCCTCGTTCTCAGGCGGCCGGGCGGCGCAGCACCACGGGATCCATCTTGCGCGCGATGAGTTGCCCGTAACCCAGGTTTGCCAGCAGTTTACCGTTTTCGACGATTGGCTTGCCGCGCAATATTGTGGTCACCGGCCATCCTTCAACCTGCCATCCCTCCCAGGGGCTGTAGTCACTCACGTGAAAGTCCTCGCGGGTGAGCTTCTTCTTGATCGACGGATCGATAAGCACGAGGTCGGCGTCGCTGCCCGCGGCGATTACTCCCTTGCGCGGATAGAGGCCAAGGATGCGCGCTGCGTTGGTCGAGGTCACCTCGGCGAAGCGAGGCAGAGTCATCCCGCGCTTGACCACGCCTTCGGTGTAGACGATTCCCATCCGCGCCTCGGCGCCGAGGTTTCCGCCGGTCACGTTGTCGATGCGCTTGCCCGATAGCTTGTGATTGAGC
This sequence comes from uncultured delta proteobacterium, assembly GCA_963796565.1. GTDB lineage: Bacteria > Desulfobacterota > Binatia > Binatales > Binataceae > JAKAVN01. Next base: position 190,947 of record CAWCMA010000002.1, on the reverse strand, counting down.
GAGGTCGGGAACTCGTCGGTCGCGGTGGTGGACACCGCATCATTAACCAGTCCGTGCCACAGCGCCTTATTGTCGTCGCGTCCCTTCAACGAAGGATAAGTGTGATAGCAGAAACCGCGAGGCGTCTTGTAGTCATCGGCCGAAAAGCAAGCATAGTGATGCAGGGTTTCACAATAGACCGGCAGGTTGCGCCCCCTGGCCTCGGCCACCGCCTCCACGCCTTCCCGAGCCGAAGTGTGTACGAAATACACTCCGGCGCCGCTGGCGCGGGCCAATCGGATCACTCGATCGAAGGCGAGCTCCTCGGAGAGTTTGGTATGGACCAGGTTCATGTTCCATCCTTCGGTCCTGCCCTCGGCGGCGAATTTTTCGTAATTGAACTGGACCAGGTCGTCGTCCTCGGCGTGCACGACCATGATTCCGTCGTTTTTCGCGACCTTCTCCATCGCGAGCTGGACGCGCCCCATGTCGAGCCGCAGCCTGACACGCTTGGGATGCGGCGGCATCACGTCCGTGGTAAAAATTTTGAAACTTGGGAACCCCTGCTTGATTACATCGCCGATCTGGTCGAATACGCTGATCGGAAGCGCGCCCATCAGGCCGACATGGAAAGAGTAATCGACATATGATTGCCCTTTCCATCGCGCCGACCGCGTCTCGATCCCCTGGGTAATATCCATCCCCGGCTCGATGAAGCAGAAGTCCAGGTGCGTAGTCGTGCCCCCGAAGGCCATGCCGCGAGTGTCTTCCTCGGGGCCGAGCGTGCTCACGCCGGCATCGGGATTGGTAAGATCGTAGATATCGAGATGGGCGTGAGGTTCGATCCCTCCCGGCACCACTATTTTGCCACTGGCGTCGATTGTTCGACCCGCCTGGGGTGCCTGCTCATCGGTTCCGATGAAGGCGATCTTTTCGCCCTGCACGCCGACGCTCCACTTGCCGACGCCCTGGGGAGTAACGACCTCACCGCCGCGAATTAGTAGGTCCAACATTTTCGGATGCCTCCGTGACAGAGTCGCATATCGACAGACACGGGTACGCCATCGAGCAGCCTTACTTGTACTAAGCGGGCATCGGCTGATTTTCGATCTGTAAGACACCAGGCGCGAAAATTCAATGAGCGCCCTGCACGACGATCACGCAGCGGTCGCCATCCGGAGCTTCGTCCAGCGGCAATCCGATCTCGTCGGCGAACCTCTTTCCCACGATCAGCAGCCGCCCGGGACTCTGGCGGAACAATTGCTGACGGGTGCGCTGGGAGAGCACGTCGGTGTGAAAAAGGCGCCCCATGCGCGCCCGCGCGTCGCGGATCATATCGACCAGGGCCGCGTCGGGCTGAGTGGCGCTGATCGCCAGCTCGTCGTGGGATATCAGGAGAGCGCGCAGCCTGGATCGGTCGTTGCGCGCGATGCGCGCGCCGAGCTCGAGCGCCGCGCGGCCATCCGGTCCCGTATCGATCGCCGCGAACACGCGCTCGAATGGACGATCGGTCCCCTGGATGAAAGCGCCGACGTTGATGGGCAGTTCTTTTGCCTTGACGAACACTTCGCGCACCACCCCGCCCAGCGTGTCGCCGCCCGATGCCGCGCGATGGTAGCCCAGGAGAATCCACGCCACCTCAGCCGAGCGGGCGGTGGTGATGATATCCAGCGCCAGGTCATTGGAGTGTGTCGCCTGTGCGTCGATGGTCACACCGCGCGCCCGGGCGTACTCGATCGCCGCGGTCAAGGCGGGCGGCGGCGCCACCGTTTGCGGCCTTGCACCGGGCGCTTCGGTACCTGCCGCGGCAACTCGCTGCCGTATCAGTGCAAGCACGCGCGGAGGCGGTTCGTCGTTAGGATCGCTGGCCGCTAGCGCGATCGCCATGAGCGGCGCTACCCCTTCGGGATTCGCAACCGCCACCAGAACTCCGCGCCTATGCGTGGTCGTCATCGCCTGCGAAACCTCATCCACAGTGACCGCCCCTTCTCATCTGGTCAAATGCCGCCCGAAGAACACCGGTGCTCCGCAGCCCAAGCATACGACAGCCGACGCCGCTGATGCATCAGCGATGTCGTCATCGTGTTGTCTCCCGGTGGCTGTCTTGCAGTGGCTGTCTCTCGCCGGCCGCTTGTGACAGGCTGGAACTATCCAACTTTCGACGAAGGGCAGGCCGCCGGAGCCATAACTTGCCGAGGGCGATGGACGGGGATGTGGGGTTGCAGATGAATCGCATGCGACGGCTCCTGGCGAGTGCTTGTGGGTCAATCATCCTATACGGGGTATGCGGGCTCGGCGGCGTGTGGGCACGCGCGGATGAAAGGCCGCTCGCGCGCCTCGTACTAATGCCCGAGCTCATCCCCAGTGTTGTGCGGCAACTGGTTCCGATGACGGTCGAGCTTGCGGCCGGCCGTATCGGCCCCCGCGCTACGAAGATCAAAATCGCCGGCTTGGTCTATTGCGGCAGCGATGGGCAGGGAGGCGCGTGGGCGCTGGGTGCCGGCTATCCTGACGGCGCGGCGCCAGGATTGCCTGACGGCGCGGCGCCAGGATCTAATGTGCTCTCGACGGCCGATTGCCAGGCTCCGCTGTCCGAGATCGCCCAACGACTTGCGCATTCGACCGGCGCCACGGACTGGGTCGAGGTTATCAAGACGCATGTCACCTGGACGCCGTGGAGGTTACGTTTCGCGGTCACAGACGCGGCCGCCGCGGGCAAGCGCGGAAGTCAGGTGCCCTCGCTCAAGAAGCTGGGGCAGTTCGAAAGCTTCCCGACCTCGAACCTGCACATCCTGCCGCCGCCCGGCCAGGAGAATCGGTTCGACGTCGCGATCGGGTTTTTGGAATCGTCGATCGTCGTGGCCCTCTTCCCCGCTGGCCGCGTCAGCAACCCCGCGCCGTACCTGAAGGGCGACCCCGTGCTCGACGCTGAGATGGCCGACACGCCTGCACGCGCCAACGCCGTGGCCGACGCGCAATACGGATTCATCAACGGTCTGCTCAGGCTATACGCGCCCTCATTTGAGATCCCGTTTCAGCTCCAGGGCATGACCCAGAGCCTGGTGGCCAGAAATCTCAGCGCCTCGGGCGGCGACAACACGATGACGGTCACGGGACAGATCGGTCTAGGAAATATCAGCTACAATGCCGCGGTCCACTGCGCGGGCGAGGACCTCGCTATCCGCCAGGTGACGCTCGCCGCGCCCGCACTCCACTGCGATAGCAACGATGTAGTCGCGAATCTCCAATGCCAGGGGCAACAGGCGGCCAGCGGCGTGCTCGCCGCGACGCTGACCAATGTTTACCAGGGCCAGAGGTTCCATTACTCGACGGTCGATCGGCCGTTGCGTTTCACGCTCGGGGACGCGGAGTTCGCGGCGAAATTCGAGGCGCTGAGATCGAGCTCACGCGGTTCGACCGTGAACGAAGACGGGAACGTGACGATCGAGAGAATCGAACGCGCGGGAGCGCCGGCGCGTTAGAGAAGGAAGCTAACCCGATACCGCGCGCGGCCGGACCTGCTCGGCCAAGACCCGCCCACGCCTAACCGTGTTGATTCCCGCTTGTCGTTGAACATTCCGTCACGCATGCGGCTGTCTTTTGTGAATCCTTCTCGATATTTCTAAATCATCGCGAGCGCTCGGCGTGCTTCGTCGAATCTACGCTGCGATGCGACTTTACATCGTAAAGCGGGAATTGATGCGTTCGCCCGAAATATCATCCCGCAATCATAAGTGAGAGAAGTTGATATTGATTATGGCTCTCACTTCGCGACGCACTGAGTAACAATTTTCTCCGAGTCACTTTACAATCAATTCCTAAACCAGTACTGAGTAAGCCTTGGTCGATGTCCTTCGGACGAGCGCGGAGTAAACCACGATTGCTTTTCTTCCACACTTCCACACCTCTAAAGGATTTTGATTCTGCATTTCATTTCCAGTCGGCGGCGCCCCTCGACATCGCCGCGCGATGCTAACCTTGTCGGCTCAGATTCGTAACGCGATTTGCGCGGAGGAAAAGATGTTGCAAGCAAAGCGCACCGTGGATCGCGAAACGCTCTACGAAAAATACGTGAATCCGCAATGGGTGCGGCTGCTCGATGTGCTGCAGATGAACGTCGAGTATGCGCGCTGCGTTGGCGCCGAACTTAATACCATCGACGGACGGCGGATTCTGGATTTCACTTCCGGTTATTGCGTGCACAACGTCGGCCACAACCATCCCCGGGTGATCGACGCGCTCAAGGAAGAGCTCGACCGCAACGGACCCGCGATGCTCCAGAGCCATGTTTCGGATCTGGCCGGAGAACTCGCCGCACGGCTCTGCGAGCGCGCCGGCGGCCGCCTCTCTGGACTTCGCCGGCTTTGCCTGGCGGCTGCTGACGGTCAACCCGTCGGCCGCGATTATCCGTAGGTGACTATGGTGGATATCCGTAGATACTGCGCCAGGTTCGGACTGACGCTGGCGATATTATTAACTATATATTCGAAGGGATTAGCTACTCCGGCGAGCGCACGACAGGCCGTGCTGGAGTTGAATCCGGCAAATACTCGCATTGATTACACACTCCAGGGCTGGCCGCACGTAACCCATGGAACGTTCCAACTCGCGCGGGGCACGATCCGAATCGATCCTGCGACCGGCAGAGCCGACGGCAGCGTGGTTGTCTCAGCCATCAGCGGCAATAGCGGCAGCCATATGCGCGACAGCGAAATGAAGGACAGTATTCTGGAAGTGGACCGCTATCCGGAAATCACTTTCACGCCACAACAGGCCGCAGGCCAACGTAGCGCGAGCGGCGAATTTCCGGCGACGATTCGCGGCATCCTGACGCTCCACGGCAACCCGCATGAAATCACGCTCAACATGATGGTGCAGCCGAGCGGCGACCGGTTCACCGCCACCACTCGCTTCGCCGTGCCGTATGTCGCGTGGGGCATGAAGAACCCCAGCATTCTAATGTTCCGATGCGCCGACACGGTCTACGTGGGCGTCAGAACACAGGGGCAGGTGACCTGGGTTCCGACTGGCAAAGCAGACGGCGCGTCAGCGGTCCATTAGCCGGTTGTCGATTCCGTCGAACGCCGCGCGAGGCAGGACGCCGGCGCGAGGCCGGCGTCCTGCCCGAGTTGACGATTTCGCGCGCGATTTACAGGGCGCGTCTCTAACGATGTATGTCCTCGAGCGAGGTCGGCTCCATAATCGACTTGATATACTCCGGAGACGGAATCGGATAGCCCCGGCCCCAGTTTTTAATTATCGTGCCGCGCGAATTCTGCACGTCGATCACGATCGGTCCGGGATTGGAGGTCGCCTTCACGCCCACGTTCCACTCGGCGTACGGGCCGCCCGTGTAATCTTCCGACCAGCGTTTGGGCCACTGCCATACCTTCCATAAATGGCCCTTGCGATCGAAGGCCAGCGCCCACCACGAATCCCAGTTTTCCGAATCCCAGAAATTGATCACGGCACTGTATGGATTGCGTGGATCCTTGGGCGTCCGCAGAACCACCGCGTACTTGCGCAACGACCACACATCGTCGACCATCAAGCCGGTCGGTCCGTAGAGTTGGGTGTCGGGATGCTGCATGTCATGGATCGCTAGCGCCGTCTTCCATCCCAGGAATTTCCAGTTCCAGTTGACTACCCGGTCGGCGAAACCGTAAAAGTCCGCAATCGTATGGTCCGTCCCGAGTAGCGAGTCGGACTTGATTTCCGCCGTCACTCGCCGCACGCGCCGGATCACCGGCAGGTAGGCCCAGGAGTCGTCAGCGCGAAACGGATCGTTGTAGCGCCATACGATAAAGGCAGTGCCGCGAATGTCGAAAGGAGTATAGAAGCCGGTGAATTCCTTGAATTCGAAATCCTTCGCGTCCTGAGCCCCGGGCAGCAATCCACCGGTGCTCGCGTAAGGGGCGAGATGCGAAAGATAGAACCTCCAATAGACACATCCCATCGTCCGTTGAATAGCTCCACCGCCGCCGTACTGCGCCGTCGCATCGGTCGGCAGTGCAGTAGTATGCGGTATGGTCCAGATCGACAGCGGCGTCGGCAGAGTTATCTTGTCGCCATCGTGATTGCCCGGAAGCCGCACGATCGAGAGCAACCAGTTGAGCGCGCCGTGACCGGCGTTCTGCCATCGGTATTCAAAGTTCCACGCCGCCTTGACTCCCGAGTCCGGGTTGTCGGCGATCAGCGCATCGTCGGGAAACGGCTGCCCACAATTGTAGTTGGCGATGGAGCCGTCTTTTTTGAGGACCACCTGACTCTGATACTTCTCGGTGCAATCCTGGAAATCCTGGCGCGGCAGATGGCTCCTGGTGGCAACGACCTTGACCCGGGCCTCCGGGAAATTGAGCTGCTCCAGGTAGCCCGGAACCATGAATGGCCGCAGACGCTCGAGATCCTTCGAGGTCAAGACGTCGCCGGGTTTGAAATCGGGCGTCGCGTTCGCATATTTGTGCAGCCAATCGACGACTGTAGTGACCGTGTACTGCGAGATGTCCGGTGTCGTGGTGTCGGCGGCGGCGAAACTGCACGGCGCATCGAGCAACGCTGCCGGGGCGGCAAGCAGGCAGCACAAAACCAGATAGAGTGCCGCTCTAGACTGTGCGCGGCGCGCGCGTGGCGGTTCGAATCGTTTCTCGCGATGCTGCCCCGAGGCTGATGCTGAAGCCGATGATACCATTTACGTCGTTCTCTCCCTGACCGATGTTCATTATTTGAATCAATCGATTGAATTACTTGATTAATGGTCCAAAAAAGACGCCATCTTGGCAGACTAGAATCGCATCCAGGCGCAGCTCTTAAACCGAGGGTAAATCAAGTGCTGTTTGATAATTTTCGAGGTACAATACCTTTTAATCAATTGATTCACTCGATTAATGTCTCGGAGGTTATCGACAGAATTCTGCGATGTCAACCCACGAGCGCACTTTTGCCGAGACGCCCTTATGAGTAGGCTTATTTTCCATGGATAAAGCGGTCATCCAGACCCATGTCGAGCGGCTGTGGGATCAATCGATCCTGCCTGAGCTGACCGAATACATTCGCATCCCCAACAAGTCGCCGGCTTTCGACCCCGAATGGCGCGCCCATGGGTACATGGAGCAGGTGGTCGCGCGCTTCTCCGAATGGGCAAGGCGCCAGCCGATCAAGGGCCTCGCGCTGGAAGTGATGCGGCTTGAGGGCCGCACCCCGCTTTTGTTCATCGATATTCCGGGGGACTCGCGCGAGTGCGTACTACTTTACGGTCATATGGACAAGCAGCCGGAGATGACCGGATGGAACTCGGACTTGGGACCGTGGCAGCCGGTGGTAAAAGGTGAACGCCTATATGGACGCGGCGCGGCGGACGACGGTTATGCGATGTTCGCGTGCCTGGCGGCGATCGGCGCGCTCGAGGCCCAGTCGATCCCGCATGCGCGCTGCGTGATCTTGATCGAGGCTTGCGAAGAGAGCGGCAGCTTCGACCTGCCGTTCTACATCGATCACCTTGGCGAGCGCATCGGCAAACCGAGCCTGGTGATCGCGCTGGATTCCGGTTGCGCCAGCTACGAACAGCTATGGTGCACGACCTCGCTGCGCGGGCTGGCGGGCGGGACGCTCAAGGTCGAGGTGCTCACCGAGGGCGTTCATTCAGGTGACGCCGGCGGCGTCGTTCCTGACAGCTTCCGCATCGTGCGCCAGCTGCTGAGCCGGCTGGAGGACGAGGCGACGGGCAGGGTGTTGCCGGCGGAGTTTCACGTTCAGATTCCCGAAGCGCGCCGACAACAGGCCATCGCAGCCGGCGCCGCGCTCGGCGAGAGTCTCTATACTAAGTTTCCGTTAACGCAAGGCACGCGTCCGCTCAGCACGGACCCGGCCGAGCTGATCCTGAATCGCACCTGGCGCCCCGCGCTTTCGATCATCGGCGCCGACGGCCTGCCGCCGCTGGCAAGCGCGGGCAACGTAATGCGTCCGATGACCGCGGTGAAGCTTTCGCTGCGGCTCCCGCCGACCTGCGACGGCCAGGCCGCGACGCTCAAGCTGCAAAGCCTGATGGAACAGAACCCGCCCGACGGCGCGCGCGTGAGCTTCGAGGGCAACTGGGCGGCCAGCGGATGGGATGCGCCGGCGCTGGCGCCGTGGCTCGAACAATCGCTGGAGGAAGCGTCGCAAATTTATTATGGCAAGCCGGCCGCATACATGGGCGAAGGCGGCACTATTCCGTTCACCAACATGCTGGGCGAGCGCTTTCCCGAAGCGCAATTCCTAGTCACCGGAGTGCTGGGCCCGCATGCGAATGCGCACGGGCCCAACGAATTTCTCCACCTACCGACCGGCAAGCGGATCACCTGCTGCGTGGCCATGGTGATCGCGGACCATTTTCGCCGTCGCTAAGCTCGCCGCCGATCCACGAATCACGGCCAGGCGGGCGGGAGATCCGGACCCGTGCGGCTGAGAGCACCGTCGTCAAGGGGCGCGCGGGCGCGGCGCTCCGCCGATTTGCCGCGCTCGGCGTGAGACGGTATATCAATCGGACGAATGCGCGTACCAATGGGCGCGCTCCGCGTGCGGTTGCGTGCGATTGAAACTCCGCTCCGTTCTATAGTGGAAAGTGATGAAATGAAAATGCCCGTGCAGGAGAATGAATATGGCCGGCGCTGCTAACAGACCTTCCAAAGGATTCTCCGAAGGCTCCTCCGCCGGCGCGGCGCAACGCGTGGGTACTGACGCGGAGCAGAAAATTTCCGGCGGCAACCTGGTTGCCAAGGCGCTCAAAAACGAGGGCGTCGAGGCCATCTTCACACTGTGCGGCGGCCATATCATCGACATCTACGACGGCTGCCTTAACGAAGGCATCAAGATCATCGACGTGCGCCACGAGCAAGTCGCGGCCCATGCCGCCGACGGTTACTGGCGAGTCACCGGCAAGACCGGATGCGCCGTGGTCACGGCGGGACCGGGCACGACCGACGCAATGACCGGCGTCGCCAATGCGTTTCGCGCCGAGAGCGCGATGCTGCTGATCGGCGGCCAGGGCCCGCTCGCGCAGCATCGGATGGGATCGCTGCAGGATTTGCCGCACGTCGACATGATGCGGCCGATTACCAAGTTCGCAGCGACGGTGCCAAGCACGGAACGGGTCGCCGACATGGTGAGCATGGCGTTTCGCGAGTGCTACAACGGCGCGCCCGGACCGTCGTTCCTGGAGATCCCGCGCGACGTGCTGGATGCGCGCGTTGATCTCGCCAAGGCGCGCATCCCGGCCGCCAATCATTACCGCGCGTCGACCAAGAGTGCCGGCGATCCGCGCGAGGTCGAGCGGCTTGCCGATATCCTGGTGAAATCGTCGCGCCCCTGCGTGCTGCTGGGTACCCAGGTCTGGAGTTGCCGGGCGGGCGCCGCGGCGATCGAGTTCTGCCGTCAACTCAATATCCCGGCATACATGAATGGCGCGGCGCGCGGCACTTTCGCTCCCGGCGACCCGCATCATTTTCATCAAACCCGCGGCTACGCTTTCGAGAAGGCCGACACCATCGTGATCGTCGGCACGCCGTTCGACTTTCGGATGGGTTATGGGCGCAGGCTGCGCGCCGACGCCACCGTGGTGCAGGTCGATCTCGACTACCGCACGGTGGGCAAGAACCGCGACATCTCGCTGGGCCTCGTCGGCGACGCCGGCGCAATCCTGTCCGCGGCGACTCAGGCTGCGAGCGGCCGCGTCGACAATGGCGCGCGGCGGCGCGACGCGTGGCTCAGCGAGCTGCGCGAGCAGGAAAATAAAAGTGTCGAGGCGCAGCGTCCGCGACTGCTCTCGGACGCAAATCCGATTCATCCGCTGCGCCTGGCGCACGAGATCAACCAGTTCCTGACCGAAAACTCGATCTTCATCGGCGACGGCGGCGACGTGGTCACCTTCTCGGGCGGCGTGATTCAGCCCAAAGCGCCGGGCCACTGGATGGATCCCGGGCCGCTGGGCACCTTGGGCGTCGGCACGCCGTTCGCGATGGCGGCGAAGCTCGCGCGGCCGGAAAAGGAAGTCGTATGCCTGTTCGGTGACGGCGCATTCGGCTTGACGGGATGGGACTTCGAGACCTGCGTGCGCTACGGGCTCCCCTTTATCGGAGTGATCGGCAACAATTCGCACATGAACCAAATTCGCTACGGGCAGACCGCGAAATACGGCAAGGCGCGCGGCGAGGTCGGGAATTATCTCGGTGACGTGCACTTCGAGCAGTTCGCCAAGATGCTCGGCGGCTACGGCGAAGCGGTTCGCGAAGCCAAAGATCTCGGGCCGGCGCTTAGGCGCGCGCGCGAATCCGGCAAATGCGCGCTCATCAACGTGTGGATCGACCCTGAGGTCTACGCGCCCGGGACGATGAACCAGACGATGTACAAGTAGTGAGGGACTAGATGGACAAGGCGCTTTCGGGCGTGCGGATTCTGGATATGACGCACGTGCAGTCTGGCCCGAGTTGCACGCAAATACTGGCGTGGCTCGGCGCCGACGTGATCAAGGTCGAACTGCCCGGCCGCGGCGATATTACACGCTCGCAGCTTCGCGACGTGCCGGGCGTCGACAGCCTCTACTTCACGATGCTCAATTGCAACAAACGCAGTATCACACTGAATATCAAGTCGGCCCAGGGCAAACGTATCCTGGACGAACTGATTAAACGCGCCGACGTGCTGGCGGAAAACTTCGGCCCCGGCGCGCTCGACCGCGAAGGCTTCACCTGGGAGCACCTCCGAGAGCTCAATCCGCGCATCATCTTCGCTTCGATCAAGGGCTTCGGCGCCGGGCCGTGGGAGGACTGCAAAGCTTACGAGACAATCGCGCAGGCGATGGGTGGTTCGATGAGCACCACCGGATTGGCGGACGGGCCGCCGACCAGCACCGGCGCGCAAATCGGCGACTCGGGCACCGGAATGCATATGGCAGCGGCGATTCTGGCCGCGCTCTATCAGCGCACCAGCACCGGGCGCGGCCAACGCGTCGAGGTCGCGATGCAGGACTCGGTGCTCAACTTGTGCCGGGTAAAGCTTCGCGACCAGCAGCGCCTCAAGCATGGACCGCTGACGGAGTATCCCAACCGCAGCTTCGGCGACGAGGTGCCGCGCTCGGGCAATGCCTCGGGCGGCGGCCAGCCGGGCGCCGCGCTGCGTTGCGCCCCGGGCGGTGCGAATGACTATTGCTACGTGATCATCCAGCCGCCGGTCTGGCCGGCGCTCGCGCGCGTCGCCGGCCGTCCGGAACTCGCCGATGATCCGGCCTACGCCACGCCTGAGGCCCGCATCAAGCACCTCGACGAAGTCTTCGGCGTGATCGAGCAGTGGACGATGCGCCACACCAAGCACGAAGTGATGCGAATGTTGATGGAGGCCGACGTCCCGTGCGGGCCGATCCTTTCGATGAAGGATCTGATCGAAGATTCCGCGCTCGCCAGGCGCCGGATAATCGCCAGCGTCGAGCATCCGCAGCGCGGCACCTTCAAGACCGTAGGTTGCCCGCTGGTACTGTCCGAGAGCCCGGTCGAGATAACCTCGTCGCCGCTGCTCGGCGAGCATACCGCCGACATATTGCGCGAAGTAATGGGCTGTGGTGACGCGGAGCTGGAACAACTGCGCGCCGAGGGCGTCATCTAAACATGCAAATCGCGCCCGCAACCGGGCGCGTCACTTGACCGGGTCCATTGCCGCCGGCGGCGCCCCGTCCGCCGTGTCAAGGCGAAGGTGCTTGCGCGTGAGTTCAGCCAGTGCGCGAGCCGCCGGATCGGAACTGCTTTCGAGTTGAGCAACCGTGCCGATTTGATCCTCTACGGGCCGATTCTGTCCTAGTTTGAACTTGCCTTCGATTCGATCGATCTCGATCGCGAATCCGACGATGGCCTTGAGCATTCCCGCCTTGAAGCTGGCGGGCAGTTCGCCCGACCACGGCCGCGGCATCTCCGCTTCATAGATGCCCACCAATCTGTCGACCAGCGCGGCAAGCTGCTCCGCTTCATGAATCGGGCGGGGAGTCCCGTACACGTGCACACTCGCGTAGTTCCAGGTCGGAACCGCGGGTGATGTCGCGTACCAGGTTGGCGAGACGTAGGCATGCGGTCCGTCAAACATCGCCAGGCATTGCCGATTGCCGTCAAAGGAGCGCCATTGCGGATTGGCGCGCGCGACATGACCGAGCAGTGTCCCGTGTCGGCCGCTTGCCCGGTCGAGAATCAGCGGAACACGGGTCGCGATCGCCTGTTCGCCGCCGACCGTGACGAGTGTTCCGAAGCTGTAGGTCTCGATGAACTCGTGGAGTACCGAGACATCCGTCACCTCGAAAGTCTTGGGTATATACATCCGCGCTTCTCCCGGCCGATGGCCTCGGCACAAGTAGACTCGGGAAAGCGTCAGCATTCAATGGCGCCAGCCATGCGCCTGAAACAGCCGCCGGCCATCGATGCGCCCTGCGAACGCGTACGCGCCGGCTATTTGACTCAGGGATGTATCGCGTCGTGACCGTTGCGCATCGAGTAGCAGCGGGGCAATATCGCCCAGAAAGTGCTTCCCTTGCCGGGCTCGCTGGTGACGCCGATACTGCCGCCCTGGGCTTCGACAAGCCGTCGCGTTAGCGCCAAGCCGAGACCGGTACCCTGATGCGGTTTGCTGCTGGAAGAGGAACCGAGCTGGTGGAACTCGGTGAAGAGCTTGTTCAAATCCTCAGCGCGGATGCCCTGGCCATTATCCTCGACCTCGAGGCGAAACCAGTCGTTGCCCTCGGGGCGCGCCCGGATCGTGACCCGCGTACCATTGCCGCTGAACTTAATCGCATTCGAAACGTAATTGTAAAGAACTTGCCGCAACTTGGCGGAGTCGAGCACAACTTGGCCCAGCCCCGGTGCGACTTCGGCCTCGATCTGGATGTCCTTTTGTGCGGCCACGCCACGCAAAACGCCGCGGACCTCCTCGACCAGCCGCGCCGGGTTAACCGGCTCGGACGTGAATTCCATCTTTCCCGATTCGACCTTGGCAAGGTCGAGCACGTCGTTGACGAGACTCAACAAATGGCGCGCGCTGAAGAGGATATCGCCGAGGCTCCGTTTGTATTCAGGCGAGGCCGGATCGATATGTCCGGCATAGAGCAATTGGCTGAAGCCGATTATGCCGTTGAGCGGTGTGCGCAACTCGTGCGTCATGTTGGCCACGAAGGCCGACTTGAGCCTTGATCCTTCCATGGCCTCGTCGCGTGCCCGCGCCAACTCGGCCTGGAACCGTTTGCGATCCGAGATGTCGCGGATGGCGCCAGAAATGAGTACACCCTCGTCAGTGACTAGCGGGCTCAGACTTACTTCTATCGGGAACTCGCTGCCGTTCCTGCGGCGGCCGAACAACTCCAAGCCACTCCCAATTGCACGCGCGCGCGGCTCCTTGAAGTAACTCTGACGCTGGCCCACGTGGCCTTCGCGAAAGCGCTCCGGCAACAGAAGCTCGACCGGCTTCCCGATCATCTCCTCGCGTTGGTAACCAAACAGTTGTTCGGTCTGCCCGTTCACCAGCACTATGTCGCCCTTCGCATCCACGATCACGATCGAGTCAGGGGCCGACTCCAGCAACCCGCGGAACCGGGTCTCCGCGCGCTTGCGTTCGACGACTTCCCGCTCCAGTTCGCGGTTCGCATTCTTCAGCCACGGCTGGTTTGGGACGGCGAGCGCTTTTGGCACCAACCGTATCAGCGCGACGGCGCAGGCCAGCGAAGCAATCGCGGTTACGGCTTTGACCGCGCCCGCCGCCCAGTATGCCGGATACCACATCGTCACTACATCGAGTGCGTGAGACGTGCCGCCGGCGATAATCAGTACGCCGAACATCCAGAACGTCGAACGAAACGGCAGATCGCGCCGCTTGCTGATGAAGTAGATCAACAATAGCGGAATTAAGTAATAAGCGACGGAGACTATCGAATCCGATACTACGTTAACCCACAACAGCAGCGGATCCCAAAGCAGGCACTGACCATAGGGTACGAAATGGCCCGAGGCAAAGGCTTGTCTAAATAGTAGATGCATCTGCTGCAATAACGTCAAATCGCGCAGAAAGCCGTAAGCTCCATCTTTATAGGCTGACGGATAGACAAGCGAGCGAAGATCGGTCGCCGCGACACTGAGACAGAGTACACGGAAGGCGAACCTGCTTGGCTTGCCGCAAGCGGAATAATCGCAAGCACGTATCGCTCACGATGCGAAATAAGGCCGTCAGTGTGGAGGCCGCGTGCCGCAGAGGCCGGCCGTGCGACCTTTTCGTCAATGCACCGGCGGGGTGTTGGCGAGCAGCGCCGCCAATCCCAAAACTCCAATCAACAGGATCGATTCGACGCCCACGTTTCGCAGCAGGCTCTGTTGTGCCGATGCTTCAGAGACTGTGGGCATCAGCCAGTAGCGGTTGTAAGCGCCGATAAGCAGCACCAGCATCGCGGCGCATACTTTATCCACCAGCGTCCGACCGTATGCCGCGTCGATAAGGCGATGTGGGTCGGCGCCAAGCGAATAGTAGGCCGTGTAAAGCCCGCTCAAAATCAGGATCGTGACAGTCCATCCGGCCACGCCCGAGACTCGCGGTGCGGTTTGCAGTATCCAACCGGATCCAAGCTTGCCGCGCACCGCGCCAAACCACAGTCCGAGAATCGCTCCGATCCAGAGGGCCGCCGCAACTTCATGGGTGAAGTAGACAATGACCGCGATCCTTCCCCGGTCGATCGCATGACTGGAAAAGCTGCCGAGCAACAGCAGCGCGCACGCCACCACGCCCAGTATGGCTGTTCTCAATGGTCCTCGACCGGAGGTCCACGCAACCACCAGCAGCGCCAACGTCAATGGAAAGCTCCACATCCATATATGTCCAAAGTGCGTCTCACGAATCACTTGCGGAACAAACGGAATCGCGGCGCGCACCGAGAGGTCGCCCATATTCGCGGTGCCCACCAGCAACGCGAGCGGCGAGAACACCACTGCCAGCAGCGCCAATCCGCGCCATAGCGGCGTCAGCGCGTTAGCCATCTCCTCCGACTGCGTATCCGGCGCCAACAG
The DNA here is from genome assembly GCA_963796565.1 of uncultured delta proteobacterium. Classification (GTDB taxonomy): domain Bacteria; phylum Desulfobacterota; class Binatia; order Binatales; family Binataceae; genus JAKAVN01. The sequence goes on along the minus strand of CAWCMA010000002.1, from coordinate 175,915 downwards.
CAACGCAAACGCGGCCGTGCCGAAGATCAGTGTTTCCGCCACCAGCAAGGGCCACGCGACGAGAGCCCGCTCCCCGATCTGGGTCATCAGCCGCCTCCCGCGACCGTAAAGACATAAGAACCTTCGGTATGATGCGAGTCGATGCAGACGACGCCCCACTTCACCGTATAGTCACCCGGCTTCAAAGCGGCGACCTTCACCGACAGCATCAGGGCGCTGGAGTCGACCTCGGGTGAACCTATCGTTTCGGGCTTGCCGTTCGCGCCCAGCACTTCCAGCTTGGCAAACACTTTCTCTATGGGCGCGTCGAATTTGATCGTGACTTCGGATGGAGGCGCGGAAAGCCGCTCGCCAGCTGATGGAGTTTCCTGCTGGGGAAATGAATGTGCCGAGGCGATAGGAATGCCAACTACAATCGCAGCCCACAACAAGGGAGCGCCGAATATCAACAGTTTGAAGGTCTTCATTCGGGAAACCCTTTATTGATGGTCCAATTGCCCACGTCGGTGAATATCGAATCGTAGAAGATATCGAGGAGCCCGATTGCCACGGCGTGAGTGTCCGGCACGGAAGCCCGGTTAAGCGCGAGTTGCGTGCCGACACTCAGTTCGAAATGGTAACCGACATAGGCGATGCCGGGTGTCGCCACGATGCTTGGAAAGGTCTCCTGTGACGGCCCTGTGACGAGCTGTGAGTAATTGAATTCAGTGAAAAAGAAGAGATTCCGAAATGGCTGTTTCAAGCCGATGTCCCGGACCGCGTTGCTCAGGTATGGCAGCGAATACTCGACCACCTGATCGGCGAACATCGAATGGCTCGTATGGCCGCCCAGCGCCGGCAGGTAGCCGAAGTCGCCCTGGAATCCGAACGGCCGCAGGTATTTGAGCACCGGCCAATTGGGTAGATCGCCCATGCCCTTCTCCCACAGAAACAGCGGCCCCAGGCTCGTATGGCTCTGCTCCTCCACGCTGGTGTCACCGGTCGGAAGGCTTAAGAGCGCCGCGGCCGAGAGCAGGAACTCGTGCTTGGGCGAAACGAAGAACGCCCACTTGGCAAACATCTCGAGGTTGTCGAAGCCGTGCTGGTCGGGTGCGTGCTTGGGCCACTGGTAATGCCAGGCGTCCTCGACGCCTACGCTAAATCTCGGCACGTAGTCCTCATCCAGATAAAGCACTTTTTCCAAACCGTATCCGAGTGAGAAACTGTTGCCGTCGCTGGTTTTGCTCCACGATGGCACTGCGATATCGAACTCGTTGGCAGGTGTTGGGTCTTCAGCAATCAACGGTTCGAGGAAGATGTAGTCCCCCACTACTCCGTGTGCGAAAACCTTGGCGGGTATCGCAATAGCCAATATCAGCGCGAGCGCGCATAGGCGTCTCATAGTCATCTCCAAGATCCATTCGCATTGCCGCCGTCCGTGGAGCCCGCGCGGCGCGCGCGCGAGCATCGCGTGGCGCAGCGCGCCGCCGCATCCGCAAACATGAAGGCACAATTCGCGCGATTAAGCGTGCGCTTTGGGGGGCGGCGGGTCGGGAGCGTCGGCCGCGCTCTCACGCAGCTCTTGGGCCGCGACCCGGTAACGCCCGCATTCGGGCAGGAACCGCGCGACGGCTGGAGAACCGGGAATGATCGCCACTACCGGCACCGGTGAATGGTTGAAACTTTGCACCGGATGACAGATGTCCAGCGTGAACTTCGCCTCGGAACTATGCACCACTATTCCGAGCGCAAGCGGCATCCCGCCCAGCAGCACGGCGAGTGCCACGATGACCACGCAGGCGCGGTCGGAACACCTCAATCTCGTAGCCGGCTCAAAACAGCGCCGCTCCCGATTTGAGGTCGGAAACTTTGATCTCAACTTTAGCGGCGTCCTCGTGATGAGGCAGGCTGACGGGAACGCACGAGGCTTCGCCCTTCATCATGTGATCGATTGGATAGCGGTTGCCGCAGAGCCGGCAAATCAGCATGCCGTGGGCGACTTCATAGCCCTGGTGGAACTTGTAACACTGGCGGCAGGCGTCGAAGACCGCGCGAACCTTGCCGTCGTTGCCACGCGCGAGCAGAAAGCGCAGGCGCTCGCCGGCCCGGTCGCGGTAACAGAACAGGCGCGCCTCGCCGCTCACGAGCCGCGCCAGCGAAACCGTCAGCATCTGGGCGCCCCGGAGCTCGGTGCAGCGCGGCCGCAAAATCGGCAGCGCGGCCACGATCGCGATCGCCGCGATCACCGCTCCCACAACGAGTTTTTTTGGCCCAATTCTTCGCATCATCTGCTCATCAAAGGTTAATGGCCACGCGGATAAATGCAACCCGTTTTCCCAGCCACCCGGCGCGTTTGGGGTCTACGCCCCGCTTCGCACTATACTACGTTTCGGCGGGCGAACGCCGATGCGGAACCCCGCAAGGAGGAAACGTCACCGATGCGTCTGGTCACCTTCGAGAATGAACCCAACCGCCATCGCCTCGGCGCCATTGTCGACGGCCTCGTGATCGATCTCAACGCGGCCTATCGCACGCTGCTGGAGGAGCGCGGCGCGCGCCGCTCGAGTGAACTTGCCCTCGAAGCCGTGCCGCCCGAGATGGTGGCCTTCCTCGAAGCCGGCGAGCCCGCGATGAACGCCGCGAGGGATGCGCTTGATCTCGTGGCACGCCTCGGCGCCGACGACGCACGCGAGCGCGGTCTCGGCCGCCCCGCCGAATCGATCCGCCTGCGGGCGCCGGTGCCTCGCCCGACCAAGTTCATCCTGGTGGGGCTCAATTACCGCGACCACGCCGAAGAGGCCGGGATGAAAATCCCGGAGGTGCCGACCTTCTTCTCCAAATATGCCAACTGTGTGATCGGACCCGGCGACGCGATCAAAATTCCCAAAGTCTCCGCGATGATCGACTACGAGGCCGAGTACGCCTTCGTGATCGGCCGCGCCGGCCGCGATATCGCGCCCGAGCGCGCGATGGAGTACGTGGCCGGCTATACGATCGTCAACGACGTGAGCTGCCGCGATTACCAGATGCAGACCGGGCAGTGGATGATCGGCAAGACCTTCGACACCTTCGCCCCGATGGGGCCGTACCTGGTGACGCGCGATGAAATCGCCGATCCGCACAACCTCGAAATCTCGCTCTATCTCAATGGCCAGCGCATGCAGCACTCCAACACGCGCAACCTCATCTTCAAGACCAGTTACCTGATCGCGTTTCTGTCCCAGGTCTTCACCTTCGAGGCCGGTGACGTGGTCTCGACCGGCACCCCGGCCGGCGTCGGCTATGCGCGCAAGCCCCCGGTCTTCATGCGGCCGGGCGACCGGGTACGCATCGAGATCGAGGGTCTGGGCGCGCTGGAGAACCCGATCGAGGCCGCTTAGCCGCGCCGTCGTATCGCGCCCGGCGATGGTGACTGCTCCATGAATTCGTGGCGTTGGGGATACGCCGCGAGCGGGCCGCGGCGGGCTGGGCGAGCTCGCCAACGAAAAAAATCTCATGGATTGAAAGACCGAGATCGACCTAAGCTGGCGTTGTATGGAGTACGCGCTGCCGCAGCACGTTACCTGGGGGGACAAGATGGCGACGATACGAATCTCAATCATCAACGAGAGCAAACTGATAGCACCGGCCGAAGTACAAACGGCGGTTGCGGCGCTGCAACGCCAGGTGAGCGAGCATTTCGCGCCCGCCTGGGGCGTCGATGCGACGCTGAGCTTCGTTCCGGCGGGCAGCAAGCCACTGCCCGGCAGCTGGTGGCTGGTCATTCTGGACGATTCCGAAGACGCCAACACGCTCGGCTTCCACGACCTGACCGACGAGGCAATGCCGCTCGGCAAGGTGTTCGTCAAGACCGCGCAGGACGCCGGAGTCAAATGGAGCATCACCGCGAGTCACGAATTGCTCGAGTTGCTCGCTGACCCTTCGATCAACCTCAGCGTGTGTGTGACCGAAACCGACCATCTCGTCCTCTACGCCTATGAAATCTGCGACCCCTGCCAGGCCGACGAGTTCGGCTATTCGATCGACGGCGTGGCGGTGTCGGATTTCCTGTTCCCGTCGTGGTTCGAGACCTTCCATCGAACCGGCGCGGTACCGCTCGACTACTGCGGCCGCATCAGCAACCCGTTAGAGCTACTGCCCGGCTGCTACGCCAACGTGTTCGACACCGCACGTCCAGCGGATGCCTGGACGGAGAAGAAAGCTCCGAAGGCGATGTTCGCGGGCGCGCGCTTAGCGGAACGCCCAGCGGTCCGGGGCTCGCGCCGCGAGCGGCGCCGGCGGGGCGCGCGCGGCTGGGTGACGAGCCGGTTGACGAGCGCGCTGGCGGGAGTGGCCGCAGCCGCCACCGTCGGCCCCGTCGTGGCGGCGGCGGCCGCCGCACGGGTGATGGCGGCGGCGGCGGCCTGGCCACCGCCGCTTTCGAGTCCGCGGCTGCTGCGGATCGCGAACGCGGTGGGTAGCTCGCTGCATCTGGAGACCCCGAATGGTGCGACCAAATCAGTACCCGATGAGATCACCCGGGTAGTGGACAAACTGCAGGCGGCCAATCAGGCCGGGAGCGCCCCGCCGCGCGCCCAGTCGGTGATCGCCGCGCTCATGGCGGCGCGCGATCAGACCGCGGCGACCAAGCCGACCGACCAGCTCAAGGGCTCGCAGCCGCACGAGCTGCAGCTGTCGTTGCTGGCGGCGGCGATGAGTTCCGGAGCGCCGCCAAGAGGGCCGGTCAGCGCGCTGGATGCGACCGACTTTTATCAGTACGGAAATTTCGATCCGGGATGGCTGGAAACATTCTTTCATCTGCTGGAATCCCGGCCGGTGCCATTCCCGACCCACATCGCGCGCAACATCAGTCCGATTGTGCGAATCGACAACAACGCCACGATTGGACTGACCGGCGACTGGGGCACCGGCGACGCCTCCTCGCGCAGCATCGCGCAGCGCATAACCGACTTGAAGCCCGACCACACGATTCATCTTGGCGACATCTACTATGCCGGCGCGGAAAATGAGGTACGCAACAAGTTCCTTGCTTTGTGGCCGGCGGGCACCAGCCCAAACGTGTCGTCGTTCGCGCTCAACGGCAATCACGAGATGTACTCGGGCGGAATCGGCTACTTTCAGGTTGCGCTCACCGATCCCCGGTTCAAGGCGCAGCAGGGCTTGAGCTACTTTTCGCTGCAGAACGATCACTGGACAATAATCGCGCTCGATACCGCCTACTATGCGCACAACTTCTACCTCAACGGTGCGATCGACGCGGATGTCCAACTCCCCTGGCTGACGGTCCTTACTCAAGCCGCTCGCCAGGCCGGCCGGCGCGTCATCCTGCTCACCCATCATGCCGGCGTCGACGTCGAACCGGCGGGCTCCGCAGTGAAGGTGACGGTCGCGGATTTATGGAACCAGGTGCTGCACGCGACGGGCGGCGGTCCCGATTACTGGTACTGGGGACACGTGCACGCGGGCTACGCGCTCACGCCGTTTCCGATCGCGGGCGGGCGCAACCTGATGGCGCGATGCGTCGGGCACTGCGGCGTGCCGTGGTTGCCGTTCAGTGCGGAGACCGGACTCAGCGCCAACGGCTTCACGCTCGAGTGGGGAGAGAACCGCACGGCCAACGATGTCGACGAACCAGCGCGCGCGCTCAACGGTTTCCTGCTGCTGCGGCTGCGCGGCGATCAGATCGTCGAGGAGTTCCGCGACGAAAACGGCAACTTGCGATGGCAGCGTTAGAGGCGGGGGAAAGAGATCCATCGCCTTCGGCTGACGCTCAGGATGACAGATAAGGCGTTTTTGTTGTCATCCTGAACGGAGGTTGCCGAAGTGAAGGATCAAGCGGAGCAATTTTTGTAGTCGTCAAGTATCGTAACATCCCTGCGCTACTCGCCGTCGTCGCACTTTTTGCACTCGAGCTCGACTCCGAGCCGGCTCTGCCTGCCCTCCGCCGTCGTCGCCCACGGACGCTGCTGCCAGGGCGGATGATGGCGCACGTGCTGCGTGTGTCCGCACTGAAGCTCGGCCACCCAGTCGGCGTGCTCGTCCTGATGGAAGCCAATGATTTTCTGTTTCATCGCTCGCGCTTCGGAAGGACTATTTGCCCGGCTTGTTTGCAGCGTACTCGCCGAACATCGACTGCTGTTCCGGCGCCTCGGCGACGGAATCGACTTCGTCGGGGCTGAACAGTCCGCGCCGCTCGGCGTAGGGCTTGAACTTGGCGTATAGCTCGGCGAGCTTGGCCTGGTAGTACTCGACGTTTTCGTCGGGATTGGCCGGGTCGTACTCGGCCGCGAGCCGCGCCGCCGCGCTGACCTTGACCTTGGTCCCGCGGCCCGCGACGTAGTAGGAAATCTGGTCGCCGCTCAGGTACGGGCGTCCGGCCTTGAGCGCCAGTTCGTAGGCGGCTGAGAGGTTGCGCCGCTTGCCGCCGATTTTGTCGCGGTAGGTTTCGGGCGAGTCCTGCAGCGTCTCGGTCTTCATCAGATCGCCGATGCCGACGGCGTGGCGGGAGAGCCGCTCGCGCCAGTCCTCATAGAGCGCCGGAATCTCGTCGGCGCGCTGCTCCAGCATCAGGCGAAACATCTCCTCCATGAAGCGGCGCTGAAATCGCTCCAGGCCGCGCGAGCGCAGCCCCGAGCCGCGAATGGTCATCTCGCCCGGCTCTTCGAGCAGCACGTAGTTCTTCATCTTGTAAGAAAACATCGCAGGGTAGCGGCCGTCGATCTCCAGGCGCACGCCCTCGGGCATCACGGCGCCGATGCGCTCGACCAGGCTCTGCGCGGCGGGCTCGTCGTCGACGCCGGGAGGCGCGACGAAATATATGCCGTCGGTGTCGACCTCGATGACCTGGGCGCCGCACTCCTCCAGCGCGGCGACGGCGGCCTGGATCAGCTCGCGCCCGCGGCGGGTCACGGCGTTGGCCTGGACGAAATCGTTGAAGTGGCCGAGCGAGAAACCGAGGTAGCCGTAAAACGAGTTGATGAGGATTTTGAAGGTCTGCTGGAGCGCCTCGAGGTTGCGCCGCGCGGTGCCGTCGAGTTCGCGCACCGCCGCCTTGGCCTGGACGCGGAAGCTGCGCAGATCGCCCAGCGCTTTAAGGAACACACCGAGCCGGTCGCCCGCCGGCGCGTGCCCGTAATGCAGCATCAGCGACGGGTACAGCGAGGTCACGTCGCAATGCAGCACGCGGCGCGCGACGCCGCAGCGGCGGACCTCCGTGTAACCGCCCATCACCTCGCTCGGCTCCTGCGGGGCGGGAATCGAATGGCGCGCGGCCAAGTAGGCGCGCATCATCAGCGCGTCGATCCGGGTCGCGTTGCCGCGCAGCACCACGTTCTGGTACGAGTACGGAAAAATCTGCGCCTGCACGAAGTAGCTGGGCGCGAGCAGGCCGGCCAGCGCCGCGGTTTCGCGCACGTCGCCCATCGCGTAGGCAAAAAGCTCCTCGGGGCGATGGTCGAAATAGTCGCTCACGCGCGCGGCGTCGATATAGACGCGGTCGGCGGCGGCCACGTGAAAATGCCGCGCCAGCTCCTTCAGCCCGAAGCCCTCGAGCTCGCGGCTGGCGACATCGTAGTGCTGGGCGAGAATCCAGGTATCGATGATACTGCGGCCGCGAATGTCGTAGCGGCGGTATGCGATCGATCGCTCGGCGATTTGCAGGCGCGAGGCGCGCGCACTCATCTCGCCGCGGTCGCGGCCGAGCGCGAGCTTGACCCGATGGCGCCGGGCGCGCGCTTCGAGATACTCCAGGTCGAAACGGAACAGGTTGTGTCCTTCGATCACGTCGGGGTCGCGTTCGGCGACCACCCGCACCAGTTCCTCGAGCATCGTGCGCTCGTCCATCTCGTCGCCGCGGAGCACGCGCTCGTAACCGGCCGAATCGCTGAGCGCGATCGCGATTACGCGGTCGCCCTCGCGCGCCGCGGTCGGGAACTCGAAGCCGGAACTGATGTAGGTCTCGATATCAAGCTGCAGGCGGTGGAGATCGCCGAACTCCATCCCGAGGAAAAACGTGGTGCCGCTCAGGATGAGATACTGCTCGACCGGGTCGGTGAGCACCAGGTAGGGAGCGTCGGAGACGCCAGGCGATTTTCCGGTAAGCTTGCGCAGATGGCGCCGCGCGGCCTCCAGCGCGTCGAGCCGATCGAAGGTCGCCAGCCATCGGAGGCGAAAGTTGCCCTCAAGCGGCTCGACCTTATACGGCGCGCCCAGGCCGTTGAGCATCCCGGGCTCCGCCAGCAACGCGAAAAGCTTCAGTGGACGGCGCTCGCGCGTGAGTGCGGCGCCGGCGCGGCGGAAGATTTCGACCTCGTCCGGGGCAACCACCTCGACCGCTACGATCCCGGCCTCCGCCGGATTACCGAAGAGCAGCCGGTTGTCGTAAAACTGCCGGCAGATCTCCTGATAACGGCTCATCGCGGGTTTCCGAAGAGCGATTGTGGCTCGCACGCGCTGCGCATCACAACCGCGTCAAGATCGCGCAAGCTCCGCCCGCCTTCCTCTCTAGAAAGCGCCGAGCCATCGCAGTCCCACAAGGAAGACGGTGTAGGCGACTCCGCCCACCATCAGGGTCGGCGTACCCAGCTCACCGTCGCGCAGGTTGAAGTAGAGCAGCGCGGCCGAAAAGATCGCGATCGCCCCGCCCAGCAGCTCGGGAGAGCTCAGATGCCACGGCGTAAAGGCCAGGCCCAGGGCCACCGGGATGCAGCTCTGAAAAACCATCGCACCCGTGATATTGGCCAGCGCCAGATTGTCCTTGCTCTGGCGAATCCAGACGACGGCGTTGTATTTCTCGGGTAATTCGGTGGCGAGCGGGCTCAGGATAAGTGAGAGCACGCCCGGGCTCAGGTTGGCGTGCCGCGAAAGAAGAACGATCTGATCGACGAATACGTACGCGCCAAGCAGGATCGCGATAACCCCAAACAGAACCTGCATCACGGTAAACCAGCCACGCGGGTCGGAGGGATTACCCCCCAGCAGCAGCTCGAGGTGCAACCCGTGCTCGACCGAGGTCTCGGCGGCGCGCTTGAGCTTCAGAATTACCACCGCATAGCTCGCATACACAGCCAGCAGTATCGCCCCGAGGACGTAACGTGCGATCGGCGGCAAACCGGCCATCCCGAGCAGTAGCGTCGCAACGAACACCGGCAGGAAGAAGGCGAGGTCGCGGCGGGCGTCGGTGCGAGGGACGCGCATCGCGATACGCCCGCGCCGGTGGCGAAAGCCGAACGCCGCGATGCCCATCACGAACAGCGCGACCGTCGAAAGCATCAGCGGCGCACCGATTATCGCGCCCACGCCGACCTCGCTATGGGCGCCCGCCACGCCGCGGCTCATCACCAGCGCGACCGCCGGAATCAGCGTTTCGGGCAAGGCCGTGCCAACTGCGGCGAGCAGGCTGCCGACCGCGGCCTCGGAAAGGCTCAAATGATGACCGGCCCACTCGACGCCGTTGGTGAACAGCTCCGAGCCGGTCAGGATGACGGCGAAACTGACGAGCAGGATGGCAACATGTGTCAGCAAGGGAGGCTACCTCGGGCACGGAGGGCCGGCCGGAGCCGCCTGACGCAACTGCGCGCGGCGCGCCAGCGTATGAACTTTAGAAGGAAGCCATCAAGGCAAGCAACGGTGCACCGGAAAATTCTCCGTGCGCGAAGGCAGAATAGTTGCTAAATTGAATTGTGGGGTGTTGGGGGGTAGCCTGAGAGGGGCAGATACGCCAAAGATTTCCACTTTGACTTGCCTGATAACGACCCATATAATGGGGTGCTTTGCCAGAATCGGCCTCTCTTACTCAGTTTCACCTTTCTGAAGTGGCGCGCTGCAGGGGCTTGTCGGGCCCATCTTCGCGTGCCGCAGGCCCGCGCATGGATCGACCCCTCGCGGACGGCCGGGACGGACACTCAATAGCATGAAGCAAAAGTACGAAGGAAAAGATCTCCAGGGCCTGGTCGACCTCGGCCGCGAGCAGGGTTACCTGACTTTCGACCAGGTCAACGACTTCCTGCCTCAGGACGTGGCCTCGCCCACCGACCTGCGTGCCGCGCTGGAGAGCTTCGAGGACATGGATATCAAGGTCCTCGAGGAAGTTCCCACCGAGGGCGCCGACGGCGAAGCGGAGGCGGAACCCGAAAAAGAAGCCGAGGAAGAGACGGCCGACGCGGCCGGCGATTCGTCCGACCCGGTACGACTTTACCTCAAGGAGATGGGCAACTTTCAACTGCTCTCGCGCGAGCAGGAGGTCGAGATCGCCAAGCGGATCGAGGCCGGCGAACAAGAGGTCGAAGAAGAGGTCCTTAAATCGCCGGTCACGCTGGATTTTCTTATCGACCTGGGCGACCGGATCGAAGCCGGCGAGGCCGATCTGCGCGACATCTTCGAGGAGACCGAAGAGCCACCCGACCCTGACGAGGAGCGCGGGCCTGAGGCCAACGAGAAGCTGATCAAGAAGCTGCACGACTCCACCAAGAAGTTGAAGGACCTGCGCAGCAAGCTCGAAGAGTTGGAAGAGGAATTGCGCGAGCGGCCCGGTCCGCGACGCAAGCCCAAGCTTGAGCGCAACTACGTGCGTATGCGCGAGCGGGTCAAGAGCGCCTTCATGACGATGGGGCTGTCGCGGCACGTGCGCGAGGCCGTCATCTCCGAGATGCGCCATCAGCTCGAGCAGTACCGCCAGGCTCATCAGATCGTTTTGCACTACGAGGGCGCCACCGGCCGCTCCAAGAACCAGCTAATCAAGGAAGCGGCCGAGGCCGAGGATCGCCGCCACGTGCTCAAGGTCAACGGCACCCGCGAGAACCTGCTCGACATCGCCGCCCGCATCCGCGAGGCCCAGCGCACCATGAAGGCGGTCGAGCGGCGGGTCAAGGCGAACGGCGACGAGTTCGGCCGTTCGATCGAAATCATCGCCGCCGGCCAGCACAAGAGCCGGCGCGCCAAGAAGGAATTGACCGAAGCCAATCTGCGCCTGGTCGTCAGTCTGGCCAAGCGCTACACCAACCGCGGGCTGGGTTTCCTTGACCTCATCCAGGAAGGCAACATCGGACTGATGCGCGCGGTCGACAAGTTCGAGTACCAGCGCGGCTACAAGTTTTCGACCTACGCAACGTGGTGGATTCGGCAGTCGATGTCGCGCGCGATCGCCGACCAGGGCCGCACCATCCGCATCCCGGTGCACATGGTCGAAACGATCAACAAGCTGCTGCGAGTCACGCGCCTGCTGGTCCAGCGGTTGGGCCGCGAACCGAGCCCCGAAGAGATCGCCGAGCAGATGGAGATGCCGCTGGACAAGGTCCAGAAGGTGCTCAAGATCGTCAAGGAGCCGATCTCGCTGGAGACCCCGATCGGCGACGAGGAGGAAAGCTCGCTGGGCGATTTCGTCGAGGATGAGCTGGCGCCCTCGCCGGTGGAGGCCGCGATCCAGGGCAACCTGGGCGAGCAGACGCGCAAGGTGCTGGCGACGCTCACGCCGCGCGAGGAGCAAATCCTGCGCATGCGCTTCGGCATCGGGCAGAAGACCGATTACACGCTGGAAGAAGTCGGCAAGCAGTTCGCGGTTACGCGCGAACGGATTCGGCAGATCGAGGCCAAGGCGTTGCGTAAGCTGCGCCAGACCGGCCGCTCGCGCAACCTCGAAGGCTTCATGGAGCGGGAGTAGCCGCCGCACCACCTGTTCGGCGCGCGCCCGACCGGCGCACGCCGCAGCCTCACCTGATTGTGGGGGGGAATGGACGCGCCGATGGCGCGTCCATTCCCCCCCAATGCTTTTTGCGCGGTGGAGGCGCATATCGCGCTCCACCGCGCGAGCGCGCCGCCGCCGCCCGCGCCGCGGCGCGCGCCGCTGAGGATTGCGGCTCCGGACCGCGCTAGCCAATCGTTCCGGCCGCGCGCAGACGAACCAACTCCTCGTTGCTGAAGCCGCGTGCCGCCAGAACCTCGGCGGTATGCTCACCTACCAGCGGCGGCCGCGTGACTTGGCCCGGCGTATCGGAAAGTTTCACCCCGAGTCCGGTCGTCATGATTTCGCCGCGCACCGGATGGGGCAGGCGCAGAAGCATCTCGCGCGCCGCTATCTGCGGGTGGTTGAACATCTCTTCAATAGTCATGATCGGGCCGGCAGGGATGCCCGTGCGGTTGAGCAGATCGATCCAGTGCGCCGCGGTATTGGAGGCGAGCGCGAGGTTGATTTCCGCGGTCAATGCCGCGCGATGCTTTATCCGATCTCCCAGCGAGGAAAAGCGCGGGTCGTCCTTGAGCTCGGGCCGCCCGATGGCTTCAGCCAACGCCTGCCACATGGTCTCGTTGCCGCAGGCGATATTGAAGGGTCGATCGGAAGCCGCGTGAACCCCGTGGGGCGCCGTCAGCGGATGATGATTGCCGGCGGGACCGGGCGTACGTCCGGTGTCGAAGTAAATTCCCGCCGACCAGCTAAGGACGCTGACGATCGCTTCCAGCAGCGAAGTCTCGACGCGCTGGCCGCGGCCGCTGCGATGGCGCGACTGGAGCGCGAGCAGGATGCCCTGTGCGGCGAAGATCCCGCCCAACAGATCGCAGATCGCAATCCCGACTCGCATCGGGCCGCTCTCCGCGGTCCCCGTCACGCTCATCAACCCGGAGAAGCCCTGCGCAATCTGATCGAACCCGGGCGTGTCGCGCATCGGACCGCTGGCGCCGAAGCCGGAGATCGAACATCCGATGATACGCGGGTTGCGCGCGGCGAGCGTCTCGTAGCCAAGACCCATCTTCTCCATCACGCCGGGACGAAAGTTGTCGATCACCACGTCGGCCTGGTCGACCAGACGGAGCATCACGTCGCGCCCGGCGGACTGTCGGAGGTCGATCTGCACACTTTTCTTCGAGCGGTTGGTGCTCATGAAGAAATAGCTGTCCTTGCCGGTGTAGCCGCCCATCTCGGCTCGCGCGCCCTTGACCGGTTCGATCTTGATGACCTCGGCCCCGTAATCGCCAAGAATCTGCGTACAAAACGGCCCGGCCAGGTAACGGGTAAGATCGACGACCGTGATTCCGGCAAGCGGGGGAACATCCGACATCGTCCTTGGCACCTCCTGATAGCAAGCTCGGCTACTATCGCATCGTCCATCGAGACAGTGATGACCATATATCGGATGCGTTAACGGGGCGAAAAGGGCGCTCGGGGCGCTGGTGCTGTGCTGGTTCGGACGGCCTCTGGCGCACGCTCCGGATGACAGCGGGGCGGCGCCGGTGTTAGCATCGCGGTATCTCGATTCATGGAGGGCGCTATCATGGCGGTGATGCGCATCGGACACGTGTCGGTTCGAGTAACGGACATCGAAAAGGCTCGCGACCATTACTCCAACGTCATCGGCCTTATCGAAACCCATCGCGAGAGTGGCGGGACGACCTACTACAAGGCTTGGGACGAATGGGATCGCTATAGCGTGATCCTCACTCCCTCCGACCATTCCGGCGCCAACTACATCGCTTACAAGGTCGAACGCGACTCCGAACTCGACGCGTTTGGCGACGCGATCGCCAAGCGGGGCATCGAGGTCGAGCAACTCAAGCCGGGCACGATCCCATTCGTGGGCCGCGCGATCCGCTTCGCCCTGCCGAGCAGCCATCGGATGGTTCTGTTCGCGGAGAAGGAGGCCGTGGGCAGAAGCGTAGGCGCGATCAACCCGGACCCGTGGCCGGACGACGTGAAAGGCGCGGGCGCGATGCATCTGGACCACTGCCTGCTGGTCGCCGAGATCGATCCGTCCAAGGGCATCAATCGGGTCAGCGACACCTGCCGCTTCTTCACCGAAGTGCTCAACTTCCAACTGACCGAGCAGGTGATGGTCGGTCCGGGCAACAGCATCCAGGCCGCCGCGTTCCTCTCGTGCACGAGCAAGCCGCACGACATCGCATTTGTTGGCGGCCCGCGTCCGGGCTTTCATCACTTCGCTTTTTATCTGGACAACTGGAACGACGTCCTGCGCGCGGCCGACGTGATGTCCAAGCATCGGGTCAAGATCGACATTGGGCCGACCCGCCACGGAATCACGCGCGGCGCGACCATCTACTTCTTCGATCCCTCGGGCAATCGTAACGAGACCTTCGCCGGGCTGGGCTACTTCGTGACGCGCGACATGCCAACCATCACCTGGACCGAGGAGCACCTCGGAGCGGCGATCTTCTATCACGGGCGCGAGATAAATCCCGACTTCACCAACGTTTACACCGAGGCGACCTGAAGCACTTTCGCTAAATATTCGTTGCGAATACTGGCGCCTCACGCCGGCGCGGAATTTCCGCTGCGCTCGGCGCTCAGCGCCGTGAACCTGTCCAAGAGCGCCTCGTGCTGCTCTTCGAGCTTGCGCAGGATGTCGATCATCGCTTCATCCTGCTGCTCGAGATGAAGCATGATTGATTTCACTTCCTCTTCGGCCTTGGTGTTGACCATATAGTCCTGCTCGGCCATCAGGCGGTCTTTCGCCGCCTGGCGGTTCTGCGACATCATGATGATCGGCGCGGCGTAGGCGGCCTGGAAGCTGAGCGCGAGGTTGAGCAGGATGAACGGGTAGGGATCCCAGTGGCGTATCCAGGCGATGACGTTCAACGCGATCCAGATCGCGAGAATCGTCGACTGCACGATGATGAACGCCCAACTGCCCATCACCAGCGCGAGCGTGTCCGCGATCCGTTGCCCCGGCGTCAACTTATCGGCCATCGCCTGGTTGATATTGATGACGGGCGGATGCTTATGGGTGTGCCGGACCCGGGTCCGCTCCCATTTTTCGAAGATATTGTTTTGTTTCAAGCTGCTCTCTCCTATAGCGGCGGGGCGGCCGCTTCGGTAGTTGCGAGACTGAATCCTAGCGCGCGACACCTCCAGCCGAAATCGTGAGGCGGCGCCCGCTCCGGCGTGCCACGCGGCGTAATTCGGATTCTGACGCTGTCGCGACCGACCTTAGTGCTAAATTGCTAATTGAAGCGAATGTTGCGGTCCGGGAACCGGCTGGCTTGAACGCCGGTTGGTACTTGCGAGAGCTTATGGAAATGCAACCCCCGACCTCGCGATGGAACCTGATTGCGCTTATCGGCGGTGCAATGCTCGCCTGCGCTGTCGGCGCGCGCCTGCTTGGTCATCGCTCGGCGTTCTCGGAAACCATCGTCGAGCCCAGGGCCAGCACCGCTCCCGAAGCCAGCGCTCCCGAAGCGAGCGCTTCCGAAGACAGTCCGGTGGTGCTCGAGCTCTTCACCTCCGAAGGGTGTTCCAGTTGCCCGCCCGCCGACGAGCTGCTGAGCAAAATCGGATCGTCATCCACCGGCGTAGTACCGCTCGCCTACCACGTCGACTACTGGGATAGCCTGGGATGGTCGGACCCATTTTCGTCTGGCCAATGGACCGCGCGCCAGGCCGTGTATGTTCGCGAGATGGAACTGAGCGGGTCCTACACGCCGCAGATCGTGATCAATGGCAGATGGCAGTGCGTCGGTTCCGATCCTGGCGGTATCGCGCGCGCGATTGCGGCCGCCCGTACGACGCCGCCGCCCGGCGTGGTCACCGTGCGTGCGAGGCCGGCGGCCGCGGGATCCCACAAGCTCAACGTCAGCCTGAGCGCGCGCATGTTGCGTACGGCGGGAGACCAGCCGCTAATCGTGCTGCTTGCGATCTATGAGAACGGGCTGGTGGCGAAGATCGGCGCGGGGGAAAACAGCGGCCACCAGGTCAGGTACGACTACACGGTGAGAAAGATAGTGCCCGCATTCGAATTGAACGCCACGGCCGGTTCCGCGCTGGAGAACGAGCTCAGCGTGGACCTCGACCCGTCATGGAACCTCGACCATCTCGGCGTGGCGGCATTCATCCAGGACGAGAATTCGCTGGCGATCGACGGCGCCGTCGCGCAATATCCGATCGCTAAAAACTGAGCGCCTGAAAGCGGCCTGCGGCGCGCGCCGGCTACTCGACCGTCACCGACTTGGCCAGGTTGCGCGGCTGGTCAACGTCGGTGCCTCGATAGACCGCGATATGGTACGCGAGGAGCTGCAGCGGCACGGTCGTCAGGACCGGCATCAACATCCGATGCGTCGTGGGAACCTGGATTATCTCCCAGGCGACCTCCTCGAGCTCGGGTGTGGAACGATCGGTTATGGCGATGATGCGGCCGTTGCGCGATTCGACCTCGCGCAGGTTCGACAGCGTCTTTTCGTAAACGTTGTCGAATGGGATGATCACCACCACCGGCATCTCCTCGTCGATGAGCGCGATCGGGCCGTGTTTCATCTCGCCCGCCGAGTAGCCCTCCGCATGGATGTAGGAAATCTCCTTGAGTTTGAGCGCGCCCTCCAGCGCAACCGGGTAGTTGATGCCGCGGCCGAGGTACAGGAAGTCGCGCGCCTTGCCGTACTTGCGCGCCACGCGTTCGATCTGGCGCTCGCGCTGCTCCAACACTTCCTTGATTTGCGCCGGGATCGCGAAGGCCGGCTGGAGCATCGCGTTCACTTCGCGCTCGCTGAGCCGTCCCAGGCGCGCCGCGAGATGAATCGCGAACAGGTAGAAGGCCTCGATCTGGGTCAGGAAGCACTTGGTGGTGGTGACGCTGATTTCAGGGCCGCAGCGGGTGTATAGCTGGGCGTCGGCCTTGCGCGCGATCGAGGAATCGACGGTGTTGGTCATCGCGAGCAGATGGCATCCGCGCCGGCGCCCCTCTTCCAGCGCCGCCAGAGTGTCGGCGGTCTCGCCCGACTGCGACACCGCGATCATCATGGTGCGCTCGTCGATCGGCGGCTGGCGGTAGCGGAACTCGGCCGAGTAGTCGACCTCGGCCGGCACCCCGCACAGCTCCTCGATCATGAATTTGCCGATGAGCGAAGCGATCCAGGAGGCGCCCGCGCTGACCATCACGATCCGCCCGATCGCCTGCGGACCCGCCGCCGGCAACAGCTCGCCCTCGAAGCGCACCGCGTTGGAGCTGGCCGCCGCGCGGCCGCTCAGCGTATCGATCCAGGCCTGCGGCTGCTCTGCGATCTCCTTGCGCAGGTAGTGCTGGAAGCCGCCCTTGGTGGCGGCCACAGCGTCCCACTCGATGAGCCGCGGCGTGCGTTCGATCGCCACGCCGTCGAAAGTCATCAGGCGCACGCTATGCGCGGTGAGCTCGGCCAACTCGCCGTCCTCGAGCACGATGGTGCGGCGGGTGTGACCGAGGATCGCCGGAATATCGGAAGCAACGAAGTTCTCGCCGTCGCCCAGCCCGAGCACCAGTGGCGTCGCCGTCTTGGCGGCGACCAGCTTGTCGGGCTCGGTCTCCGAGAGCACCACGATCGAGAACGACCCGCGCAATTCGAGCACCGTTTGGCGCACCGCCTCGGTCAAGCCTACGCCGGCGCGCACCCGCTCCTCGATGAGATGCGAGATGAGTTCGGTGTCGGTCTCGGAACTCAGCTTATGACCGCGCCCAACCAACTCCGCGCGCAGTTCGACGTAGTTCTCGACGATGCCGTTATGAATGACCGCAACCGGGCCCGCCTTGTGCGGATGGGCATTGCCTTCCGAGGGACGCCCATGCGTCGCCCATCGCGTGTGGCCAATTCCGATCGATCCCTTAAGCGGCGCGCCATCAAGCGCGCGGCGCAGGTTCTCGAGCTTGCCGACCGCGCGGCGGATTTCCATCCTGGCGCCGCTGATCGTCGCGACGCCGGCCGAGTCGTAGCCGCGATACTCCAGGCGCGCGAGCGCTCCGAGCAGAATCGGCACCGCCTCAGACGGGCCCACGTATCCGACTATTCCGCACATGCAAGTTCAACCCTCTCCCGGATTGCCCCTAAGTTTGCCGATCCGAGCGATGCGGCGCCAGCCGTTCTCCGATGGCTCCAGGGAACGCGTCAAGGCTCGTCCGAGCCCTCCGCCTCGGCGCGATCGCCGTGACGGCGGCGCCACTCGGCGGTCCATCCAGGCTTGATTTTCTGCGGATGATGCGAAATGCAGAGCGCGCCGTCGGGGACCTCGCGCAAAATCGTGGTGCCCGAGCCGACGTAGACGTCGTCGCCGACCTTGACTGGCGCGACCAATTGCGTGTCGCATCCGATCATGCAGCGGCTGCCGATCCGCGTGAGATGCTTGTCGTAGCCGTCATAGTTGACGGTGATCACGCCGCATCCGATGTTGGTCTCGCGGCCGATCACGGTATCGCCAAGGTAGGTCAGATGGCTCGCCTTGGTGCCCTTCCCGATCCGCGCCTTCTTGGTCTCGACGAAATTCCCGATGCGGTTATGGCCTTCGAGCTCGGTGCCGGTGCGCAGGTTGGCGAAGGGGCCGATTTCGCAATGCGGCCCGATGCGGCATTCCTCGGCGCGCACGCCAAGCTTCAGATGGCATCCGTCGCCGATCTCGACGTCGCGCAGATACGCCGTGCCCTCAATGCGCACGCCTTCGCCGACCTTGCTGCGGCCGAGAATCTGCACGTTGGGCCCGATCACCGAGTCGCGTCCGATTTCGACCTGCTCACCGATATACGCGCTCGCCGGGTCGACGATCGTCACCCCCGCCTCCATCAATCTGCGGTTAACCGCCGCTCTGATCTCGGCTTCCATCTCTGCCAGCTCCTTGAGTGAATTTATCCCGGCGAATTGAGCCGCCTCGGGCGCGCACCATGCCTGTGCGACAAGGCCGCTCCGCCGCCCGATCGCGACCAGGTCGGTAAGGTAGTATTCGCCCTGCGCGTTATTGGGACGCAACTCCGCAAGGGCGGCGCGCAACACCGCCGCACGCGCGAGATAAACGCCGGTGTTGATCTCGCGAATCGCAAGCTCGGCGGGCGATGCGTCACGCGCCTCCACGATCGCCGTCACCGCGCCCGCGCGGTCGCGAACCACGCGACCATACGCGCCCGCGTCGTCCAGCATCGCGCTGATGAACGATACGTCGGCGCCCGTGCGGCGGTGCTCCGCGATGAACGTCTCGAGCGTCGCCGGCCGGATCATCGGCATGTCGCCGTAGAGGATCAGGACGTCGCCGTCGAAGTCCGGCGCGAAAGCGTCCAGGCCGCATCGCGCTGCGTCGCCCGTGCCGCGCTGCGCGGGTTGACGCGCGACCTCGACGCGCACGCCCGGCGCAAATGCGCGTGCGGCAGCCGCCGCAACTTCGTCGCCCTGATGACCGGCCACCAGCACTAACGGCGCTGGAGCAAGCGGCGCGAGCGAGCGCATCACGCGCGCGATCATCGGCTCGCCGCCAAGCTCGTGCAGCACCTTGGCCCGTGCCGAGCGCATCCGGGTGCCAAGGCCGGCGGCCAGGACGATCGCCCCCGGTGCCTTCCTCATGGTTTTTTCTTCTTGAACAGCGCGTCGAGCCGCTCGCGAGCGGCGCGCTCGGGCGACGGCCGGGACGCCGGAAGAGATGGCGCCGCGGCCGTGTCGGCGTTGGGCGTGAAGTATTCGCAGAAATTCGAGCGTTCCTTGTCCACCACTCGCTCCGCCATCGTTTCGCGGCACTGATTGTTGTAGGCGGGATCGTAAAACGAGCAGTCGCGGCATGCGTGCAGCGGCCGATCGCATTGCGAACAATGCGCGTGAAATCCAACGCGCTCGATCGTCTCGACCCGATGCCCGCAGTTCCAGCAGTTCATGGAAGAATGTGCGCTCCGCGCGCCGACCACATGCTTTTGCGCGATGCGCCTGCTTGATAGCATAGCCTTCGGATTGGACGCGAGTCGATGCAAGCGGAAATAGAGGCATTCGCGGCGGCGTTGGGCAAAGCCTCGCGCGCGGCCGACAATACGGTATCGAACTATCGCCGGGACTTGTGCGACTTTCGCCGTTTCCTGCTCGAGCGCGAGGCCGCGCTCGACGCGAGCGGCGAGGAAGTCGACCATCAGGCGATCACCACCGACCATATCCGCGGTTATCTTTCCGAAGCGATGAAAACGCTTAGCCGCGCCACCGTCCAGCGCCGGCTGTTCGCGATCAAGGCGTTTTTTCGCTGGCGTGAAACGATGGCGGCGGCGGCGAGCCCGGCGCGCGCCTTGCGCTCGCCGCGGACCCAGCGCCGCCTGCCTGCAATTTTGCCCGAGGACGACGTGCGCCGGCTGATCGAAGCCGACAGCGAAGACGCATCGCCGGCCGCCTTGCGCGACCGCGCGATCCTCGAAACGCTCTATTCCTCGGGCCTGCGCGTGAGCGAGCTTACCGGGCTCAACTGGCGCGACGTCGACGACGAGGTCGGGATGGTGCTGGTGCGCTCGGGCAAAGGCAACAAGGATCGCATGGTGCCGATTGGCGAGCCGGCGCTCGACGCGCTCAAGGCCTGGCGACGCGCGATGCCCAAGGCCTGGGAACTCGACGGCCCGGTAATCACCAACCTGCGCGGCGGGCGGCTGACGACGCGCGCGGTCGAGAGCATCCTGGCCCGGCGTATCGTGGCGGCGAGGCTGTCATCGTCAATCACGCCGCATGGGCTGCGCCATTGTTTCGCCACACATCTGCTGGACGCCGGCGCCGACCTGCGCTCGATCCAGGAGATGCTCGGCCATGCGAGCCTCGCCACCACGCAGCGCTATACTCATGTGAGCGTCAACCATCTCAAAGAGGTTTACCGCCGTGCCCATCCGCGCGCCTGAGTCCGACACGGTCATCCGCGGGACGACGATCCTGTGCGTGCGCAACGCGGGCCACGTAGTGGTCGCCGGCGACGGCCAGGTCAGCGTCGGCCAGACCATCATGAAGCATGGGGCGCGCAAGGTGCGCCGGCTACACGACGACAGGGTGCTGGCGGGATTCGCCGGCTCGACCGCCGACGCGCTGACGCTGTTCGAGAAATTCGAGGGCAAGCTGCAGGAGTTCAACGGCAACCTGCGCCGGGCGGCGGTCGAGATGGCCAAGGACTGGCGCACCGACCGCGTGCTGCGGCGGCTGGAGGCGATGCTGATAGTGGCCGACCGCGAAAGCTCGCTTTTGATCTCGGGGCTGGGCGACGTTATCGAGCCGGACGATGGGATCCTGGCGATCGGGTCAGGTGGCAACTACGCGCTGGCGGCGGCGCGCGCGCTGGTGCGCCATGCGCCGGCGCTGAGCGCGCGCCAGGTAGCGGAGAGCGCGATGCAAGTGGCCGCCGAGATCTGCGTCTACACCAACGATCGGTTTATAATTGAAGAGTTATAGAGAGCCGGCGTCGCCGGCGCACGCCCGTCGCGAACAGGGGCGCGTGGAGAAGGCGGCGTCCTGGTCGAAGGAGCAATGGGAAATCCGTACGTGATGACTCCGCGTGAAATCGTCTCCGAGCTCGACCGCTATATCGTGGGCCAGCACGACGCCAAGCGCGCCGTGGCGATCGCGCTGCGCAATCGCTGGCGGCGGCAAAACGTCGCGCCCGAGCTGCGCGACGAAATCGCGCCCAAGAATATCCTGATGATCGGGCCGACCGGCGTCGGCAAGACCGAAATTGCGCGCCGCCTCGCGCGCCTCGCCCAGGCCCCGTTCGTCAAGGTCGAGGCCTCGCGCTACACCGAGGTCGGCTACGTGGGACGCGACGTCGAGTCGATGATCCGCGACCTGGCCGAAATCGCGGTCAAGATGGTGCGCGAGGAGGAACGCGCGCGGGTCGCGATCCAGGCCCGCGACGCCGCCGAGGAGCGCCTGCTCGACATTCTCTATCCGCCGCCGACCAAGGCCCGCCGCCCTACCGGACTCGCGCCCGAGTCCGCCGTCGAGGGCGATTCGCACGGCGACACGCGCGAGAAGCTGCGCAAGCTGCTGCGCCAGGGCCATCTGGACGATCGCGAGGTCGAAGTCGAAACCAGCGCGCAGTCCACCCCGATGGTCGAAGTGCTCGCGCCGCAGGGAATGGAGGAGATGGGCGCTAATATGCGCGAGATCCTGGGCCAGTTCATGCCCAAAAAATCCAAGCGGCAGAAGGTCAAGGTGCCGCAGGCGCTCGAGCTGCTCGCCCAGGAAGAGGCCGCGCGGCTGGTCGACATGGAGATGGTCGCCCACGAGGCGATCAACCGCGCCGAGCAATCGGGGATCGTCTTCATCGACGAGATCGACAAGATTGCCGGCCGCGAGGCCGCCCACGGTCCCGACGTCTCGCGCGAGGGCGTGCAGCGCGACCTGCTGCCGATCGTCGAGGGCTCGACCGTCAACACCAAGTATGGCGCCGTCCGCACCGACCACATCCTGTTCGTCGCCTCGGGCGCCTTCCATACCTCCAAGCCCTCCGATCTGATTCCCGAATTCCAGGGCCGTTTTCCGATTCGCGTGGAGCTCCGCGCGCTCACTCGCGAGGACTTCATCCGCATCCTGACCGAGCCCGAGAACGCGCTGACCCGCCAGTATGTGGCGCTGATGGAGACCGAGAACGTGCATCTGACGTTCACCACCGACGCCGTCGCGGCGCTGGCCGAGATCGCGGCCGAGGTCAACGCCCGCTCGGAAAATATCGGCGCGCGCCGGCTCCATACGGTGCTCGAACGGCTGCTCGAGGAGCTCTCGTTCAACGCGCCCGAGCTGACCGAGCGCACGGTCAGGGTCGACAGCGACTACGTTCACCGGCGGCTTGACCCGATCGTGAAAAACGAGGATCTCTCGCGCTACATTCTGTAACGACATTCTTTAAGATGGCGGCCCGGTGAACGGCGCGGCCACGTGACACGATGCGGCGCGGGCCGCCGCCTGCGCCGGCTGTCCCGGCAGCGGAGATAGAAACGGTGCAGGATCCAATCACAAGTGCGTCGGTATTGGTCGAGGCGCTGCCCTACATCCAGCGCTTTCGCGGCAAGACCTTCGTCATCAAATACGGCGGCCACGCGATGGAAGCGGCCGACCTGCGCGAGAGCTTCGCCCAGGACGTGGTGCTGCTGAAGGCGGTCGGGATGAACCCGGTGGTGGTGCATGGTGGCGGCCCGCAAATCAACCATCTCATCGAGCGGCTGGGTCTGAAGTCGAGTTTCGTGCGCGGGATGCGGGTGACCGACGAGCCAACGATGGAAGCGGTCGAGATGGTGTTGCAGCGGCTCAACAAGGAAATCGTCGCGCTCATCTCGCGCCACGGCTGCCGCGCGGTGGGGCTCTCGGGCAAGGACGCCGACCTGATCGTCGCGCGCAAGCTCGAAATGACGATCGAAGACGAAAGCGGCGTGCCGTCGAAGGTCGATATTGGGCTGGTGGGCGAAGTCGCCGAGGTTAATCCGCAAGTGCTGCGCACGCTCGAGAGCGCCGGCTTCATCCCGGTGATCGCGCCAGTGGGCCACGGCCGCGACGGCCTGACCTATAACATCAACGCCGACGTTGCCGCCGGCGACATCGCCGGCGCGCTCGGCGCCGAAAAGCTCATCTTGCTGACCGACGTCGAAGGCGTGAAGGACAAAGACGGCAAACTCATCGCGACGCTGACCGTATCCGAGGCGCAGCGGCTGATCGCGGCGGGCGCGATAAGCGACGGCATGATCCCGAAGGTGGAGTGTTGTATAGCGGCGCTCAAAGGGGGCGTCGGCAAGACCCACGTCGTCGACGGGCGTACGCGTCACGCTATCCTGCTCGAGATTTTTACCGAAGCGGGCGTGGGCACCGAGGTAGTGGCGGGCGGCCAGGTCGCATCGGCGCAAGAAACGCCGGAGGGTCGCAGGCCAACGTAACCCCGGGGCGAGCATTCCGCGCCGTCCTGTGGCATACAGCTTAGACGGCCCCGCCGGGGCGCGTGGGCGCCCCGTTGCGCGCATGGGCGCGGCGCGGCCAGGTTGCCAGGGAGCCAAGAGGATCCAGGATGAACTACGATGAACAACGCTGAAATCGTCGACCTCGCCCATCAAAATCTCATCAACACCTACGGATGTTTGCCGCTCGCCTTCGTGCGCGGCACCGGCGCCTATCTCTATGACGCCGACGGCAACCGCTATCTGGATTTTTTCTGCGGCCTCGCCGTGACTTCGCTCGGCCACGGCCATCCGCGCGTCGTGCGCGCGATCAAGGAGCAGGCCGAAAAGCTGACCCACGTCTCCAACGTGTTTCACACCGAGCCGATGGCGCGATTGGCCGCGCGCTTGTGCGGCCATTTCGGCGAGGGGCGCTTATTCTTTTGCAACTCGGGCGCCGAGGCCAACGAGGCCGCACTCAAGCTGGCGCGGCGTTGGGGTCACGACCGCGGCGCCGGCCGCTTCGAGATCGTTTCCACGCTCGGCTCGTTCCACGGCCGCACCTTCGGCACGCTGAGCGCGACCGGCCAGGAAAAATACCATATCGGCTTCCAGCCGCTGGTGCCGGGCTTCCGCATGGTTCCCTACGATGACGTCGAGGCGCTGGACAAGGCGGTCCACGACGAAACGATCGCGATTCTGCTCGAGCCGATCCAGGGCGAGGGCGGCGTGGTCACGCCGCGCGCCGACTATCTCCAGCGCGTCCGCGATCTGTGCGACCGGCGCAAAATCCTGCTCATCCTCGACGAGGTGCAGACCGGGATGGGGCGCACGGGCAAGCTCTTCGCGTGGCAGCACGTGGGGGTCAAGCCGGACATCATGACGCTCGCCAAGGCGCTCGGCGGCGGATTGCCGATCGGTGCGATGATCGCCAAAAGCGAAATCGCCCAGAGCCTCACGCCGGGAAGCCACGGCTCTACCTTCGGCGGTAACCCGGTCTCCTGCGCGGCGGCGCTGGGCGTGCTCGACGCGCTCGAGCAGGACGGCGCGATGGAGAACGCGACCAGCGTCGGCGGATACATGCTCGAGCGCTTGCGCACGTTCGCCAAGGGCTGCCCGCGGGTGGCCGAAGTGCGCGGACTGGGCATGATGATCGGTATCGTGCTGCACGGCGAGGCAAAGAGTGCCGCCGACGCTTGCGTGCGCGAGCGGCTGCTGGTCAACGCCACCGCCGAAAACGTGCTGCGGCTGCTGCCGCCGCTCACGCTGACGCGCGACGAGGCCGACGCCGGACTCAATATAATAGAGCGCGCGCTTTCCGCCGCACCGGCGGCCGCGCCAGCCGCCAAACCAGCCGACAAAAGATGACGGCGGGCGGGGCACAGCGCCAGCCCGCGCATCCCGCGAACGCGGCACCCAAACGCAGCCGGCCGCGAGCCAAGCGCGACCTGCTCGACCTAGGCTCGCTTAGCGCCGGCGAGCTTGCCCGGCTGCTGGATTTGGCCGCGCGCCTGAAGACCGAGCTTCGCGCGGGCCTGGAGCATCCGTATCTGCGCGGCCGCACGCTCGCGATGATCTTCCAGAAGCCGTCGCTGCGCACGCGGATCACGTTCGAGACCGGGATGGCGCAGCTAGGCGGCCACGCCATTTATCTTGCCCCGCAGGACATCGGGATCGGCGAGCGCGAGTCGGTCAAGGACGTGGCGCGCAATCTGTCGCGCTGGGTCGACCTCATCATGATTCGCACCTTCGCCCATGAGATCTGCGTCGAGCTGGCTCTGGAAGCCAGCGTGCCGGTAATCAACGGGCTCACCGACCTGTTGCATCCCTGCCAGTTGCTGGCCGACCTGCTGACCTTGCGCGAGCGCTTCGGCGATCTGAGCAAGCTGCGCGTCGCCTACATTGGCGACGGTTTCAACCTGGCCCATAGCTGGATCGAGGCGGCCGCGCTTGCGCGCTTCGAGTTGCGGCTCGGCTGCCCGGCCGGATACGAACCGCAGCGCGAGTTCGTCGAGCGGATGCGTCACGGCAAGTTTGGCCTCCTGACGCAGGATCCGATCGAGGCGGTGCGCGGCGCCGACGTCATATACACCGACACCTGGACCTCGATGGGTCACGAGAAGGAGGCTGCGCGTCGCCGGCGCGACTTCAAGGCCTTTCAGGTCAATCGCGAACTGCTCGGCCACGCGCGCCGCGGGGCGGTCGTGATGCATTGTCTGCCGGCCCATCGCGGCGAGGAAATCACCGACGAGGTGCTCGACGGTCCGCGCTCGCTGGTCCTCGATCAGGCTGAAAATCGCCTCCACGCGCAAAAGGCGGTGATGGTATGGCTGCTGCGCCCGGCGATAATCGGCTCACCTGCTGTGTCCGGCACCACTTAAGGCGCGGGCGCGAATGCCTTAAGATGACGGCGTGGCGACCTCTGAAATAAAAAAACTGGTGCTCGCGTATTCGGGCGGACTCGATACCTCGGTCATCCTGCGCTGGGTGCGCGACTTTTACGGCTGCGAAGTGGTGGCGTATTGCGCCGACGTCGGCCAGGCCGAAGAGACCGCCGGTCTCGAGCAGAAGGCGCTGGCGACGGGCGCAAGCAAGCTTTATCTCGAAGACCTGCGTGAAGAGTTCGCGCGCGACTTCGTTTTTCCGATGATGCGCGCCAACGCCGTGTACGAGAGCTACTACCTGCTCGGCACTTCGATTGCGCGCCCGGTAATCGCCAAGCGCCAGGTCGAAATCGCGCACGCCGAGGGCGCCGACGCGGTTGGCCACGGGGCCACCGGCAAGGGCAACGACCAGGTGCGCTTCGAGTTCGCCTTCGCCAGCCTGGCGCCGGAATTGAAAGTGATCGCGCCGTGGCGCCATCCGCAATGGCCCTTTCGCGGTCGCGCCGACATGCTCGCGTACGCCAGCAAGAAAAAAATCCCGGTCCCGGTCACCGCCGAGAAACCCTATTCGATGGACCGCAACCTGGTCCACGTCAGCTACGAGGGCGGCATCCTCGAAGATCCGTGGCGCGAGCCCTACGACGACATGTTCCGGCTCACCGTTTCTCCGCAAAACGCGCCCGACGCGCCCGAGTATGTCGAGATCGAATACTCTGCCGGCGACCCGGTGGCGATAAACGGCAAACGTTTCTCTCCGGCCGCGCTGTTCGAGCATGCCAACGCCATCGCCGGACGCCACGGCGTCGGCCGCGTCGACCTGGTCGAAAACCGCTACGTCGGAATCAAGTCGCGCGGCGTGTACGAGAGTCCGGGCGCGACGATGCTGCTGCACGGGCATCGCGCGGTCGAGCAGCTCGCGCTTGACCGCGAGACGCTGCATCTGCGCGACTCGCTGGTCCCGCGCTACGCCGAGATGGTGTACAACGGGCACTGGTTCGCGCCCGAGCGCGACGCGATGCAGGCGCTGGTCGACCGTGCGCAGCAAAGCGTGAGCGGGGTTGCGCGCCTGAAGCTGTTCAAGGGCGGCGTCACGATCGCCGGGCGCAAGTCGCCCAACTCGCTCTACGACGCCTCGCTTGCCAGCTTCGAGGAGGCCGGCGGCTACCAACAGGCCGACGCCGACGGTTTCATCCGGCTCAACTCGCTGCGCCTGCGGGCGCTCGCGCGCCTGGGCCGTCCCAAACCCGAGGGCCGCCGCTAGACGAGCGCGACGCCATGGGCAAAGTGATCCAGTTCAAGCCCTCGCGTCCAACGCCGCGGCTGGTGCCGCGCCCGGGCCAGAAATGCCCCAAGTGCAATCACAAGATGGACGTTCACATCACGCATCCCAACGGCGCGACGAGTTGCGCGGCGCGCGGATGCTTCTGCCGTGTCGCGGCCCCGCGCTGACCGAGGCGCGGCCCTTGTGCAGGTCCGGCCTTTTCGGCAACTTCGAGTTCCTTCGAGCTTTCGGCAGTGAAAAGTGAAAAAAGCGCGCCGCCCAAGCCCCATCGCCCTTAAGGCCTCGCCCGTCGCCTCGGCAAAAACGACGCGCGCGCGCGCGGTTGCCTCCGGCGGCTTGATTCGCGGCCGCTTTGCGCGCGCGCGCCTGCCCGAGGTCGAAGCCTTCACCGCTTCGCTCCCGTTCGATCGCCGCCTCTACCGCCATGACATCCGCGGCTCGATCGCGCATGCGCGGATGCTGGCGCGCACGGGTCTGCTGCGCCGCGCCGAGGCGGCCAAAATCGTCGCCGGGCTGCGCGCGGTCGAGCGCGAGATCGCCGCCGGCCGCTTTCGCTTCGAACTCGCCGACGAAGACATCCATCTCGCGATCGAGCGCCGCCTGACCGAGCGGATCGGCGCGCCCGGGCGCAAGCTGCATACCGCCCGCTCGCGCAACGACCAGGTCGCGCTCGACCTGCGGCTCTATCTGCGCGACGAACTGGCCGAGGTGATTGCGCTTACCGGCGAGCTGCGCCGCACGCTAATCGCGCTCGCCCATCGCCATCTCGACACCGTGATGCCCGGCTACACGCATCTCCAGCGCGCGCAGCCGATCACACTGGCCCATCATCTGGCGGCGTATGTCGAGATGCTCTCGCGCGACCGCGAGCGTTTTGCCCAGGCGCTCGAGCGCACGGCCGTGATGCCGCTGGGAGCGGGCGCGCTCGCAGGCACGACGCTGCCGATCGATCGCCATGCGGTCGCGCGCGAGCTTGGCTTCAAGCGCATCTGCGAGAACAGTCTCGACGCGGTCTCGGACCGCGACTTCGTGGTCGACTTTCTTGCCGCCGCCGCGCTCAGCGCCGTGCATCTGTCGCGGATGGCCGAGGAGATCATCCTGTGGAGCAGCGCCGAGTTCGGTTTCGTCGCGCTGCCCGACGAGTTTTCCACCGGCAGCTCGATGATGCCGCACAAAAAGAATCCCGATCTGCTCGAGCTGATTCGCGGCAAAAGCGGGCGCGTGATCGGCGACCTGGTGGGGATGCTCACGGTGCTCAAGGGGCTGCCGCTCGCGTACAATTCCGATTTGCAGGAAGACAAGGAACGGGTCTTCGACGCGCTCGACACGCTGAAGCCGGCGCTGCGGGTGCTCGCACTCCTGTGGCCGCGGCTCGGATTCGACGCGGCCGCGATGCGTGCGGCGGCCGGCGGCTTCGCCCTGGCGACCGATCTTGCCGAATACCTGGTGCGCCACGGTGTCGCCTTTCGCCGCGCGCACGAGATCGTCGGCGCGCTGGTGCGCGAAGCGTCGGCCGCCGGGCGCTCGATGGAGGACCTGACGCTGGCCGATCTGCGGCGCCATAGCGGGGCTTTCGGCCACGACGCTTTGCGCGGTCTGACCGCGGAAGGCTCCGTGAGCGCGCGAAATTTGCCCGGCGGACCCGCCGCGGCGGCGATGCGTCGCTACTTGAGGAGGCTCGAAAGCCGATGAAGCGGTGGTGGATTGTGGTGGCGGCAGTAGTGGCGATTGCAATCGGGCTCGGATGCGGCGCCAAGAGCCGGCCGATTCCGCCCGAGCTGACCCATCCGGATCGGGTCAACGATCTTTCGGCCAAGCCCGATCCCAAGGGCATCAGACTGACGTGGAGCCGGCCGATGAAATACAGCGGCGGCAAGGCGCTGAAAGACCTCGCGGGCTTCCGCCTGCTGCGCTCGGAGGGCGGCGAATCACTTACCGAACTCGCCGAGCTGCCGATAAGCGACCAGGAGCGCTTCCAGAAAGTGCGCCGCTTCGCCTACGTCGATACCACCGCCCAGATGGGGCATAGCTATCGTTATATGATGATCACCGAGACCTCCGACGGCTACCAGAGCGACCCCTCCAACGTCGTCCTGCAGACTCGAACAAAGCCGGTGCCGCCGCTCACTCCCGAAAACTTCAGGCTGCCGATGCCTGCGCCGCTCCCGGGGATGCCGACGCCGGCACCCACGCCCTAGCCTGCGCCGTGCGGGAACGCATCGCGACGCATCAAGACATGGCGCGCGGCGGTTTATCGATTCGGCGCGCCTATGATAAAACCGATGCTTGCTTGGCCGCGCGCGCTTCGCGCCCAGCGGCCGCGCCTCACACATGAACTACTTCGGCTACAAGAATGATCGGCTGTTCGCCGAAGAGGTCGCAATTTCCGACCTCGCCGCGCGTTTCGGCACTCCACTCTACGTCTACAGCACGCGCACGCTGCGCCGTCACTATCGCGTCATGGACGAGGCCTTTGCCGGCACCGACCATCTGATCTGCTACGCGATGAAGGCGCTCTCGAATCTCAGCGTGCTCAAGCTGTTTGCCGCGATGGGCTCGGGCTTCGACATCGTATCGGTGGGCGAGCTGATGCGCTGCGTTAAAGCCGGCGCCGACCCGCGCAAGATCGTTTTTTCCGGCGTGGGCAAGACCGACGAAGAACTGAAGGCCGCGATCGAGGCCGGCATCCTGATGATCAACGTCGAATCCGGCCCGGAACTGCGTCGTGTGGCGAGCGTCGCCGGGCGGATAGGCCGGCGCGCGCCGGTCAGCCTGCGCGTCAATCCTGACCTCGATCCCGGCACCCATCCGCACATCTCGACCGGCCATCGCGACAGCAAGTTCGGCGTGCCGCTGGCCCAGGTGCACGAGTACTACGCCGAGGCGCGCTCGCTCCCCGACCTGGAGTTGGTCGGGCTCAGCACCCATATCGGATCGCAAATAACCGACACCGCGCCGTTCACCGAGGCGGCCAACAAGGTCGCAACCATCGTCAAGGCGCTCCGCGAGAGCGGTGTGGCGCTACGCTACCTCGATCTCGGCGGCGGCCTGGGCATCCCATACCAGGAAGAACCGCCGCCGCCTTCGGAATACGCCGCCGCGCTGATCGGCCCGTTGCGCGGGCTCGGACTGAAGCTGATTATCGAGCCCGGCCGCGTGCTGGTCGGCAACGCCGGCGCTCTCGTGACGCGCGTGCTCTATGTCAAGGAGACCGACGTCAAGCGCTTTATCGTGGTCGACGGCGCGATGAATGACCTCATCCGGCCCGTGCTCTACGAGGCCTATCATCAGATACTACCGGTCGATCGGCGCGCGAATGCGTCCGTTGTGACCGCCGACGTGGTGGGGCCGGTATGCGAGAGCGGAGACTTCTTTGCGCGCGAGCGCGAGATGCCCGAGCCGCGCGACGGCGACCTGCTGACCGTGATGAGCGCGGGCGCCTACGGCTTCGTGATGGCGTCGAACTATAACAGCCGCCCGCGCGCGCCGGAGATAATGGTCGACGGCGCGGAGGCCCACGTGGTGCGCGAGCGCGAGAGCTTCGAGGATCTCGTGCGTGGCGAAAAAATCGTCAGCCTGCCGCCGGGAGGGCCGGCCTGATGGCGAAGCTCAGCTTCACCAAGATGCACGGCTGCGGCAACGACTATATCTACGTCGTTGCCGACCGCGTGCGTCCGGCCGATCCCGCGGCGCTCGCGCGCCGGCTCTCCGACCGCCGCTTCGGCATCGGCGGCGACGGGCTCATCATGCTCGCGCCCTCCAAAAGCGCCGACGTGCGGATGGAGATGTACAACGCCGACGGCAGCCGCGGCGAGATGTGCGGCAACGGAATCCGCTGCGTCGCGCGCCTGCACTACGAGCGCGCCGCGCGGCCACGCAACCCGCCCCGCAATTCGATGGTCATCGAGACCGACTGCGGACTCAAGACCGTGGAACTTAAACTCGACGGCGGGCGCGTCAGCGAGGCGACCGTCGACATGGGCGAGCCGATTCTCGAAGGACGCGAAATTCCGGTCGCCGCGGACGGCCGTGTGGTCGATCATCCGCTGGAAGTCGGCGGCCGCACCTGGCGGATCACCGCGGTCTCGATGGGCAATCCGCATTGCGTGGTGTTCGTCGACGACGAGGCCGTGTTTGCGCTCGAGGACTCCGAGTTCGCCCGCGTCGGACGCCAGTTCGAGCACCATCCGTTCTTCCCCCGTCGCGTCAACACCGAGTTCATCCTGCCGCTTGCGCGCGACCGCTTGCGGATGCGCGTGTGGGAGCGCGGCTCGGGCGAGACGCTCGCCTGCGGCACGGGTGCTTGCGCCGCGCTGGTCGCGGCGGTGCTGACCGGGCGCGCCGAGCGGCGGGCGACGCTGGAGTTGCGCGGCGGAAAGCTGGGAATCGAATGGCGTGAGCGGGGCGCGGACGCCAACCATGTGATGATGACGGGCGACGCGGTGGAAGTGTTCAGCGGCGAGGTCGAAGTAGGCGACGGCGAACTCGTGCCGGTCTTGGCGTGAGTCTTGGCGTGAGCCCGGAGGGCGAACCAATGTTCAACGGAGCACTGACGGCTTTAGTAACCCCTTTTCGCGACGGCGAGGTCGACGAAAAGGCGTTGCGCGAGCTGGTCGAATTCCAAATCCAGGGCGGCATCGACGGCCTGGTGCCGTGCGGCTCGACCGGCGAGTCGGCCACGCTCACCCACTCCGAGCACGACCGGGTGATCAGTATCGTCATCCATCAGACGCGCCGGCGCGTGCCGGTGGTAGCTGGCACCGGCTCGAACTCGACCGCCGAAGCAATCCGCCTGACCGCCTCTGCGCGAGAGGCGGGCGCTGACGGCGCACTGCTAATCTCGCCCTACTACAACAAGCCCACCCAGGACGGCATTTTCAGGCACTACAAGATGATCGCGGCGGCGGTCGATCTGCCACTCATCGTCTACAACATCCCGGGACGCACCGCCTCCCACATCGCGCCCGAGACCTTCGCCCGCCTAAGCGAGGTCCGCAACATCGTCGGCATCAAGGAAGCTTCGGGCTCGATGGATCAGGTCTCCGACATTCGCCGCCTGTGCGGCGACCGGCTGACTATCCTTTCGGGCGACGACGCGCTTACGCTCCCGATGATGGCGCTCGGTGGCAAAGGCGTGATCGCGACCGTCAGCAATGTGATGCCGCGCGAGACCCATGAGCTGGCGGCAGCCGCGCTGGCGGGTGACTACGCGCGGGCGCGCGAGCTGCATTACAAGCTGCTGCCGCTGGTGCGCGCGATCTTCGTCGAGACCAATCCGATCCCGGTCAAGCAGGCGGTGGCCTTCATGGGCAAGTGCACGGCCGAGATGCGGATGCCGCTTACGCAGATGTCACCGGGTCCGGCCGAAAAGCTGCACGCGCTGATGAAAGAGATGCGCCTGATCTAGACGGCCTCTCCCATCATCGCCCGCACGCCTTTTTTGCGCCCTCCCTGTCGATAGGGAGGGCTTGGCCTAGATCGTGGTCGAACGCCGCATTGTGCGTACTCCACTGAAATACGCATTCACTTGGTACTCTGGATAACAGAAGCGTTCTGTTGGATGCGGTTCGGCTGTTACCTCGGTTGCTTCGGCAGATCAAGCAGGGTTAGGGTCAGGATAGTCGCACCTTCACCTCAATGAGATGCACTCACTGGCTCGGCGCAAATCGCGAGCGGCGGTTCCCCAACCAATAACCGGAGGTCTGATAGAAATGAAGCTTTTTGTACCAATAATCGCAACCGCGGCTATCGCCGTGTGTATCGGTGCGAATGGGATTGCCTGGTCGCAGACGACTGAGGACTCGAGTTCCCAGACGACCACGACCACCCCGATGGCGCCGGCAGCCGTGACGGAAAAGACCACTACGGTCACCGCTCCTGCGGCAACGCGCCAAACAACCACTACCACTTCCGATACTTCCGCCCAGCCCTCGTCTGTACAGGAGAAGCACGCTAAAACCACTACTTACGGCTCGATGGGTGATAAGACGGTTACCCATGATAGCTCGACGACTTACAATCCGTGAGCTAATGCGCCGACACGAAGGTATTTAGCTATTCGAAATTGCTAGCTACTTAAAGGCGCCGTACATTTTTATGCCCGCCAGGTCATAGGCAACGCCGGTTAGTATGTCCCTTCCAGGGCCGGCGGGCATTTTTTACAGAAATAATTCGGGCAAGACGCGGAAAGTGCTCGGCGGGGCGCTTGATCTTGCCGAAGCCGCCACATCAGCGCTGCGTCAAATTACTCATATCCGCGCTTTGCCAACTTCGATGGAGGCCACCGAACGCGACCTTATCCATGTCGTCCATGCGCGAGAGCGCGTACCGCAGGGGCTGCGGCGACACTATCACCGTTCCTTGATACGGGTGCGCGAGTTCGAGAATCGCAAGGATGGTGAGGCCCAGGAGGGTCGAGAAGATTGCGCACATCAGCGCTTGCGACCCGAACGTCTCCAACCCGAAAAAGTAGCTGAAACCGATCGTGATTATCAGGCCTGCATAGATCACTAACCACACCACCGACGGCAGATTCTCTCTCGAATACAGATAGCGCAGGCTGGTTTCTCCAGTGAGATTTGAAAGCTGGTCAAAGCTCTTGTCGACCAGCAGTGTTTGGCGCGGACTCTCAGCCTTGTAGGTCGCGACGATTTGCCACAGAGACAGCGTACCAATTGAATCATCTATGCTGGCGGTCTTCGCGTTCGCCATGGCGGGCCACTCGACGTCGATCAGCCGATGCGTATACGCACGAATCGCATGCTGCATATCGCCGGCCGTGGGCGCGGAGAAGCCTTTTGACAGCCGGTACAAAGAAATTAGCGCGACGCCTTCCTGCTGAACGTTCTCGTTAGCCCGATCGAAGCGTTCCCAGGCCGCCACGATCACGAACGCCAGGAGCAGACCATAGAAGGCGCCCAGCACTCCGAAGGTAAACCCTGCCACCTCATGGTTTTTCTTCAACGTCTCGAGCGGCACCAGAATCCGCACCAAGTAGAGCCCAAGGACGCTGAGTCCGGAAAATACGACCGTCACGACGACGATCTGTGCCACTATCGGCATATAGAGCAGGAAATCCATCGCGCACCCCCCGGTGGTTGGTTTCGCCCAAACATGGAAATTACACAGGGGACGCGAGCAAAAAGCGATGGGCGGAGAGCTGCGCCGGCAACCCTCTCAGCCGCGCCGTCGTTTTCACGGCGCGGCAGGGCGGACGAATGCCGGGCGGCGGCCTGCCGCGCGCGAACGCATTAGCGTCTGGGCCCGCGCCGAGCCGAAGAGCGCGTGCGTCAATCGAACATCAAAACGGTGCGCGACACCTCGCCGGCCTTCATCGCACGGAACGCCTCGTTCACGTCCTCGAGCTTGCCGCGACGCGAGATCATGTCGTCGAGGTTGAGCCGGCCCTGCAGATAAAAATCGATGTACCGCGGCATGTCGATGCGGAAGCGGTTCGAGCCCATCAGCGAACCCTGTATCCGGCGCTCGGTAAGCAACTTGGGGCCGTCGATTTCGACCTTCTGCCCCACTGGGATCATGCCGATCACGGTCGCGGTGCCGCCGGGCGCGAGCGCGTCGAAACACTGCTCGGCGGCTTTCTTGAGCCCGATCGCCTCGAACGAGTAATCGACTCCGCCGTCGGTCAGCTTCTGGATTGCCTCGACCGGATCGGACGACGACGCGTCGACGGTGTGGGTTGCACCGAAGCGCTTGGCCGTCGCGAGCTTGTGCTCGAACATGTCGACCGCGATGATCATCGCCGCGCCGGCGATCCGCGCGCCCTGGATCGCGGAAAGCCCGATCCCGCCCGCGCCGAACACCGCCACCGTCGAGCCCGGCTCGATCTTGGCCGTGTTGAGCGCGGCGCCGACCCCGGTGGTCACGCCGCATCCGATGAGCGCGGCGCGATCGAGCGGCATGTCGTCACGAATCTTAACCAGCGCGTTCTCGTGCAGCAGCATCTTCTCGGCGTAGGTCGAAAGATCGCTGAACTGGCGAATCATCACGCCGTCCTTGGACAGGCGCGGCTTGTCGCCCTTGGCGCGCCGGACGGCGGGGCGGTTGGTGCATCGGTACGGATGGCCGGAATTGCACTGCTTGCAGCGGCCGCAGAACACCGACGGACACGAGATCACGTGATCGCCCGCCTTCAGGTACGTGACCTCCGAACCCACGCGCTCGACGATGCCGGCGGCCTCGTGCCCGAGCACCGCGGGCGTGGGATGGGGCCACAGGCCTTCGACGAAATGGAGGTCGCTATGACATACGCCGGTCGCGACCGTGCGCACCAGCACCTCGTGCTCGCGCGGTTCATCGATCTGAATTTCCTCGATGCTGAGCGGCTGACCGGGTCCATGGAAAATAGCGGCTTTCATCTGGTCTCTCCTATGATATGGCCTGTGATCTCGGCCGCGGTGTCAGTCGAACATCAAAACGGTGCGGGCGACCTCGCCTGCCTTCATCGCGCGGAAGGCCTCGTTGACGTCGGGGAGCTTTCCGCGCCGCGTGATCATGTCATCCAGGTTGAGGCGGCCCTGTTGGTAGAAGTCGATGTACCGCAGCATATCGATGCGGAAACGGTTGGAGCCCATGTTGGTGCCCTGGATCTTGCGCTCGGTAAGGAACTTAGGCCCGTCCAGTTCGACCTTCTGGCCGACCGGAATCATGCCGATAATCGTCGCGGTGCCGCCCGGCTTGATGCAATCGAAGCATTCCTCGGCGAGCTTCTTCAGCCCCACCGCCTCGAAGGAGTAGTCGACGCCGCCGCTCCCACCGAGACCCGCGACCACCGGCTCCGAGGGCTGGCCGGGGCTCGCGAGTTCGCGAATCGCCTTGACCGCGTCGGTATGGGAAGCGTCGACGGTGTGGGTCGCGCCGAGCCTTCTTGCCAGGGCGAGCTTGGATTCGAACTGATCGACCGCAATGATCATGCGGGCGCCGGCAATCCGCGCGCCCTGGATCGCCGCGAGGCCCACCCCGCCGCATCCGAAAACCGCAACGGTCGACCCGGGCTCAATGCGCGCGGTGTTGAGCACGGCGCCCACGCCTGTCGTGACGCCGCATCCGATAAGCGCGGCGCGGTCCAGCGGCATGTCGTTGCCGATTTTAACCAGCGCGTTTTCATGTACCAGCATCTTCTCGGCATATGTCGAAAGGTCGGCAAACTGGCGCATCGGCTGGCCCTTGAGCGACAACCGGGGCTTTTGGTCCTTGCGCCGCTGCGTCGCCGCGCGATTGGTGCAGCGGTTGGGATGGCCCGACATGCAGTCGTCGCAGTAGCCGCAAAAAACCGAGAGACAGGCGATGACGTGGTCGCCGGGCTTCACATAATCAACGGCCTTGCCCACTTCCTCGACGATTCCGGCAGCTTCATGGCCGAGTACCGCAGGGGCGGGAAAGGTATAGTAGCCGTCGACGAAGTGCAGGTCGCTATGGCAAACACCGCTCGCGACGGTGCGCACCAGGACTTCGCGATCCAGTGGCTTGTCGATCTCGACATCTTCGATAACCAACGGTTGCTTGGGACCATAGAACACGGCGGCCTTCATTGTTGCGGTCCTCCTGAAAAGTTTTGCGGCGAGCACCGAACTCGCGGCAGCGCGCCGCACACGGCGGCTCCGCCGGCAGTCTTACCGGGTGCGCACTGGATGCCCGAGCTGCTGCTTCTGGTTCTGCCGGACTCGATTCCGCAGGCTCGATTTCGATAGACCACGAGGCCGCCGCCGCTGTCAAGCTGACGCAGGGCGCGACCGGGCGACGCGGCTGGATCCGGTGCTCCGCCCGCCGCGTTCAGCGATGGGCGAACTTATTCTCGCAGTTATTGCCGAAGGTGAACGAGTAGAGCGAGAGGCCCGGCTCCAGCGCGTAAAGCCGCAGCAGATGGCCGCCGAACTCACTGTTGTTCACGAGGTAATACATCCGCTTACCGCCAAGGTCGACGTAGGTCTTGCCATCACTTCCGGCGCGCACGTCGACTCCCCATGCCGCCGGGGGTAACGGCTTGCCGTCCTGCGTCACATAGAGCCGCCGCGATTTCGTGTCATCGGAACCGGCCACCAAATAGACCGATTTGGCGCGGTAGTGCAACGCGACCGAATCTCCGGGCGGCTTGGCGATTGTGGCGTGACGGACGTACTCGGCCGCCGCGAACCATTGCCCCTCGAGTGCAAAGTCGTCGAGCGCGAGACTGGCCGGCGCCGAGTAGACGGTCTGGCTGTCGTGTTCCTCGCCGCTGAGGTTGGCGAGGTTCCTGCTCTGGGCGAAGCCCAGGTAAGTCTCCGGCGTGGCGCGCATACAGACGCCGCCACTCAACTCGACGTTCTCATCTCCCGGAATCTTATACTGGGGCTGGTTGAAGGTGAGCGCCGGGTTTGCTTGCTTGAGCAGCTCCTGGATCTTTTCCTCGAAGAAGCCGTACTCGCCCTCGCCCATGTGCGCGTACGCGATGTTGCCGTTCTTGTCGATAAGATAGTCGGCTGGCCAACCCTCGTTGTGGAAGGCGTACCAGATTTTGTAGTCGCTATCGATCGCGATCGGAAAGTCGAAGCCGAAGCGCTTAGCGGCGTCGGCGACCCGCGCGGGATTCTTGCCGAACTCGAACTCGGGCGTATGTACGCCGATAATCACCAGCCCCAGCGGGCGGTAAAGCTTGTCCCAGCGCCGCAGGTACGGAAAGGTGCGGATGCAGTTGATGCAGGTGTATTCCCAGAAATCGACCAGCACTACTTTGCCGCGCAAATCGCTCAGCTTGAACGGCGCGTGGTTAAGACATCGCGTGCAGGTGAAATCGGGCGCCGGCATGCCAACCCGCTCGATCGCGGCGCGCAACCTCGCGGCGGATAAGACACCGGTCACGACTGCCGCGAACGCCACCGCGGCGGCCATCATGCGCAAGCGGCGCGTCCGGGATAAGCGCGGGCCGAGCAATCGCAAGCGAAATCCGCTCCTGGCTCTTTGCTGCTTCAAATATGAGAGGCCCGATCGTAAACAGCCCTTGGGACGGTTAAATCTCCGAATGATCGGCTTGTCAAATCGCTGTGATTGCGCGATAACCGCGCCTTGACTGCTTGGCTGGGCGTCCTTAGCTTTAAAGTGTAACGTAGCGGTAAGGAGTAAAGTTCCGATGGCCAATGAGTTAGTCAACCATGTCACCGACGCGAACTTCGACCAGGAAGTTTTGAAGTCCGAAAAGGCGGTGCTGATCGATTTCTGGGCGCCGTGGTGCGCGCCCTGCCGGGCCATCGCTCCGCTTATCGACGAATTGGCGGGCGAGTATGCCGGCCGGCTCAAGGTGGTCAAGATAAACGTCGACGACAATCCCGAAACACCGGCCCGTTATGGGGTCCGCGGAATCCCCAATCTGCTGATCATCAGAAGCGGCCAGGTCAAAGAACAGATCGTCGGCGCCGTGCCCAAGAGCCATCTGGTACGCGCGGTCGATAGCGCGCTCGCCTAGCCGCCAACAACCACGGAAATCCGATTTACTACGGCGTCGCCCCGGGTCCCGATGAGGGCTCGGGCGACGCCGTTCTATGCTGGTTCCAGTACGTGATGAGCTGCGACTCGCGGTAGTAGTAGGCGTCGCGGACCTGCGCGGGGACAAAGCCCGCCACGTCATGGCTGAAATCCAGCAGGCGCGGCGCGAGTTGCGATTGCCGGATCACAGGCGCGTCGGACGGCAGCGTCACGGTCGCAACCACCACGATTAGTCCCGCCAACAGCGCGCCGAGCGTCGCGCCAACGAGCGCGCCGCCCAGCCGGTCGGCCCAACTCATATGCACGGCTCGGATAAGCGCGGCGATTTTTCCTCCGCCCCACGCCACGACGACCATCACGGCAAGAAAGATGACGACGTAGCCCAGCGCCGCGCCGGTATCAGGCCGTATCGAGAACGCGCGCGCAAGGTAGCCGCCAATCTCCTGGGAGTAGAGCGCGGCGAGGTACACCGCCGCGACCAGCGCGATCAGCGACGAGGCGATTCTCAGAATT
This sequence comes from uncultured delta proteobacterium, assembly GCA_963796565.1. Lineage (GTDB taxonomy): Bacteria > Desulfobacterota > Binatia > Binatales > Binataceae > JAKAVN01. Next base: position 136,691 of record CAWCMA010000002.1, on the reverse strand, counting down.
CCGCGCGACGCGCCAAAAAGGGCGCCCAAACCGATCGCCGCCAGAATCAGATAGTCGAGTCCGTTCATCCCGCGTGAGTCCGCATCGGCGACAGGCTACATCAACGGCGTTTCGCAAACGAGCGGCAGCGGCGGCCGATCGCCGGCGCTCGCCAATGCGCGCCAATCTGCTTTAATAGCCGCATGGCTTGGGTCTATATCGACGAACTGGGCCGCCATGCGGGCGAGGAAGTCACGCTCAAGGGATGGCTCTACAACCGCCGCTCGAGCGGCAAAATCCATTTCCTGCTGGTGCGTGACGGCACCGGAGTGTGCCAATGCGTCGCCTTGCTCAATGAAATCGGCGCCGACGCGTTCGCCACCGCCGACCATCTCGGCCAGGAGACCTCGCTCGAAGTGACCGGCCTGGTGCGCGAAGATCAGCGCGCGCCCGGCGGCTTCGAGTTGACGGTCAAGCACTTCAAGGTCTACGCGCCCGCGACTGACTACCCGATCACGCCCAAGGAGCACGGGGTCGCCTTCCTCCTCGACCTGCGCCATCTATGGGTACGTTCGGCGCGCCAGCACGCGATCCTGCGCGTACGCGACGAGGTCGCCGCCGCCGCGCGCGAGTTCTTTCACGAACGCGGCTTCGTCCTGTTCGACGCGCCGATCCTGACGCCGACCTCGTGCGAGGGCACCACCAATCTTTTCGAAATCGACTACTTCGGCGAGCGTAAGGCTTATCTCACCCAAAGCGGCCAGCTCTATGCCGAGGCCGGCGCGCTCGCGTTGGGCAAGGTCTATTGTTTCGGCCCCACCTTTCGCGCCGAAAAGTCCAAGACGCGGCGCCATCTGACCGAGTTCTGGATGGTCGAGCCGGAGGTCGCCTTCTACACTTTGGTCGAGGATATGCAGCTCGCTGAGGACTTCGTCGCCTATATCGTGGGCCGTGTGCTCGAACGTCGCGCTGCGGACTTGGCCACGCTCGAGCGCGACCTCGAGCCGCTCAGGCGCGCGGCGCAGACACCCTATCCGCGGATTTCATACGATGAGGCGATCGAGCGGCTCAAGGCCAAGGGCCTGGCCGTCAAATGGGGCGACGACCTGGGCGGCGACGAGGAAACGGCGCTCTCGGCCGAATTCGACCGCCCCGTGATGGTTCATCGCTACCCGGCCGAGTGCAAGGCGTTCTATATGAAGCGGGACCCGGAGCGTCCCGAGGTCGCGCTGTGCGTCGACATGTTGGCGCCCGAGGGCTACGGCGAGATCATCGGCGGCGGCCAGCGCGAGGACGACTACGAGACGCTCCGCGCGCGCATCGTCGAGCACGGCCTGCCGGTCGAGCCGCTCAACTGGTACCTCGATCTCAGGCGCTACGGCTCGGTGCCGCATGCGGGGTTCGGGATGGGAATCGAGCGGGTGGTGGCGTGGATCTGCGGGCTGCATCATATCCGCGAGACGATCCCGTTCCCGCGAATGATGGAACGGCTGGAGCCATGATTCGGAGTTGTTTCTATCGCCCTTGGCGGCCTCGGCCTCGGAAAAAAAGTATCGCCGTCGAAAAAAGAATGTCGCCGTTGAAGGGCGGGACGGCCGCGCATGCGGCATCGATAGATTCGCTATCTTAATTCACGATGCGTCGTGCCTGTCACGATACGCCCCAGGCCATTGGCGTCGTTGAGCGCTGGCGCCGCGGCATCGCGTGTCCAGCGGCTCAAGCGGGGATGGCGTTTGTCGCTCATGTTGCGCGCGCGGCGGGGGCTTGCGCGCGCGGAAGCGGACCATTAGCTGCTCTCATACACGAGGCGGAAAGCTGCGGCCGGGCATGGTGAAACGGCTCACGCGTGTTGCTCAATGTCAAGTTCGGGATCACAGATCGATTTTTCATTGCCTCGTTGCCCACCGCACGTTCGCGCGCTAAACAGTTTCCTGTCCGGCGCAGATTTAACCATGATGTCGCCGTACAGCCTGTAGCAACGCACGGCCCTGGCCAGCGGCGCACGCGCATCGCGCCGGTTGCGAGGGTCGCGAAAAGGTACCACGGGTCGCCGCTCGGCAGGGTGAGGGTGAGTGGACGGGCGGGGGCGGTTGGGCAGTCGAGCGGGCTGGTGGTGATGATGGAAAGGGCCTCGTCGCATGACGGAAGACGAAGTCGTCGGTTTTCCACTATCGGACCCCACGGTCCTCGTCGGGTGTAATCCCCGACGCCGCACGCCATGGCCGGCGTGGAACCCGCGGCCGAAGCCGGTCGCCATGACGGGCTCGGGCAACGTCTTCTCCGCTAAATCGTTCGCGAAATTATCCGCAAAACAGTCTGCAACATCGTTCGCAACATTGTGCGCAACATTGTGCGCAACATCGTGGTGGCTCGCAGAACGGTCTCGGGTCGGCTGCGCCCGGCCTCCGTGCGTGTGTTGGCCGCCGTTGAAGCCAGGGCTCTCGGCGCTACAGTCATAGGAGGTTGGTACCTTGCGGACGGGACCTTTGGGACGTAGAGAGGCAAATATCTCGCGATTCATCGAAGGCTTGCCCTCCGGCTTGTTACGGCCGGCCTTCATCGATCCCCTGGGCCGCGCGCGAGCCTTCAGCTGCCGCGCCCGACCCGCCAGACTTCGCAATTCGACCCGCAATTCGTTATCCGACTGGCCATCGCTAAATATCAAATGCGCTTTGCCGATCAACCTGCGCGAGTTCCTCGCCCAACAGTTCGCTGACGGACTGCGCATCGACGAGGACGGCGTCTTCACGCTGGGGCCGCGCGCGGACGAGGACGCGCTCAGCCGCGTCGCCCGGGCCATCCGCCGCTATTCGACCGAACGCGCCCACGAGCGATGGGACGAATGCGCGACGGCGCTGGCACGCTTGAGCGACGACCTTGACTGGGCCCAGGAATCGGGGGAGCAGGTAGTGCTGTGCCTCGGCTGCGCGGCGCTGGAGGCGGGCGCCGATGCGCTCGGGCGCCATCGGCGCCCCGGATGCGTCGCAGTCGAGCTGAGTGCGAAACTGAATGCCGGGCTAGACACGCAGGCCCCTCGCCACGTCGAGGCGCCGCAAGGCCACGGGATGCCCGAGATGCTGCGGCAGGTGATCGAAGGCTTCAGGCTGGGGCGCGCGGCGCTCGGTCTGCCCCACTACGATCTCGATTGCTACGTGGCGCGGGGTCAGGTGATTTTCACCTGGCGGCCGCTATCGATCTGAGCCTTTGCTGAGCCCTTGCTGAAGCCTCCGCTGAGGCTCGGGCGTGCCGCACGCGCGGCAGACGCACCGCCGCGCGGCGTCAGACCTTACGGCCCGACGGCGCGCGGGATAAAGGCTGGTCAACTAGGCGCTTGGGGTGAGCGCTTAGAGAGCGGAGGCGCGGCGGCGGCGCTGTTCTTTGCGCCGGCGGCGTTGCGCTTCGGAGCGCTTGCGCTTGCGGCGAACACTGGGCTTCTCGTAAAAAGCCCGCTTCTTCATCTCCTTGAACACTCCCTCCTTGGCGAGCTTGCGCTTGAGCACACGCATCGCTTGGTCGAGGGAGCCTTCAACTCTGATTTCCATAAACCTCCAACTGCCTTTCAAGTCAAGACCTTGGAGCTTAGGTCCGCCCCTTGGGCCTGTCAACCCACAGTCCGGCCATAGTTTGTCCACAGAGCTTGAGCGCAATTGGCGGACATCGGCCGCGCGCGCGTCGTGGATCGAGCGCCATGTGCAAAGCACCGGCCTGCTTTGCTACTAGATGATACCTCAAACAAAGCGCAACGTGGATCGGTGCCCGCCGTCGGCGCGGCCGGCTAGAAGGGCGGAAGTCACGCCTGCCGATGCGTGTAGAGGAGAGTAAAGCGATGGATCTGGGTCTTGAGAAAAAGGTCGTGATGATAACCGGTGCCAGCCGGGGATTGGGGCGCGCGATGGCCGAGGCGTTGGGCGCCGAGGGTGCGCGGCTGAGCCTCTGTGCTCGCGGAGCCGAAGCGCTCGAGCAGGCGGCCGCCGAGTTGCGCGCCAGGGGATACGAAGTCGCCGCCGAGGCGGTCGACGTGGCCGACGCCGCGGCCGCGGAGCGCTGGGTGGCGGGGACCGTCAAGGGGATGGGCGGGGTCGACGTGCTGGTCAACAACGCGGGCGGTGCGCGGATGGGCGCGCTGGCGGACCTCGACGAAGCGGCCTGGCAAGCGGCATTCCAGCTTAACTTCTTCTCGGCAGTGCGGCTTGCGCGGCTATGCGCGCCGCTGATGGAAAAGCGCGGCGGTGGCGCGATCATCAACATCAGCTCGATCTACGGCCGCGAAGCGGGCGGCCCGCTGACCTACAACGCCTCGAAGGCGGCGATGATCTCGTTCACCAAAATGCTCTCGCGCGAGCTGGCCCCCAAAGGAATCCGGGTCAACACGGTCGCGCCGGGATCGATCTTCTATGCGGGCGGCACCTGGGAGAGGCTCTTCAAAGCCAACCCGGCCTTCGAGAAAGACTTCATCAGCCACGAATTCCCGGCCGGCCGGTTGGGGCGCCCGGAAGAGGTCGCCTACGCGGTGGTGTGTCTCGCCTCGCCGCGGGCAAGCTGGATCACGGGCACCTGCCTGCCAGTGGACGGCGCCCAGGGAAGGTCGCTGATTTAACCGCGCAAGACCGCTTATCCAAAGACGCTAAGCCAGCGCGCAATGCAACGTATGGCCGGTGGCGGATTCCACGCGCACGGTCACGGTGTCGCCGGGCCGTATCGAGTCGGCCGCGGGAAATACGGCGGTCTTGAATTGCGGCGTCTTCCCGGCAAGCCGCCCGCCGCCCCGGCGCGCCGGACCCTCGACCAGCACCGCGAACCGCTGACCGACGAGCGCGCGGTTACGCTCCGCCGAAACCCGTTCCTGTAGCGCGATGACCTCGGCCAAGCGGCGGCCCTTCTCCTCTTCGCTGACCGTGTCGCCGAGCTTGAACGCCCGCGTGTTCTCCCGTGGCGAATACTTGAAGCTGAAGGCCGAGTCGTAGCGCAGCGCCGCCATCAGGTCGAACGTGGCGCGGAAATCGCTCTCCTGCTCGCCATGGAAACCGACGATGATGTCGGTCGAAAGTGCAATCTCCGGAACTGCCGCACGCATCCGCTCGACCAGGCTGAGGTATTCGCCGACCGTGTATCCACGTTCCATCGCGGCCAGTACCCGGTCCGAGCCCGACTGCAGCGGCAAATGAAGCGCGGGCTGCACCTTCGGCTCGGTCGCCATCGCCTCGATAACCGAGTCGCTCATGTCCGAGGGATGGGGCGAAGTGAAACGGATCCGTTCCACTCCGTCGACCGCTGCAACCAGATGCAGGAGACGTCCGAAATCGGTCTCGTCGAAGCGGTAGGCGTTGACCGTTTGCCCGAGCAGCACGACTTCCCGCACGCCGCGCGCGGCGAGTCCGCGGACGTCGGCCAGGATAGCCTCGGGCGGCACGCTGCGCTCGCGTCCCCGCACGTACGGGACCACGCAAAAGGCGCAGAAACGGTCGCATCCGCGCATCGCGGTGACGAACGCGCGCACCCCGCCTTGATGCGCGGGCGCGATATCGGCGTAAGTCTCGCCGCGGTCCAGGCGCACGTCGACCGCGGGGTCGAAGCGGGCGCGGCCGAGCAGTTCCGGCAGGCGGCGGTAGCTGTCGGGCCCGGCGACGAGGTCGAGCCACGGCGCTTTCTCGACCAGCGCGGCGCGGTTGTGCTGCGCCATGCATCCCAGCAGTCCCAATCGCAATTCAGGGCGGCCGTGCTTGAACCGTGCAAGTTCGCCCAGGCGCCGCAGCACGCGCTCCTCGGCATGCTCGCGAATCGCGCAGGTGTTAATCAGGATGACGTCGGCTTCCTCGGGACCGGCGGCGGCGGCGTAGCCGGCACGGCGCAGCACCCCGCCGATCAGCTCGGAGTCGGCGACGTTCATCTGGCAGCCGTAGGTCTCGATAAAGACGCGCGGCGCCGAAGCCTCGTGCTGTACGAATTCGTCCACCCTATAACTCTCTCACTCTTTCAGCGCGGCGATTCAAGATATCAGGGCTTTGCCGATATTGTCACTTCTGCCGATATTGTTAGCCTTGGCGATTCGAACTCACGCCGGCCCGATGCTCGGGGTTACATTGGAACGTAGGGCAGACACAGGGAATTCGTGAGAACCAAAATCGCAACGGAAAAAACCGCCGCGGCCCCGGCCGCCGAATTGGCACCGACGGTCGAGTCGACCCCGAAGGCCGAGTCGGCGTTGACGGCCGAATTCGAGCAACGGCTTAAGACACTCGATTGGAGCACGGCCGAACGCTCGCTCGACGAACGCGGCTACACGACGATTCCCGCCCTGCTCACGCCCGCGCAATGCGCCGGGCTCTCGGCGATGTATGACGAGCGCGAGCGCTTTCGTTCGCGGGTCGTGATGGAACGAGTGCGCTTCGGCGTCGGCGAATACAAGTATTTCGCGCCGCCGTTGCCGCCGCTCGTCGCCGCGCTGCGCGCGGCTATCTATCCCCACCTCGCGCCGACCGCCAACCACTGGCGGCTTGCGATGGGGCGCGACCAGATATATCCGGCGGAACTCGAGCGCTTTCTGGACATTTGCCGGCGCGCCAGCCAGACCAAGCCGACGCCGCTGCTGCTCCGTTACGAGTCGGGCGGCTACAACTGTCTGCATCAGGACCTGTATGGCGAAGTCGCCTTTCCCCTCCAGCTAACCTGCCTGCTGAGCCGCGGCGGAATCGACTTCGGCGGCGGCGAATTCCTGCTGGTCGAGAACCGGCCACGCGTGCAGAGCCGCGGCGAGGCCGTAGTGCTGGAGCAGGGCGAAGCGATCGTGTTCGCGACCAGCGAGCGGCCAATGGCCGGCAGCCGCGGCCATTACCGGGTGACGATGCGCCACGGGGTTAGCCGGGTGCGCCAAGGCCGCCGCCTGAGCCTCGGGATCATCTTTCACGACGCGAAGTGACGGCCGAACCCGACCGGGCCGGGCCGCAGGCCATCGCGCAACGGTTGCCGCGCCGTATGCGGCCTCGCTATTCTGATGGGTGATGCCGGGAGCCAGAGATCAACGCAGGCCGGCTTTCGAGCGGTTGGAAGCATCGCTGCTCGCCTGTCCCAAGTGCAAGCGCGCGGTTGCCGTACGCAAGCGCCTGTTGCTGATCCTGCCCGAAGGCGACAAGTACGAGTATGTCTGCCCGCACTGCGGATCGACCTGCGGCAGCACGATTCAGAAGGAAGACCAGCGTACCGTTCACTGAGCCCGCCGAATCGGGCCGCCACTGCCCACTCCGCCTGGCAGGAAGCCGTATGAGCCCGCGGATCGGCGGCGCGGTCACCGCCGATCCCGGCCCTTGAACGCGAAGATCAAGAAGATCGATCCGATACGCGCGAGCTCGACTAGTTCATGCCCTGTCCGGAGCTTGGCTCGATGTAGTAGATCACGCGCTTCTCGGCGGCGTTGCGGTACGGATACGAGTCGACGCCCATGTACTTCTTGGCCAGCGAATCGATATGCGCGTCGGCGCCCTGCTCGGTTTCCTTCGCCACCTTGCCGCGAATCTGCACGTAACGGTACGGATTGTCGGGGTCCGAGATCGACAGTGCGACGCGCGAGCCGACCTTCAGGTTACGGTCCTTCACGCGGCCGCGCGCCGTGTTCACGCGGATCATTCCGTCGGTAAAGTCGAGCCATACCGGCGTCACCTGGGGCGAGCCGTCTTTCATCAGGGTCGCGAGGTGTGCGAAGGCCTTTTTGCCGGGTGATAAGAGATCGAGATACTGCTCTGGAATTCCTGCCATGGCTTCCTCGTTGGTTGGAGCGATTCAAATTGGACGTCAGATTACCGCCCACAGCATAGCATCGGCGCAGTCCTCGCGATAAGTGGCGACCAGCGCCGCAAGCCGGGAAAATTTGCGCCCCTCATGGGGCCGCTGGCGGGTTCATTCTCCTGGGGTCGTCAACGGCTCGGAGGAAAGGGTTGCCAGCGTCAGCCGATATAAGCCATTCTTGTCCCGCATTCTCGTCCCGGCCAGGCTACCGAGGCTTAGATCCCGCTGGGAATTGAAGTCGGCCAATCGAATTGACACTGCCAATTGTATCGGCTATCAGCGAAGCCTAAACTGTGCTCCGTGCGGCCTTGGGCTGCGCCCTCGATAGGGAGTGGTGAAATGGCGCTTTTCAATAAGGAACCGGAAAAGAACGTTCGACCCGATCCGTCGGCGCGGCCGGCGCTGGCCGTGCCAGTGCCGTCGCCCGCGCTCGAGGGACGAGGCGCTCCGCCGCGCCAGCCCTTGGCTGCCCCGCCGGAGGCGCGCGCCTACCTGGATCAGGGCTCGAAAGTGACCGGCAAGCTCAGTTTCGAGGGCCCCGCGCGGATCGATGGCCAGATCGACGGAGAAATCACCGCCAAGGACAGTGTCATGATTGGCGAGAACGCCGTCGTGACCGCGCAGATCAAGGCGGCCTCGATCATTGTGGCGGGCAAGGTCAGCGGCGACCTCACGGCCAGCCAGCGGATCGAGATTCGCCCTTCGGCCAAGGTCCTGGGCAACCTCACCGCGCCGGTGCTGGTGGTGCAGGAGGGCGCCGTGTTCGAGGGCCATTGCGCGATGCAGCCCGAAGCCGCGCGCGACGATCGCAAGGTCACCGTGTTTCTCAAGGAGGAACGCATGGTGGTCCAGGCCGGAGGTCAGAAGCAGGCCTGATAGCCCCGCGGTCCGGTTAGCCCGGTCCACTCGGCCCGACAACTCGTCCTTGGCGCTCGATAGCCCGCTTCCGGCGGCCTTGCGCCAGCCAAGCCGTAATCAATCCCGCACGGGAGACGCCGTAACATGCATATTCCGCCCGACTGGGGAATTTTCTTCACCCTGATTGTGTCGTTCCTGGTTTTCTGGTTTATATTCGATCGACTTTTTTTCGGCCCTTTCCTCAAATTGCTCGGCGATCGCGAAAGTAAGCTCAAGAATCTGAGCGCGCGCGCCGAGCAACTGCTCAAAGAGGAGAAAGCTGCCGGCCAGAAGCGCGACCGCGAATTGCTGGAGTTGCGGCGCGAGGCGCTGGCCGCGCGCGAGGCCGAGCGGCGCAAGGCCGAGGTGGACGCCGCACGAGTAATCGAGGAGGCTAAGGCGAAGGCCCACAGCGCTTTGGAACTTGTCAGAGCCGGAATTGAAAATGAGCTGCGGGCTGGAGAGCGCGAACTCGAGCGGCTCAGCCGGGTTCTCGCCGTGGAGCTTGCGGGGTGTGTTCTGGGCCGTCCGGTGGACGGCGCCGCGCAAGACACGCAAGGAACGTCGAACAACTAAGCCATGAACTGTAGCGTGATCGGCATAAGGCGCGGCGCGGCTATTTTGACCTGCGCCGTTTTGCTCTTGCCCGCATCCGGATGGTGCGCCGAGGCCGGCGGCGAAGCGGCGGGTGCCGGCTCGTGGCTGTCGCTGCTCTTCTACATCTTTAACTTCGCCGTGTTCGTATGGATCCTCGTACACTATGCAGGTCCGCCGACGCGCAAGTTTTTCGCCGACCGTGCCGCCGGAATCAAGGAAACTTTCGCGCGCGCCGAAGCGACTTATGAGGAAGCGCAGGACCTGGCCAATCGCGCGGTCGAGCGGATGTCCCGGCTGGAGGCCGAAAAGAAACAGATCCGCGCCGACCTCGACGCCGAGACAGCCGACATGGCCAATCGGATCCGCGCGATGGCGCGCGAAACCGCGCTCCGGATAGTCCGCGACACCGAACTTACCGGCAACGCGATAACTGAGGCCGCCCAGCGCCACGTCCGCGCGATGCTCGCGGAAGCGACCGGGCGGATCGCGCGCGAGCTGATGCTGAAGAGCTTCACCGACGACGATCAGGCCCGCCTGCTCCGCGGCTTCGAAGAAAGACTCGCGCAAGAGGCCCCGCGATGAAGGGTTCGAGAGTCGCCAAGCGCTATGCGCGCGCGTTGCTCGGGCTCTCCGAGGATCGCAATCAGTTGGAGACCTGGGGCGCCGAACTCGAGCGGCTGGCGCGGATTGGAGACGCTCCTGAAATTGCCTTGCGCTTGGCGTCGCCCGAAGTGTCGCACGAGGCGCGGGTCGAGGCGATGGCGAAAATCGCCGAGCGGCTCGATTTGAGCTACCCACTGCGCTCGCTGGCGGTGGTGGTCGCGCGCCACGGCCGGATTGCCAATTTAACCGCGATCTCAGAGTCTTATCAGGACCAGCTCGACGTGCTGCTCGGCCGGGCGCGCGCTACCCTGACCTTCGCGCGCGAGCCAAAGCCGCAGGACACCGAGGCGGTGGTGCGCGGGCTCGAGGCGATGGTGCACAAGACCGTGATCGCGACCGTGAAGGTAGACCAAGCGTTGCTCGGTGGCGTCGTAGCCGAGCTGGAGGGAAAAATCTACGACGGCAGCCTGGCCACGCGGCTTAGCGAGGCCGAGCGCCGGCTGGCGGGCTGAGCGGCCCAAAAAAAATCAACTGCCATGGCAGAAATCAGACCATCCGAAATCAGCGATATTCTTCGCAACGAGATCAAGGGCTTCGAGGGCTCGATCACCGTGAGCGAGACCGGCCGCGTGCTATCATGTGGCGACGGTATCGCCCGCATCTACGGCTTGCAAAACGCGGCCTTGGGCGAGCTGCTGGAATTCCCGCACGGGATTTTCGGCATGGTGCTTAACCTCGAGGAGGACAACGTCGGCGCGGCACTGTTCGGCGATCCGCAGGCGATTCGCGAGGGCGACGAGGTCAAGCGCACCAGCCGCATCGCCGAGGTTCCGGTCGGCGAAGGGTTGCTCGGGCGAGTGGTCAATGCGCTGGGCCAGCCGATCGACGGCAAGGGGCCAATCAAAGCCGCCGAGCAGCGGCGGATCGAGATCAAGGCCCCCGGCATCATCCGCCGTCAGCCGGTCAAGGAGCCGCTCCAGACCGGGATCAAGGCGATCGACTCGATGCTGCAGATCGGGCGCGGCCAGCGCGAGCTGATCATCGGCGACCGCCAGACCGGCAAGACCGCGATCGCGCTCGACGCCATCGTCAACCAGCGCGGCCAGAACGTGCAGTGCGTTTACGTCGCGATCGGGCAGAAACGCTCGACCGTCGCGCAGGTGGTCGACAAGCTCAACCGCTATGGCGCGATGGAATACACAACGGTGGTCGCGGCGACCGCTTCCGAAGCGGCCCCGCTGCAATTCATCGCGCCGTACAGCGGCTGCACGATGGGCGAGTATTTCCGCGACTCCGGCCGCCACGCGCTGCTGGTCTACGACGATCTTTCCAAGCACGCCCAGGCGTACCGCCAGCTCTCGCTGCTGTTGCGCCGCCCGCCGGGCCGCGAGGCTTATCCCGGCGACGTGTTCTACCTGCATTCGCGCCTGCTCGAGCGCGCGGCCAAGATGTGCGACGCCGACGGCGCCGGCTCGCTGACCGCGCTCCCGATCATCGAGACCCAGGCGGGCGACGTCTCGGCCTACGTTCCGACCAACGTCATCTCGATCACCGACGGCCAGATCGTGCTCGACAGCGACCTCTTCTACTCGGGCATCCGGCCGGCCGTGAACGTGGGACTGTCGGTTTCGCGCGTCGGTTTCTCGGCCGCGGTGAAGGCGATGAAGCAGGTCGGCGGCACGCTCAAGCTCGACCTCGCGCAGTACCGCGAGATGGCCGCTTTCGCGCAGTTTGGCTCGGACCTCGATCAGGCCAGCCAGCGCCTGCTCCATCGCGGCGAGCGGTTGACCGAGATGCTCAAGCAGAACCAGTACGAGCCGCTGCCGATCGAGAAGGAAGTGCTAATCATCTTCGCCGCCAACGAGGGCTACTTCGACAAACTCGAAGTCACGCAGATCAAGGCCTTCGAACTCGGGCTGTACGCGTTTTTCGACTCGCGCCACAAGGAAATCCTCGACGAGATCAAATCCAAGCGCGAACTTTCCGACGATCTGCGCAACCGCCTGCGCACCGCTATCGACGAGTACCAACAGACCTTCATGGCCTCTCAAGGTGCAGCGTCGCCGGGCGCGGAGTCGCAGAGCAACGGAGCGACACGGGCCTAGCCGCGGCGCGCGGTAAACACGTATGGCGTCGCTCAAGGCAATCCGCCGGCGGATTTCGTCGGTCAGATCGACCCAGCAGATCACGCGCGCGATGAAGCTGGTCGCCGCGGCGCGCCTGCGCCGGGCCCAGGAGGCGCTGCAGAACGCCAGCCCGTATCATCAGGCGCTGGTGCGCGTGGCCGATTCGCTGTTCGCGACCGAGCGGGCCGCGCTCGGCCCGGCCGAAGACGCCAAGCGCGAGACGCTGATCGTGGTGATCGGCTCGGACCGCGGGCTCTGCGGTGGCTATAACGCAAATGTCATGCGCGCGGCGGAGGACGAGGCGCGGCGCGCCGCACGCGACGGGATGACGGTCAAGTTTTATGCTGTCGGCCGCAAGGCGCTCGACCATCTGCGCCGCGCCGGCCACGAAATCGCCCATCAGAGCATCAACAACCCACGCCTGGCCACTTTCGGACTGGCGCAGGACCTTACCTCACGGATGCTGGCGGACTTTCGCGCCGGCGGCGTCAGCGAGACCGGGCTCATCTATAGCGAGTTCCACTCCGCGCTCTCGCAGCGGCCGACCTACGAGCGGCTGCTGCCGGTGCGCGAAGAGAAGCCCGAACAAGGCGCGGGCGAGGTCGCCGCCCCGGTCGACTACCTGGTCGAGCCGAGCCGGGCCGAGCTGGTGCCGGTGGTGTTGCGCGGCTACCTCGAGGATTCGATTTTTCACGCGCTGCTCGAGGCCGAGGCCAGCGAGCAGGGCGCGCGGATGACCGCGATGGACAGCGCGACCAACAACGCCGCCGACATGATCGAGCGGCTGACGCTGGAGATGAACCGCGCGCGCCAAGCCACGATCACTACGGAGCTGATGGATATAGTCGGCGGCGCCGAGGCCCTGCGGGCCTGACCGGAGAGCACCGCGACGCACGAGTTCACCAGGAAAATCGCAAGCCAGGAAAATTGCAAGTTATGACTGAAACATCCACCGGCCGCATCAACCAGGTTCTGGGCAACGTCGTCGACGTCGAGTTTCGTAACGGCGCGCTGCCCTCGATCTTCAACGCGCTGCGCGTCTCCAACCCCGCGCTCGGCGATCGCGAGGGCAACCTCGTGCTCGAGGTCGCACAGCATCTCGGTGAAAACACCGTGCGATGCATCGCGATGGACGCGACCGAGGGACTGGTGCGCGGGATGCAAGTGAGCGACACCGGCAGCCCGATAACGGTGCCAGTCGGGCCCGAAACTCTCGGCCGCCTGATCAACGTCATCGGCGAGCCGGTCGATGAGGGCGCGGCGCTCAACGCGCCGCATCAGATGCCGATCCATCGCGACCCGCCCGCCTTTGACGAACAAGCCACCGAGGCCGAAATTCTCGAAACCGGCATCAAGGTCATCGACCTCATCTGCCCCTACGCGCGCGGCGGAAAGATCGGGCTGTTCGGCGGTGCCGGCGTGGGCAAGACCGTCACCATCATGGAGCTCATCAACAACGTCGCCAAGCAGCACGGCGGCGTCTCGGTCTTCGCCGGCGTGGGCGAGCGCTCGCGCGAGGGCAACGACCTTTATCGCGAATTGCAGGAGTCCGGCGTGCTCTCGAAGACCGCGCTGGTCTACGGCCAGATGAACGAGCCGCCCGGCGCGCGCGCCCGCGTGGCGCTGACCGGCGTCACCGTGGCCGAATACTTCCGCGACGAAGAAGGACGCGACGTGCTGTTCTTCGTCGACAATATTTTCCGCTTCGTGCAAGCCAACTCGGAAGTTTCCGCGCTGCTCGGCCGTATGCCCAGCGCGGTGGGCTACCAGCCCACGCTGGGCACCGACCTGGGCGAGCTGGAGGAGCGCATCACCACCACTAAGAAGGGCGCGATCACCTCGGTGCAGGCGATCTTCGTCCCCGCCGACGACTACACCGACCCAGCGCCGGCGACGACGTTCACTCATCTCGACGCGACCACCGCCCTTGACCGTAAAATTTTTGAAAAGGGAATTTTCCCCGCGGTCGACCCGTTGGCGTCGACCTCGCGCATCCTCGATCCGCAGGTCGTCGGTCAGGAACATTACGACGTCGCGCGCCGGGTGCAGCAGATTCTCCAGCGCTACAAGGACCTCCAGGACATCATCGCGATCCTTGGGATGGACGAGCTTTCCGCCGACGACAAGCTGGTGGTCGCGCGCGCCCGCCGGGTCGAACGCTTTCTCTCGCAGGCGATGCACGTTGCGGAACCCTTCACCAGCATCCCGGGTACCTACGTCCCGCGCCAGGAGACCGTGCGCGGCTTCGCCGAAATTCTCGACGGCAAATGCGACGACTTGCCCGAGCAGGCCTTCTACCTGGTCGGCAGCATCGACGACGCACGCGCCAAGGCCGAGCGGCTGGCGCGCGGCGAGGCGCGCTGAGCGTTCAACCGGAAATCGGGACGGTAGCACATCGAGATGGCGACGACGTTCGCATTTAAGCTTGTGACGCCGACCGGCGTGCTGTTCGACGGTCAAGTCGAACAGGTCAACGCGGTCAATCCGCTGGGCGAGTTCGGCGTGCTCGCCGATCACACCAACTACATCACCTCACTGGTGCCGGGCCTGCTGACGATCCGCACTACCGACGGTCAGAACCTTGAATACCTGGTCACGGGTGGTCTGGTCGAGGTCAAAGACGGCGTGATGACGGCGCTGGCGCAAAACGCCGAGCCGCCGGAGAAGGTTCCGCCGATCGACGAAACCGAACTCCGCAACGCCGAGGAACGGTTGTCGCAGATGAGTATGTTCGATTCGAACTACGATGAAGAGAAGCAATCCGTGATGGTGCTGCGGACGCGTCACGACGTCGCCGAATCCCGCCGCGCCGCTTCGCATTAACTACGCTTCTCGTTTTCAGCCAGAAGCGGCAAAAACCTCTCCCTGACCCTCACCTTGGAGGAGAGGGCTCAAATGTCACTCGATGCGGCGGCCGAGGATGAGCAGGTCGCGCTCGATTCCGTCCAACTCCGCCACGCGGAGCAAATGCCCCCAGGTCTCGAAGCCGAAGCTCCGAAACAGCCCAAGGCTGGGCGCGTTGTGGCCGAAGACGAACGCGAGCAGCGTCGTGATTTTGAACTCTCCAGTGCGATCGATCGCCCGCGCCACCAGTTTGCGCGCATAGCCCCTTCGCTGAGCGTCGGGCGCGACATAGACGCTGACCTCCGCGGTCGCATGGTACGCCGGACGACCGTAGAAGGACTGAAGGCTGAGCCATCCCATTATTTCGCCGGCTTCTTCCAGCACCCACAGCGGTCTTGAGCCCCGCAAATGCTCGTCGAACCACTGGCGGCGGCTCTCGACGCTCACCGGCTCGAGATCCGCGGTCGCCATCCGTCCCGGAATCGCCGCGTTGTAGATGGCGACGATCGCCGCAAGGTCGTCGATGCTCGCGTCCCGTATTTGCATCCCGCTCCGCTCGCGCCTGCGCCGGATATGCCTCTTACGTTTGCGGGTTCGAAAGCCGGGCCAGGTCGCGGAAAAAATCCGGGTAGGTCTTGGAGACGCATCCGGGATTCCTGATACGGATGCCGGCGGTCTTCAAACCGGCCACCGCGAACGCCATCGCGATCCGATGGTCGTCGTAGGTCTCGACCGTCGCCGCGCCAATCCGCGACGGCTCGATCAGCATCCCGTCCTCGCATTCGTGGACCGACGCGCCCAGCCGGTGAAGCTCGGTGGCGAGCGCACGCAGGCGGTTGCTTTCGTGATGGCGAATGAAAGAGACGCCGCGAATCCGCGTGGGCGACGAACAAAACGGGGCGATGGCGGCAAGCGTCGGCACCAGGTCCGGCATCCCGCTCATCGCAACGTCGACGCCGACGAGATTTTCGCCGCCGCCGCTCACCCTCACGCCGTCCTCGCGCCACTCGACGTGCGCACCCATCCGCTCGAGCAGCTTCATGAATGCAATGTCGCCCTGCATCGCGTCGGCGCTGAGTCCCTTCAGGATGACGCTGCCACCGACCAGCGCGGCCGCCGCGGCGAAGTAGCTCGCACCCGAGGCGTCGGGCTCGACCGCGAAGTTTTTTTGCGCCGCGTAACGCTGACCGCCCGGCACCACAATCTTGCCGCCGCGCATCGTCCCACTCGCGCCCCATCGTTCCATCAGCCGCAGCGTCATCGTGATGAACGGCCGAGCGGCCTCGCCGGTGACCGTGAGCTCGAGCCCCCGCGGCCAGAGCGGCGCCGGCATCAGCAGTGCCGAAACGAATTGCGAGGAAACCGCGGCGTCGATACGCGCCGCGCCACCGAGCACGCCGCCTTCGCCAACCTCGATCAGCACCGGCGGACATCCATTGTTCCGTTCGGCGCGCACCGCCACGCCGAGCGCCGCCAACGCATCCAGCAGCGGGCCGACCGGACGCTCGCGCATTCGCTGGTTGCCGTCGAGCCGGAATCGCCCGCGCCCCAGGGTCAGAAAGCCGAGCAGAAAGCGCATCGCGGTGCCCGCACCACCTGCATCGAGCTCTCGGCCGCGGGCCGGGATGGCGCCGGCACGCCCGTCCACAACAATTCGCGCCGCCGACTCGTCGATGGCGACCTCGAAGCCGAGCATACCGAGCGCGGCCGCCATCCGGCGCGTGTCGTCATTGAGACCCGCACCGGAAATTGTCGAGCGACCATCGGCCATAGCGGCCAGTAGTAGCGCGCGGTTGGTGATGCTCTTGGAACCGGGAACCCTGACAGCCGCGTCTAACGGATGCCGCAGCGGAACTATTTCAATCTCGTCCACGTGAATGCTTCGATCGCGAGCTTAGCTGCGCATATAAACCCAACTCAAGCCAACCCTGCGGCACCATGGTTCGCGGATTCATCGATTTTACGGCTCCTATGACATGCGGCACGTCGCAAAGTCATAAGATTGGCGGATTATTTGGCAGATGATTTCGATTGGTACGTAAAGACGTTATGTTGACTACCAGAGCTCGCAGGCATATTTGGTAGTGTCTGATATCCGCGCCGAGCGGGGAAACAGCCGCGCGTTTGACCTGTGTTTGGTTTGATCTGTGTTTGATGGTCGCGGCGGGGGAGCGGAGATGCCGGAGACAAAGCCTGCAGTGTTCAGTAAGCCAATCACCCGAGCGGTGCTGGCCGCCCTGGTCGCCATACTGCTGTCTGGTCTGACGCGCGCGACCGCGCGGGCGGGTAGCGAACTTGAGTCCGCACGCGCCAGCGTCACCTCGCCCTTTCCGCGCCCTGCGGCGTTGGAACCCAACATTGATTTCTGGGTCAAAGCTTTCACCTACTGGAGCGAGCGCGACTTCGTCATTCACGACCGCGACAATGTCTCGCGGATCTACCAGAAATTCACTATGCCGGGCGAGGGCGCTCCGAGCGGCGAGGAGATCGAGTGGGCCAACGCCTATTTGAAGGCCAAGTATAGCGACATCCTGAACCGCCTGGCCACGGGACGGCAGCCAATCGGATGGGAGGAACAGCGGGTCGCCGCGATGTTCAAGGGACAGCCGGTGTCAGCCTATGCGCAGGCGGCGCAGAATTTACGCGTGCAGCAGGGCATGAGCGAGCAGTTTCGTAATTCGCTCCTGCGCAGCCGCTACTACCGGCCGAAAATGGAACAGACCTTCGCGCGGGCCGGACTGCCGCCGCAGTTGGTCGGGCTGGCGTCAGTTGAATCGGGATTCTCGGCGCGTGTGCGATCGAGCGCTGGAGCGTTGGGTATCTGGCAATTCACTCGCTCCACGGGTAGCGAGTTTCTGAAAATCTCGCGCTACCGCGACGACCGGCTCGACCCGATTCGTTCCACGGAAGCGGCCGCACAGCTTTTGCAAGCGAACTACCAGGCGTTGGGTAGCTGGCCTCTCGCGATCACCGCCTACAATTATGGAACGGGCGGGATGGAACGCGCAGCCGCTGAATACGCCAGCGACTTCATGAAAATCCTGCAGGATTACAACGGCCCGCACTTCGGATTCGCGGTCAAAAACTACTACGCCGAGTTCCTGGCCGCCGACCAGGTCCACCGGTACGAGAGTAAGTACTTCCCGGGAATCGAAAACGAAGAGGCGCCGCCGCCGCCGTCATCGTCCCCCATATTGCGGCGTATCATCCGCCACCTCCGCTCTCACCGTCATCACTCTCACGTGAAGCAGGTTGCCAACTCGCATCGCCGCGAAGCGGCGGCCACGCATCGCACCCACGCAAAGCAGGTTGCCGACTCGCATCACCGCAATGCAGCGACCACGCATAGCGCCCGCGCGAATGAGGTTGCCGAATCGCCTAGCGGCGACGCGACCACCAAGCAGCGCCGCCACGAATCTTGATGGAAGCCGGCGCCCTTACGCACGCGGCGCTTTGAGTTCAGCGCAGCTCGCTTGCTTCCGCGACCTTGGTGTGCGGACTTATCGCACGATAGCTCGGCCGTAAGCGCAACTCTCTGAGGTAGCGCTCGACGCGGGGGAACTCGTCCAGCGCCAACCGGTCGACCTCGAGCACCATCGCCAGCACCATCATCGGGACATCGGCCATGGTAAAGCCGCCACACAGACAACCGCCGGCGGGCGCCGTAGCGAGCGTCCTTTCGATAAACGGAAGATCGCGCTGCCGTAGCCCCTCGCGCCCCTTCTCCATGCGCTCGGCGTCGCGCTTGTCAGGATCGCTCCAGTAGGGCATCCAGATGGGCGGCAGGTCTGCGCCCAGCAGCGCCTCGTCGGCGAACTGCTCGAGTTGCCGCACCTGCGCGCGCGCCAGCGGCTCATCGGGCAGCAGGCGGGGCGGCCCATAACGATCGTCGAGATATTCGTCGATCACGGTCGAGTCGTAGATCGTCGCGCCCTCGTCCTCGATATACGGGACCTTGCCAAGCGGATGGCGTGCCAGCATCTCGGCCGGCTTCTTCCAGAGATCGCCGGGGCGCAAGTTTTCGATCCGATAGCGGATGCGCTTCTCTTCCAGCACCACCTTGGTCTTGCTCGCGTGGGTGGAGCGCAGCGTGCTCCACGGATAATCGCGCTCGGTCGTGTATAGGACGATCATCGAACCAAACCTCCCCGGCGGATTCTGCCGAAGTCTAGCACCGCCTCAAGGCGGGCTGCCATCGCCTCCACGACCACGGCGGCGGCCATGGTCGGGGTTTCCAATCGGGCGCGCGCCGGCGCGATGTTCTGCTATTGTGATTGGCGATGTCCGAAGCGGTTGTGCTCGCGCCCGAGCTTGGTGGTCTGGCGGCGCAGCTTGCGCGCCTGCTCGGCGATCCACGTCTGGCCGCTGCCGCCACAGCGGCCGTGGCGCAGCGCGCTCCCGACGAGCGCCTGGCGCTCGTGAGCCTGCTCGAGCTCATCGAGCAGTCGCCGGCGGAACTTCGAGCGGCGCTCGCCGATGAGGCGCTCGCGGGCGATCTGGCGCTATGCGTGGGCGGCTCGGAGGTCATCGCGCAAGGACTCGGCACGATGGGTCCGCGATGGCTTGAGTTCTTTCTCGCCGCGCGCGGCGCAAGCGCCGACTCCATAGTCAGCGCCATCCGCTTTGCCGCCGGCCCCAGCGCGGATCGGCAGGAGGCCGCAGGCCGGCTCGGCGAATTCAAGCGGCGTCTGTTCCTGCAAATCGCGATCGCCGACCTGGTTGGCCGGCTCGACGTGGCGGCGACGATGCGCGCGATGTCGCGGCTCGCCGACGAATGCATCGCGGCCGCGCTCGAATGCGCGCGGCTCATCGTGGGACCCAGGGCGCCCGCGCCGGCGGCGTTCTGCGTGCTCGGGATGGGTAAACTCGGCGCGCAGGAACTCAACCTCAGCTCCGACATCGATCTGATCTACGTCTTCGATGGTCCCGATGACAACGCCGAAGCGGTGGCGCGGCTGGGCGAGACGCTGACCGAACTATTGTCGGGGCAATGCTTTCGCGTGGATATGCGGCTGCGTCCAGGCGGCAGAAACGCGCCGCTGGTCACTCCGTTTGAAGGCGCGCTCAGCTTTTACCAGAGCTTCGGCGAGACCTGGGAGCGCGCCGCGCTGTTGCGCGCGCGCCCGGTGGCCGGCGCGTTCGAGGTCGGCCGGCGGCTGCTCGGCGAGCTCGGCCATTTCGTTTATCGCCGCTACCTCGACTTCGATACGCTGCGCCAGTTGCGCGCGATGAAGCATCAGATCGAGCGCGAGCTGCGTGCACCGGACCTCGTGCAGCGCAATATCAAGCTGGGCTACGGCGGAATTCGCGAGCTGGAATTCATCGTGCAGGCGCTCATCCTGGTCTACGGCGGACGCGATCCGCGTCTGCGCAGCGCCGAGACGCTGGCCGCGCTCGAGCGTCTCGGCACGCTGGGCTACCTCAACGCCGGCCGCGCCGGCGAACTCGCGGCCGCCTATCTCTTTTTGCGCGACGTCGAACACAAGCTGCAAGTTGTCGCCGCGCGGCAGACCCACGTATTGCCCGTCGACGACGCGGGCCGGCGTGCGCTGGCGGCGCGGATGGGCCGCGGCAAGGATGTCGCGGCCGAGGCTCGTTTCGAGGCCGAGCTCAACCATCATCGCGCGCTGGTCGCCGCGCAGTTCCGCGAGATGCTGGGCGCCGCCGAGGATCGCGGCGGCCGCGCGGCTTCCGAAGCATCGGAGCGCGCGTGGCGCGCGGCGCTCGATCCGCGCCAGGCGGCGCCGCTGATGCAAGCGCTGGGCTTCGCGCGACCCGAGGAGAGCACCGGACATCTGATGCTGCTGGCGCGCGGCCCGGAATATGCGGCCGCGGCGGCCGCGCCCCGGCGGCGCGAGCTGCTCGAGCGCCTTGGCCCGCTGCTGCTCGACGAGATTCGCGATCTCGCCGATCCCGATCTCGCGCTGATGAACCTGGCCTCATTCATCGCGGCGATCGGTGCGCGCTCATCTTTTCTCGAGCTGCTTGAGCAACACCCCGCAACCCGCCGCGTGGTGCTAAGCCTGTTCGCCTCCAGCGCCCATCTGTCAACGATTTTCATTCGCCATCCCGACATGATCGACACCCTGGTGCGCTCCGACCTGGCGCGGCCGCGGCGCGCGCTGGCCGAGCTCGACGAGGAGTTGCGCGCGCTGGTCGGGGCGAGCCCCGACCTCGAAAGCCGCCTGGACGCGATCCGCGCTTTCCGCCATCAGGAGTTCCTGCGTATCGCGATCGCGGATCTGGCGGGCAACCTCGACGCCGACGCGGTGCGGGCCGAGCTTAGCCTGCTCGCCGAAGTAGTGCTGCGGCGCGCGCTCGAGCTGGCGCGGTCCGAAGTTGCCGCGCGCACCCCTATTCCGCCGGCGATGGAGCTGGTGGCGCTCGCGATGGGCCGGCTGGGCGGGGCCGAGATGTCCTACAACTCGGACCTTGATCTCATCTTTGTCTATCACGACCGTGGCGAGGCGGCCGAGGGCAGCCACGTGGCGGCCTCCAGGATCGTGCAGAAGCTCATCGCCGTGCTCGAGGCACGCACGCGCGAGGGCTACGCCTACAAGATCGATCTGCGACTGCGCCCCTCGGGCAACGCCGGACCGCTGGTGGCCTCTCTCGAGGGCTTTCACGAATATCACCGCACCAGCTCCGCGGCCGTCTGGGAGCGCCAGGCGCTGGTGCGCGCGCGCGTCGTCGCGGGCGAACCCGAACTGGGGGCGGAGGTCGAAGCGGCGCGACGCGAGTTCGTATTCGGGCGCGGACTGAGCCGCGCGGAGGTCGCCGAAATAGCGGCGATGCGCCTGCGCATCGAGCGTGAACTTGGCGCCGACGGACGCGGCCTTCTCAACATCAAGCAGGGCCGCGGCGGCCTGGTCGACGTCGAATTCCTGACCCAGATGATGGCGCTGCGCTACGGCCGCGCACATCCGGAGCTGACCAGCCGCGCCACGGTCGCGCTGGTCCGCGGCATCGGCCAGTGCGGACTGCTCGAGCATGACGCGGCCGCGCAACTGGAAGCCGACTATCGCTTCCTGTCGCACCTAGAGAACCGGCTGCGCATCGAGACCGACCAGGCCGCGTGGGCGCTCTCGACCAAGCCCGAGAGCCTGGGCCCGCTGGCGCGTCGGATGGGCCACCGGGAAGCTGACGGCGCGGCGCGCCTGCTGGCCGAGGTCGAAGCCTGCCGCACCCGCATCCGCGCGACCTTCGATGAATGTTTTCGTCTCGAGATGTCGCGCGACGGGTGAGCGCGCGAGCATTTCCTGAAAGTGCACCTTGCCTAGAAATCCACTTTCACCCCGGCGACGAAGTTGACCGCTGGCGAGGGAAAGCCGAGCACTTCGGCGTAGTGGCGGTCGAGCATGTTCTGCACGCGCACGTAGACCTGTTCGTCGCGAATCAGCCGCCAGGGAATTCCGGCATCGTAGCTCATCGTAAGGTCGAAGCGATTGTAAGCGGCATGATTCTGAATCATCGCGGTCAGCTGGTTGATGTCGTCGCGATCACCGACGAAGTAATAGGCGAGGTTGGCTGACACCGCGTCGTCCGAACTCCATAGCGCCTTGTGTGCGTACGTCAGCAGCGCGAAGGCGGCCCACTTGGGCACGCGCAGCGGCCGGATGTCCGGCGAGGACGAAACGTGAGTCTCGTCGATGTAGGTCAGGTTGCCGCTGAAGGCGAGCCCGCGCATCAATTGCAGCGCCGGCACCAGCTCGACGCCCTGGGTATCGACGCGGCCGGCGTTCGCCGCCTCGATGCATCCCGGGAATGTCGTGCATGGCTCGGCCACGATCAGGTCGTGCACGCGGCGTGAAAAGTAAGTCGCGGTAAACGAGACCCTCTCGCCGAAAGTCTTGGTGATACCGCCGTCGTATTCGCTGGAGATCTCCGGATTCAGATTCGGATTGCCGAAGTCGGGGAAATACAGCTCGTTGAAGCTGGGCGCGCGAAACCCCTCGCTGTAGCTGCCGCGCAGCGTCACGCCCCATCGTTCAAGCGGTATCGCGACCGCCCACGACGGGCTTACCTCGATACCGAATTGGCTGTTGCCGTCCACACGCACTCCGCCGGTCAGCAGCAGCAGACCATCGAATAGCCGCCCCTCCTGCTCGAGGTAGCCGGCGTACTCCTGGCGGCGGGCATGGAACGCGGTGAACGATTGAGAGGGCGGCGCGACGGTTTCGTACAGATCGGCCGAGCGCACCCAGCGGTCTTTGAAATCGAACCCGGCCAGCGAGCGGAATCCCTCGCCCCATTGGTAGTGCAGCTCCAGGTTGGTGCCGCGCGTCTCGTCGGGAACGCGATCGCGCTGAGCGGTAAGATTGGCGGGGAACGGCGTGTCGTTGAGGCGGAGATCGTTGCGCACGAAGAAGACGCTCATCCGTCCATCCAGCCGGTCGCTGAACTGGTGCGTGACGACGCCGTTGTAAAGCATGAACTCGTTGCGCTGATGAGCGTTGGGGTCGACGGGCGTGAGGTAATTGGAAAAGTTGACCAGGCTCACGTTGGAGCGGATGTACCGCGCGAAGCCGGTGAATTGTGTGTCGGGGGTGAGATGGTAATCCAGGCGCGCGACGCCCGAGAGATTGTCGAAGCTGGCGTTGCGCGAGCGAAACGCGGTGGTCGAAAAATACGATAGCGCCCCCGAGTAGGCCAGCCGCCCATCCGCGCCGTCGAAAACCACCGCCTGGCGCTGGGTCGCGCGGTTGCCGCCTTCGCCGTCGTAGCTGAGCTTGAGCGGGCCGCTGCCCTCGCGCGTGATCAGGTTGACCACACCGCCGATCGCCGACGAGCCGTAAAGCGCCCCGCCTGCGCCGCGCACTACCTCGACGCGGTCGAGATCGTCGCTGGTCACGTCGGCCATGTCGAAACCGCCGGTCGCACCGCTGTTGACGTCAACGCCATCCATCAGGATCAGCGTCTGGGCTGCGGTCGAGCCGCGAATCGAAACGCCGGTCTGGGCGCCTGCCGATCCACTCTGGTTGACCTCGACGCCCGGCACCTGGCGCAGCACGTCACCGGAGGCGTGGATCTGCTGCTCCTGAATCTGATGCGCGCCGACGACGCTCACGGTGGTGCCTACCGTATCGAGCGGTTGCTCCATCCGCGTCGCCGTCACAACGAAGGTCATCTTTGGCAGCCTGCGATGCGGCTTGGCGGACGCCGCGGCAGTTGCAGTCTTGCCGGACTTGCCGGACTTGCCGGAATTAGCCGGCGCGACTTGCGGAGCAGCGGCTTCATGTGCGGCGCCAGCCGAGCCCGACGCCGGCGCGTTAGGCGGCGGTGCCGCGGGCGCAATTTGGGCGCGCGCTTCGCGCCGACCAATCGGCAATCCAAAAGCAAGAAATGTCAGGACAAAAACGCCAGCGACCGATTTTTTCATAGCCTCCCTCGAGCTATGCGTCAGCCGCGCGGGGACGGACTGACTCAGGCGCTCGGGCAGGCTCCCGGCCGAGGGAGTGACGAGTGGCCTAAGCCTCCTTCCCCACGGAAGGCAGACGGCTTAATAGTCACCCGGCCGGTCTCCTGGCTTGGGGATCATCCGCGGGCCCGCCTTCCCGCTCGTTAGCGGTGGCTCGGATGGGCCGTTGTCCCCCCGTACAGTTGCGGGGCAGCGCCGGACTCTAACCGGCTTCCCGTACACCGGGTGCAGAAGACTGATATGATTTTTGCGCGAGGCAGTCAATCAGCACGATTCGCAACACGATCGTGCGGCAGGGCGAGCAGCGTCGATCGCAAAGCGCGCAATGTTGAACCGAGATCGTCAGGCGCACGGACGGAAACGCGGATGGGCACAGTAACGCTGATAACCGGAGGCGCGCGCAGCGGTAAGAGCGCGCACGCACTGACCCTCGCTCAGCAGGCGTCCGGCGCGCGCCGCTTTTTCATCGCCACGGCCGAAACGCTCGACGATGAGATGCGCGAGCGCATCGCGCATCATCGCGCCGGCCGCTCCGCCGATTTCGCGACGATCGAAGAACCGATCGCCATCGGCGCCGTGCTCCTGGAGCTGACAAGCCGCGCCGATGTAGTGGTCGTCGATTGCCTGACGCTCTGGATCTCAAACCTGCTGATGACCCGTCGCAGCGACGAAGAAATTCTCGCCGAGGCGCGCGGACTCGCCGATGCGATGGCTGGCGCGCCCTTCGCCACCATCGTGGTGACCGACGAAGTGGGAGCGGGAATCGTTCCGGAGAACGCGATGGCGCGCCGCTTCCGCGACCTTCTGGGATGGACCAACCAGGCGCTGGCGCAAGCGGCCGAACGCGTGTTGCTGATGGTCGCGGGCTATCCGCTGCGGGTCAAATAACCGCCATCACGAGCAGCACCGCGAGTTCCACCAGTTCACCCGCCGCGCCGAGAAGATCTCCCGTCACGCCGCCGAGCCATCGCCGGTACGCCGCGCGCATCACGGCCGCAAGCGCGACGGCCACGGCATAGGCCGCCAGGACGCGCCACGAGAGTATGGGCAGCGCGGCGATAGCGGCGAGCGCGCTGGCCAGCGCAAGATTGCGATCGCCACCGGGCCTCACCAGCATCGTTCCCGCACCCTCGGCGCGTAGGTAATCGATACGCCAGCCAACCGCCACCATCGCCCAGCGCGCCAGACCCGGGGCGAGCCACAGCGCTGCCATGCGCCGCGCTTCACCCATCGTCGCCAGCGCCACAATCTCGAGCGCGAGGAAAAAGAAGATCGCGGCGGTACCGAAGCTGCCGATCCGGCTGTCGCGCATAATCTCAAGCGCGCGGCGGCGATCCGACCCCGCGCCCAATGCGTCGGCGGTGTCGGCAAGCGCGTCCACATGGACCGCGCCGGTTAGCACCGTGAGCGTCAGCACCAGCACCACCGCGGCGAGCGCATCGCCAAAGAGTGGGGTCAGCAGTAAATTCTCGGCCATCAGGACTGCGCCGAGCGCAAACCCGACGAGCGGAAACCATCCGAACGACGCCGCCAGCGTCGCGGGCGCAATTTCGGCGCGCGGAAGTACCGGCAGGATAGTCAGGAAGCCCGCGGCAAGGCGAATTTCAGTGAGCTTTCCGGCACGCGCGACGCCATTGGGCGCCTCAGTGCCGTTCGGGCGTTCGGGCGCGTCTTGCCCGTCCTCCGTCATTCGATCTTCTCCGACACTCCAGCGCTCTCGAACGTCGCCATCTCGTGAAACAGTACCAGCCCGGCTTCGATCGCGCTCATCGCCAGCGCCGCGCCGGTGCCCTCGCCCAATCGCATCCCAAGGTCGACGATCGGCCGCACGCCGAGTTTCTCAAGCACGATCGCATGACCGCCCTCGGACGAGCGATGGCCGAAAAACAGATGGGCGAAAAGACCGGGGCTCAGCCGCTCGGCGGCCACCGCGGCCGCTGTGGCGATAAAGCCGTCAACCACCACCGGCACGTTCAGTGCCGCGCCACCCAGGCATACGCCAGCCATCGCGGCGATCTCGAACCCGCCCAGCGCGGCGAGCGTGGCAAGCGGATCTTTAAGCGCCGTGCGATGGAGCTTGAGCGCGCGTTCGATCACCGCGACCTTGCGCCGCATCCCGCTGTCGTCGACTCCGGTGCCGCGCCCGGCCAGGCGTGCCGGCCGAATCCGCAGGAACGCCGCGAGCAACGCCGCGGCCGAGGTGCTGTTGGCGATTCCCATCTCGCCGATTCCGATCAGCGTGGCGCCGGCCGCGCACGCGTCCCGCGCGACTTCCACCCCAACCTCCAGCGCGGCGCGCGCCTGCGCGACCGACATCGCGGCCTCGCGCGCCAAATCGCGCGTGCCCACGGCGATACGACGGTAGAGAACCCCGGGCAACGCTTCAGCGCTGGTATCGGTCGCCACACCGACATCGCAGATCCACAGCCGATAACCGAAGCGCCGCGAGAGCACGCTGATGGCCGCGCCGCCGCCGGCGATATTACGCAGCATCTCGGCCGTGACCGCCTGCGGGTAGGCGCTCACGCCTTGCGCGGCGACGCCGTGGTCGGCGACAAAAACGCACAGTGCGCCGGCGCCCATCCGTGCCTTCGGATCGCGCCGGATCGCTGCGTAGCGGCCCACAATCTCCTCCAGGTAGCCAAGGCTGCCGCGCGGCTTGGTGAGCGAATCGAGCCGGCCGGCGGCCGCTTGGGCCGCCGCTTCGTCGAGTGGCGCTATCGCTTCGAGCGTTTCTTCGAACAAACCCATCGAATCCCGTTTCCCTTGTTCCGTTGCGTGGCTATTCGCCGGTTGACTATCGCTCGACTGACTATCGTTCAATTAACTAGTCGAAGTACGCTCTGACGGCCGCGACCAATTGATCGTTCTCCTCCCGCAGGCGCACCGCCACCCGATACATCCCCGGACCGCATCCCGGCAACTCGCGCAAATCGCGCACCGCGATGCCGCGCGAAAGCATATGCTGTGCGAAGCTCGTGGCGCGCCCATTCTCGGCCACTTCCAGCATCAGGAAGTTAGCGGATGACGCAAAGGCGTGAAGGTGTTCGATCGAGGCGAGCACGCAGCCGAGGCGCGTGCGCTCAGCCGTTATCAAGGCGCGACTTCGCGCGGCAAAATCTTCGGCCACGTCGAGGCAAGCGTCGCCGACGCGCTCGGCCACAACGTTGACCGACCACGGCTCGATAGCCTGGCGAAGAGGGCGCGCGACGTCGCGGCCGGCGACGAGGTAGCCCAGGCGCAACCCGGGAATCGCGAACATCTTGGTCAGCGAGCGCAACACGATGACGCGCGAATCTTCGACGGCCAAGCGAATGGCCGAATGCTCTTCGCCCGCAAAATCGATAAAGGCCTCGTCGAAAACGCACCAGCATCCGCGGCTGGAGCAACGCGCGGCGATTTCGGCCGCGTCACCGATACTCAGCATCGCGCCGGTAGGACTGTTGGGCCGCCCGATGAAGATCGCATCAGCGCCCTGCTCGAGTGCGCGTTCGGCTTGCTCGATTTCGATTGCAAAGCCGCGCTCGCGGATCGCCAGCATCGCACTCGGCGCCGCGCCCGTAACGATTATCGCGTTGGCGATTTCGCTGAAGGTCGGTACCGCGACGAATGGGCGGCGCGGGCGCAGCGTGCGGGCGAGCAGATGAATTAGCTGGGTCGAACCGTTGCCGACCACGACATTGTCGGGCGCGACGCGATGGCGCCGGGCCAGGCGCGCTGCGAGGTCACCGGGATATGGCGGTGGATAGCGCGCGATAAGCGCGGCCGCGCCGTGGTATGCGGCGAACGCCCCGGGCGGCGGACCCAGCGGATTAAGGCTGGCGCTGAAATCCAGCACGCCGGGCGGCGCGGCGCCGCCGTGAGTCCGGTCGATGTCCAGCTTCATCGTCCCAGTTTCATCCCAGGCTTTCATCGTGCGCGGTTCTTCATGCGGAGTTCATCGTATGTCAGCAGCCACAGAGGGCATAGCGCACAAGCGCGAGCAGACAAAATCCGATCGCGGTCGCGATACGCATCAGGCGGCGCGCCTCCGCAATATCCGCCACATTCGCCGCGCGCTCGGCGTGTCCCAACAGAGCGCGATGCGCGACTTCGCCCGCATACACCGCATCGCCACCCAATTCGATTCCGAGCGCACCCGCCATCGTGGCCTCCGGAAAGCCCGCGTTGGGACTCGCGTGATTGTGCGCATCGGCGCGGCAAGCGCCGAGCGCCGCACTACCACGTCCCAGCGTCAGCGCCGCGGCGGCGGCGAGGCACAGCGCTGTCACACGCGCGGGGATGAAGTTCGCGGCATCGTCGAGCCGCGCCGCCGCGCGCCCGAAGTAGAGATAACGCGTGTCGCGGTAGCCAATCATCGAGTCGAGCGTATTGATTGCCTTGTAGGCGAGCGCGAGGACGGGTCCGCCAACGAAAAGAAAGCAAAGCGGCGCCAGCACCCCATCGGAGCAGTTCTCAGCGATCGACTCGACCGTGGCACGCACCATCGCGTCGCGGTCGAGCGTGGCGGGATCGCGTCCGACCAATGCCGGCATCGCTGCGCGCGCGAGGTCGTCGCGGCCGCGGTCGAGCGCTTGTTCGACTTCGCCGGCGGCGCGATCGAGGCCGTTTAGCGCGAGCGTTGTCCAAGCAATCAACACCGCCGCCACTAAGCCGAGGTAGTTGGCCACTGTCGAGGCAATCGCCACGACTATCCACGCCGCGAGCGCCGTGAGAATCACCACCGCCGAAACGAGTAGTGCGCCGCGCCAAAGGTCGGCGCGCGGCTCGCCGGTACGCAGACGGGCTTCGCCCAGGGCCACGGCGCGGCCGATAAATCGCACCGGATGCGGCATCCACGACGGATCGCCAAGCACCAGGTCCAGCGCTAGCGCCGCCGCGATCGACGCTGTCGAAATATAAAGTGCGTTCTCCACTTTTCACTTTTGCGCTTTTACGGTTCACTGCCGTTCAGCGCATGCGGCGGAAAGCCCGCGAGCAACTTTCGAGCACCGCACGACCGATTAGCTCGCCGAGCAACGTATGCTTGCCGCAATAAGGTTCCGCGCGCATACCCCGCGCCGTCGCGCGCATCGGCGCGGCGATCGCGATACAGTCGGTGCCGGTGCCGGTCGCCGGCGCGCCGGAGCGAACGCTTTTGATTCCCGCTTCGAGCACCGCGAGCGCACGCGCCTCAGTGGCTATTTGCACCGCCTCGACCATCGCCGCGCGCGTCAGCGGACGGTTCATCACCACGATGAGATTGATCGTGCCGGCATGGGTGGAAAGAACCGTCGCGCGATCGCCGACGCGGAGCGCGTTGGAAAATCCCGCCGTACACCATGCACCAACGCTCACGCCGCCGCGAGCGGCGAGTGCATGACCGGCGCGCGCCACTTCCGCGCCGGTCATCAGCGCGACCGTCCGCCGCGGGTCGTACCCCGCGGCGCGAGCGACGCGGGCGAGCCAAGCGCGGGGCACGCGTACCGCCTCGCGCTCGTCGACTTTAACCTGATGATTTGCGAGCAGATGGGCGATGCGAAACCCGCCGCCGAGCGGCGCCCAACTGAGTACGCGGCACGCCTGGTCCGGAACGATCCAGAGCGTGCGCTCACCGATCCACCATCGCCACGGCGCGACGGCGTCCTTGGCACCGAACGCGCGGCGGCCGGCCGCCGTCCTAATCGACGGTCGCACGAGCCGCCGCGCCGGCCGGGCGCTTAGGCCGCCGCCTTGCGCGCCGCCTCGAGCGCGGCCTCGAAGTTGGGCTGCTCGGCCACTTCCTTGACGTATTCGGCGTATACCACGTTGTCGTTCTTGTCGAGCACGAACACCGCGCGCGCGAGCAGATGCAGCTCCTTGATGAGCGCGCCGTATTTTTGGCCGAACTCGGCCGCGCGCCAGTCGCTGATCGCGATCACTTTGTCCACGCCGGCCGCGCCGCACCAGCGCGCCTGCGCGAACGGCAGGTCCATCGAGATGGTCAATATCTGCACGTCGCCGGGCAGCTTGGAGGCTTCTTCGTTGAAGCGGCGGGTCTCGGCGTCGCACACGGGCGTATCGATCGACGGGATCGCAGCGATGATTTTGACCTTGCCCTTGAACTGTTCGAGCGTGACCGGCGCGAGCCCCTTGCCCACGGCGGTGAAGGCGGGCGCCTTCTGTCCGGGCTTGAGTTCCGGTCCCACCAGCGTCATCGGATTTCCGCGCATCGTAACAGCGCCTTTGCGTTCTTCAGCCATCGTTCAATCTCCCTGGTCAGATTACCGGCCGCGGCGAACCAGTGCGGCGGAGCCGGCGCTACGGTTTACCCCGGATTGGCCGTCGTGTAGCGGCGGCGGCGTTCCTGCTCGATCAGATCAGCGGCCTCTTTGTTTGGACGCGGCGGCAGGAATCCGGGCGTGTAGTCACTTTCCTCCCAGCGGCGATCGTTCGGATCCCATACGTAAGGCAACTCGACGATCGTGCCGGGCTTGCTTATAGTTTCGAACGCGCCGAGCGCGTCACGGATGATCGCGCGCTGATTTTCCGGATCGTTCGGCTTGCCCGTCTGATGGCCGAGCGGGTAGTTGAGAAATACCGCGCGCGGCGGATTGACGGCTTGCGTGATGTCGAAGGCTGAAGTCATACACAGTGTCGGGATGCCGGCGGCTTCGACTTCGCGGGCGATCAGTCCAACGGACTGATGGCACACGGGTCAAGCAGGCACCAGGTAAAATGCCTCCACGTTGCGGCTGCGCAGCTCTTCGACGATTTTCGGCGCGAGTTCCTCGCGCACCTTGCGCGCCGAATAGATTCCGCCCGCGAAAGTGAAAAGCGGATCGCACAACTCTCCGATACGGCCCTCGGCCTCGAACTCGCGCATCCGCTCGAGCGGAAAAACGCAATTGGCATCTTTCTCGGCGTCTTTGGTCGGATAGCCGAAATGCCAGACGCTGAGTTCGTCCCGTTTCGCATTCTTCGGGATGAGCCGGTAGCTCGCGTCCTCGCGACGAAATCGCGGCTGATCGCGATAGAGCACGCCACCCGAGCTCATCAGCGCGACCTTGCACTGGGCGAGCGGTTTTTTAAGCGGCGTCCACGGCGGCGGCTGTTCGTTCACGACCCATCGATAGGGCGTGTAGGCGTTGTACAGCTCGCGCGTGCGGGGGATGTAGTCGATCGGCATGGATGCGCTCCTCGTGGGCTTGCGTCCGAACCCGGCGCGTCTTACGACGCGTCAGGGGGAAACATCATCTTATCTGCATGGAATTCGCGCGCAATGAAATCGACAAGCCTTAGCGAAGCCCAAGTCAGTCTAAATCCTATTGCTCCCGGCGGCGGGGTTCAAACGTCCGTTCTATCGATAGCGGCCTAGCGGGCGCTCAGGCCGCCGTCGACGATCAGCTCGGTGCCGGTGATATACGACGCGTCGTCGGAAAGCAGGAAAACGATCGCTTTGGCGATCTCCCACGGCGTACCTTGACGGCGCATCGGGATCCGCGGCGCGACGCGCTCTTCGCGGTCACCGACCAGCCGGCGCACCATCGAGGAGTTGATCAGCCCCGGCAGGATCGTGTTGATGCGGATCTTGTCGCGCGCGTGGGTGACCGCGGCCGAGCGGGTGAGCCCGAGCAACGCCGCCTTGGTGGTCTCGTATGGCAGGCCCGAGCCGGAGCGAATCGCGGCTAGCGAGGACACGTTGACGATCGCGCCGCCGCCAGCCTTTGCGATCTCTGGCACCGCGTACTTCATCATCAGGAATTGGCCGCGCACGTTGACGTTGGACATTGTGTCGAACTGCTCGATGGTGGTTTCGAGCAGGCGGCCGCCGATCGCGATCCCGACGTTGTTGACCAGCAGGTTGAGCTTGCCAAAGGCGCTGACCGCGGCCTCGCAGGCACGGCGGCAGTCGTCCGCGCGCGTGACGTCGGCGGCAACCGAGTCGGCGCGGCCGCCCTCGGCACGAATCGCCGCGGCGGTCTCGGCGGCCAGCGTCTCGGACCGGTCGGCCACCATCACTGCCGCACCCTCGCGAGCACACAGGATTGCGGTGGCACGGCCGTTGCCGATCGAGAGCGTCTCGCCCGTGTTGGGCGGCCCGTCGGCGCCTCCGCCGACAATCAAGGCGACTTTTCCATCAAGGCGTCCCATCGCAAGAACCCTCCGTCGCGTGCTCGCGCCACGGCGTGCGCGCAGCGCGCGTGCTACGCGCCGAGCTTGCGCTTGATTGCCGCGTAGCTGTCGAGCATCGGCAGCACCTTGTCGGCGGGCGCCGGCGGCAATGCGAAAATAAGCTCGTGAAATCCAATTTCGATGAGCTTTTTCGCCTCTTCTTCGCGCGGTGGCACGCCGAAGACCGAAAGCGTGAGCGATTCGAAGGGGCGGCCGACGCGGCTTGCCGCCTCGCGCAACTGTTTCACTCCGTCGGCCAGCGTATGTTTGGGCCCCCGGTAAATCGGCATCCATCCGTCGCAGTAGTCGACCACCCGCTCGAAGCATCGCTTGGCCTCCGAGCCCAGCAGCACCGGCGGCCCGCCCTTCTGCACGGGTTTGGGAAACGCCAGCATCGGCGCGAAATTGACGAACTCGCCGTGAAACTCCGCTGGATCCTTGGTCCAGATGGCGCGCATCGCGAGAATCCGCTCGCGCAGGAGCGCCCATCGCTTGCGGAAATCCGTGCCGTGATCTTCCATTTCCTCGGCGTTCCATCCGCCGCCGATTCCCAGCACCAGCCGTCCGCCCGAAATCAGGTCGAGCGAAGCGCATTCCTTGGCCAACACGATCGGGTCGCGTTCGATCACCAGGCACACTCCCGTGCCGAGCTTGATGCGCTTGGTCGCAGCGGCGGCCGCTCCCAGAGCCACAAACGGGTCATGCGTATGCCAGTATTCCTGAGGCAGGTCGCCGCCGCCGGGCCACGGGCTGCGCCGGCTGGTGGGAATGTGCGTATGTTCGGGGAAGTAGAGCGAATCGAGACCGCGCTCCTCGACCGCGCGCGCCAGCTCGATCGGCTGGATCGCGTAGTCGGTCGGGAACATCATCGCGCCAAAGGTCGTGGACATCGTGGCCTCCGCTGGCAGGTGCTGATTTAGGTGACAACCTGATTTACGTCGCGTGCGGGCGACGCTACATCGAATATCACGGTCGCGGCCGTTCACCCAAGGGACCAACTGACCCGCTAGCTCCGGGCGCCGCCGCTTGCCCGCAAGGGGCAGCGCTGGGTACAAGAAGAGACGCCTTCACTTCGCGCGAGGGAGGGACTGCCGCCATGGCATACGATCTCGTAATCAAAAACGGCACCGTGGTTGACGGCACCGGCGCTTCGCGTGTGCATGCGGATATCGCGATCAAGGATGGAACGATCGCCGAAATCGGCAAGGTCAGCGGTGGCGCCCAACGCACCATCGATGCCGGCGAGCTGATCGTCGCGCCGGGCTTCGTCGATCCGCATACTCACTACGACGCGCAGATTTGCTGGGACCCGCTGCTCTCCTGCACTTCGTGGCACGGCGTGACCTCGGTCGTGATGGGCAACTGCGGCGTCGGTATCGCGCCGTGCAAGCCCGAGGTTCACGAGATCGCGGCATGGGACCTGGTCAACGTCGAGGCGATTCCCTTCGATGCGCTAAGCAAGGGCATCACCTGGGACTGGGTGAGCTTTCCCGAGTTCATGGACGCGGCCGCGCGCCGCGGCGTCGGGATCAACGTCGGCTTTCTCGCTCCGCTCACGCCGTTTCGCCATTTCGTGATGGGCGAGGAATCGATGGAACGGGCGGCGTCGCCCAACGAGACCCAACGCATCGCGGCGCTGCTGCACGAGGCGATGGCGGCCGGCGCAATGGGCTTTTCCACCACCACGCTCGCGCAGCACATCGGCTTTCGCGGCCAGCCGCTGGCCTGCCGGCTCGCCAGCCCCGACGAGCTCAAGGCCTGCTCCAACGTGCTTAAGGAACTCGGCAAGGGCGCGATCGAAATCGCGCTCACGCGCCGCGCCGGCCAGGTGCTGGACGACGAGTATCAACTGCTCGACTTTCTGCTCACCGAAAGCGCGCGGCCGGTCACCTGGCTCGCGATGGCGTCGCGGCCGGACAAGCCCGAATACGCGGAGCAAACGCTCAAGCGCCTGGAGCCGCTGATCAAGCGCGGCGGCGTGCCGCAGGTCCTGTGCAAGCCGTTCGTGGTCCAGATCGATCTGCACAACCCTTTCAGCTTCGCCGACATGGAGGCGTGGAACCACGTCTTCAATCAGCCGCCGGAGGCGCAGAAACGGATTTACGCCGACCCGGCGTTTCGCGATTCCTTCCGCAAGGAGCTGACGCGGCCGCATCTGTTCAACGGCAAGTGGAATCGCGTCGAGGTGCTCGAGGTCTCGAGTCCCGCGCTCAAACCGCTGGAGCGCAGGACCGTCGGCGACATCGCCGCCGAGCGCGGCCGCGACCCGCTCGACACGT
The DNA here is from genome assembly GCA_963796565.1 of uncultured delta proteobacterium. Lineage (GTDB taxonomy): Bacteria > Desulfobacterota > Binatia > Binatales > Binataceae > JAKAVN01. The sequence continues at coordinate 102,036 of CAWCMA010000002.1, read as the reverse complement.
TCCTCGACCTCGCGCTGGAGGACGATCTCAATATCCAATACACGATGGCGCAGTATCACGAGGAGGGAATCGGGCGGATGATTGGCGACCCGCGCACGATGCTCGGGCTCTCCGACGGCGGCGCGCACGTCGACATGCTGTGCGACGCCGGCTACTGCACCTACCTGCTCGGCAAATGGGTGCGCGAGCGCCAGGCGCTGACGCTCGAGCACGCGGTCAAGCGCATCACGTCGGAACCGGCCGACTTCTTCGGCATCCAGCGGCGCGGGCGCCTGCGGCCCGGGCTCGCCGCCGACATCACGATCTTCGACTACAACACGGTTGGATCGGCCAAGCGCGCGCGGATGCAGCACGATTTGCCGGGCGGTGGACGGCGGCTGGTGATGCCGGCCGAGGGTATCGAGTACACGGTCGTCAACGGGCAGGTGCTCTACGAGCACGGACGCGCGAGCGGCGCGATGCCGGGGCAGGTGCTGCGCTCGGGACAGTGTTGAGCGCAGCCGGCGTGGCACGCCGCCGCGGTCAGAAATGCCGGATCAGTCCATGATTCGGTTGCTCGTCTTCAGACCATTTCTCAAGGGTTCTTGAAGACACGCCGGTTGTAATAAACTCGCTATTTCGATTTCGGAGATTTCCCTTGGCACTGAGTCTCAATGAAATCGATAACCTCTACACACTTGTCCAGATACTGATTGACCCTCGTCAGTGTGATTCCGGAATTTCCCCCGTGCGCTATTAGGTGACGGTTGGACATTATCGAATCGATAGCATCTTTGCGGCCGTTGTCGGCCAAGAACGTCTCCAATTCTTCCCTCCAAGAAGAATCGAAAGCGCCTACAACATCGATGAGCCTTTGAGCCTTCGGATTCTGGATGTTTGCGAGTCTTGAGTTGGCAAACCTTGCAACTGTTGGGCTGGAACTGGCTGTTACGAATTCGCTGAGGACTCCCTCCAAAGAATTCTCAACAAATCCTGCCACGAGCACACATAGATACCTTGCCCAATGCGCTAGCAGTTCCAGGTCTTCGAGGCTCGAGTCCCCCGCCTTTTTCCCTAGCGTACGGAGTTTTTGGAGCTGTCTCGTCAGCTCCCGATTAACCATCTCTAGATGCTCGCGAAAGAATTAATTGCTTTTTCCAGCCGTGAGGAGACAAACGACTCATCAGCCGTGGAACGGGAAACTGTCTCGAGGTAGGTTTTGTCGGCCAAAAGCTCTTGGTATGCTTTCGCGATCTTGACCGGCTCAACTATCTTATTCTTCCGCACGCGCTCACCCAAACCCACCATGACGGAATCAAAGACAGCTGCATTAAGCGCACGCTCCGGGCGAAAGGCCTTCTCTCCCAATGCTTTATACATCAGATCGACTGTCGTCTTAAAAATGGAACCGCAGAGCTCCAAAAATTCGTTACTTGGATTCTTATTTCTGCCAGTGAATTTGTTCAAAAACTCAGACATGGGACGACTGTACTTCTGCCGTTGAAAGTAAAGGGCGAGGAATCGGAGTATCAGTTCTTGGTCCTTGAGGCGGCGGTGCTTCTTACCAAAAATCTTTCGCCACGGCGCAAAATCGTTGAGCGCTTTGACCTCGTTGATCAGTGTACCGTGAAAGATCGCTGATCTTGCCTCCTGATGGGTTATCCGCGTCTCTCCGCTGTTCAGGCGTTCGAAGATATGAAAAAGGCTCGTATCGACTTCTTCCGCTGGCGATTCCTGCTTAACGATGGTGGCGTGAATGATGCCGTTGTCCAGTCTGCGGCGGTCTCTATCCTCCAGAGTTTCGTACTTTTTCCCCAGGAACCCCTCCTGGACCTCCGCGAGCGTAAAGAATTTCGGCGCTTTCCCGGTCGGGTTGAAATAACCTCCATAAAAGAAAGAAAGCGTACTTATCCGCTGCCTTCCATCGAGAATCAGAAACTTGCCCGTGGGTTCTTCGCGCGCGAGAAACACACCTGGTACTGGAAGGCCTAGGAGTAACGATTCAATAAATCGGCATGCTTGTCGGAACGTCCACACATAGTTGCGCTGGAACGGCGGCACCATGATATCGCCGCTTTTCATTCTCTTAACGATACCGTCAACATCGTAGTCCGCCCCATAACTAGTGATCTGATACGGTACGGGTGGGACGGTCTGATCTTTTTCGGTATCGTCTTGTACTTCGTCCTCGGGCGCCCCGTCGCCGACCTCTTCCTCGATTAACGCGCCTTCGTTGGCATCTGATCCTGACATACGCGGACAATATCACAGACTCTAAGGCGATGTCCCTAAGGCGCGGTCGCTACGCGAGATCATCCACATAGTTTAGGCGCCGGCGGCGTGGCCGCCGCCGGCGGTTCAGCTCACTGTCCAGCCCGCGTCGATCACGAACGGCGCGCCGGTTGCGAATGACGCGTCGTCGCTCGCCAGGAACAGCGCCACTTTCGCGATCTCTTCCGGCAGCCCCATCCGATTGAACAAGGAAATCCGCTTGACCGAACTGGGACGCGGCGGCTCGCCCTGCCTGATGCGCTCGGCCATCGGCGTCTCGATCGCACCCGGGCAGATGCAGTTCACGCGGATGTTGTAGCGTGCGTACTCGAACGCGGCCACGCGGGTAAGCGCGATCACTCCCGCCTTGGAAGCGCAGTAGGCCGCGCTCCCGCGAATCGCGACCATCCCGGCGATCGAGGCCTGGTTAATGACCGATCCGGCACCGAGCTTCACCATATGCGGCAGCGCGTACTTCATCCCGAGGAATACGCCGCGCAGGTTGATCGCGATTACCTTGTCGAAGGCGGCCTCTTTCGTCTCGGCGAGAAAATTCGTTTCGCCCTCGATGCCGGCGTTGTTGTAAAGCACGTGGGGCGCGCCCAGGCGCTCGACCGTCGTCGCGACCATCCGTTGGACGTCCTCGGACTTCGCGACGTCGGCGCCGATTGCGATCGCTTCGCCGCCGGCCTTGGTTATCTCGCGGGCGACGCTTTCGACCGCGGCCTCGCTGATATCGGCCGCCGCGACTTTCGCCCCCTCGCTCGCAAACAGCAGCGCGGTCGCTTTGCCCATTCCCGATCCGGCGCCGGTGATGAGAGCCACTTTTCCTTTGAGTTTCATATGTGTCGATCCTCTTTGCGATCGCGGCCGGCAGCCAAGCTACCGGTCCACGTGTGGTTCGAGTCAGCCCCAAACGACTCTCTACTCAAGCAAAATGGAATGTTGATTGTTAGCTTTTTCAGCCGTCTTCGGTGCTTGGTGCCGGCGAAGAGCATGAATTCATGCGGTTTGAACGAACCATCAACCCTCAAGCCCGAATAGGTGCCTACAGAGGTAAACGCCTCGCGCAGCAATATCACCGGCCAAGAAGCGGCGAACCGCTATCGACCGCGGCATGAGCGCCGGCGTCCGAGTCAATAGGTTCTCGACCGGCGCCCGACCACGCAATCCATCGTCGCGTTACATCGCCATCGGCGGTTTCTTACCGATGTGACCGCCCTTGGCCTCGCAGGATTTGGCGTCGGTCGTGATGATGTAGCCTTTGCCCGCGCACGCATTCTTGCCCTTGCAATCGTTCGTGGCGGTCTTGCACGCGCTTTGGCCTTTGCATGAATTCGCGCCGAGGCACTTGATTTGCGCGGCCTGGGTCGACGCGCTCGGCGCGTCCGCGGCATTTAGCGCGCTCCCGCTAAATGCCAATGCGACTGCGGTCGCAAGAATCGCTCCTGCCACTCCTGTTGTCTTCATCGTCTTTATCGCCACGTCCTCTCGGGTTTTCCGGATCTCCGGCCCTGTCCGGATTTGGTAAAATGAACCATCAGCTTTTTCTTACTGGTTTTCAAGCCAGCAGATGGATGAATCATGGGCAGCTATGACTTGTACGAAATCCGAATAGCTCTATCTCACAGATACATCCACGACCTAACATAATTGAGGCGCGATTGAGGATTGAGGAAGTCTTGTTGCAGACAAAAGCGATGCGGCGGGGTGTCGGGCTGGTAGTGTTCGCAGTGGTGGTGCTTATGTCAGCGCCGCGCGCGGCGCTTGCGCAGCAGTCACTGCAGGTGGCGCCGCTTGCACCTCAATCGCAACCGAGTTTCCGCCCGCGGCCGGCACCAACCGCACGCCCGCCGCTGCCGCCCTCTCAGCAGCTCCAGGAAATCCCGTCCGTGGTTACTCCCACGCCGACGACGCCGCCGCCCGCGCCGCAGTTGCCACCATCTCTGCCGCCTCCTGCACTACCGCCACCGCCTCCACCACAGCCACCGCCGGCGTCGACGCTACACGCTCAGCCGATTCTGCCGGCGGTATTCCGCGGATGCTGGGATGGCCGCGTGGAATATCTCGATTCGATCGAGCGGGCGAACGGCGCGCCCAAACTCGGGGTGTGGACGACGAAGACCTATCGCATCTGTTACCAGCGGATCGGGAGCGGACCGTTCGAATTGACCTTCAGCCAGGTCGGGATGGACCCGCACTCGAAGGTCATCAATCCCACGGGGCGAATGGATCCGGTCTCGACCGATGGCCGCGAGGCGGCGCGGATGCGCGCGCTGCTGCACTTCGACGAATACTACATGCATCGCCACTTCGGCAGCCAAACGTTCGCGGTCGACGAGGAAGCGATTTTGGATTGTAACATCCAGAATAACGGCGCGATGGTCGTGCGCGGGCAGGTATTCGGCCGGCGTGACGGCAGCCCGTGGTTCCGCGCGAGCTGGCACGCGGTCTTTTCGCGCGTCGGCGGTTTGCCCGAGTAAGAAGTTTCAGCGGCGCAACCGGCCGGCCGTGTCGACGCGAGTTCGCAACGCCCGCAGCTCCTCGGCGGTCGGCGGTTCCGTAGTCGGCACCGACGGCGGAATCACCAAGTCGAATCCCGTACTCTCGCGCACCGTCGCGGCGCTGACTCCCGGATGGAGCGAGCGCAGGCGCATCCGCCGCGTTTCTTCCTCGAAGTCCATCACGCACAGCGGTGTCACCACGTACTTCGGGCCGCCGCCCGGAAGTCCCAGCTTGCGGCGCGCGTCGGCGCCGCCGCTTCCCCATCCGTAGGCGCTGATATAGTCGCAGTGCTCGACCAGCAGGCGCGGGCTGTGGCCGTTGAGCACGATGTAATAGCGACCGACGTGAGTGCTGAGCGTCGGGGTGCCGACCGAGCCGGGTCCGCGGAACTTCAGGCGCCGGTAGTCGGGGCCGATGCCAATCAGGTTGGTGTTGCCGAAGCGGTCGACCTGGATGCCGCCGATGAAGAAGACATGGTTGCTCCAGTCCTTGAGCCGGTCGAAACGATGGCCCGTGTCGCTGAACGATTCGGACCAGCGCACTACCCGCCGATCCCATCCGAAGGCGGGCATCGGGATGGTTTCGAGGTCGGCGACGTTCATCCGCGCGCCAAGGAAAACCAGTTCCATGTTGGGGCCGTGCGTCAGATGGGCCAGGCGCACCGCCGCCTCGGCCACCGGCATCGCCACTCCGACGCGCAAAAGCTCGCCGTCGTTGAGGTCGCGCGCCAGGAACACCGCCATCAATTCCTGCACGCCATACTCGTCCGCCATACTGTCCTCGCGACTCATCAGTGATGCTCCGTTCGATCCGGCACCGGCGCGCTACGCGGTCGACGAGCTCTCACTGCTCTCGCCCGCCGCGCCGGCGGCATTGACGCGCGCCACGTAGCGCATCGGGAAGCGCTTGCTGAAAACGAAACCGTAGATCAGCAATCCCGTCGGTATAAGAAACCCTGGCACCAGCTTGCCGAGGTTGCCGCCCACCATCACGGCGATCGCGCCGAAACCGACGTTGACGCTGAACAGGCCGCACCAGAAAAGCGTCATGATCCGGTTGAGCCGATGGAAAATTGGCAGGTCCCAGACCTCGGGCGGCTGCTCCTCGCGCGCATAGGCGGCGGTGAACGGCTCGCCCACCGCGATCGACGCCCACGCGGCCACTGCGTAGAACGACCAGATGATCATCACCTGGTAGACCGGCAGAATCGTCGAGTGCAGGCCGATCATCAGAATCGATGCGGTGACAAAGAAAGCCAGCGTCGTCCAGTCCATCAGCTTAATCGTTATCTGTCGGCGCAGCACCGCGAGATAAAACAGGCACGTGATGGTGCCGCCGGCGGTCGCGACGCCCCAGTGGTTGTCGCCGGCCGCAAAGGCATAGACCAGCCAGGGCAGAAACGCGAGCAGCGCGATCAGTTTGCCCGAGTATTTCTTTTCTTCCGCCACGCCTGCGGCTCCTTGCGCCACACCAGCGGTTCCTTGATCGGAATTCGCGATCAGTATTCGTGCAACTCGAGCAGCCGCTTGATGCCGATGGTTTCGAGATAATCCGCCAGGCCTTGGGGCCGGCGACAGTGGCGTTCCAGGTATTCTTCGAGCGCCGCGCGCTCGCCGCCGGCGGCCTTCTCGGCGGCCTGCCGGTAGGCGCGCAGATGCGAGCCGTCGGTGATGTAAAAGCCGCGGCTATAGAACGGATGCGCCCCGAAGGGCGCGCGCACGATCGCGGCGGCGGCGGCGACGGTCGTCGCCCACGGGTCGGCGCGAATCTCCTCGTTGGCGATCACCTGCTCGACCTGCACGATGGTGCGATCGGCGGCGCGATGCTGGTACAGGTCGAGCCATCCGGGACCGCCGAGATGGCGCACGTTGCCGTAGGCGTCGGCGGCCGCGGCGTGCAGCAGCGTCAGGTCCGGCTTGATCGGCGGCACCGCGATCAGCTCTTCGCCGCCAATCGGATCGCGAAACAGTTTGAGATCCGGATTTATCTGCGGCAGCGAGGTGCCGAGTCCCCCGCGCCACGGCATGAACGGCAGCATCTGCGCCGCCGCCTGCAGCCCGGCGCACAGGATGCCCTCTTCGCATTCCCAGACCTCGATTTCGCCGCGCTCGGCCGCGCGCCGAAACGACGGCAACACCGGAACGCCCGGGCCGCCGCCCGCGTAGTAGCTCACCGTCTTGCGCACGCATCCGGCCGCAATCAGCATGTCGAGCGCGAAACCGCTGGTGACGACGGTCAGATTGCGCACGCCGCGCCGGATGATCTGGCGCACCAGGGCCATCGGCGCGGGCTCGCCAATCGCGACGGTCATCCCGTCCTCGACCCAGGCCGCGGCCTGCTGCTCGTCGATGATGCGCTCGCGCCGTCCGGTGTTCATGGCCTGGGTTCCCCTTGGGTCTCCGATAGAACTCCTACTGTGCTGCCAACTGGCGTTCCTCGGCAAGCCCCGCCTTACCGGACGCCGGGGTATGGAGAAAAGACCTGCTGTGCTAACGGTCACGCCCCGCTCTTTAGTAGGATGCGGCCCATCGATTCGCATTGCAGGAGAGGAACGGGATGAGCAAGTTCGAAGAGTACCAGGGCAAATACAAGCACGTCACGATGGAGCGCCGCGATGGCATTATCCAGATGACGCTGCATAGCGAGGACGGCCCGCTCAGGTGGGGCGGCCCGCCGCACGAGGAGTTGTCGTACGCGTTTAACGACGTCGCGCGCGATCATGGAAACCGTTGCGTCATCATCACCGGCACCGGCGACGCGTTTTGCGCCGAGGCTGATGCCGGCGGAGGGCGTGGCGCTGCGCCGGGCAAGACCGCGAGTGGCGAACCTGCGCCGCCGCCGCGCTTCGGCGTCCGCACCACGACCTGGGATCACATTTACAACGACGGCAAGTACCTCTTGATGAACCATCTCAATATCGAGGTGCCGATGATCGCGGCGGTCAACGGCCCGGCCCTGATCCATGCCGAGCTGGCCGTGCTGTGCGACATCGTGATTGCGTCGGAGAACGCTGCGTTTCAGGACGCGCCGCATTTTCCCAACGGGATCGTGCCCGGCGACGGCGTGCACGTGGTGTGGCCGCTGGTGCTGGGGCCCAATCGCGGCCGCTACTTCCTGCTTACGGGGCAGAAGCTCTCGGCACGCGAGGCGCTGGACCTGGGCGTGGTCAGCGAGGTCGTGCCGCGCGAGCGCCTGGTGGCGCGCGCCTGGGAACTCGCAGAACTGATCGTCGCCAAGCCGACGCTCACCGTCCGCTACGCGCGCGTCGCGATAACCCAGCAGCTCAAGCGCCTGATGCTCGACGATCTCGGCTACGGGCTCGCGCTCGAAGGCCTGGCCGCGGCGATGTCATGGCCGGGGGCGAAAGGCCCTAAGGGCTGACACGGAGACGGGGCCTGATATAAGAAGGAAGAGGTGCGCGATGATTTACGAACTTCGGACTTACACGTTGGTGCTGGGCGGTGCGCCCCAGTACATCCAGATAACCAAGGAAGAGTTGTTGCCGCTCCTGGCCGAGCACGGGCTCAAGCCGCTCGGCTACTGGTCCACGGACATCGGACCGCTCAACGAGCTGGTTCATCTGTGGGCCTTCAACGATCTGAACGAGCGCCAGCAGAAATGGTCCGCATGGGGACGCGATCCGCGCCGCGCGGCGATCGTTCCCAAGCTGCGCTCACTGGTAGTCAGCCAGAGCAACAAGATCATGACGCCGGCGGAGTTCTCGCAATTGAAATAGGGTGGCGCGCGAGGCGCCGGGCGCCTGTACAGGAGATGGTATGAAACTGGGGCTTTTTATGATGCCGTCGCATCCGCCCGAGCGCGGTTTGCTGGCCGGACAACAATGGGACCTCGCCGTATTGCGCGAGGCCGACCGCCTGGGTTACAGCGAGGCGTGGATCGGCGAGCACTTCACCTCGCGCTGGGAGCCCAATCCTGCGCCCGACCTGTTGATCGCGCAGGCGCTGATGCAGACGCACCAGATTAAACTCGCGCCCGGCGCCCATCTGCTGCCCTACCATCATCCGGCCGAACTCGCCTGCCGCGTCGCCTTCATGGACCATCTCGCCGAGGGCCGCTACATGCTCGGCATCGGCGCTGGCGGTCTGCCAAGCGACTGGCAGTTGTTCTGCGTCGACGGTATGAAGGGCGTCAACCGCGATATGACCCGCGAAGCGCTGGAGATCATGCTCAAGGTCTGGGCGAGCGACGACGGCGGCGTCGAGTTCAAGGGTAAGTTCTGGAGCGTGAACGTGCCGGGGCCGATGCTTCGCACGCTGGGCCATCATTTGCGGCCGCTGCAGCAGCCGCATCCGCCGATTGGAATCGCCGGCCTCAATCCCGGATCGGAAACCCTCAAGCTGGCCGGCGAGCACGGTTTCATGCCGCTCAGCCTCAACATGAGTCCGAGCTACGTCGCCACACATTGGGACGCGGTGCTCGAGGGTGCGCAGCGCAGCGGCGCGCGGCCGAGCCGCCAGGATTGGCGAATCGTGCGCGAGATTTTCGTCGCCGATACCGACGAAGAAGCGCATCGCAATTGCGTCGGCGGCATGATGGGCCGCATGATGCGCGAGTACCTGCTGCCGCTGATGGCTGATTTCCAGTTCACCAAGTATCTCAAGCACGACCCCTCGGTGCGCGACGACGCGGTCACGCCCGAGTACCTGGCCGATCACGGATGGCTGGTCGGATCGCCGCGCACGGTGCGCGACAAGCTCACGCAGATGTACAAGGAGATGGGCGGCTTCGGCACGCTGCTGCACTTCATCTTCGACTATGCCAGCGATCCCGAGCCGTGGTTCAAGTCGATGCGCTTGATGGCGGAGGAGGTGCTGCCGCACTTCAATGGCCTCGACGCCGACCATCTCGAGCACGCGCCCGCAGCTAATCCGTAGAACTCAGTGGTGAGCGAATACAGCATCAAAAACAAAGTCGCCGTGGTCGGCCTCGGCGAGACCAAATACTACAAGCGCGCACAGGCGCCTGTCAGCGAATTCCAACTCGCCTGCGAAGCGATTCTGAAGGCGGTCGAAGACGCCGGGATTAAGGTCAGCGACCTCGACGGTTTCGCCTCCTACAGCAACGATCGCAACGACGCGGCGCGCCTGGCCACCGCGCTTGGCCTTCCGCACTACGCGTGGGCAAGCATGGTATGGGGCGGCGGTGGAGGCGGCGGCTCGGGCGCCGTGGCCCAGGCGGCGGCCGCGGTCGCGGCCGGCTATGCCAAGTACGTGGTGGTGTTCCGCGCGCTCGCCCAGGGCCAGTTCGGCCGCTTCGGCCAGGCGGCCCCGGTCGAGACCATCTCGGGCCCCGCCGCTTATGCGTGGCCTTACGGGCTGTTCGTTCCCGCGCAATGGGTCGCGCTGCGCGTGCGCCGCTTCATGCACGAGCATCGCGTCACCCAGAACGCCCTCGCCGCGGTAGTGCTCGCCGACTACCATCACGCGCAACTCAACCCGCGCGCCGTGATGTACGGGCGGCCGCTGACTCGCGAGCAGTACGACCGCTCGCGATGGATCGTCGAGCCGTTTCATCTCTACGACTGCTGCATGGAGAACGACGGCGCCGCCGCGTTGATCCTGACCAGCGCGGAGCGCGCGCGCGACGCGAAACAGAAGCCGGTCTACGTGATGGCGGCGGCGCAGGGCGCGCCGCATCGTGCTGCCGCCGCAGCGGAGAATTCACCCGACTACGCATCTTCGCATTTCAGAACGCTCGCGCCGCGACTGTACGAGATGGCGGAAATCGGACCCAAGGACGTCGACGTCGTGCAGATTTACGAGCACTTCAGCGGCGCAGTGCCGATAAGCCTGGTCGAGCACGGCTTCTGCGAGCCCGACGGCGTTATGGAGCTGTGCCGGCTGGAGAACTTCATCGCGCCGCACGGCAAGCTCCCGCTCAACACCAGCGGCGGCAATATTGCCGAGTGCTACATGCACGGCCTCGAGCTGGTCAACGAGGCGGTGCGCCAGTGCCGCGGGACCTCGACCGCGCAGGTGCCCGACGCCAAGATCGCGCTGGTGGCGTCGGGCCCGATGGTCTCACCGGTGAGCGACCTTATCGTGCGTGGTTGAGCGTATCGTCGAATCGATCGCGACGGAGCAAAGTTTGGGATGGCTGAGAAATCGCCCTACTACTTACCCGAGGGGTTGCCCGCGCCCAAGGCGCAGCGTGACGGGATGGACGCCGGCTTTTGGGAGGCCTTGCGCCGGCACGAACTGGTGGTGCAGCGATGCGAGCGCTGCAAGACTCTGCAGTTCGGCCCCGAATGGATTTGCCACAAATGCCAGGGTGGCGATCTCGGATGGCATCGGGTGTCTGGCCGCGGGCGGCTCTATACCTGGGTGCGATCGTGGAACCCGGTGCATCCGGCACTCAAGCAAGCCGGGCCCTTCATTATCGCGGTGGTCGAGCTTCCCGACGCCAACAACCTCCGCATGGTCGGCAACCTGCTCGGCGACCCGATGCAGGATGCGCCGTTCGACGCCGAAGTCGAAGCAGTCTTCGAGGACCATCCTCAAGCCACTCTCGTACACTGGAAGCTGGTGTGAGCGTGCTTAGAACCGATCTTTCAATTCGCGAGTCTTGGCGAAAATCGCGACCGGCTCGTCGCCGACGCTCGGATCTATCTTCCTGAGGCTCGCGCGCAATTCCGCGCTATCGGTGCGCAGGAACGGGTTGAAGCGCTTCTCGTCGCCGATGGTCGAGGGAATAGTGAATTTTCCTTCGCCTCGCGTCTTGCGCGTCCACTCGTACTTGGCCTTGAGCGCTGCGTTGCCGGGCTCCAGCGTCAGCGCGAACTGCAGATTTTTCTCGGTGTACTCGTGGCCGCAGTAGACCTGCGTGTCGTCGGGCAAAGCGGCCAGCCTGCCCAGTGAGGCCACCATCGTGTCGGCCTTGCCCTCGAACACCCGGCCGCATCCGGCGATGAACAGGGTGTCGCCGGTGAACACCGCCTTAAGCGTCGGGAAATAGTAGGCAATGTGGCCGCTGGTGTGAGCGGGAATTCCTATCACGCGCCCGCGAATCGGCCCCACCGCGACTTCGTCGCCGTCTTCGACTTCGTCCGTCATCGCCGGAATCCGCCCGTCCTCGCCGCGTGCGCCATAGACCCGCAATCCAGGCACGGCGCGCACCAGGTCCTGGTTGCCGCCGACGTGGTCGGCATGCCAATGCGTGGGCAACACGGCCACCAGTTTGAGCCCGCGCCGGCTTACCTCGGCAAGCACCTTGTCCGCCTCCGAGCAGTCGACCACGCCGCATTGTTTGCTCGCGTCGTCGATTACTAGGTAGGCGTAGTTGTCGCTGAGCTGGGGCACCGCAATAATCGCCATCGCCCTACTCCTTGTCGGATGTTTCCTTGGTCGGATGTTCCTTGGTTGGATCTATGTTCGAGCCGGCGCAGCCGACGGCGTCTACAGACCCACGATGCTGTAGCCAACGTCGACGTAGACGGTCTGGCCGGTGACGCCGCTGGCGAGATCGCTCAGCATCGCGGCGGCCATTTTGCCGACCTCCTCGGTCTTCATCCCGCGGCGCATCGGCGAGCGCTCCTCGACCTCGTGGGCCATGGTAAAAAAGTCGCGGATGGCCGAGGACGAGAGCGTGCGGGCGGGCGCAGCACTGATCGCGTTGACGCGAATATTTTTCGGTCCGAGGTCGACCGCGAGATAGCGCACGCAGGCTTCCAGAGCCGCCTTGGCCACCCCCATCACGTTGTAGTTGGGCACCGCGCGCACCGCGCCCAGGTAGCTCAGAGTCAGGATCGAGCCGCCGCCGCGCGCTTCCATCAGCGGTTCGGCCGCGCGCGCCAGCGCCACCAGCGAGTACGCGCTTATCTCCAGCGCCTTGGCGAAGTTGCCGCGGCTCACCGTCAGAAAGCGATCGCGCAGGTCTTCGCGGTCGGCAAACGCGACCGCGTGGACCAGCATGTCCAGCCCGCCCCAGAGCTCGCGCAACTCCGACATCGTGAGCCCGATCTGGATGTCGTTGGTTACGTCAAGCTCGCCGACCACCAGCGCGTCGATCGACTCGGCGAGCGGGCGGACGCGCTTCTCCAGCACCTCGCCCTGGTAAGTGAGCGCGACCTCGGCGCCCTGCGCCTTGAGTTCCTGCGCGATTCCCCACGCGAGGCTCTTGTCATTGGCGACGCCGACCACCAGCGCGCGCTTGCCGTCCGCTATACCCATCCGGCAGGCTCCTTTTTTCTTTCTTCACTTTTCACTATTTACCTGTTTGCCGCGAGCCGCCGCACATGTGCCGATTTCCAAACTCCGGCGCGCGAGCCACGGTCGCCCATCCACGAGCATAGCCAGCCCGCGGGCGCGGCACAAAACCCGTTAGGCGGTGATTTTCATCAGGTCGGTCGCCATCTCTATCCCGACGTCGCCCTCACGCTTGAGCACTTCGCGGCCCAGATGCGTGAGGATCATTCGCTTGGCCGTGAAGCGGCCGCGGTTGCGTTCGATGATCGGGTAGTTGAGATGAAAATCGAGATGGGCACTCTCGAAGTAGGTGCACTCGCACAGAAAAAGATCGGCGCCGGCGCTGAGTCGCACCAGCTCGTCGGTCCATCCGCTGTCGCCAGAGAACGCCAGCGATTTGCCGCCGACGCTCACGCGCAGTGCGAGCGAAACGTCGGGCTTGGTATGCGGCGTGCGGATGGTGGCGATGCGCGCCGGGCCGACGCGCGTCGTGCGTCCGGCCTCGAGCTCCAGGAACTTGACCTTGCGCATCAGGGGATGCGTATTCATACGGGGATACATGTTATGAAATAGTGCGCGGGTGCGCTGCTCGAGATGGCGCGGACCGGCGATGGTCAGGTTGCGCTTGCGCGGGCTCTCCCACATGTACTCCAGCATGAGAAAGGGCAGCCCGGCGAAATGGTCACCATGCAGATGGCTGATGAGAACGAAATCGAGGTCGGCGGCATTGATTCGGGTGCGCTTGAGCGCCGGCAGCAACGTCGGCCCGGCTTCCATCAGGATGCGCGAGCCGTCGGCTTCAATAACGTAACCGGCCTGAAACCGGCCTCCGCTCGCAAAGGCGTCGCCCGCACCCAATACGGTTACCCCGAGATCGCTCACCGGCGACAGATTACCCGATCGGACGGGCATCCGCTATAGTTCTATCTGGCTAAATGAAAGGCGTCATAGTTAAGGAGAGGCAGCGATGAAACACGTCAAAATCGGAGTCGGATTCGGCCTTTGGCGGCTCGGGATGCCGACGCCGGAGACCATCGTGCACGTGGCCGAGAAGGCCGAGGACTGGGGACTCGACTCATTCTGGCTCTCGGATCATTTGCTCTCGCCCTCGCCCGAACTGGACGTGGTCGCAACGCTCGCGGTGCTGGGCTCGCGCACCTCGCGCATCAAGCTCGGCCCGAGCGTGCTGCTGCTCAACCTGCGCCATCCCCTGACGGTGGCGAAGTCGTTCGCGACGCTGGATTACTACTCGCACGGGCGGATGGTGATGGCGGTTGGGACCGGGGCGAACCTGGCCGACTACGCGGCGACCGGCATTCCACTGGAGACGCGCGGGCGGCGCCTGGACGAGGGCGTCGAGGTCCTGCGCAAGGTGTGGACTCAGTCCAACGTGAGCCACCACGGCCGCTTCTTCAATTTCGACAACGTGACCCTCGAGCCGCATCCGGCGCGGCGCACCAACAACGATTCGGGCACCATCGACATCTGGGTCGGCGGCAAGTCGGAGGCGGCGCTGCGGCGCACGGCGCGGATGGCCGACGGCTACTTCGCGTCCTTCCTTACGCCGGAGGAATTTGCGCGCAATATGACCGCCATCCGCGGCTATGCCGCCGAATATGGGAGGGCCAACGCGCGCATCGAGTCGGGTCTGATCCTGCTTTGCCGCCTGGGCCCCACGCGCGAACGCGCCAAGTCCGACCTGGAGCCGGTCGTGCGCTCACTCGATCGCGGTGGCGAAGAGTTCTTTAGTCGCACCGTGTTCGGCTCGCCCCAGGACATCATCGAACGAGTCGACCAGTACATCGCGGCGGGCCTGGACAAGTTCGTGCTGTGGCCGGTGGCCGAACCGCAGGCGTGGGCCGGCCAGGTCGAGATGATCGGGCGCGAGGTCGCGGCGCACTATACGCGCCTCGCGCAGGCGGCGGCGTAAGCGCGGTTTTATCGCAATAGGCGCTCCGCGCCTGGAGCCGCTACGCGGCGATGCATCAGTTGCATCATGAAACGCAAGCGTGTTACGCTTGGTTGATGCGGCGCAAGACCTTCGCCCACATGAATTGCTCGATCGCCCGCGCGCTCGAGCAGATCGGCGAGTGGTGGACCTTCCTCATCGTGCGCGAGGCCCTGATGGGCACGCGGCGCTTCGACCAGTTCCAGGGCAATCTCGGGATCGCCCGCAATATTCTCGCCACACGCCTGAAAAAACTGGTCGCACGTGGAATCTTGGAACGCACCGTCGCTCCCGACGACGCGCGCCGGGTCGAATACCGGATGACCGAGAAGGGACGTGCGCTGTTCCCGGTCCTGATGGCGCTGCGGGAATGGGGCGACCAGTGGGTGGTCGGAGCCAACCGGGTTCCGGTGATCGTGGTCGACCGCGCCAACTCCCAGCCAATCGAAGTGCGCGTCACCAGCCGCGACGGCCGTCCGATCGGATGGCTCGACGCAAGGATGATCCCCGGACCTGGCGCACAGGCCGCGCTCAAGACGCGCCTGACGCGCGCGCGCAAGCCGGCAGCATCGCTAACTCCCGAGGCAACCGCCGGCGCATCCACTGAAGCCGAACCAAGCGCCGGACGGGCATGAGCGGCGCGTGACAACACGTTTCAAGACTCGCGCTTTGCGTTATTCGCGCCCGCAGCGCTAGAACAATCACATACCGGAACGGCGCGTATCGCTACAGGAGGAAAGCCATGGAAAGCATCCGCTTTGACGACGTCGACAAGCTTCGCTCTAAGGTCAGCCAGGAGTTCAGCGCCTGGAGCAAACCGATCGACGTGACCCAGGACAAGATTAACCAGTTCGCCGACGTGACCGGCGACCATCAGTGGATTCATATCGATATCGAGCGCGCCAAGCGCGAAAGCCCGTTCAAAGGGCCGGTCGCGCACGGCTTCCTGACGCTCAGCCTCATCCCCGCCTTCGATATCCCGCGCGAATGGAACGTCACCAGTTTCCGCAACGTGGTCAACTATGGCGCGAACAAGCTGCGCTTCATCGCGCCGGTGCCGGCAGGCGCCAAGGTCCATGCGCGCGCGCGGGTGGTCGCGGTCGAAGCGAAGCCGCAGGGCACGCAGATGACGACGGAAACCCAGGTGCAGGTGGTGGGACAGGAGAAGCCCGCGCTCATCTACGAAGGGATTTTCCTGTACGTGAAGTAGGCTCCGATTTCGAAAATGAATCTCCACGCGTCGCGTAACAATTCGCGAAGCCCGCTTCGCGCGCGCTCACGAAATGGCGCGGATAAAAATGGGCTGAAAGTTGCCGAGCGAGGCGGCTCGATCTATACGAAAATCGGAGAGTGCCGATGGATCGACTTAAAGGAAAAGTGGCTCTGATTTCGGGAGGGGCGCGGGGTCAGGGCGCCGCCGAAACCAAACTGTTCGTCAACGAGGGCGCACGAGTCGTAATCGGCGACGTGCTGGACGCCGAGGCGCGCAAACTCGCGGACGAAGTAAATCGCCAGGCCGGGTCGCGCGCGACCTTGCCGGTTCATCTCGACGTTACCCGCGCGGCCGATTGGCGCGCTGCGGTCGAAGCCTGCGAGCGTGAATTCGGCGGACTCGATATCCTCGTCAACAACGCCGGTATTCTCAACACCAAGGGGATCAGCGACACCAGCGAAGAGGAATGGGACGCGATCATCAACGTAAATCAGAAGGGCGTGTGGCTGGGGACCAAGATCGCGGTTCCCGCGATGAAAAAGCGCGGCAGCGGCTCGATCATCAACATCTCTTCCATCTATGGATTAATCGGCTCGGGCGGCTCCGCCGCATATCATGCCAGCAAAGGGGCAGTGCGGCTGCTCACCAAGACGGCGGCGGTCGAATATGCGCCCGACAACATCCGCGTCAATTCGGTGCATCCCGGAGTGATCAAAACGCCGATGGTGGATATATTCGCCGACAAGGATCTCGACGCGATTGCCGCGCTTGCGCCGATGAAGCGCGCCGCCCGGCCGGAAGAAGTGGGCTACGTGGTGCTGTTTCTCGCCACTGACGAGGCGTCCTTCGTGACCGGCGCGGAATACGTCGTTGACGGTGGCTACACGGCGGTATAGCCAACGCCATGTCGCGCTGGTCCGTGCCCGTTGACATCCCGCTCGCCGATCGGCGCCGCAGCGAGAAACGGCTATGGCAGAACTGAAGAATCGACAATGGCTGCTAGCGGCGCGGCCGCAGGGGCTCATCAAGGAAAGCGATTTCCGCTGGAACGAGACCGCCGTGCCGCCGCTCGCCGACGGCCAGCTCCTCGTCCGCAACCTCGCCCTCTCCTTCGATCCGACGCAGCGCGGATGGATGTCGATGGACACCTACATCCCGGCGATTCCGCTGGGACAGGTGATGAAAGCCGTCGCCATCGGACAGGTCGTCGAGTCGAAGCAGCCCGGCTTCGCCAAGGGCGACCTGGTGCAGAGTCTACTGGGGTGGGAGGACTACAGCGTCAGCGACGGCGCGGGATTGTTCGGGATGCAGAAGCACCCACTCGGCAGCGACCCGCTGCTCGCGCTTTCGCTGTTCGGTGTCACGGGGCTGACCGCGTATTTCGGCACGCTCGAGATCGGGCAAATAAAGGCAGGCGAGACCTTCGTGGTTTCGGGCGCGGCCGGGGCGACCGGTTCGGTCGCGGGAATGATCGCGAAGATCAAAGGGTGCCGCGCGATCGGAATCGCCGGCGGGCGCGATAAGTGCGACTGGCTAATCACGGAGGCCGGTTTCGACGCTGCGATTGACTATAAGAACGAGAACGTGGGCGACGCGCTGACGCGGCATTGCCCCAACAGAATCAACGTGTACTTCGACAACGTGGGCGGCGAAATTCTCGACCTGGTGCTGGCGCGCCTGGCCGACGGCGCGCGGATCGTTCTGAGCGGCGCGATCTCGCGCTACAACGAGGCCGGAATGCTCGGGCCGGGCCCGAAAAACTACTTCAGCCTGATTCGGCGCCGCTCGCGGATGGAAGGCTTCCTGGTGTTCCAGTTCGCCCAACGCTATCCCGAAGCGATCGCCGAGCTGGCGAGATGGTACGCGGAGGGCAAGATCAAAAACCAAATCGATCTGGCCCACGGGCTGGAGAACGCACCGAAGACGATCATCCGGCTGTTCACCGGCGCCAACTTCGGCAAGCAACTGCTGAAGCTGGCCGACCCGCAATAGACCAAGTCGGCAATATAGACCAATCGACCGACCGCCGGTTCGCGGGTCAGTCCGGCTCTTCGTCGGACTCCTGGAGCGAAGCGGTCGGCAAAATCTCTCCCGAAACGTCTTCCAGAAACCGCGAAACGCGGCCGAGCGTGTAGCCCATCGCGCGGTCGAACATATGGATAGGATATGAGATGTACAGTTCGTCGCGCGCGCGCGTGCTGGCGACGTACATCAGGCGGCGCTCCTCCTCCACTTCCTCGGCACCAACGCTCTGCGGGCCGGGAAACCGTCCGTCAGCGGCCCAGATCAAAAACACCACGCGCCACTCCAGCCCCTTGGCCGAGTGGATGGTGCTGAGCGTCAGGTAGCCCTCCTCGGGTTCGACCGCAAGCACGTCACCCAGCGAATCGTTGGGCGGCTCGAGCGCCACATCGGCCAGCATCGTTTCGAGGCTGCGGTAACGTTCGGTGATGGTCTGGAAATGTTCGAGGTCGCGCTCGCGCTTGGGATAGTCGTCCGGATAGCTCTCGCGCATCAGCGGCAGATAGTATTCGAGCGTCCGTGCAATCTGATCGGAGGGGCGCGCTTCGGTACCGCGCCGTAACTCGGCCAGTAGAGCGGCCAGACGCGCCGCAGCCGCGGCTGTTCCACCAGCACTCGAGCCGGGGCCGCCGCCTGCGCGCGCGTGCGAGCCTATCGACTCGGCGGCGCGCATCAGCGCCTGCTCGGGCTCGGATGCGGTGACAATTTCCTCGATCAGGCGCTCGGCGCGGCGATGGCCGACTCCGGGCACCAGCATCAGCGCGCGCAGCCATGAAACGGCGTCGGCGGGATTGACGATGACGCGCAGGTGCGCGAGCACGTCCTTTATATGGGCGGTCTCGATGAACTTGAAACCGCCGCGCTTGATGAACGGGATGTCGCGGCGCTGGAGTTCCAATTCGAGATCGAAAGAATGAAACCCGGAGCGGAACAGCACCGCGATTTCGCCCAGCTCGACGCCCTGCTCGCGCAGTTCCAGGATGCGCTCGGCTACGAAGCGCGACTGCATGTGCTCGTCCTGCGCGCGTACCAGCAGCGGACGGAACTCGCCGAGGCGCTCGGCGGCGAGCACCTTGGTGTATTTGTCGGCGGCGCGCGAGATGACCTCGTTGGCGACGTCGAGGATGCCTTGCAGCGAGCGGTAGTTCTGTTCGAGCTTGACCACGCGCGCCCCGGGGAAGATTTCCGGAAAGTCCATGATGTTGCGGAAGTTGGCGCCGCGAAACGAATAGATCGACTGCGCGTCGTCGCCCACCGCCATCACGTTGCGATGGGTCGCGGCGAGCAGCCGCACCAGCTCGGCCTGGATCAGGTTGGTGTCCTGGTACTCGTCGATCATGACGTAGCGATAGGTCTCGCTCAGGCGCCTGCGGACGTTGTCGTGCTGCTCGAGCAGCTCGGCCAGCCGGTACAGCAGGTCGTCGTAGTCGAGCAATCCGCGCTCGCGCTTGTAGGCGTCGTAGGCGGAGGCCAACCGCACCAGGTCGTCGCGATGCTCGGCGAGATGCGGAAAATCGAATTCGATTTCTTCGCCCAGCTCGCGGCGCTTGTTGCGCGCCATGCTGATCACCTCGGTGATGGCGCCCTTCTTGGGAAAGCGCCGGTCGCGTGAGCCCAGGCCCATCCGCGTCCGCAGCAGGTTGACGACGTCCTCCATGTCGGAGCGGTCGAGAATGGTGAAGTTGGGCTTGAGCCCGATCGCGGATCCAAACTGGCGCAGCGTCAGGTTGGCGAAGGAATGAAAGGTGCCGCCGGCCACCGCGCGCGTGCGATCGCCCACCAGGTGCTCGACCCGCCGCAGCATCTCCTGCGACGCGCGCCGGGTGAACGTCAGCAATAGGATCGCGCCCGGCGGGACGCCGCTCTCGATGAGCCGCGCGACGCGGTAAATCAGCGTGCGAGTCTTGCCCGAGCCCGCGCCCGCGATAACCAGGATGGGGCCGTCGCGATGGGTTACGGCGGCGAGCTGCGAGGGATTGAGCAGCTCGGCGTACTTGATGCGGAAGCTGCGCTCGTCAACCTCCTTGCGCGCGGGGCGCAGTACGATAACTTTGTCGGCCACGGCGCATCGATCTTACCATGGCCCGCCGCGATGTTCTCGGGCTCGCGGCGGAGTATGCGAACTGGAATAGGGCTGAGGCTGAGCGCCGCCAGGGTTTGCAGCGGCGCGGAGCCGGCAGCGCACCGCAGAGACTCGTCGGT
Source organism: uncultured delta proteobacterium (assembly GCA_963796565.1). Lineage (GTDB taxonomy): Bacteria > Desulfobacterota > Binatia > Binatales > Binataceae > JAKAVN01. Next base: position 81,692 of record CAWCMA010000002.1, on the reverse strand, counting down.
GCAGCGCGGACGCCGCTATTTGAAGTCACCGCGGGAGAGAGCTATAGATTGGGCTGAATCAGACAGCCTAGGGGTTTCGCCCCATGCTGGGGTGCGGCGGCGCGACTACATATGCTCAAGCGCGGAAATATGGCTGGCAATTGGGTGGTGTTGTTAGGCACCTGTTTTTGTCTTTTCACTCTTGCGCAGGCCGCCCGCCCGCTCGAATCCATCGCGCTCCTTTCACAGCCCGGCGTTGCAGCCAAGTACCAGCAACTCACGCGTCACACCCTGAAGGAAGTTTCCACTAGAAGCGCGGATCTCTCAGCCGGAGCGACGGTCGGCTTCAGAAACCTGCGCATGGAAGCTCCGCCGCGGCGCTCGCGCCTGCGCCAGGTTTACGTACCGGTCCGGTCCGCGTGCGCAGCGGTTCACCGCCGAATTCCGCCATCCGCGCCCGACGACGCCCACTAACGTCCTGTCTCCGTACCGACCTGCGCGCGCGAAGGGCGCGCCGGGGAAACCGCGATCCGCTTTTTTCAATGGCCTGGCTGCGGGCAAACATGGCCAGGCAAGCAATCGACGGAGTTAATCGTGCCGAAATTCCGCAAGATCCTGTGTCCCATAGACTTCGACAACAGTTCCACTGCGGCCCTGGAAATCGCGTGCGAACTTGCCGAAGGGAAGGGCGCTACCGTTCATCTGCTTCACGTGGCAAGGGTGCCATCGCACGACATGGACGTTCCGCTGCCGTTCAACGCCGACCCCCGATGGGAGCGAGCGGCAAGGGCCAAGCTCGAGCGAATCGCCCGCGACAGGCTTGAAGGGAAGGTTCGCTATCAGCTTCACGTAGTCAGCGGCACACCCGACGATGACGTAGTGCGCGTGGCGCACGAGCTGGGCGCCGACCTGGTCGTGATGGCGACGCATGGGCGCAAGGGACTGAGCCACTTCATCCTCGGGAGCGTGGCGGAACGTGTGATGCGCGAGGCCGATTGCCCGGTGCTCACGATGCGAACGAAAGCCAAATCCGAGTAGCGGGCCTTGTTGTCCTTGTTGCGCGAAACTAATCTGGATCGTATACGAACCTGCGGCCTCGCCGGGAACGGATTGCGCGTTACCAACGTGTTAACTGCGCGGGTTGCCGAGCGGACCACCCCTGAATACACTGTCGGGCCAATGGCGCGCCTCTATCATAATCGGAGCTTGAAGCTTTTCGGGCTCCTGGCATTGTTGCTCGCCCTCTGCCTGACCGTGGTCGTGCCGATTCATCTGAATTCTCGCTTCTCTTCGGCTTGCAATGCACCGCACGCGGGATTGCGCGCGGCGCATCATACGGTCGTCGACCAAATCGATAGCCGCCTCGAATCACGAATCGATCGCGCTGGCCGCGCGGCGGCGCCCAGCCGTCTCGCCGCTGCGACGCTTTTCGCAGTGCCCGCGTCGAACGTCACGCCGCGCGCGACCGCCGCGCCGCCGCGAGCGCGAATGCTGAGGCATCTCCGGATCGCTCCCAGCCACGCCGGCGACGAGGACCCGCCCAGCCATACCGCGTCCTTGCGCGTCTGATTCGCGCCGCGGCAGTTAAACCCGCCGCGGCATGAGGTGGTCCGCGGCCCTCGCCCACGATGCGAGGGCACCAAGGCCGGTTGAGGTTGTTCGATGCCTTCTTTCTCGCTCCGCAATCCCCACACGATAATCGTGGGGGCGCTGATTATCACCATCCTCGGACTCAACGCGTTCGCCCGAATGCCGGTCGACGTCTTTCCGCCGCTTCATATTCCGGCGGTCATTGTCGCCACGTTTTATCCGGGGATGCCTCCACAGGAGATGGAGCGCGACATCACCACCCGCTTCGAACGCTTCTTCACGATGGGCAGCGAAATTCAGCACATCGAGTCGCGCTCGCTGCCGGGCGTCAGCATCATCAAGGTGTTCTTCCATCCCGGGGTAAACCTGGGCGCGGCGGCCGCCTCGCTGGGTGATTTGGCGATGGCCGACCTGCGCCATCTACCGCCCGGCACGCTGCCGCCGCTGGTGCTGCCCTCGGGCGCTTCGTCGCTGCCGGTGGTGCTGGTGACGGTCTCGGGCAAGGGCTTTCGCCAGGCTCAGTTGCGCGACCAGGCGCAATACAACATTCGCAACTTTCTCGCCACGGTCGAGGGCGCCTCGGTGCCGCCGCCGTTCGGCGGCAAGTACCGCCAGATTATGGTCTACCTCGACCGCGACTCGTTGCAGGCGCGCGGGTTGACCCCGATGGAAGTGGTGCACGCGCTCAACCGCGCCAACCTGATCATCCCGGCGGGCGACGCCAAAATCGGCACTCAGGATTATTTCGTCTATACCAACTCGATGATCGACAATCCGGACAACATCAACGAGGTGCCGGTCAAAATCGGACCAGGGCAGGAACCGGTCTACGTGCGCGACATCGGACACGCCGAGGACGCCGCCGAGATCCAGCAGAACATCGTGCGCATCGATGGCCAGCGCTCGGTCTATATCCCGGTGCTCAAGCAGAGCGGCTCGAACACCATCTCGATCGTCAACGGCATCGAGAAGCTGCTGCCAAAGATCACCGGGATGCCCAAGGGGATGAAGCTGCAGGCGATTTTCAGCCAGTCCACCTACATTCTCGACGCGATCGACGCGCTCGAGCACGAGGCGGTCATGGGCGCGGTGCTGGCCTCGCTGATGATCCTGATCTTCCTCGGCAGCTTCCGCTCGACCTTTGCGATTTTCCTGTCGATCCCGCTGTCGATTCTGGCCGGCGCCTTCGGCCTGATGATGGCCGGGTCGTCGATCAACATCATGACCCTGGGCGGCTTTGCGCTGGCGATTGGGCGGCTGGTCGACGACTCGACGGTGGTGCTGGAGAACATCAACCGCCATCTGGCCCAGGGCAAGGAGCCAAAGGTAGCGGCGCGCGACGGTGCCGAGGAGGTTGCGCTGCCGGTGCTGGCGTCGACCATCACGACCATCATCGTGTTTTTCCCGGTGATGTTCCTGTTCGGGGTGGCGAAGTACCTGTTCAGCGCGTTGGCGCTGGCGGTGGTGCTATCGATGATCGCGTCGTACCTGGTTTCCATGAGCGTGATCCCGATCTACTGCGCGCGCTTTCTAACCGCGGAGTCCGCGCGCGAATCCGAGGAGGGCGCTACTCATGGTCCCTTGGGCGCCTTCGCGCGGGTATACGAGCGGCTGGCCGCGCGCTACGAGCGAATTCTCGAGCGCGCGCTCGATCGTAAGGTATTGGTGATCGGAGCGGTCGCGGTGGTGTTCGTTCTCAGCATGATGATCTATCCGCTGATTGGCACCGAGCTGTTTCCGCAGACCGATTCCGGCCAGTTCATTATCGACTACCGCGCCCCGGTCGGCACGCGCATCGAGCTGACCGAGCAACTGACCGCGCGGATGGAGAACGCGGTGCGCCAGGTAATTCCGCCCGGCGAACTCTCGACCATCGTGTCGAACCTCGGCCTGGCCCCCGGCTTCTCTTCGATTTACTCATCCAACGCCGCGCCCGATTCGGGCTTCATGATGGTGGCGCTCAAGCCGACTCACAAAGTTTCAACCTTCGTATACATGCATCGTCTGAAAAGGCTTCTGCCGCAGGTGGTCCCCGAGGTGCGGACGTTCTTCACCTCCGGCAGCATCATCGATTCCGTGCTCAACTTCGGGCTGGCGGCGCCGATTGACGTGCAGCTCACCGCGCCGACCTACCATGAGCTATTCCCGGTGGCGCGTGCGGTCGAAGAGGCGCTGCGCGGCGTGCCCGAGGTGGCCAACACCTTCATTCCACAAGAGTCGGACTACCCGACGCTGCGGGTCAAGGTGGACCGGGTCAAGGCGGCGCGCCTGGGCCTTAACCAGTACGACGTGGTGGCCAACGTAATCACGGCGCTGACCTCCAACCAGATGATCGCGCCGTCGATCTGGATCGATCCCAAATCGGGCAATGACTACTTCCTGACCGCGCAGTATTTCGAGCCGGAGATAAAATCGTTCGAGACCCTGATGAACATCCCGGTCGCGGTGGCGCCGGCCAAGCACGCGCGTGAAGACGCGCTGACCCTGCGCGACGTCGCCACTATCTTACCCGAGCGCCATCCCGCCGAGGCCGACCACTACAACATCCAGCGCGTGGTCGACGTGCTGGTCGCGCCACGCACCCAGAACCTGGGCGGCACTCAGAGCGCAGTGATCGCGGCCTTGAAGCACGTCGATATGCCCAAGAACATGAGCTACACGCTGCGCGGCTCGGTGGCTTCGATGGAGAAGTCGTTTTCGAGCTTCGGCTTCGGCCTGGGGATGGCGGTTATCCTGCTCTACCTGGTGATGGTGGCGCAGTTCCGCTCGTTCCTTGACCCGGTGATCATCATGTTCGCGGTGCCGATGGGAATGATCGGCGTGATGTGGACGCTGTACCTGACCAATACCACGCTCAACATCGAATCTTTTATGGGCATCATCGTGATGGTCGGAATCGTGGTCTCCAATTCGATCCTGCTGGTCGACTTCGCCAACCAGCGCCGCCGCGAGGGCCATCCGCTGCGCCGCGCGGTGGTCGAATCGGCGCGCATCCGCATGCGTCCCATCCTGATGACCGCGCTCGCTACCGTCGTGGGCCTCATGCCGCTCGCGCTCGAGTTGGGCGCGGGCTCCGAAGCTTCCGCGCCGCTGGCGCGCGCGGCCGTCGGCGGTCTGGCCGTGTCGACCATCTTCACCCTGATACTGGTGCCCGCCGTGTACGAGGCGTTCTATTCACGCCGCGGGGCGGAGGCGGCCCGATGAGGCGGTTGGAGACGATGAGACGGTCAGACGCCACGGTGTTTGTGCTGGCGACGCTGTTAGCGATCGCTGCGCTGCTCGCCGGATGCCATCACGAGGGACCCGATACTGCGACCACGATGCCGCAGGTGGTTGTTATCAAGCCGCAGCGCGGCGAGGCGATACGCTCGATAACTCTGCCCGGCGACGCGGTCGGCTATTACCAGTCGGCGCTATACGCCAAAGTAACTGGCTATTTGAAGGATATCCTTGTCGACAAAGGCGACCGGGTGAAAAAGGGACAGGTGCTGGCGAACATCGAGGTTCCCGAATTGCGTCAGCGCCTGGATCGCGCGCGCTCCAATCTGCACATCCAGCAACTGACTTACGAGCGGCTGGAACGGGTCTGGAAAGGCGATCCGCGGCTGGTTGCGCGCGAGGACGTCGACATTGCGTATAGTAAGTTCGAACAAGCACAGGCCGAGGCCAACGAGCTTGCCGCGATGGTCGCGTATACGCAGATCATCGCGCCTTTCGACGGAGTCGTAACCGAGCGCTTTGTCGATCCCGGAGCACTGATCAGGGCCGGCGGTCAGGACAGCGCGACCGCGCCGATGGAAGGCACGGCGAGCGCGGGTGGCAGCGCGGCGCCAGTGGTGAGCGTGGCCGATATCGCAAAGCTTCGCGTATACGTTTACGTGCCGCAGGATGTGGTCGGCTACATCCAGGTTGGAATGCCGGTGCTGGTCGAGTTCCGGGAACTGCCCGGGCACCAGTACCCGGCCAGCGTCGCGCGCTTTGCTCATTCGCTGGATTTGGGCACGCGCACGATGCTCACCGAGATCGACATCGACAACTCCAAACGCGAAATCTATCCCGGCATGTACGCCCATGCGACGCTCGAGCTCGAGCGCCATCCCGATGCGCTCAAGCTGCCCAACAGCGCGGTCGCCGATTCTTCAGGCGGCGGCCATTTCGTGTTGGCCATGCGCGGCGGCCGCCTCGAGAAAGTTCCGGTCACCGTGGGAATCAACACCGGCGTCTACATGGAGATCGTGTCGGGACTCAGCGGCAACGAGGAGATCGTACGCTCGCTCACCCCGGCGCTGAGTAGTGGCGAAACGGTGCGCGCGGTGCTCGACGATCACTACCACCTGGGCTTCCAGCCCGAGTTGGTCAAAGCAAATCACAACTGAGCGGGGAGGAAAGACCATGCTGCTCAAGCTTGGGCGCGCGCTCGGCGTCGCGCTGTCTTGCCTGATCGTCGCACCGGCGCCCGCGCTATGGGCCGTCTCGATGCCCACACCGGGCCAGCGTCTGACGCTCAGCGATGCGATCGGTTTCACCCTGCAGAATCATCCACGGCGCCTGGCCGCGAGTTCGGAGGCCGGCGCGGCCGAGCAAATGGTCGGCGAAGCGAAGTCGGCGATGCTGCCGCAGGTATACGGCGCCGCCGACTACCTGGCCTCGACCCACAACGGCATCGGCGCGACCAACTATCTCAACCCCGGCTTCATCCCGCGCCATAACGGCGCGGCGGGCGAATCGCAGGCCTGGTCGCTTGAAAACAACTACCTGGGTGCAGTAGGTGCATCGCAGTACCTATTCGACTTCGGCCGGGTCCGGGGCGAAATAGCCGAGCGCCGCGCACAGGCCGACGCCGCCGGAGCCCAGCTCAAGCTGACCGACCTCGACCTCATTTTTGAAACCTCCCAGCGCTACTTCGAGCTGCTCGCGGCCAGGCAACTGGTCGCGGTTTACGAGGAAGCCATCAACCAGCGCCAGGAGCAGCTGCACGAAGCGAAGGTCAAATCGGCGGCCGCGTTGACTCCGGAAATCGATGTCTACACCGCGCAAGCTCAACTCGCGCGCGCCGAGACCCAGCTACTCGCCGAGCGCAACGAGGTGGCCAAGGCCAAGGCGGCGCTGGACAACGCGATGGGCCTCGGGGCCCAGGAGCCCGACTATGTACTCGCCCAGACGCTCGGCGCCAGCGAGGTGGTTGGAACGGCGGAGGAATACATCCGCGTCGCGATGAAGGTGCGTCCCGATCTGCTCGCGCTCGAGGACCAGGCGCGCGCGGCCGGCGCGAAAATGAGCGAGTACCGCAGCGATCTATTCCCGACGGTGAACGCCGCGGCCGGGTACAACGTCGTGGGAAGCGGGCTACCGGGAGCCAACAACTACAACATCGGCCTGGTCATCAGTTGGCCGATCTTCAACGGGATGCTGACGACGCATCAAATCGAGGAGGCGCGGCTGCGGCGCGAGGCGGTCGAGCATTCGATCGCCGACATGCGCCAGCGCATCATGCTGGAGGTCAAGACCGCATTCCTGGACTGGCAGAACGCGCATCAGGAGATTCACGAGGCCTTCGTCACGCTCGACGCCTCGCGCGTGGAACTGGCGCTGGCCCAGAAACGCTACGCCGCCGGCCTCGGCAACATCATCGAGCTGACCGACGCCGAGCGCGATTTCATCCGGGACAAGGCCGGCTACGTCAACACGCTATACGCGTTCGCGGTAGCCAGGGCGGGATTGGAACGGGCGGACGGACAATCTCTGGAAGGCCGCTGAGCCGCGGCGTGCCCGAGGTTAGTACAGGAACGGGCCTGGCCACAGCATCATGTTCATCTGTTCCTCCTGCATCGCGTCCTCGTTCAGCCGCGCCGCTTCCACCTCTTGCTGGGCGGCCTGCTGGCTCAACCTGATCTGTTCGTACTGCTGATAGTTCTTTTCGCCGCCGACGTAGACGCAATGACAATTCACCGGGTCGTTGAACCAGTAGCGTGGCTTGCCGTTGTCGATGAAGTAACGGACTTTGAGCTGCGTCAGCCGCTGAGTCTCGGCAATCCGGCTGGGCGTGTCCGCCGGCAGCATATGGAAACCGGCCGCCGACAGCATCGGCTCGATCCGCTCGGCACGCTGCTGCGGCGTCTCCTGCACGGAGCATCCGGCGAGCAGCGCGACGATTGCGATCGCGAAAAGCGCAGCGAACCGGCGCGACAGCCGGGATAAGGCAACTATCTCGGTAGTTGCACTCGACGTTGATGAATCTTGAGCGCGTGCCATGCTGCACCATACTCGTAAAATACCGTCTTGGGCAGCGTCGGACGAGTAACTGAAATATCTGTTTTCGGCACTTGCACGCGCCACCGGCTCGTGAGAATTTCGACTTCCTGCTGATCCGTGGCGCCCTGTACCGGCTCCGCAGCGGTTTCTCCGGTCAAAGGCATCGCGATACGCGGCGCTGCGGAACGTTTTTCACGCGAGACGGTTTTCCCACCAAGCCGACCTCGCGCGGAGCTAACTTCGATGAACAAGGCTCTCGACGGCATCAACCTGGTCGAATTCAGCTCCAATCTGGGCGCCGCCTACGCCGCGATGCTGCTCGCCGAGCAGGGCGCGCGTGCCGTCAACGTGGAACCGCCGGGGGGCGCTCGCGAACGCGGCACAGGGCATTTTCACGCGCTGAATCGGAGCAAGCGCGCGCTCTTCGTCGACGTTCAAGGTGAGCGCGCGCGCGTCGAGCGGCTGCTTCGATGGGCCGGCGTCGCGGTGCTCGGATGGACCGGGGCGCGGATGCGTGAGCTCCAGCTTGATTACGCGGCGCTCAGCCGCATCAATCCGCATCTGGTCGTGCTGCACGTTCCACCGCTCGGAAACCGCGGCCCGCTCGCCGATTTCGACGCCAGCGACGAACTGGCCTCCGCGCTCGGCGGCATCTACGGCAGCCAGTGGGCGCTCAGCGGAAATCCGGTGGCGCTGCATTTTCCCGCCGCCAGCTATTCGGCCGGCGTGCTCGGCGCGACCGCGACGGTCGCGGCGCTGTATGCGCGCGAGCGCGGCGGCGATGGTGGCCAACCGCGCGGGCAGTTGGTTGAAGTCTCGCTCCTGGCCGGGGCCTTTTCGCTCCAGACCGGCGGCATCATGCGCCACGAGAAGATGACCCGCATGTACGAAGGGCCGCTGGACCCGCTCGGCCCGATTCCCTGTTACCGGTTGTTCCGCGCTGCCGACGACGAGTACCTGTTCGTGGCCTGCGGCAACGTGACGTTCTGGAACAAGCTGGCGCTGGCGATCGAGCGGCCCGAGCTGGTCTCCGATCCCCGCTTCGAGGGCGCGCCCTGGGGCGTCCCGAGCCCGCATCGCCAGGTTCTCAAGGACCTGTTGCAGCAAATAATTGCGGGCCGCCCGCGTGAAGAATGGCTCCGCATCCTGCGCGAGAACGACATCCCCTGTGCGCCCGTGCTCTCGCGCACGGACTTCATCAACCATCCGCAGGTGGACGCACTCGGGATGCGTCGCGCGATCGAAGATCCCACACTGGGCGCGACGATCCAGTCCGGTATCGCGGTGGGGCTCGAACTCACGCCCGGCGAAATCGCCGGGCCGACGCCGGCAATCAAAGATGATCTCACCATCGAGGGATGGCTGGCCGAGCCGCCATCGCCCCCGCCCAACGGCGTCGCGCACAGCAAATTTGCCAAGGGGCCGCTCGACGGCCTCCTGGTACTCGACTTTTGCAGCTACATCGCCGGCTCGTACGGCCCAATGATCCTCGGTCAGATGGGCGCCGACGTGATCAAGATCGAAAGCCTCGAAGGCGACGCGTTCCGCCACTTCGGCTTCGGCTTCCTCGGATGGAACCAGGGCAAGCGCGCGCTTTCGCTCGACCTCGCCGCGCCCGAGGGGCGCGAGATAATCCACGGCCTGGTGCGCCGCGCCGACATCGTGGTCGAAAATCTGCGGCCGGGCCGGATGCGCCGCTTCGGGCTGGACTACCAATCGCTCTCGGCGATCAATCCGCGCCTCATCTATATGTCGGTCAATGGCTTCGGCAATCGGGGCCCGGAACATGACCAGCCCGGCTTCGATCCGCTGCTGCAGGCGCGTTCGGGCCTGATGGCGGCCGAGGGCGGCCATCATCAGCCGCCGCTCTATCTCACTTGCGCGATCTGCGACTACGGGGCCGCGATGCTTTCGGCGTTCGGATGCGTACTGGCGCTGCGCGCGCGCGAGTGTCTCGGCCGCGGCCAGCTCTGTGAGACCTCGCTGTTGCAATCCGCTATGGCTTTCCAGGCGGGCGAGTTCATTTTTTACGATGGCCGGCCCGACATGGAAAACGGCCGGCCGGAATCGCGTGGTCGCTCGGCGCTCTGCCGCGCTTACCAGTGCGGCGATCGAGCGTGGCTGTTCGTCCATGCCGCGGAGCCGGCGCAGTGGGAAGGGCTGCGGCGCGTGTGCAAACTCGCCACCGACGTGGCGTTTGCGGAGGCCGCGCTCGAGCCCGAGGATGGCGCGCTCGCGCAGGCCGTCGCCGCGGCATTCGCGGGCGTGGACCGTGCCCAGGCGCTGGCGTGGCTGAACGCGGCAGGCGTCCCGGCGCTCAGCACGCATCGCACCGCCGACCTGTTCGACGATCCGCAGGTCAATGCCAATGAGCTGCTCGCCGTTTTGCATCATTCGCAATGGGGCGGCGTCGTGCAGACCGGCACCTTGGCGAAGTTCTCCGCGACGCCCGGTAAGGCCGAACACGCGGCGCCGCTGTTGGGCGAGCATACCGACGAGATTCTCGCGCGCCACCTCGGCTACGATCGCGAACGGATAGCCGGGCTGCACCGCCGCGGCATCCTGAAGTAACGCATCCGCCGGGACGCGGTGCCGGCGCTCACCCCTACGCGAGAAATTGCGCTAGGCTAACGCGCGTGGACGGCTGGCGGCCCGTTTCATCGCCGCGCCCGCTCATCCGCGAAACATCGATCCGCACGCGAGGTGACCGATGGCCAATCCAAACCACCTGCTCGACTTCGACGTGGCTGCGCTGTCGCAAAAGCTGCGCGCCAAGGAAGTTTCGCCGGTCGAACTCGCCCAGGCCTATCTCGACCGCATCGAGACCGTCGACGAACGCGTTAACGCCTACATCACCGTGACCGCCGACGCGGCGCGCGGGATGGCGCGCAAAGCCGAGACGGAAATAACCGCCGGGCGATGGCGCGGGCCGTTTCACGGAGTGCCGATCGGGCTCAAGGATCTCTGCTACACCAAGGGCATCCTGACCACCGGCGGCTCCAAAATCCTTGGCGAGTTCGTTCCCAATCACGACTCGACCGTATGGACGCGGCTTAGCGAGGCGGGCGCGGTGCTGCTCGGCAAGCTCAACCTGCACGAGTTTGCCTACGGCGCGACCTCCAACAATCCGCATTGGGGAACCTGCCGCAATCCCTACGACCTCGACCGCATCCCCGGCGGCTCCAGCGGCGGTTCAGGCGCGGCCATCGTGGCACGCACCGCCGCGGCAACCATCGGCACCGACACCGGCGGCTCGATCCGAATCCCCGCGGCGTGCTGTGGATGCGTCGGACTCAAACAGACCTGGAGCCGCGTGAGCCGCTACGGTGTGATGCCGCTTTCGGATTCGCTCGACCACGCCGGCCCGATCACCCGCTCGGCGCGCGACGCCGCGCTGATGCTCAACATCATTGCCGGCCACGACCCCAACGACGCGACTTCCAGCCGCGAGCCGGTGTCCGACTACACGAGCCGGATGGGCGGCGATCTCAAGGGGATGCGCATCGGCGTGATCCGGGAACTCAATACCGGCCTGTCGGAGCCGGTGTCGCGGGCATTCGCCGCTGCGATCAAGCAGCTTGGATCATTGGGCGCAACGGTCGAGGAGGTTTCGATACCGTCGTTCGCCGAGGGCTCGCTGGTCGCGATGGTGGTGCTGATGGCCGAGGCGCTGGAATTTCACGAACAATGGATACGCGAGCGGCCGGGCGACTACGGCGCCGACGTCCGCGCGCTCATCGAGACGTCGATGACGATCACGGCGGTCAACTACGTCCGCGCGCAGCGCGAGCGCAACCTGATGCTGGCCGAGGCGCTCACGGCGCTGCAGGACCACGCCGTCCTGCTCGCGCCGTCGCAGACGACTGCTGCGCCGAGGATCGACGACAGCTCTTACGACATAATCGCCAACATGGTGCGCTTCACCGGACCATTCAATGCCACCGGACAGCCGGCACTCTCGATTCCAACCGGGCTCTCGAATGAGGGACTGCCGCTCTCGATGCAGATCGTCGGCAAGCCGTTCGACGAGGTGACGGTGTTACAGGTGGCCGACGCCTACGAACGCGCGCGCGGCCCGCTGCCGCTGCCAAAGCTTTAGTCAGGCGCGGCGCACGGATTTTCTGAACGACGACACTTCGAACCACTGGAGGACTCACGATGGCAAAGCTGACACCGCAGACAGCCAAGGCGATGGCGCGCGAGCTATACGGCTACGAACTGACCGACGAGGCCGCGGTCGCGGTCGCCAACGCTGCGGGCTCGATGATCACGAATGCGCGCCGTCTCGGCAATCTCGATTTGAACGGCGTTCAGCCGCCGTTCGGCTATCCAACGCTGCTGGCCGAGGCCGAACGGATCCGCAAGCGCGGCTGAGGTTAGGAGTGCTTTGACCAATGGAGGCCCATTTGTCGTATGCGGATGTATACGGGACGATACCGGCATGTCTGGGCGGTGATGACAATACGTCCTTCACGGCACGAGAAAATGGCCGCGGTATCTTTAGCAAACCGTCGGACGACCATTCGACGAGTTGACCGTGTTGGACGCCGCGGCGGCCTACGATCGCGCGCGCGGCCCGGTTGAGCGGTGGTTTTTTCAGCCCCGCGGATGCCGGTGAATCGGATCGACCCAGAATACCGCCTCGGGGCGCTCGGCCGCCTCGATATCGAGATTGATTACCACCGCCTCCTGGCCACTGCGCACCACCACGCACGACAACGACGCGTCGGTCGAGGCGTTGATTTCCTGATGCGGCACGAAGGGCGGAATGAAGATGAAATCGCCCGGTCCGGCTTCGGCAACGTATTCGAGATGTTCGCCCCAGCGCATCCGCGCGCGCCCGGCGACGACGTAGATGACGCTTTCAAGTTCGCCGTGATGGTGCGCGCCGGTCTTCGCGTTCGCTTCGATCTTCACCGTCCCGGCCCAGATTTTCTGCGCGCCGGCGCGGGCGTTGTTGATCGCCGCCGCGCGTGACATCCCCGGCGTCTGCGCCGTGTCCGGATCAAGCTGGTCGCCGGGAATGACTTTGACCCCGTGATCGCACCAATGATTGGCTGAATTGTCGGGCGCCGTATTCGATTCGCTCATCAGACGGTCACTCCTTCAGGCATCTGTGTCGAAGATGGTCATATGATTTTACCGGACTGATTTTACCGGACCTCGGCCGGGAGGCGAGCCCGACCCTTTTTGATCGCTTCTCGCGGACCCTGCGAAGATTTATCGAACTCGAAGCGGCTGGCACTGCCAGAGGATTTCTATCTGAGGCGAAATTCGCAGAGCACGAAATCGTGGTCGGACACCCGGCGTCCGAGGATCGAAGTGCGCGCGGGCACCACCGCCGCCGATCCGCTCACCGGTTGTATTCCACGCGCCACGATCCAATCGAGCTTCGGACGCCATCGCGGCGGCACCAGCCGGCTGATGGTAAACGTCGGCGCGGCCGGAAGATTCGCCCCTTCGATCGAAAAACCGTGCTCTTTAATCCGATCGAAAAGCGGCTCGTGCGCCTGCGGCTCGTGAAAGCGCCGCGGGCGCAAGGCCAGCGCCGCGGCTGCGCGCAACATCGCCCAGCGCCGGTCCATGTCCATGGTAGTCGTATTAAAGTCGCCGCCGACAATGACCGGTGCTTCGCTGCCGATTTCGCTGAGGAAGCATTCCATCTGCGAAGCGCGCCCCTCGGGATCCCATACCCGCTCCAGGTGCGCGACCCCGATCCTGACGCGGCGGCCGTTGACGTTGATGCTCGCGAGCAACCCCTGGTTTACGCCGGGGAGATGGCGCGCCCGAAACTTGAACGGCGACTTCGGCAGCTCGACGACGCGAAAGTCATCGAGCGGCTGCGCGCACAGGAGCGCGTTGCCGATGGCGCGAAAATCGCCGCCTCCTTCGTCACGCCCGAACGACGGCAGGAACGCGAAGCTCATCTTGAGCGCGGCGGCGAGGGCGGGCGCGAATTCGATCAGCCCATGACGCGGCATCCGCCAGCTCGCCTCGCAAAGGAGCAGGGTGCCCGCATCGGCCAGCGGTGGACGCCTGAGACAGGCAACGATCGCGTTTAGGCGCGCACCGCCGGCGACGTTCAGGACCGCGACCTTGAGCGCCGAGCGCGCGGCGACAGTCGGCCGGTTGAGCGCCACCGGCTCGAACGGCGGCCCCGAGGATTCCGCCATTGCGGCTCGCCGCGACGCGTCGTGAATCGCCATCCAGCCCACCTAGCCCGCGCAATCTCCGGTCAACCTCTGAGTTCCGGTCAACCCTTGAGTTCCTGCCTGAGCGCGTCGAACGACGTAATCGGCGCGGTGCAAGTCCGCTCGCGGCACACGTAGGCCGTGAGCTTCCCCTCGATTTGCGATTTCCCCCGCACCGCCTCGGGCACGAAGCCCCCGGCCAAGGCGCGCGGGTCGGCAAGGAACAGCGCGCGGTTGGGCAGGTAGAGCAAGCCCAGCCGCTCGATCCATTCGTCGAGCCCGGCCGTGCCGCGCTCGCCCACGATCACGATCTCGCTCGCTCCGCGCTGATAGAGGTCGATGGCCTCGAGCATGTGCGAGAACGCGAACGGCTGCTGCTCGACGAAGCTGCGCAGCAGGCTGAGCGTGCGCCGCGCCTCGGCGAAGTAGCGCTCTTCGCCGGTATAGCCGTGAAGTCTCAGCAGTGCGATCACCGCCGCGCTGTTGCCCGAGGGGGTCGAGCCGTCGAAGACCGCCTTCGAGCGCGTGATCAGCCGCTCATGGTCAGCCGAGGTGAAGAAAAACCCGCCCTTTTCGATGTCGAGGAAGCGCTCCAGGATAGCGTCGGCCATCGTCCGCGCCAGCTCGAGGTAGCGGCCCTCGAGCGAGGCCTCGTAAAGATCGATCAGGCTGCCCGCGAATAGCGCGTAGTCCTCCAGGTAGGCATTGAAGCGGGCGGCGCCGTCCTTGTACGAGCGCTTGAGCACGTGCCCGTCCCAGAGGTGCGTCATCACGAACTCCGCGCCGCGTGCCGCCGCCTTCAAGTAGCGTTCATCGCCGAGCGCCCGGAAACCCTCGGCTAGCGCGCCGATCATCATCCCGTTCCACGCGGCCAGGATTTTTTCGTCGCGTGCCGGCTTGACCCGCCGCTCGCGAGCCTCGAACAGGCGGCGGCGACTCTCGCCGATCGCGCGCTCCATCTCCTCCGGGCTTTTTTTGAACAGCCTGGCCGCCTCGCCGGCGCTGATGGTCCGATGCAGGATGTTGGAGCCCTCGAAGTTGCCCTCGGCGCTGATGTCGAAGTAGCGTTCGGCGATCGCGCTCAGCTCCTCACCGAGTACGGCGCGCGACTCCTCGGGCGTCCAGACGAAGAACTTGCCTTCTTCGCCCTCGCTGTCCGCGTCCTGGGTCGAGTAGAAGCCGCCCTCGAGACTGGTCATCTCGCGCAGCACGTAATCGAGAATCTCGCGCGCCACAGTCAGGAACTCGGGCTCGCCGAGCGCGCGACCGGCGTCAAGGTAGAGCTGCGCCAGCAACGCGTTGTCGTAGAGCATTTTTTCGAAGTGCGGCACCAGCCATCGATCGTCCACGCTGTAGCGATGGAACCCGCCGCCGAGCTGATCGTAGATGCCGCCCTTGGCCATTTTGGTCAGCGTCTCGCGCGCCATGTGGCCGAATTCGAGATCGCCGGTCGCCTGATGCATCCGCAGGAAAAGCGAAAACACGAAACTGTTGGGAAACTTGGGCGCGTGCCCCAATCCACCGTTGATCCGGTCGTAATGCTCGGCCAGCGCGCGCGCTCCGGTCTCCGCCATGTCGGCTTTCAGCTCGCCGCCGTCGGGATTGAACTCGGCGAGTCCCGACAGTCCCTTGCCGAGCCGTTCGACGTTTTGACGAATATCGGCGGGCTGCGTTTGAAACGCGTTGGCGATCGCGGTTAGCACGCGCGGGAAGCCAGGCATCCCCTGGCGATCCTCGGGCGGAAAGTAGGTGCCGCCGTAAAACGGCTCACCGTCAGGCGTCAGGAACACGGTCAACGGCCATCCCCCGCGCCCGGTCAGGAGCTGAACGGCGTCCATGTAAATCTGGTCGAGGTCGGGACGCTCCTCGCGATCGACTTTGATCGAAACAAAGTTCTCATTCATCAATTGCGCGATCGCTTCGTTTTCGAACGACTCGCGCTCCATCACGTGGCACCAATGGCAGGCCGAATAGCCGATGGAGAGGAGCACAGGCTTGTTCTCGGCGCGCGCCCGCGCCAGCGCTTCGTCGCCCCACGCGTACCAATCCACCGGATTGTGCGCGTGCTGGCGCAGGTAAGGGCTCTGCTCGTGGATGAGGCGGTTGGGCTTGCGCCCGGAGGCCTCGTGGCCGTGCTCGTCGCTCATTGCGATCATGTCTCCCGGGAGCTGTCCGGCGGAGGCCGAATGCTTTTCGACGGTAGCACGCGCCGCACGAGCGTTTCTATTGGGGGCCGAACTCGATTGCGCGCGAGCGCGACTTATCGCGCGCCCGAAATGCCGGCTCGGGTACTTGAACCCCACGGAGCGGGCTGCGAACCTGATCGCGAAATGGAGAGCATCGCCGACCCGCGCCGCGCCGACGAGCGCATCGACGCCGCCGGCAGATCGTCAGGGCCTGCCAGCGACGCGGCTATCGAGATATGCGGATACGTCGTTTCATGGCGCGCCGCCGCGACCGCCGTGCTCATGCTGGCGGCGATATTATTCTTTGCCCGGCTGGGCGCGCGCGCGTTGTGGTCCTCGGAATTCCGCTGGGCGGAGATCGCGCGCGAGATGCATCTCACGGGGCGCTACTTCTGGCCGACCATCAACGGCCGCGTCTACTACGACAAGCCCCTGGGTTCGTACTGGCTGGTTATGGCAGCGACCTGGCTAACCGGCGGCCTCGACGAAACTTCCGCGCGGCTGCCCTGCGCGATCGCCGGATTACTCGGCGTGTGGCTGGTGATGCTGGTCGGGCGGCGCCTCTACAACAGCCGGACGGCGCTCCTCGCCGGACTCATCCTGGCCACCAGCTTCAGCTTCGTCTTCTTTTCACGTCATGCCTCGGCCGACGTCGAGACCGTCACCGGAGAGTTGGCGGCCTTCGCACTTTTCCTGCGCAATGAACAGCGGCAGGACGGATGGTGGGTGGTCGGACTGTGGCTGGTGATGGCGGCGACGTCGCTCACCAAGGGACTGCTCGGCTACGTACTGCCGCTGATGGTGCTCGGAGTGTACTCGTGCCTGGCGGACGGATGGGCCGAATTGGGACGGCGGCTTTGGCGCGGCCCGGTCCTCGGCCGAATCGGATGGCTCGTCGGGCGCAATCGATGGCTCTTCAATTGGAAATCGCTGATTGCGATCCCACTCGGCGCGGCAATTTATTACGTACCGTTCGCGATCTCGGCCGCTCGCACCGGCTCCGAAAAGGGCCTGGAGATGGTGTATCGCGAAAACGTCGTGCGGTTTTTTCATCCGTTCGACCATCGCGGCCCGGTCTATCTGTATTGCTACGTCATCTTTGCCCTGATGATGCCGTGGTCGGCACTGCTTCCGGCGGCGCTCGCCGAGGCCCATCGCAAACCCACCGCCGAGCGCGACGGCGCCGCACAACGCAGCCATCGCTTCGCGCTGGTTTATTTTTGGGCGACGTTCCTTTTTTTTACGCTCTCCGGATCGCGCCGCAGTTACTATCTGTTGCCGATTCTGCCGGCCGGCGCACTGCTGGTGGCGCGGATGCTGGCCACGCCCCTCGAGGCGCTATCGCCGCTGGGACGACGATTACTCGGCCTTGGCTACGCGGTCATCGCGGTTGCGGTTATCGGCGGCGTGATCGTATTGATTCCGCCACGCTGGATCCTTAGAGGCCCGATGGCGACGCTGCCGGCGGCTCCTGACCGCGCTATATATTTGGCCTTCTGGGTGGTGTCGCTGCTCGCGGTGCTCTTTACGCTGAGGCGCTTCAATACGCGGCGGGTGGCGATGTCGACGGCGACCGTCGGGGCGCTTTTCCTGGCTTACCTGTTTATCTTTGCGATGCCCGCTGCCGACAAATGGCGCGGCGAGAAGCGCTTCGCCGAAGACATCCGCCAACAGATGGGAGAGGCGACCTCAGGCGTGGTGCTGTACAAGACGGTCGGTCCGCTCTACTACCTCGACCTGCCCGAACCGCTCCCGTACTACGACGATGCCGGAAAATTGAAGCAGGACGCGCTCGACCACAAGCTGCGATGGGTGATCGTGCGGCGGCGGGATCGTGATTTTCTTGTCAATCGGCTTGGTGGATCGGACAAGGTGGTCGCGAGCGAAGAGGTCTTTCCCTTCGAGGGGCGCCAGCACGTACTCAACAAAGAAGTCCTGGTCGCCGTGCCCCCGGCCGCCGCGCCAGCGGCCGTCGGAGTCGAGGGCCAGCACTGACGAAGCGCGCTCGGGCATCAGTCTTACAGCCGCATCGGCATCACGACGTAGGTGAACTGCGAGTCCGCAGACGAGGTGATCACACCTGGACTGACTTCATCGCTGAGCCCCAGGCTGGCGTCGCTCTCCGCCGGCATCACACCCAGGGCCTGGATGAGGTAGGCCGCGTTGAAGCCGATCGAGAACTCATCGCCCGTGAAATCGACGTCGATGGTCTCGCTCGCCTCGCCCATCTCGGGACTGGTCGAAGAGACAGTCAGCGCGCCGCTTGCGAGTCCCAGCTTGACGCCATGGTAGCGCTCGTTGGAGAAAATCGCCGCTCGCTTGATCGCGTTGAGCAGGGCGTCGCGCCCGACTGCGACGGCGTATTTGGATTGCTTGGGGATTACGCCGCGATAGTCGGGAAATTCGCCCTCAACCAGGCGCATCGAGACCTCGGTTGGACCGCGCTTGAGCCACGCGAGCTGCCCGTCGAGCATCAACTGCACCTGATCTTCGCCCTCCTGGTCTAGCAGCTTGCGCAGTTCAGCCAGACCTTTGCGCGGGATGATCGCATTACCTTCCATCTCGAAACTTTCGGCCTCGCGTTCGATCATCGAGAGCCGATGGCCGTCCGTGGCGACCATCCGGGCAACGCCCTTCGAGGCCGCTTCCACCAGCACGCCGCCCAGGTTGTAGCGGGCTTCGTCGGGGCTGACGGCGAAGATGGTCTTGTCGATCATCGCCGCCAGCACGCGACTTGCGATCGTGAGATCGCCCTTGACCGCCTTGCGGGCGGCGTCGCCTTGCGGTTTCGCCTGCGCCTGGATGGGCATCGCCGGGAAGCTTCGCGGATCGAGTCCCATCATCTTGAATTTCGCCCGCCCGCACTTAAGCTCGACCCAGTCGCTGTCGAGCGACTTGAATGAGACTTCTCCGCCTTCGGCCTCGCGCACGATTTCGAACAGCTTGCGCGCGTTTAGCGTGAAGCTGCCTTGCTTGTCGACGCGGCAGGGAACCTCGGTGCGGATACCGACCTCGAGGTCGGTGGCGGCCAGGCGTAGGCTGGCGCCATTAGGCTCGAGCAACACGTGCCCGAGTATCGGCACCGTGTTGCGCCGTTCCACGATTCCCTGAACCAGCGACAGGCTGCTTTGCAGCACCGCGCGCTCGATTACCAGTTCCATTTATCCTCTCGTCGCCGTGCTCTACTGATCCTAAAGATCTAATTAGATCTAAAGATCATAAGATAGCAGTAGGTCCTGTGAATTTGTTGATGAGCGGCGCAACCCTTCGTAATCGTTGCGCGATCGTCGGTGACCAAACAGTGCATCGCATCCTGTCTGCGATGGCGCTCCCCGCCACTCCATGCCGTCTCCTGTCGATACTGTGGGTATTGTAGAGGACTTTTCCACAGAGTTGTTAGAGCCCGTCACGCGGCTCGCTGGTCGATCTTGAGTTCGCGTTCGATCTTTTCGATCGACATGCGGAAGGCGGAATCGTTGCCCACCCGGCGTGCAATCAGGTTGTAAGCGTGGATCACCGTCGAGTGGTCGCGCCCGAAATGCTCGCCGATGACCGGAAATGAGTTGTCGGTGAGCTTGCGGCACAGGTACATCGCTACCTGGCGACAAAACGCGATGTGCTGGGTGCGCTTTTTCGACTTCAGGTCGGCCAGCCGGATATGAAAGAAGTCCGCGACCGTCTTCTGGATGCCGTCGATGCCGGGGCGATGGTCCTGCACCCGGATGAGGTCGTGGAGCGCCTGGCGCGTGAACTCGACCGTCAACGGCGCACGGTCCATCGAGGCCAGCGCCGCGAGCCGCGTCAGGCATCCTTCGAGTTCGCGCACATTGGAGGAAACGTTCTGCGCGATGTAGAGCGACACGTCGGAAGGCAGGCTCATGTTCTCGTGCGCCGCCTTCTTCTGGACGATTGCGACCCGGGTCTCGAGGTCGGGAGGCGCGACATCGGCGATGAGCCCCGACTCGAAACGATTCCGCAACCGCTCTTCGAGTCCCGGAATATCGCGCGGCACCTTGTCCGAGGTCAGCACGATCTGGTGGCGGTCGGAGTGCAGCGAATTGAAAGTATGAAAAAATTCCTCCTGAGTTCGCTCGCGTCCGGCCAGGAACTGGACGTCGTCGAGAATGAGCGCGTCAACCCGGCGGAATTTTTCCTTGAACTCGCCCATCCGGTCGCGCCTGAGCGAGGTTATCAGCTCGTTCATGAAAACCTCGGCCGGCATGAACAGCACCTTGCGCTTGCCGCTGTTCCACAACTGATGGCCAATCGCGGTCACCAGGTGCGTCTTGCCCAGACCCACTCCGCCGTAGATGAAAAGCGGGTTGTACTTTTCGCCGGGCTGATTGGCGACCGCCAGCGCTGCCGCATGGGCGAACTGGTTGGCCGAGCCGACCACGAACTCGGTGAACGTGTAACGTTCGTTGAGTTGCGGATGGCGATCGCGCGGCGCGGCCTCGACCGCGGACGGACTCGGAGGCATCGTGCGCCGCACTGCCTCGTGAAGATTGCTGTTGCCGGCCAACCCCAGGGTAAGCTTAACGTCCACCGACTGTCCGACTTCGGCGGAGAGCGATTGGCGGAGCAGTTCGAGATAGCGGTCGTTCACCCAATCGCGAAAGAAACGGTTGGGGGCCTCGATCGTGGCGGTGCGCCCCTGCATTCCCAGAAAATTTAGCGGTCCAATCCAGGTCTCGAATCCAACCTGGCCCAAGGAATCACGTATCCGGTCCGCCGTCCGTTGCCACAAACCTTCCATTTTTCCCCTCCCAGGAGGTCAGTAAGCCGTCACGCCAGGCGGGCGGTCCCCCCACCGAACCGAGCACGCTGTCGGCTAGATTACGCACAAGCTTATCCACATCTGTGGATAAGTGGTTCTCTCCCCTCGCCAGACCCCGATGCGCTGCGTTTGCGATGGCCTATCAACTCGGCCATCGCCGATGCGGATTTCATGGACAACTTCAAAAAATCCAGTAAGCAGATCGAGCGCCTTGCGGCCACTTTGATCCTGACGCCGTTTCCACGGCGGCTTGCGCATGACAGCGCGTCCATGTGTGAAGTGTGTTGACGAAGACAACGTGATAGACCCTTTGGAGAGATGGCTCAAGCAAAAGCGATCGCGGATGTACAAGCGCGCGATTTTTTTCATGAATCGTGAAAAAGAAATTTACCTTGCGAACATGATGCTGCGCGCCGATTTTCATCGATCGCGCACGTTGGCTCTGGGAGCCGTTGTGTGAGTGTGATTTCTCACTGCACGAGACGATAATGCGTGTTTGACCGGCACGTCGGCAAATGTTAGCGAGCAAAGCTAAACCGAAATCGCAAACCGAATCGTGAAAATGATCAGCAAGAAAAATTCCGCCGCGCTGCTCGCGCGCGCGGCCGCCGTCATCCCGGGCGCGGTTAACTCGCCGGTGCGCGCATGGAAAGCGGTCGGTGGCGCGACGCTTTTTATAGCGCACGGCGAAGGCGCGATGGTGATCGACGCCGACGCTAATCGGTTCGTCGACTACGTCGGTTCCTACGGTCCCGCCATCCTCGGCCACGCTCAGCCCGAGGTCGTCGCCGCGATCGCCGAGCAGGCCGCTCACGGCTTCGGCTACGGGGCTCCGACCGAACTGGAAATCGCGATCGCCGAGCGGATCGCCGCCGCCGTCCCGATGGCGCGCAAGGTGCGCCTGGTCAGCTCCGGTACCGAGGCCGGGATGACCGCGATTCGCCTCGCTCGCGCGGCCACCGGTCGCGCCCGCATTATCAAGTTCGACGGCTGTTACCACGGCCACAGCGACGCCCTGCTGGTGCGTGCCGGTTCGGGCGTGATGACCCTGGGCGTGCCCGACAGCGCCGGAGTGCCGGAAGCGCTGGCCGCGCTTACTCGAGTCGCGCAGTACAATTCGCTGAAGGCGGTCGAGCGCTATTTTCTCGCGGAACCCCGCGAGATCGCGGCAGTTATTGTCGAACCGGTAGCTGCCAACATGGGTGTGGTGCCACCCGCGCCCGGCTTTCTCAAGGAGCTGGGCGACCTGGCGCATCGCCACGGCGCGCTGCTCATCTGCGACGAAGTGATAACCGGCTTTCGCCTGCGTTACGGTACCGCGCACGAAATGTTTGGCGCGGAGCCCGACCTGATCATGCTGGGCAAGGTGATCGGCGGTGGGATGCCGATTGGCGCGGTCGCGGGCCGGGCCGATCTGATGGACCTGCTCGCGCCGGTCGGTCCGGTTTACCAGGCAGGAACGCTATCGGGTAACCCGGTGGCGGTGCGCGCAGGGCTCAAGACGCTGGAGATCCTGGCCCGGCCCGGAACTTACGAGCGGTTGGAAGCGACCTCCGCGCGGCTCGGCGACGGGATGGCAGAGGCCATCCGCAACACGAGCCTCAAGGGCTGTATCAACCGGGTCGGCTCACTGGTGACGGCGTTTTTGGGAGTTGAAGCGGTGCGCGAGGCCGCGGATGCGCGCCGCGCGGATACGGCGTTATTCGCGCGATTTTTTCACGCGATGCTCGAGCGCGGAATTTACCTGCCGCCTTCGCAATTCGAGGCGATGTTCGTGTCGCTGGCGCATAGCGAGGCCGACATCGACCGCACCGTCGCTGCGGCGCGCGAGTCGCTGGCTGAGGTTGCCAAATCTTGAGAGCCAAAGCCGTGAGAGTCGCGAGGTCCTAAAGTGCCAGCGCAGCCCCCTCCGAACGAGTCGTCGGCGGAAAAGCCGAACCTGTGGCGCTATGCCGCTATCGGGGCCGAGCTGTTCTCGCCGATCATCGGCGGCTCAGTGGCCGGCTATTACATCGACGCCCATTTTCACACCGGCTCGATCTGGACCCTGGTCGGGCTGCTGGGCGGCGTCGCCCTGGGGTTCTATCGGCTGATAGCCGAGGCCCGCGCCTTCCGTAAGACTCTTTGATCGCATGACGTGGAAAGTTCCGACAATCGCCGGCATACAGGGCATGACGGCGGTGATTACCGCGATGCTGAGCGTGGCGCTGCTCGCGACCGTTTCGACCGCGATGGGCGTTGGATGCGCGGTCGGCGGCGCCGTGATGATCGCGAATCTTTTCCTGCTCGCTTTCGTCGGGCGCTGGATCGTTGCGGTCGCGACCCAAAGCGGCGGTGCGAGCCGGCTCGGCATTGTTGCGGCGCCCCTGAAATTGCTGTTTATTGTTACGGTCGTAGCTTGGCTTCTCAGCCGCACCAACATCAACGTTCCGGGCTTTGTGCTCGGCGTCTTGACTCAGCCGGGCGCGATCTTTATTGAAACTTGGCGCGTTTCGGCGCGGGCCGCGTAACGGTCCGTGCTCGGCGCGGAGGCGATAGTTTGAATCCGGTCAATTTCATCGACGGCATCGCAGGCGTCTTGCATCTTCCGCCGGTCGTGGTCGGCACGTGGATCGCGATGGGAGTCCTGATTGTGTTCGGGATTTACGCGCGCCGAGCCCTGGTGGAGGCGGCCGATCCGACCGTCCCCGAGAGCG
Source organism: uncultured delta proteobacterium (assembly GCA_963796565.1). Classification (GTDB taxonomy): domain Bacteria; phylum Desulfobacterota; class Binatia; order Binatales; family Binataceae; genus JAKAVN01. The sequence continues at coordinate 58,021 of CAWCMA010000002.1, read as the reverse complement.
CAATCACGCTGCTCTCAGTCAGCGAAGTCATCACCGAATGGCTCGACGGCTTCGTCGCGGGCGTGCTCGAAGGTCATGGTACGCGCAAATACGTACCCTTCTTCGGCACGCTTTTCATGTTTATTCTCACGGCGAACTTCCTCGGCCTCATTCCCGGCATGGAGCCGCCGACCGCCGACACCGACCTCACCTTCGCGATCGCCATCATCTGCTTCATTTTTTACATCTACCAAGGCTTCGTGCATCAGGGGCTTTACTACCTGCGCAGTTTCTTCGGTCCGCTGTGGTGGTTGGCGTGGTTCTTCGTGGTGATCGAGGTGGCAGACAACCTGTTCCGCCCGTTTTCGCTGGGCATCCGTCTTTTCGCCAACATGTTTGCCGACCACAAGGTGCTCGGGTTGTTTACCGGACTCACCAAGCTGGTCATCCCGCTGGCCTTTTACGCGCTGGGCTCGATCGTCTGCCTCGTTCAGGCCCTGGTCTTCGTGATCCTGGCGGTCTCGTACGTCCGGATGGCGAGCCATTCGCATTACTGAGAAAGCGCGGCCCGAGCGGAGCGTAAGTTCGTCCACAAAAAAGTGTAATTTCGCGACCAGGCTCGGTCCGGTTCGCGGGGTGGAAGAGGATAGAGGGGAGAAAAAAGAGCCATGGACCTGGCTGGTGGCCGCGAGCAAACCAAGGAGGAGACGTAAATGATTGCACGGTTAGGAAAATGGCTCGCGATGGCGGCGGCGATGGTGCTCGCGAGCCCGCTGCTCGCGATGGCGCAGACGGCCGGGAGCAGCGGCGGCGGCGACGGGTTGCGCGCGGGACTTATCGGACTTGGCGCCGGCATCGGCATCGGTATCGCGGCGCTGGGATGCGGGATGGGTCAGGGCAAGCTGGCGGCTTCGGCGATGGAATCGATCGGCCGTAACCCTAACAGCACCAACCAGCTCTTCGTTCCGATGATCATCGGACTCGCCTTCGTCGAGTCGCTGACCCTGTACTCGCTGGTCATCTCATTCATTCTGCAGGGCAAGATTTGATCGCATAAGGTTGGATTTCGCCATGAAAACCGAAACGGGGCCCTAATCGGCCCCGTTTTCTTTTTTTTCGTGAAGTTCGCCCGCCCGCCGCACCAATCAGTCGCGGCGCTTGGTGCCCTGAAGAATGTCGAATTTGGCGCGGCGGCGATCGCGCCTGAGCAGCACGTACATCGCACCCGCTCCGCCGTCGGCCGGCCGCGCGGTCGCAAACGCCAGCACATACCCGCCCATGTGCCCGTGCGAGAGCCACTGCGAGGCGGCATGCTTGAGCACCGGCATTCCGCCCGGCGACCGCAGACCGCGGCCATGCACCACCAGCACCGCGCGCAGCCCTTTGCGCACCGAGCCTACGATAAATTCCTCGAGCGCCAGCTTGGCGTCGGCCTGGATCATCCCGTGCAGATCGATATGCGCCTGCACCGCGAACTCCCCACGGCGAAGACGCGTCACCAACCGCGGATCGAGTCCGAGCCGCGTTCCTTCGGTGTATTCCTCGGTCTCGGTCAGCTCGAAAGTCCCCGCTCCGGAAACCAGATCCGATAGTTGTGCGAGAACCTCGGCGTCCTCGCTGACAATTTCCAGAATCACCTCGGGCTTGGGGACGACCCGGGCCGGACGTTGGTCGCCCAGCCGGCGCACCCCATCGACGGCCTGGCGGAACATCGTGGCGTCGTCGAGCACGAGCGCCGGTTCGGACGCCGTTATCGGTGTCGCCGCGGCGGCGGCGACCTTGGCAAGCTCGATAGGTTTAGCCGGGCTTGTGGGCTGCGGTCGCTCGCTCAGCAGCTTCTTCAGGTCTTTGAACGGCGAGCTGAAGGCGGGCTTTTCCGCTTTCGGCTTGGGGGCCTGATGCCGCGGCGGTGAAATCTTTCGCCGTTTGGCCATTTGAGAGTAGAGCCTACCGGTTGTTCCCGGCGCGCGCATCAGGGCGATGCCCGTGACGGTCCACACGGCCAATCGCCAGTGCGCAAGAACGTTGGCATAGCCCTCGCTTCAGTGGAGAATACAATTTCTCGGGGCGGGGAAAGGTGTCGTGATGCGCAAGCTCATCCGGACAATACTAATTGTGGTCGGACTGATCGTCCTGGTCGTGATCGCGGTGGGGACCTACGCCGTGCTCAACCTCAACGGCATCATCCAGAAGCAGCGCGGCCTCATCCTGACGAAGGCCAGCGACGCGGTCGGGCGCAAGGTCGACATCCAGGACATTCACGCGAGTCTCGGATGGGGTGTGGTCGCCGACCTGCGCGGCGTGACTATAGCGGACGACCCGAATTTCTCTCAGACGCCATTCGTGCAGGCCGCGGACGTCTATGCCCGGGTCGCGCTGATGCCGCTGCTGAGCCATCGCATCGAGATCAAGCAGGTGTCGCTCAAGCAGCCCGTGGTGCACATCATCCGCAATCAGCACGGCGAGTTGAACGTCAGCTCCATCGGCAAGAAGCCCTCCGCCGGCGAAGCCACTGCGCCGGCTTCGAGCGTGCCGCCGGCGACCGGCACGCAGCCGCTCAAAGGCGTGCCGCTCACTCAGGCACAGCCCCAGGGGCAACCAGCGTCAGGAGCGGCAGCGCTTGGCGCAGTGTCGGTCTCGAGCCTGACCATCGATGACGGCACGGTCGTTTATCAGGACGCGGGCGCCGCGCCGGTCACGGTAAGCGCGGTAAACCTGGACGTCGAGAATCTTGGCGTCAGCACGCCGGTCGACATCACACTGAGCCTGGCGGCGCTCGGCACGAGCAAAAATTTCTCGATGACCGGCAAGGTCGGGCCGCTGATAACCAACGGCGCGATCGATATGTCCGCAATACCGCTCGCCTTCAGCCTTGACCTTGGGCCGTTCACGATGGCCCAGCTTAAGGCGGTTCCACAAATTGCCAAGGCGGTCCCGCCGCAGCTCAAACTCACCAACCCGGTCACGGCGAGTATCAAGGTTAACGGCACCACCCAATCGATCGCGTTCAACCTCGTGACCGACCTGACCGGCAACCAGGTCGTGTACACCGGCGTGCTCGACAAGGCGGCGGGCGTTCCGCTCAAGCTCGCGGCGGCGGGGACGCGCAAGGACAACGGAAGCGCGCCACAAATCGAGATCCAGACCGCGACGCTGACGCTCGGCGACCTCAATCTCAAGGCGGGGCAGATTCAGCTCGGCCAAAACCTCAGCGCGCGAATCGACAGCAACAGGTTCGACCTCGCCTCGATGGGCAAGATGCTGGTCGCGCTCAGCAAATACAACGCCTCGGGCAAGGCCGAGATTCACGCCCTGGTCAAAGTGGTGCAGAAGAAGCCCGAGGTTAATGGCGTCGTGACGCTGGCTTCGGTGACGGTCACGCCGCCGGGCAAGCGCGCGATCGTGGGCGGGCTTAGCGGAGACATCAAGATGGCTGGCACGACCGCCGTGGCCGGCCCGCTGACTTTCAACCTCGGCTCGGGCCACGGCAGGCTGCTGGTCAACGCGCAGTCGCTGGAGCCGATAAACGCGACCTACGACTTTAGCGCCGACGTGGTGAAGCCGGCCGAGCTGACCGCCAATCCCAAGCCCGAGGAAGCGGCTGACCACCTCGACCGACTGGCGGTCAAGGGCACGGTCCGGGGCGCCACGTCCGCGCCGACGGTGACCGCGATGGTGACCTCGCCCGGCGGCATGATGCAGAATATCGCGTACCGCAACCTCGCCGTCGACGCGACCTATGGCGGTCAGGCGGTGACGATTACCTCGCTCAAGGTCGGCGCTTTCAACGGCACGCTCGACGGCAACGCGCGGGCTACGCTCGGTGCCGAGCCGGTCTTCAACGTGGGGATCAATCTGCATGGGATCGACTTGCAGCAAGCGCTGATCTCACAGAAATCCAGTGCTGCTAATACTGTCCGCGGTCAGCTAACGGGGCAGGTGCGCGTAGCAGGCCGCGGCGACACCTTCGACAAGATTAAGCCAACCCTGAGCGGCAATGGACAGATGTCGGTCGCCAACGGCAAGCTCATCGGCGTCAACATCGCCGCGCAGGCGATGCGCAAGGTGCAAGGAGTGCCGGGCATCGACGCGCTGCTTACGCCGACGATCGTCGCGCGCCATCCCTCGCTGTTCAACTCGCCCGACACCGATCTGCGCGAACTCAGCCTGACGTTTGCGATCCAGGGGCCCCGAATCACCTCGCACGACATCAAGGCCGCGACGCCCGACTACAGCGCCACGGCGGACGGATGGTTCGATCTGAACAAAAACATCGATATGAAGGCTCATCTGCTGCTCTCGCAGGAGCTCAGCCGCGAGATCATGTCCGAGAAAAAGAACGTGGTTTACCTGGCCAACGAGCAGAAGGAGATCGACATCCCGGTGCGAATCAGCGGGCAGTTGCCCAAGCCCTCAGTGCAGCCCGACATTCAATTCCTCGCGCAGCGCGCCGCCGGCCATCTGGTGCAGAAGCAGGGGGAAAAGTTTCTTAACAAGTTCCTCGGCAAGAAAGCCGGCGGGTCAGGGAGCAATCCGCTCGGCGGCGCCCTGAACAAGCTGTTCCACTAGTGTGGTGAGTCTCGAATTGGTATCGGCGCGCCCTCTTCTTCGGTCATCCTGAGCGGAGCGAGTCCGCGAGCGCAGTCGAAGGATCTCGCGCGGTCCTCCGCGCGTCAAATCGAGGCGATTGGCAGTTGACGGATGACCCGAGCACGACATGGTCGATCCGAGTTCATCACCAGAATCCCGAAAGCATGGATAACGCGCGGAGGACCGCGCGAGATCCTTCGACTCGGCAGCCTGCGCTCAGGATGACTGAAAAAGAATGACTGAAAAAAGGGTCACCGCAAAGAAGGAAGATGACTGAAGAGAAACGCTACAAATAAAAGCTATAAATTGAGCTGCACGACCGTGGCGCCGGCGCCGCCGCGATGCGGGTCGGCCTGGCGAAAGCTCGCGCAGTAGGGTGAGTCGGCGAGATATTCGTGCACCGCCTTCTTGAGTGCGCCCGAGCCGATTCCATGCACGATCCGCACCTCGGCGCGGTTGGTCAGGTAGGCCTGGTCGAGAAACTCCTCCAGCCGCCGCAGCGCGTCAGCGGTGCGCATCCCAATCAGGTTCAACTCGCTGTCGCCGTCGTCGGGGCCCGGCCCGGCGCTAATCGTCACCTTGGGAACGCTGCGCTCTGCCGCCCGGCTCTGCGCGCGGCGCAGACGCTCCGGCGCGACTTCGATTCGCAGCCCGCCGCGGCTCACGACCGCGCGCCCCGGCTCTAGCGCAATCAGATCGCCCTGGATGTCCCCGAACTCGACGCGGTCGCCAACCTTAAGCGGCTCGCGCGCCGCGCCGCTTTCGCCAGCGTTGGCGCTCGGCGCCATCTGCTCGACTCGCTCCGCCGCCCGCCCGAGCATCGAGCCCAGCTCGCGTTGCGTCTTGCGCCCCGCCTTCATTTCCTCGGCAAGCGCGGCATTTTCGCGCCGCAGGTCCGCGATTAGCGCCTTGCCTTCGGCTACGACGCGTTCGCGTTCGGTCTCGATGCGCGCGCGGCCACGGCGCGTCGCGTCCTCGGCCTCGGCCGCACGTTCGTCGGCGCGGCGTTGCTCGGTCCGCAGGCGCTCGGCTTCGGCGCGAACCTCCGCCCGCTCGGCTTCGAGCAGTCCCAGCACGCGTTCGACTTCGGCCGCCCCGGCCGGCATCGCCTCGCGCGCGGCGCCTACGATCTCAGCCGGCAGGCCCAGGCGCTCGGCCACGGCGAGGCCGTAGCTCTGGCCGATCGTGTGCGGCTTGAGACGATAGAGCGGCTGGAGGTTGTCGGCGTCGAAGTCGACGGCGGAGGCCTCGAAGCCCGCGCGAGAGTACGCGTGAAGCTTGATCGCGGCGGAGTGGGTCGCGATCGCAACCAGGCATCGCCGACGCCCAAGGTAAGTCATCAGGCCAATCGCCAGTGCGGCGCCTTCGACCGGGTCGGTGCCTTCGCCGGGCTCATCCAGAATGACCAGCGCCGGTTCCTGGAACGCGGCGGCCATCTCGCTCAGGTTGGCGATATGCGCGGCGAAGCTGGAGAGACTCGCCTCGATCGATTGCTCGTCGCCGATATCGGCGAAGATGCTGCGAAAGACCGTGATGCGGCTGCCCTCGCGCGCCGGAATGAGCAGGCCCGCCTGCGCCATCAGGGCGAGCAGCCCGATGGTCTTGAGGGCGACGGTTTTGCCGCCCGTGTTGGGGCCGGAGATAACGATGCCGTGCAGGCCCACCCCTATCCGCACGTCGATAGGGACGACCTCGCGGCCAGCGCTTATCAGCAGCGGATGGCGCGCCTCGACGAGTTCGAGGCCGCTCTCGCCGAAGTCGCCGAGCACGGGTTCGATGCAGCGCAGGCGCTCGGCGAAAATCGCGCGTGCGTTGAGCGCGTCGAGCGCGACCATCGCCTCGAACGTCAGCCGCAGTTCGGCGCCGTAGCCGCGGATCATCGCGGTCAGATGCGCCAGGATGCGCCGCTCCTCGGCCTCGACCTCGCGCTCGAGCATCATCAGGCGGTTGTTGAGCTCGACCGCCCACATCGGTTCGACGAACAGCGTCTCGCCCGACACCGAGCGGTCCTGCACGATGCCTTCCAGCCGCTCGGAGTAGTTGAGCTTGAGCGGCAGGACGAAGCGATGGTTGCGGACAGTGACCAGGTAGTCCGAGACGAACGGCTCCATCCCGGACGCGCTGAGCGAGCGCGCCAGACGCGCCTCCAGCTCGACCCGTTCGGCGCGGAGCCGATTGCGCAGCCGCGCGAGTTGCGGGCTAGCCTCGTCGAGCAGGCTGCCGTCGTCGGCCAGCGCGCCGAGCAGCGCGTCGGCCAGTTCCTTGGGCGCGGCCAGGTTCTGCGCCGCCGCCGCGAGATGCGGATACGGTTCCACGCGCGAGCGCATGAAGGCCGCGACGTGGCGCGCCGCGAGCACGAAGTCGCGCACCGTGAGCAGCGAGACGCCGTCGAGCACGGCGCCCTCGCGCGCGGCAGCGAGCAGCACGCCGCGCTGGTCGGCGAACTCCTGCATCGGCAGCGCGCCGGCGTGCGCGCGCAGCGACACCATCTCGGCCGTCACGCGCAGCCGCACGGCGACTTCGGCGGGATCGCCCGAAGGCCGCAGCATCCCGACGGCGAGGCGGCCGGGCTCGGAAGCCGCCAGCGCGGCCACCAGCCCGATCACTTTATGGAACTCGAGCACTCGCAGGTCACGTTCACGCATCGCGCCGCCGTCTTTACATCCTTCCAGCCGCTTCGCGGTCTGATTTTTCCGCTCTGCGGTCTGCTTTACCGCTTCGCGGTCTGGCGTTTGGTCAAGCTAATATCTAGCCCAACTGAACCCGGCAGGCATCAGGCCCGAGCCGCAAGGGGATCGAACCGAGAGGACGCCGATGGAACGAATCGAGAGCCGCATCAACACCTCGAGCCCGGAGTACCGGCAGAATTTCGCGCTGATGGAGGCGGCGGTCAAACAATTGCGCGAGGCGGTCGAGCGCGTCCGCCAGGGCGGCTCCGAGCAGTCCCGCCTCCGCCATCTGGAGCGCGGCAAGCTGCTGGTGCGCGACCGGATAAAGAAGCTGCTCGATCCGCAGAGCGCGTTCATGGAGCTGTCGCCGCTCGCCGCGTGGGGAATGTACGAGGACGAGGCGCCCGGCGCCGGGATCGTCACGGGCGTGGGGCGCCTGCAGGGGCGCGAGGTCGTGGTGGTGGCCAACGACGCGACCGTCAAGGGCGGCACCTACTATCCGATGACGGTGAAGAAGCATCTGCGGGCGCAGGAAATCGCGCTGCAGAACCATCTCCCGTGCGTGTACCTGGTCGATTCGGGCGGCGCGTTTCTGCCCCTGCAATCGGAGGTCTTCCCCGACCGCGAGCACTTCGGGCGTATCTTCTACAACATGGCGCGGATGTCGGCGGCGGGAATTCCGCAGGTGGCGGCGGTGATGGGATCGTGCACGGCGGGCGGCGCCTACGTGCCGGCGATGTGCGACGAGAACATCATCGTGCGCGAGCAGGGCACGATTTTCCTTGGCGGCCCGCCGCTGGTGCGCGCGGCCACCGGCGAGGAAGTCAGCGCCGAGGAACTGGGCGGCGGCGACGTCCACACCAGGCTCAGCGGCGTGAGCGACCATCTGGCCGACGACGACGAACATGCGCTTTTGATCGCGCGTTCGATTTTCGAGAGCCTGGGCCCGCGCACCGCGCTCGAGTACGCGCTGCAGCAGGAGGAGCCTGAGGATCCCTACTACGACCCGCGCGAGATCTACGGCGTGGTCTCGGGCGACACGCGCCGGCCCTACGAGGTGCGCGAGCTAATCGCGCGGCTGGTCGACGGCAGCCGGATGCACGAGTTCAAGCCGCGCTACGGGGCCACGCTGGTGACCGCCTTCGCGCGCATCTACGGCTATCCGGTCGGCATCATCGCCAACAACGGCGTGTTGTTCAGCGAATCGGCGCTGAAGGCGACGCATTTCATCGCGCTCTGCTGCGCGCGGCGTATCCCGCTGCTCTTTTTGCAGAACATCACCGGCTTCATGGTCGGCAAGCGCTACGAGCAGGGCGGAATCGCCAAGGACGGGGCCAAGATGGTCAACGCGGTGGCCAACGCGCAGGTGCCCAAGTTCACGGTGATAATCGGCGCGTCCAACGGGGCCGGAAACTACGGGATGTGCGGGCGGGCGTACTCGCCGCGGATGCTTTTCATGTGGCCCAACGCGCGCATTTCGGTGATGGGCGGGGAGCAGGCGGCCAATACGCTGCTCACGGTCAAGCTCGACCAGCTAAAGGCGCAGGGCCAGACGATGAGCGCGGAGGAGCAGGCCGAGTTCATGCGGCCGACGCTGACCAAGTACGAGCACGAGTCGAGTTGCTATTTTTCGAGTGCGCGGCTGTGGGACGACGGCGTGATCGATCCGTTGGAGACGCGCACGATGCTGGCGCTCGGGATCGCGGCGTCGCTCAACGCGGGCATCCCGCCGGCGACGAGTTTCGGTGTGTTCAGGATGTGAGAGCTCGAAGTTAGTCTTGCCTCACGCGGTCGGTCTGATGTTCTGATTCAGGCGAAAGAAGTTGGTTGGATCGTACTTGTTCTTAAGCGTGACGAGGCGATCGTAATTCGGGCCGTATGCGGCCCGCACGCGCTGCTCGCCTTCATCTTCCAGGTAATTCACGTAGACCCTTCCGTTGGAGAGAGTTGCCGTCCGCTCCCAGAACTTGTTGACCCAGTCGATCGATTTCGCGGCCATCGCCGATTCAGTCCAATACGATTGAATCCAACATTCGAAGCCCACCTGGCGAAGACTGTATGCGGTCGCCGTGGGAGCGATTCGGCATCGCGCGCCGTGTGCGAAGTAAAATGTGAGCTTGCTCCATTTCGAAGGCCGAGTGGCGACGGACTCGATTGCCGCGTCGATCACCGGGTCGGCAATCGATGGAAAGAAGCCGTGCCTGCGATGGCTCGCGAAAGGGCCACCGGGCGGAGCCTCCGTCCCAACCGTGTCCTTGTAAGGTGTCGGCTGGATCGCCCCTGACGAGGGGTTGGTCGCGTCGCGCAGTTTCTTGATTATCGGCTCACCGTCCTTTGCATCGCCGACATAGGCGACGGTGAGCTCCGCTCCGGACTCACTGAATTGGCCTGGAACATCGATTATCAGAGCGAGCTGGTCGGGAACCTGAGGCGCATAGTCGCGCAGGAAGCGCAGAACGTCGCGCACCTGTGACGGTTTGTATTCGAGCGAACCGAACATGATGGTGGTCACGGGATAGAGCTTGTATTCGAGCGCGGTCGCGACGCCGAAGTTCGCGCCGGCCCCGCGCATCGCCCAATAAAGGTCCGAATTCTCGTTGGCGTCGGCGCGTCTCGATTCCCCATCCGCGGTCACAACGTCGACCGAGAGAAGATTGTCGCTGGCGGTGCCGTAGACACTTTCCAGCCATCCGTTTCCGCCGCCGAGGGTGAGACCGCCGATCCCAACGTCCGGGCACGCGCCCATCGACGCCGACAGGCCTGAAGGCGCGACAGCGTTGTCGAACTCCGCGATTAGAATGCCGGGCTCTGCGTGCGCAACGCGTTTCGTCCGATCGACATGCACTCGCTTCATCGCTGATAAATCGATCACCAATCCGCCGTTGCAGGTCGAATAGCCCGGGAAACTGTGACCCCCGCTGCGAATCGCGGTGAGCAAATGCTGCTGGCGGCCGAATTCCACCGACCGCCGCGCGTCATCGGTGCCCGCGCACCGCGCGATCATCGCGGGATGGTCGTCATAGCGCCAGTTCCAGACGCGGCGCGCGGAATTGTACTCGGGGTCGCCGGGCATGATCAGACGTCCTTTCAGACTCGATCCGAAGCGCTTGGTAATCGCGGGATCGATCTCGCCCGCGGCTTGCGCATATCGATGATGGATGAAAGGGACGGCCAACGCGGCGCCCGCGATGGCGCCCCGGCTGAGCAACTCGCGCCGCGTAATATGTCTACCCATGTTTCTCCTCGGTGGTTCGCGGCACCGGATCATTCGTCAGGTCAGGAAATGCACGATTACGATCGAGTTGACCACGATGAAAGTGAGCGGCACGAGCCAGCGTGCGGTGTGGCGGATCCTGGCCGCCACCTGGCGCCGGTCGTTGCGATAGGCGATATGCACCGCGGTCAACTCGACCATGGTAACGAAGGCAAAGATATAGCAGGTCAGGAAGAAAGCGTCGGCGAAAGTCAGGTAGGGCACCCGCGGCAGGGTTAACGAGATGGCCAGCGCGAAGGCGATGATCGTCAGGATCGTGGTCACCGCGATCTGCACCTGGCTCGAGACCTCGGGCGGGTCGAACCAGAAGACCGACCATGACACGATCACCATCAGCAGCAGCGGCAGAAACACCTTCCACAGGTAAAACCCATAGCTGCGCTCGACCGCGATCTCGAACTTGGCCTCGGCGATCGCATGTGGGCCGAATTGACTCCCCGCCCTGCCGATACGAAATGTGAGCGACTGGAAGCGCCACGACTCCAATGACGAATAGGTGTTGAATTCGGTCGCAGTCCATACCGTCAACAGGCTGGGGTCGAAGGTTACGAAGCGTTGCTGGTCGGTGAACGGATGGACGAGGATCTCGAGCCTCTGCGCGTCGAAGGGGAACGACCTAAGGTAGAAAGTGGAGGTCACAACGGCGTCGAAGCGTTCGACAAAAGACAGCAGGCCGTCCGGCGCGACGCGCAACGAGGTCTCGTAGATATGGCGCTGCTCGACGGCGTTGATGATCACCAACTCGGGCCGCCACACCGAATCCGGCGACAACGTCCTGAACTTGTCTCCGGGACCGGAGGGCTGATAGGTGAGGCGCGGATCGTGCCACTGGGCCACCAGGTAGCCGGTTAACTGAAACCGTTCGGTGACCTCGTCGATACTCGAGAGATTGAGCACGTGAAGCGCGACAGCCACCTTGACCTGACCGCTCCCGTCGAGCGGAGGCAGCAGCATCGAATTGGGATCGAGTCCCGCGGGAAACGCGGCGAACGGATTTGTTGCCGCCGCGGCAGAGCTCGCGAGACTTCCGACCAGAGCCGCCGCGAGCACGAGCAATACGAATTGGCCGCGCGCAGGTCCGCGTCGCGCCAGCGTTTTTACCAATTGACGACCCGGCCAAGCTTTCGAGGCGTCTGCGCTCAATAGTTGGCCTTGCCCAGCGGCGAATGCTCGCGCTTGTAGACCAGGAAGGTGCGATCGAACTCAATCACCTTGATTCCTGATTCCCCCGTTTGCCCGTCGGTTTTCATCCCGACCGTATGCACGGTGACGAGCCCCTGCGTGGGGCGGCTTTCGGACTCGCGCTTGGAGAGCACCGTGGTCTCGGCGTAGAGCGTGTCGCCGGCGAAGATCGGATTGACAAGCCGCACCTTGTCCCATCCGAGGTTGGCGACGGCGTTCTGGCTGGTACTGTGCACGCTCATCCCCGTGACCACGGAGATGGTGACCAGCGAATTCATCAGCGGCCGCTTCCACTGAGTCGCGTTCGCATAGGCGGAGTCGAAATGCAGCGGATGCGTGTTCATCGCCAGCAGCGTCATATAGATGTTGTCGGTCTCGGTCAGCGTGCGGCCGGGACGATGCTCGAAGACGTCGCCCGGGGTGAAGTCCTCGTAGAACAGCCCGTATGCTTCGCGGTAGCGGTTGGGTCCGACCTGCTTGTAGGCGGACGGCAGTTTTTCCATCAATCAGTCCTCCGATGCGATTGCGAATTTGAGGTGCGTCAGGCTTTCAGCGCTCAGGCCTCCGGCGCCAGCATCTTGTTGGCCTGCACGTAGCGGTCGAACTCTTCGGGCTTGACGTATCCAAGATCGACGGCCGCCTGGCGGAGCGTCGTGTTCTCCTCGTGCGCCTTTTTGGCGACCTTGGCGGCCTTGTCGTACCCGATATGAGGGCTGAGCGCGGTAACCAGCATCAGCGAGTTGGCGACATAGCCCGCGATGCGCTCACGGTCGGGCTCGATGCCGAGCACGCAGTACTTGGTGAAGGAGACGCAAGCGTGCGCGAGCAGGGTTATCGAGTGCAGCAGGTCGTGGATGATAAGCGGCTTGAAGACGTTGAGCTCGAAGTTGCCCTGAGTGCCCGCCGCCGCGATTGCGGTGTCGTTGCCGAGCACCTGCAGGCAGACCATCGTCATCGCCTCGGACTGAGTCGGGTTGACCTTGCCGGGCATGATCGACGAGCCAGGCTCGTTTTCGGGCAGCCGCAACTCGCCCAGACCGCAGCGCGGCCCCGAGCCCATCCAGCGGATGTCATTGGCGATTTTCATCAGCGAGCACGCGAGCGTCCGCAGCGCACCACTCGCCATCACCAGCGCGTCATGCGCGGCCAGCGCCGCGAACTTGTTGGGTGCGGCGACGAACGGCAGCCCGGTAAGCTCGGCGATTTTCGCTGCGGTGCGGTCGGCGAACTCGGGATGGGTGTTCAAACCGGTGCCGACCGCGGTGCCGCCGATCGCGAGTTCGTAGATGTCGGGCAGGACCGCGTCAAGCCGTCTGAGGTCGGCGTCGAGCTGAGCGACGTAGCCGGAAAATTCCTGGCCGAGCGTCAATGGCACCGCGTCCATCAGATGGGTGCGGCCGATTTTGACGATGTCGGCGAATTCCTCGGCCTTGGCGTGCAACGCGTCGCGCAGCTCGCGCACGGCGGGCTTCAGCAGATTGACCATCTCCTCGGCCGCCGCGACATGCATCGCGGTCGGAAAGGTGTCGTTGGAGGACTGCGACATGTTGACGTCGTCGTTGGGATGAACCGGCTTCTTACTGCCCATCTTGCCACTGGCCAACTCGATCGCGCGGTTGGAGATGACCTCGTTGGCGTTCATGTTGGTCTGGGTACCGCTGCCGGTCTGCCAGACGCGCAAGGGGAACTCGGCGTCGAGCTTGCCCGCGGCGACCTCCTCGGCCGCCTGCACGATCAGCCGCGCCTTGTCGGCGGCGAGCTTGCCCAAATCCTGGTTGACCTGGGCGGAAGCTTTCTTGAGCAGACCGAAAGCGCGGATCATCGAGCGCGCCATCCGGTCCGGCCCGATGTTGAAGTGATGCAGTGAGCGCTGGGTTTGAGCGCCCCAATAGTGCTCGGCGGGCACCTCGATTGGGCCCATACTGTCGGTTTCAGTACGGAATGCCTGTTTGTCTGCCATGGCGTGAACCTTCCTGAGAGAACCTTCCTGATGGATTTTAACCCGAAGCAAGCGGTTTTGCCGACCGCGGCATCGAATGCTGGCGAGAGTTTGTAGGCTCACAAGCGGATTTGCAACAACGATTGTGAAGGCCCTTTTCGTCGTCTTACCAACGCGGTCCGCCGTCTCCCGCCATTCGTTTCATCGGAAATTCAAGTGCGATTCATCGGCTTGGAATGATCACCTCCTATGCTGCGCACGACTTGAAGCTTCGCGCACACAAAAGGAGTGAAAAAGCGATGCGGCGATTACGCAAGCTGGGCAAGGCGGTGAGAGCGGTAGCGATGGCCACGGCGGTCAGCGTGGCGGCAGGTCCCGCCGGAGCGGGCCTGGCGCTCGCCCACGGGTTCAATCATGACAACGAAACTACCACTCCGATCGAACACGTGGTGGTGATTTTCCAGGAGAACGTCTCGTTCGACCACTATTTCGCCAGCTATCCGAATGCGGCGAATCCGGGAGGCGAGCCTTTCTTCGAGCCGGAGGACGAGACGCCGACCGTCAACGGTCTGACGGGGGTCCTGCTGAATCACAATCCGAACGCCAACAATCCCGCCAACGGCACGAACGCGATCAATCCCTTCCGTCTCGACCGTAGCCAGGCCTCAACCTGCGATCAGGATCACAATTACGGCCACGAGCAGATGGCCTTCGATCAGGGGCTGATGGATCTGTTTCCGGCCACCGTCGGCGTTGGCGAAAATTCCTTCTGTGCCCTCCAGTTCGCCTATGGCAAGGACAAGGGTTTGGTGATGGGTTACTTCGACGGCAACACCGTCACCGCGCTCTGGAATTACGCGCAGAAGTTCGCGATGAGCGACAATTCCTATGGGACGACCTTCGGCCCCTCGACGCCGGGACTGCTGAATCTCGTCGCCGGCAATACCTATCCTGCGATGACCAGCGCCAGCTCACCGAAACTTGTCGGAGTCAGCGGTGGCATCGGCACCCTGGTCGGTGACCTCGATCCCACCGGCGACGTCTGCTCCGGTACCCCGACGGTCCAGTTGGGCGGCCTGAATATCGGCGATCTTCTGAACGCCAAGGGCATCAGTTGGGGGTCGTTCATGGGCGGCTTCGACCTCACTATCACCAATCCGAGTCCTGGCAGTGGCACCGGTTGCGGCCGCATGAGCCCGGCGACACCGGCGAACGGAGGCCCGACGGCGGACTACATCCCGCATCACGCTTTTTTCCAGTATTGGGCCAGCACCGCGAACCCCACGCATTCTCGTCCCACTGTACCGCCCAGCCTGTACGGGACTGCCGCGGACCTCGGCGCGAACCACGAGTATGACATCCATGACTTCTTCGACGCGCTCCACGCCAACAACCTGCCCGCAGTGAGCTTCCTCAAGGCGCCGGCCAATATGGACGGCCATGCCGGCTACTCCGACCCGCTGCTGGAGCAGGAATTTCTGGTCAAGACCATCAACGCGATTCAGAAATCAAAGTTCTGGGGAAGTACGGCGATCATCATTTCATACGATGACTCGGACGGCTGGTACGACCATCAGATGAGCCCGATCATCAACCCGTCAGCGATCGCCAGCGCCGATACCAAGAACAGCGATCAGCTTAACGCTCCCGGCAAGTGCGGCAACGGCAGTGCTACTTTGAAAGACGCCCTTGGAAGTCCCATCGAGGGACGATGCGGCTACGGCCCACGGCTGCCGCTGTTGGTGATTTCTCCGTATGCCAAGGCGAACTTCGTCGATGACACGCTCACCGACCAAAGCTCGATCCTGCGCTTCATCGAGGACAACTGGAGCACCGGCCGGATCGGCGGCGGCTCCTTCGACGCGATCGCCGGGACGCTGAACAACATGTTCGACTTCGACCAGGACCATCACGGTCACGGACCCTTCCTGCGTTGGCTCCTGCTCGATCCAATTACTGGTCAGCCGCTATAAAGGCGCAAAGCCTAGAATTCCGCACCCACCCGCCGTCCGTGACGGGCGCGTAAGCCTTGGGGCTGCGCGCCCGTCCCCGCTTTTGCCGGTAACGAAGGCGCGCTCAGGCGCGCTCGCGAGACGGGCCGGCGAGCAGGCCCTTGCCCGGGATGTGATTGACTTCGAGCCGGATGCCGTCAGGGTCCTCGAACAGTACCGAGTAATAGCCCGACGCCCATGCGCCCTCGCCGGGCGGATGGATGATCGTTGCGCCGATGCCCACCAGGAACTGGTAGACCGCGTCGACGTCGCCGCGCTCGCGCGCCCGCAGGCACACGTGATGCAATCCAACGCGCCCCTGCGCAAAGCGCTCGTCGCGATATTTCTCCTGGGCTTTGTGGATGCCCATCCCGGTGCGTCCGCCGATACAGTAGAACTGCGAGTCGGTCTTGCGCACCACGAACGTCAGTCCCAGAAACGGCAACAGCTTCTCGTAAAACGGCAGGCAGGCCTCGTAGTTGCCGACTGTCAGCATCACGTGGGCGACCCCGTTAATCTCCATCGCGTTCCTCCTTTTTCATGCGAAGCCATGACGCTTGCGGGCGGGTGGCGTTTCGTTCTTGCCGTGGGCCAATCTATGCTATAGAAGTTGCCCCTGAACAAAAGCCAAGGCCACGGGCGCGGCGGCTTTTCAGCCCAACGACTGGGCGGTTATAATTTCAGGAGACACCGCTGCCCGACAGGAGAGGATACGGAACATGCCCTGGACCATAACCCGACTGTGCATAGATTGCGTTGACACCGGATGCGTCAGCGTGTGTCCGGTCGATTGCATCTACGAGTATGTGGGCGAGGACAAACAGCGCTTCCCCAACATGCTGTACATCAATCCCGACGAATGTATCGACTGCGGCGCGTGCGAGCCCGAATGCCCGTGGCAGGCGATCTTCGAGGAACCGGCGACCCCCGAAGTCTTCAAGGATGACATCGCGCTCAACCACGCCACGCTGGAGCTTGCCGACCAGTTCAAGGTGAAGACCTTCACCCAAACCGAGCATCCGACCTCCGACCAGATCGCCGAGAACAAGCGCAAGTGGGGACTCGATCCCAACGCCTAGGCGGCGCGTCGCAGTGACGCCGGCCGCATAACGCTCGAATCGAAAAGCGGCGCCGGACCCGCGATTATCGCGCGTTCGGCGCCGCCGCCACGCCGCAGGCAACTAGAACATCCGTTTCTGGCCGTGCTTGAAGCCGCCCTGCTCGCCGATCGGCTGATCCCGCTCGCGCTGGGATTCCGGTTCACGTTCGGGCTCACGAGGGCGCTCGCGGCCACGACCACCCCCCCCACCGCTCTCGCCGCCACGCCCGCGCCCGCGCGCGCCACCGCCTTCGCGGCGCTCGCCCACCGGGATTATCTCGACCACGCGCAAAAAGCCGTCGCCGGTCGAGCGGGTCGTGATCAGCGGGTCGTCCTTGAGCGCGAGATGCACGATTCGGCGGTCGCGCGGCGGCATCGGGTCCAACGTAACCGGCGCGTGCTCGCGCTTGGTCTGCTCGGCCATCGCCAGCGCCATCCGATGGAGCTGGCGGCGGCGGCGCTCGCGGTAAGATTCGGTATCGACCGTGATTGGCACGGCATCCTTGACCTGCCGCGCGAGAATGCGATTGACGAGATACTCCAGGGAATCCAGGGTCTGGCCGTGACGTCCGATTAGAAGCCCCGAGCCGTCGCCTTTGATCGCTAGCTCGATTCCCTCAGAATCCTCCTCGGCCGTGGTGATTTCCGCCCGCTCGCCCATCAGCTCCAGGATCCGCGACAGGATAGCCCTTGCCTCGCGGACCTGGTCGTCGAGCCCGGCCGTCTTGCGCCCGGCCGCGCCTTCGTCGTCGCCGGCCGCGTTCTCTTCATGGCGCGGCGGTGCGGGCGGCGGTGACATCACGCCGCTCTGCGCCCCTTCGGGCGCGCGGCGCTCTACGCGCACGCGGGCCTGCCGGACGCCCAGTCCGAGCACGCCGGCGCGCGGCGTGCTCAGCACCTGGATAATGACATCGTCTTGGGAGGCGCCCAGCCTTTCAAGCGCTTGCTTGATTGCTTCATCGACGCTGGGGGCGGTTACCTCGATCGCTTCGTTAGGTTCGCTCATGCTGCGGCAACTGGGGTGTATTGTTTGAATTCCCGGTTCAGGACGAACTGTTGAATTATACCGAGTAGATTGGAGGCAAAGTAATAGAGCGACAACCCGGCGGGCAGGGCTATAAACAGCACGGTGAAGAAGATGGGCATCCACATCATCATCTTTTGCTGGTTGGCGTCGCCCGCCTTGGGCATCATCCATTGCTGCAGGAACGTGCTCGCGCCCATCAGCAAGACCAGGATCGGAAGGCCGTGACAATCGATCCCCGGCACCTTGGGCATCCACGCGATCGACAAGCAGTCGGGCGCCGACAGGTCCTTGATCCAGAAGATGAACGGGGCATGGCGCAATTCGATCGAATTGAGCAGCGCCTCGTAAAGCCCGTAGAGGATCGGAAACTGGATCGCGGTCGGGAGGCATCCGCCGAGCGGATTGACGTGGTTGCGCTTGTACAGTTCCATCATCTCGCGATTGAGCTGGGTCGAATCATCCTTGAATTTCGCGCGGATTTTCTCCACCTGCGGCGCGAGCCGCTGCATCCGCAAGGCCGAGCGCTGGGCTTTAATCGATGCCGGCAGGGTCGCCAGCCGCACCGCCAGCGTCAACAATATGATGTCCCAGCCGTAGTTGGGGGCGACGGTATGGATTATCTGGAGCGCGCGCAGGAAAACGATCGCCAGCAAACCGAACCAGCCGAAGTTGATCGCCTTGCTCAGGTTGGGGCTCGCGGCCTCCAGCAGATTGAGCTGCTTGGGTCCGGTGTAAACCGCCGTCGAGATCTTCAGCGCGCCCGCAAATAGCATCTCCGCCCGCGCCTCGCTCCCGCTGTATTCCATCCGCAGCTCGCCCTTGACCGGCGCCTTGGGGATGAACGCGGAAAGAAAATAGCGGTCGCCGATGCCGGCAAAGGCGATATCGCCCTCGACGGGCGCAACTCCCTTCGTGAGCTGCTTTTCGTACTCGTTGAGGACCTTGCCGCCCACGTCCGCCTGCAGCGCCGGATAATCGCGGTAGCCTTGGTCCGGGGCGCGCTCGGTCAGTGGCTGGCTCATATTGAACCCGACAGCTTTGACGTCCGACGTCGCGCCGCCCACCTCCGCGTCCATGTCATAGAGGTAGCGTCCGTCGCGGAAGGTGAAACGCTTGGTCAGCTTGAGCCCTTCCTTGGTGTCGGCGGTGAACGTGACCGTCGTGTCGGCGTTCGGGCTGACTTCGACCTGCGCCGGCGCGTCAGTGATGTAGTCGACCCCTTGGTCGGCGAATATTTTGTCGCCGCGCACTATTACCAGCCCCATCGGCAGACGCTCGCCCTGTACGACGACGTCGTACAGCGGGCTGTCCTTGCGCACCGTCTCGCGGTAGCCCTTGAGCCGGAAGCTCAGCAATCGCGCGCCCTTGGCTGTAAAGGTGGCCACATAGAGGTCGGTGTCAACTTCGACCGTGCGCGGCGGGCTCGTGCTCATCACCGTAGGGGTCAGCGACTCGGGTTCCGGAATGCCGGTCTCCGGCGTCGCGACCGTCGCCATCGGAGTAGCCGTTCCCGCCGCAGCCTGCGTGCCCGCCGTGCCTGTCGCAACCGGAGCTGCCGGCGACCGCGCGGCGCCAGCCGTCGGCTGCGGGGTCTGTTGCTGTTGCTCCGTCGGTGCCTTCGGCGGACGAATCCAGCGGACAAAATCGGAATAGAAGATGGCCGCGACGATCAGCAGAACAAAAATGACGATCTGGCGTGTGCTATCCAAATTGCTCCTCAGGCAAGTTGCTTCTCGGGCAAGCTGTTCCTCAGGGATGTTGCGGGTCCTGTGCCGGATGCCCTGGCACGGGGTCGTAACCCCATCCGCCCTTCGGACGGCAGCGCAAAAGACGGCGCAACGTAAGGTAGAGACCGCAGCCCAGGCCATGGATGGCCAGGGCCTGATGTGCGTACTCGGAGCAGGTCGGCTCGAAGCGGCAGGCAGGGCCCGCCGTCGCCATCAGCAGCGGCGAGATCGCCCAGCGATAGGCCACGACGGCTTCCAGAGCCACCACCAGTGCCGCGGCGCGAAGCCGCCGCATCATGGCATGCAAGGTGTCAATCACTTCCGCTCTCTGCTCGTCCGCGCGCTGTCCCGGGGATGGGGGTTGAGGTTGCTATCGAGCTTGCGCCCCAGATTTGCGACACAGGCGAGCAGTTCCGTGTCGATCGCCGCCCACTTAAGTTCCCCGGCGCCCTTGCGCGCGATCACCACCATCGCCACCCCCGCCGGCAACATCGCACGCAGTTTGAGCCTGTAGCACTCGCGCACGCGGCGCTTGAGCCGGTTGCGCACCACCGCGTTACCCACCCGGCGCGAAACCGTGATACCCAGCCGCGAACGCTCGTCGTTTGCGCCGCGCAGTCCGTAGAGCACGAAATGGCCGGCCTGGTAGCGCGCGCCGCGCCGCTGGAGGTGGAGGAATTCTCCGGACTGGCGTAGCCGGTCGGCCTTGCCGAACCCCGCGGAATTGAGACTCAAGACGGCAGGCCGCCGCCGGTCTAGCCGGGCTGCTTGGGAGGAATCGTTATGGTCAGGCGCACGCGCCCCTTGGCGCGGCGGCGTCTGAGTATGTTTCTTCCGCCCGGAGTGGCCATGCGCGCCATGAATCCGTGCGTCCGTAAACGGCGGCGGTTGTGCGGTTGATAAGTCCTTTTCATCGCTTTCGGCCCAAAGCGGCTAAATGTCGGCTCGTGCCGAGCCCCATGTTTTGATTTTTCCTATGTTCTACGAAGCGGCGCGGGCCCTACGCTGAACAAGACATCGAACCATACGGACGCGGCGGGGGCAAGCCTATCGGGATCTTTGCGCTTCCATCCAATGCGCTGGCGCTGGACAATACCCGGCGCGGGACAATGTATGCCGAGGACACTATCGTTGCGCCAGCTACGCCGCCGGGCAAGGGCGCGGTTGCGATCGTGCGGCTGTCCGGCGCTCGCGCGACGCGGATTGCCGCGGCCTTATGGCATCCGACGGGCGCGGCGGCGATGCGTCCGCGCCATCTGGGCCTCGGCGAGATTCGCGACCCGCACAGCGGCGCCATCGTCGACCGTGCGATGTGCGTGATCATGCCGGGTCCGGCCAGCCTCACGGGTGAAGATGTCGTGGAATTTCACTGTCATGGAGGGCCATATATCGTTCGCCGCGTGCTGCAACTCGCGATGGCTGCCGGAGCCAGGATGGCCGAGCCGGGCGAATTCAGCCGGCGTGCATTCCTGAACGGGCGTATGGATCTGACTGAGGCTGAAGCCGTCGCAGATTTGATAGACGTGCGTAGTGAAAGCGCACTTCAGCTAGCAATAGCTCAATTAAACGGTGCATTGGCGCAACGGGTCGGGCAGTTGCGCAGCGGCGTGATCGCCATCCGGGCCCATCTGGAAGCCGAGATCGACTTTGCCGACGAGGGGCTGAACTTGCCTGGACGCGAGGAAATCGCCGCGGACATCGCCCGTCTCATTGAAGATGTTGCGCTGTTGCACGATAGCTTCAGGCGCGGGCGTCTGGCGCGCGACGGCGCTCGCGCCGCCATCGTGGGAAAGCCCAACGCCGGCAAATCCAGCGTGCTCAACCTGCTGCTCGGCGCCGACCGCGCGATCGTGACTGCGGTCCCGGGTACCACTCGCGACGTTATCGAGGAATCCGTGACGCTAGGCCCCTGGCCGCTGGTGCTCCAGGATACGGCCGGAGTGCGCGAGGCGGGTGACGAGGTCGAGCGCATCGGGATCGGGCGCACGCTGAGCAGCGTCGAGGAGGCCGACCTGCTGATCGCGGTTTTCGACTCTTCGCGTCCATTTGAGGACGACGACGCGCGGGTGCTCGCGCTATGTCTGGGTCGCGCCGGCGTCGCCCTGCTCAACAAGTCCGACCTGCGGCCGCCGGTGCTCCTGCCCGCCGATCTGTTGGAGCGGGGCCTCGGGATGCCGATATTGCGGTTTACCGCGCTCGACGCCGAGGGTGCACCGATGCTCCGTGACGAGCTGGGCCGCGCGGTCGAGGCACTAGCCGCGGCAGGCCCGAATGACGGCGTCGCGATTTCCCGCGAGCGCCATCGTGAGGCGCTCGCGAAGGCTCTGGAAGCCCTCGTGAGCGCTCGCTCGAGCGCGCTTTCGGGGATGCCGCCCGAGATTGTCGCGGTCGACGCGGCCTCCGCCGCCGAAGCCCTGGGCGCGCTCACCGGCGAGGTCGGCACCGAGGACGTGCTCGACGCGGTGTTCCGCGAGTTCTGTATCGGAAAGTAGCTTTATTCTACAATTAGTAGATAAAAGCCGATCCGTACTGAGTCGAATGCTGATCAACACTGAATCCTGGAGCGCTTGGCCCGGCGCGTCATGCGCGCCATAATCCGGACCTCTATGAACTTCCCCGTAATCGTCGTGGGCGCCGGCCATGCCGGAATCGAAGCCTCCCTGGCCGCGGCCCGGATGGGAGTGCCGACCCTGATGCTGACGCTCAATCTCGACCATATCGGCCAGATGTCGTGCAATCCGGCGATTGGCGGGATCGGCAAGGGCCACCTGGTGCGCGAGATCGACGCGCTCGGCGGTGAGATGGCGCTCGCGATCGACGAGACCGGAATCCAGTTCCGCTTCCTCAATACCCGCAAGGGACCGGCGGTGCGCGCGCGCCGCGCTCAGGCCGACAAGGCCGCTTATCGTGCGCGGATGAAGCGCGTGCTCGAAACCACACCGAACCTGACGATTCGCCAGGCCAGCGTCGAGCGCTTGCTGGTCGAGGGCGGCCGTGTGCGCGGCGTGGAATCGCAAATCGGCGAGATTTTCGAGGCCGATTGCGTGATTCTGACCACCGGCACCTTCCTCAAAGGGCTGGTTCATATCGGGCTCAAGAACTATTCGGCGGGCCGCGCTGGCGATTTCGCCGCGATGGGTTTGAGCGAGCATCTGGCGCAACTCGGCTTCCGAATCGGCCGGCTGAAGACCGGCACCTGTCCGCGCCTGGACAGCCGCAGTATCGACTATTCCGAACTCGAGGTGCAGCCGGGCGACGATCCACCACCGCCTTTTTCTTTCCGCACGGCCCGGATCGAACAAGGTCAGATCGCGTGCCATCTCACCTACACCAACGCGCAGACCCACGAGATTATCCGCGGCGGGATCGATCGCTCGCCGATGTACTCCGGGGTGATCCAGAGCCGCGGGCCGCGCTACTGTCCGTCGGTCGAGGACAAGGTGATGCGCTTTCGTGACAAGGAGCGGCATCAGATTTTCCTCGAACCCGAGGGGCGCGACACGATGGAGGTTTACCCCAATGGGCTTTCGACCAGTCTGCCGCTGGACGTGCAGCTCGCGATGGTGCGGTCGATAAAGGGGTTGGAGCACTCGGAAATAATGCGCCCCGGGTACGCTATCGAGTACGATTTTTCAGATCCCACGCAGTTGCAGGCGTCTTTCGAGACTAAGCTGGTCGACGGGCTTTTCTTTGCCGGCCAGATCAACGGTACCACCGGCTACGAAGAAGCTGGAGCGCAGGGTTTGATGGCCGGAATCAACGCGGCGCTGAAAGTTCGAAGCGAACCGCCGCTGATCCTGAGGCGTGACGAGGCCTATATCGGCGTGATGATCGATGATTTGGTGACGCGCGGGATCGGCGGTGAGCCGTATCGCATGTTCACCTCGCGTGCCGAGTACCGCCTATTACTGCGCGAAGACAATGCCGATCGGCGCCTCTCGCCAATTGGCGAGCGCCTGGGCCTGCTCGGCACCACAGCCGGAGAGCGCCTGCGAAATAAGGACGAGCGGGTGAAACGCGAGCTTATGCGGCTTGGCGAGACGCTCGTTGCGGCGAGCGATGCGGTCAACTCGACGCTGGTCGGATGCGGCTCGACCCCGATCGCGCATCCGGCGCGCGCTTTCGAGCTGCTGAAGCGGCCGGAGGTCTCGTACGCCACGGTGCTGGCGATGGCGGGTCTGACGCAATGCCTCGACAGTGACGAGGCAGCGCAACTGGAGATCGACGTCAAATATGAGGGCTACGTCAAACGGCAGGCCGAGATGGTCGACCGGTTCAAGCGCCTGGAAGACGCGGTCATCCCGGAATGGGTGGACTATTCTACGGTTAGCGGGCTTTCGACTGAGGTTCGCGAACGGCTGCTGAGCGTACGGCCGCGATCGCTCGGACAGGCGGCGCGGATGCCCGGGATGACGCCGGCGGCGATTTCGCTCATCGCATTTCATTTGAAAAGCGGACGGAGCCGGGTTTCCGGTGCGGCGCGCGACTCCTGATCGTCGCTGACGTTTCACGTGAAACAGTGAAGCAGTGAAACGGTTGAAGGATTCACATCACGCCGCACCGAAAACCCGCGATGTTTCACGTGGAACAAGAAGGCGATCGGGTGCGGCGCCGGCCTCGCCAGCGAAGCTCGACGGCATCGCCAGCGATGCGCGGGAGCGGGTTGCACGATGGCTCGGCGAGACGACACTCCGTCCGCGCGCCGGCTTTCTCGAGCGGATCGAAAAAATGGCCGCCACCCTCGCTCTGTGGGGTGCGCATACCAACCTGACCGCGGACGCTTCCGACTCGGCCGAGATTGCTTTCCATGTAATCGATAGCCTGGCGCCGATGGCCTTTGCCGGCGGCACCAATCGCGAGACACTTGAGGACGCACTCGCCGAAGGTGCGACCGCGCTCGACCTCGGCTCGGGCGCCGGCTTCCCTGGGCTGGTTCTTGCGGCCGCCTTCGGAGCGCGATTCACACTGGCCGAAACCCGGCGCAAGCGGGCGAGCTATCTGCAAGTCGCAGCGCACGAGATGGACCTCGAGAACGTCTCAATCGAGCAGCGGCGGGTGAGCGCACGGAACATCGCCGGTGGATTTGACCTGGTAACGGCGCGCGCCTTCGGCACTTCGGCGGAGCTCTACGAAATCGCCGCCGCCGCTCTCTCTCCGGGTGGCTTCCTTCTGCTGTACGCGAGCGCCGACCAGGTGGTGGATGCGAGTTCGGGTCAAGTCGGTTCGGATCAAGTTCTCGCCAAGGACGCCACCGAGAGCGTCATCTGGACCTATCGGCTGCCGCATGGTGAAGGTGTCGCCACGCGCGCGGCAGTGCTCTGGCGCAAACCGCGCGCTGCTTTATCGGATCTCTGAAACGGCACGAAATCGGCGATTTAACCAGTCGCGAGGGTCCGCCTTTGCAATAGGATCGTTGCGATGCAATTATCTAATTGAGAACGGTGCAGTCTGTGCCGAGGTCTCAAGGCCTGAAGTCTAAAGGGTGGATGGGCTGGCTGTGGGGCGTATCGTAGCGATCGCCAATCAGAAGGGTGGTGTAGGCAAGACGACCACCGCCGTGAATCTTGCGCTCGCGCTGGCGCAATCGCGACAGCGTGTGCTTCTCATCGACCTCGATCCGCAGGGCAACGCCACTTCGGGGCTGACGCCGGAACCGATTAAATCCGGCACCACCATCTACGCTTCCCTCGTCAACCGGACGCCGCTGGCGCAGGTCATCCGAGAGTCTCGCCCCTCGCTTTATCTCGCGCCTTCGAGTACGGACTTGGTCGGTGCGGAAATCGAACTCGCGACGATGGAGGGGCGCGAGCGGCGACTAAAGGCCGAAGTACAAGATGAAGCTCAGAAATATAACTTTGTTCTAATTGATACCCCGCCCTCGCTCGGTCTGCTCACACTCAACGCGCTGGTCGCCGCCGACTCGGTGCTGGTGCCGATGCAGTGCGAGTACTATGCCTTGGAAGGCTTGAGTTCGCTGCTCGCCACTATTCGCCGGATCAAGGCCGTGCTCAATCCCCCGCTTGAGTTGATGGGCGTGGTGCTCACGATGTTCGACTCGCGCAATCGGTTGAGCCATGAGATCTCGCTCGAGGTCAACAAGCATTTTCCCGAGCACGTCTTCCAGACCGTGATCCCGCGCAACGTGCGGATTTCCGAAAGCCCCAGCCATGGCCTCGCGGTCATCGAACACGATCCGAAATCGGTCGGCGCCGAGGCGTACCGCCTGCTCGCGGTCGAGCTGCTGGAGCGCGTCGGCTCGCCGCAGGCGGGCGCGCGACACCCAGATGAAGGCGCAAGTGATGATGCGTCCGGCGAAGTCACCAACGGCGGCGCGCCGCGGCGCGGAATATGGAATCTGCGGAGCATCTTCGCGCGCTCCGCGGAGCGCGCAAGGAGGAGCGGATGATACGCAGAGGGTTGGGACGCGGGCTCGACGCACTTATCGAGAGCACCGACGGCGCGGCGGCGGCTGATTCGTTGCCGGCGCGGCCGGGAATGGACGGCGGCGGGATCGCGAGCGTCGAGCTTGACCAGATCATGTCGAGCCCGCTCCAGCCGCGCCGCCACTTCGATTCCGAGCGGCTCCAGGAGCTGGCGCAAGCGATCCGCAGCCAGGGAATCATCGAACCGCTGGTGGTCCGGCCCGCGCCGACGGCCGGCGATGGTCCGGCACGCTACGAGCTGGTGGCCGGCGAGCGGCGCTGGCGCGCGGCGCGCGCGGCGGGTCTGAGCGTGGTGCCGGTGGTGGTGCGCGAGCTCGACGACCATGCGGCGCTCGAGATGTCGCTGGTCGAGAACCTGATGCGCGAGGACCTGAATGCCGTCGACGAGGCGCGCGGCTTCGAACGGCTGGTGCGCAGCTTCGCCATGAGCCACGAGCAGGTCGCCGCGCGCATCGGCAAGAGCCGCCCGTACGTGAGCAACGCGATGCGGCTGCTCGACCTGCCGCCCGCGGTACTGGAGATGATCGAGCGTGGCGCTCTGAGCGCCGGCCAGGCGCGCCCGCTGCTCGCGATCGCCTCCGCCGAGGCGCAGACGGTGGCCGCGCGGCGTATCGCCGAGGGCCGGATTTCAGCGCGCGGCGCCGAGGAGTTGGCGGGAGAGGCGCGGCGCGCGCGCGGCGTGAGCGCGATCGATCCTAATCTGGCGGCGCTCGCCGAAGGGATTCAGCGCGGACTAAAGCGCAAGGTCAGGATCGTGCGCGCGCGCGGCCGCAAGCCCGGCCGTATCGAGATCGAGTTCTACGGCGTCGACGACCTGAGCGCGCTGGCGGCGACGCTCGGCGCCGCCGCGCGCGCTCACTCCGCGCTCTCATGAGCCGGCGGTTTACCACCGCGGCGATGCCGGCGCGAGGTGATCGAAGCGGTGACGACGCGACGACGATGCCGTCATGACAATGCCAAGATGACAATGCCGTTATGACACCGTCATGATGACCAAGTTATGAAAAGACCGGCGCGACCCTCCGCGGGCTCGACGATCGCCGGTCCCGATCGGTCACCCGTCGGCTCGCGGAAAATCGGCCGACCCTCCAAGCAGCATCGCGCCCCCTACGATATCGAAACCGTCACCGACGCCGCCGTACGCGTCTTCAATCGCCACGGCTACGAAGCGGCCTCGATGGAAGACGTCGCGCGCGAAACCGGGATCACCAAGTCGAGCCTCTACTATCACGTCTCGGGCAAGGAGGAATTGCTGGCGCGCGCGCTCGAGCGCGGGTTCAAATGGCTGCTCGGCGTGCTCGAGGAACCGGGCGCAAAGAGCGGGACGCCGATGGAGCGCCTTCGATATGTCGTGTACCGCAGCGTGATCATCACGCTCGAGTTCGTGCAGGAGGTCGAGCTGCTCCAGCGGGTCAAGGGCAACACGCCGACCGAACGCAAGGCGATGGCGCGGCGGCGGCGCTTCGATCGCGAGGTGGCCGCACTGGTCAGACAGGCAGCCGCGGCCGGTCAGATTCAGGCGGGCGTCGACGCAGGGCTGCTAACCCGGCTTATCTTCGGGATGGGGAACTCGATCACGCAGTGGTACCGGCACGAAGGCAATCTCAGGGCCGAGCAGATCGCCGAGACCGTGTCGCGGCTGGTCTTCGAGGGCATCGCGCGCGACGGACGTGAGTAGATGCGCCGGTCTTGTCCCGAGCGGGAAGCCCGAACCTTGACACACGCGCGAACTTGCGCAATTCTCAAATCGACCGAACGGTCGATTTGTCTCCAGGAGGTCCGCGGGCATGGCCAAGTTAGCGGCCGCGCAAACAGGTAACGGCTCGAGCAAGTCGAAGCTTGTCATTCCACCTTTAACGATTCCCAAAGGCGGCCTGATTGCGCCGCCCGAGATCGAACAGCCGAACATTTTTCCCTTGGAGTGGCCGGTCAAGACCGAATCGCTGGCGGCGCTGTACGAGAAGGCCAAACGCGCGGCGTGGAACCCCTCCGACCTGCCGTGGGACCAGCTAGACCCGGCGCAATTCACGCCTGAAGAGCGCATCGGCATGATGTACTGGTATGCGGTGCTCTCGGTCTTCGACGGTTCGGGTCCAGCGGTCTTCGCTAAGGCGATGATCCATTCCTACGAGCTCCACACCGAAGACCCGATCCGCAAATGTTTCTTCAGCGTCACCCACGACGAGATGAATCACGAGGAATGCTGCCAGCGCGCGATTCAACGACTGGTGCCCGACGGTCCGCTGCGCTTCGCGGCGCGCACCGAGGTCGAGCGCGCGGCGCTCAACAATATCCAGTGGCTATCGTTTAACGGCTCGCGTTACTGGCGCGGCTATTCGAACTCGATCGACAAGTATCCGCTCTCGGTGCTGTTCACTTCGTTCCTGCTGGGCGAGGTCGCGGCCTCGACGCTGTTTTACGGGATGTCGCGGCGCACCACGCTGCCGGTTTTCAAGGAAGTCTTCACCAGGGTCGGCCAGGACGAAAGCCGTCACCTGGCGATTTGCCTCAAGATGCTCGAGGACGATTGGCCGGGGCTGACCGAGGACTACAAGAACCTCATCACCAAGCAGTTGCGCGCAGGCTTCGTGTTCCTCTCGATGATCCTGTGGGAGCCGCCCAATATGTTCTGGGAGCTGCCGGAGTACTTCCTGCCCAACCATCGCGCGCTGATGCAGTATGCGCGGCAGGCCGGGCTCGGCGTGCTGAGCTACGACGACCAGGCGGAAAACTGGCGCATGGCGATTGCCAAGGTGCGCAAGGTGGTGGGCGATTGGGGGATCAAGTTCCCGGCGATCCCGGAGCTCGACATTGAGGGCGTAGACGTCGGCAACATCACGGCCGCCGACATCATACCCGTATTTTAGCCCGTATTTTAGGTCCGGTATTGCAGCGCCGATAGTCAGTCCGCTTTTCCCGGCGGAACCCACGGCTTGTTCAGTACCCGATGCACCATCGGGACGAACGTGCTAATCGGCT
Source organism: uncultured delta proteobacterium (assembly GCA_963796565.1). Classification (GTDB taxonomy): domain Bacteria; phylum Desulfobacterota; class Binatia; order Binatales; family Binataceae; genus JAKAVN01. The sequence continues at coordinate 29,122 of CAWCMA010000002.1, read as the reverse complement.
CGTTGGGATAGGCCGGATCGAAAGAAAGCTCGTCATACTTCGCGCAAAAATCCACGGTGAGTTTATACCACGACTCGTGCTTGAACTGGTCGCGCGCGTTGGGATCGAGTCCCAGATGCCTCGCGTAGAAATAGGTCTGAAAGAGGCCGTGATACTTGAGCAGATTGTAGTGATCGCTGGAAATGAAGGGACGGAGGATCGAAGCCGCGATCTCGCCATGATTCATCGGGCCGAGCGACTCACCGATGTCATGGAGCAGGGCAACCACGATCAACTCTTCGTCGGCGCCGTCACGCATCGCGCGGGTGGCGGCCTGCAGGCTGTGACCGCGGCGGTTCAGATTATAGGCCTGATCGCCCGAGAGGTCGTTGACCATCGCGATCAGGCGGTCCGGCAGATCGGCGAGGGTTTGCTCGTGGACCCGCTTGAGGATTTGGAAATCCTCGTCGTTGCCCTGGTCCATCCGGGTGAAATGCATCTTGTCCACGAAGCGGTGCCCTCCTTACATGCAGCGATCGATTCTATCTCGAAGAAAGCCGTCCTCCGTCATCCTTCGACTCGCGCGACGCTCGCTCTGGATGACAAAAGAAGAGAGCTGCGGAAGAGGTGGCGTCCGATCCGCCATCCCGATCGCGCCGCCGCGCCGGAGCAGCAGTAGTTTGTCGCCGCCGGCCTCGACGTTCAGCACCGGCTTCAAGTCGAGTGCCTCGCTCTCGTGCTCGTCCCACACGCGCTCGGGCACGATCACATATCCCGGCGGCGCGTCGCCCAGTTTGCCCTCGACCCGGGGAGCATCGCGGTCGAGGTAAAAGAGCAGCGGGGCCGGATCGTCGCCAAAGCCATAGAGGTAGAGCGGCTCATCGCTTCCGACCGTGCGATTGATCTGCGACGCCGCGGTCTGAAATGACCCGCCCTCGCATTCGGCGACTTCGTGGCGCGGCAGATAGACCAAATTAAACACCATCAGCCCGGCGCACAGCGCGACCAGCGCACGGCGCGCGAGATGGCCCCATCGGCTTCGCCGCGCCAGCTCGTCCGCTCCCCAAGCCAGCAGGAACGCCGACGACGGCCATAGCGGTAGCAGATAGGCGCGCCGCTTGTAGGCGGCGACGGTGAAAAAGACCACGCTTAGCAGCCAGAAGGTTGCCAGCAGGCGGGCGTCAAAACGCGCGCGTTGCTGGCGCAACTCGACGCTCGAGGCGGCTTGCGCCGCGTCGGGCGGCCGGCGGAGCGCCGCGGCCGCGGCGAGCGGTACGAGCAGGCTCAGCGGCACCGAGTTCAACAGGATCGGTTTGAGGTAGTACCACGGGGCCATGAAACCCAGCGCGCCGAAGAAGCGGCCGAAGTTTTCGCTTTCGAGTTGGCGTCCGAGGAATCCGTAACGCCGCCCCATCGCGCACGCGACGTACCATCCGAGACTCACCACGATCGCGACCAACAGGCTGCCGGGTGTGAACAGGTCACGCAGCTCGCCGAAGCGGCGCTCCCGGAGCAGGAACACGCCGATAGCGCCGAGCGGCAGAATTATCGCCACCGGTCCCTTGGCCAGCACGCCGAGGCCGAGCGCGAGCGCAAACAGGTATCGCAACGCCACATGGCCAGCCGCCGGTCCTCCAGTGGAAGCAGTGGAAGCAGCAGGAGCCGCGGACGCAGGCGGTATTCCAGCCAGCATCCACAGACAGCTCATCATCGCGAGCGTCTCGAAAAAGCACAGCGTCATATCGACCCGTCCGACCCGCCCCTCGCTCACGTACTGGTACGAGCCGGCTAAAATCAGCCCCGCGAGTATCGCGCCGCCCTCGCCGAGCGGCCCCCATGCGAACGCGATCGTGAGCGCCACTCCCGCAATCGCGTAGAGCGCCGACGGCAGACGCAGATTGAAGGCGTTTACCTCGTTGACGCGGCCGATCCGGTCGAGTCCGGTGGCGGTCCAATGGAACAGCGGCGGCTTGTACATCGGCGCGCTGCCATTCTCCAGCGGGAAGAGCAGCACTCCGTGCTCGACCATCTGCTGGACGAAGACGCCCTCGATAGCCTCGTTGGCGCCACATACCTCGGCGGCGCCGAGCCGATGCAGCACGAGCGCGGCGGTCACGAGTACCACCGCGGCGGCGGCCAGATGCCATCGCGTGACCATCGTCTGGCGCGGCGGCGCAGGAACGGTAGCGCCCCCGGTGACAGAAGGAGTTTTCATGGTGCGGTGCGCGGCTCAGGCGAGGTCGTAGCGGAAAATTTCCAGGCGCGACATCCGCGCCCGATCGTAGCCGCGCCATTTGGCCGGCGGGATGTCGCGCGGCCCGACCAGGCGAAATCCCAGGCGGGCGAAAAACTTCGCCGCCCGCTCCTCCGAGGTGCAGGCGAAGACGTAGCGCAAAGGGCGCTCGCGCGCCTCGTTCAGGATCTGTTTGACCAGCTCGACCGCGACGCCCTCGCCGGCAAACCGCGTCAGCGTGTAGAGCGCGGTTATTTCGCCGGCGCGCTCGCGATGGTAGCGCTCGGTGAGCAGCGAGCAAACCCCGGCCAGATGCTCGTCGCCGACGCGGTAACCGAAGCATGACGGCAGCAGTTGCGCGATCTCCTCGCGCGAGCGCGCCAGCAGATGGCCTTCGCGCTGGCCGCGCAGGATTAATGCTTCGACCTCCTCGAAGTCGTCGATCGAAATCGGCCGCACGAAGCCGTACTGGCGTTCGGTGAAGAGCGTGCCGGTACCGATGAAGCTGAACAGCTCGTCGTAGACGCCGCGCGGCGCGACCAGGTTTACCGATCCCACTCCGTCGCGAAGCGCGCGGGCGGCCGCGCGCAATTCCGCACGCCGCCGCGCAGTGCGTTGCTTGCGCACCGCCGTGCCAATCTTGCCCACTTCGACGAACGACATCCGCTCGCCGCCGCTGCCGGTCAGACCGCCCTGGCGATCGAGCAGGATGAGCTTGAAGACGCGCAGCCGGCTCGCCAACTCCTGCGCGAAGACGGTGAAATCGGCCGGCTTTTTGGTATCCGCCGCCGCCACCACGATCGATCCTGCGCTCAGCGCGCGCCAGATTTGCGCCACCGCCGAGTCGGGCGGGTAGGGGCGCGAGCGCAGCCCTGCGCCGGGATTGAAGACCGGAGGCTCCGCCCTGGGCGCGAGCCGCCCCAGCCGGCGCATCACCCGCGCGAGCGCGTCGGCCGAGACGATCGCGATGCATCGCGTCTGATGACGGTGCAGCTCACGCAGCGTGCGCACCAGTGAGTCGAGTTCGCCCAGGCGCTCGCCGCTCGGCGGAATCAGCGCGAACAGCAGGCTCTTGCCGTAGAATTCTTCGAGGTAGAAGGACTTCTCGTCGAACAGCGCGGCGCCGCCCGCGGCCGACTCGTCCGGAGGTTCGTTCATCGATTCTTTGCCGGCGATCAATTAGATAATGTCGTCGATAGTGTCGGAGATGATGTTGTCGGTGATGGCGGCGACGGCGTCGATGATGGCGGCGGAAATAGGCGAACGGCGGCGGGGTTGCCGGCGCTCAGGCCTTGACGGCCGCGGCTTCCTTGTCGGCGACGGCGACCAGCGGGACCCGTGCCAGGCGCATCGGCGCGGGACGTGAAGCGGCGATCTCTTTGAGCGTGGTTTGCGAGAAAATCTCGAGCAGCACGCGCTGTCCCTCCTCCCACACGCGGAACATCCGGCAGGTCGGCTGCAAGGCGCACGAACTGGAGCCGTCGACGCATACGTTGAGCGTGATCGGTCCCTCGACCGCCTCGATAACGTCCTTGAAAGTGATCCCGTCGGCGGGCCGCGCGAGCTGATAGCCGCCGCCGGGTCCGCGCCGCGCGCGTACCAGTCCGCGATGCATCAAGTCGCGGATCACCTTCTCCAGGTAGTACTTGGGAATCTGCTCGTCGTGCGCGATCTCGGTGCCGCGTGCCACGCCTTCGGGATGGTCCGCGAGATGGATCATGGCCCTCAGCGCGTACTCGATCTTGCGCGGTATCTGCATCAGGCTCATGACGCTACTCCCCGGCCACGGGCGCGGAGCGGCGCGCCGGCGGTCTTGTTAGCGATCGCAGTCTGGACGAGCGCAGTCTCGGCGGGTCGGCGCGAGGTCTTGTGCGCGGCTCCGTTATTGCGTCCCGCGAGAATTCGTTCGACATACTTGACCAGCATGTCGCTCTCGACGTTGACCGCGGCGCCCGGCCCCTTGCGCCCCAGCGTGGTCAGCTTGAGCGTGTGCGGGATCAACGCAACCGTGAAGCGCCGGCCGGTAATCGCAAACACGGTAAGACTCACGCCGTCGATCGCTACCGAGCCCTTCTCAACCAGGTAACGCACCTGCGCCGACGGAACTTCAAATGTGTACAGCTTCGAGTCGCCCTCGGGCGTTATCGCGACGATCTTGCCCACACCGTCGACGTGGCCCGAAACCAGATGTCCGCCAAGCAGTTTATCCAGCGTGAGACAGCGCTCGAGGTTGACCCGGTCGCCCGCGGCCAGCGTCCCCAGCGTCGTGCGCCGCAGCGTCTCGGCCGAGACGTCCATTGCGACGATTCCCGCGATCTTGCCGCGTGGCCCGCCGCGCCGTTTTTTGACCACGGTTAGACATGCGCCGTTGACCGCGATCGAATCGCCGATCGAAATTCGCGAGAGCGGCAGCGCGGTGCCGAGGCTCACCAACGCGCCTTTGTCAGTGCGCTTGATTTCTTCGACCGTGCCGAGGTCTTCGATGATGCCTGTGAACAAGATTATCCGTCCGCGGTGCCGTCACGGGGCGAGGAAAAACCCAGAAAAATCTTACTTTTTATCCGCGCCCGCTGCAACTCATCGCTTTTGCGTAAGCGGTTGCGGCAGGTGGCGTGGTGCGCCGATAATTCGCGCGGAGCATATAGAAGATGGGATTCAAGGAAGAGTCGGAAAAACTTTTGAGCGGCGAGCTTTCGGTTCATGAGCGCCATCCGTTGACCCCGACTGGCGAGTCGGAGGAAATCTCGACGGGCGTGATGTTCTGGCGATGGTTCGCGAATTTCACGGCGATCAAGACTGAAGATGGCCTCGTGCTGGTCGACACCGGTGGGCATCACAACCAGGCCGAGACGGTCGCGATGGTGCGCCGATGGTCGCCGGATCGGATCAACACCGCGATTTACACCCACGGCCACGTCGACCATGCCGGAGGGATGACGGCGTTCGCGGCCGAGGCGCAACAGCATCGCCGGGCGCGCCCGCGCGTCGTCGGCCACCGCGCGGTCGCCGCGCGTTTCGATCGGTACAAGCGCACCGCGGGCTACAACAGCATTATCAACTCGCGGCAGTTCGGCGTGCCGACCCGATGGCCCGAGGAGTACGTCTATCCCGACACCTACTTCGATCATCAGTTTAACGTGGTCGCCGGAACCTGGCGCTTCGAATGCCATCACGCGCGCGGCGAGACCGATGACCATTGCTGGGTCTTCATTCCAAGCCGCAAGGTGCTGCTGACCGGCGACTTCGTGATCTGGGCGGCGCCCAACGCCGGCAATCCGCAAAAGGCGCAGCGCTACGCGCGCGAATGGGCGGAGGCCCTGCGCGCGATGGCCAAAACGGGGGCGGAGGTGCTGCTGCCCGGCCACGGGATTCCCGTATTCGGTTCGATCCGCGTGCGTCAAGTCCTCAACGACACGGCGGAATATCTGCAAAGCCTATACGACCAGACCGTGAAGATGATGAACGAGGGCGCGCCGCTCGACGACATCGTGCACAGTGTGAAGCCGCCCGCCGCGCTTGCCGAAAAGCCGTACCTGCAACCCGTCTACGACGAGCCGGATTTCATCGTACGCAACGTGTGGCGGCTGGAGGGGGGATGGTTCGACGGCATCGCGTCGCATCTGAAGCCCGCGCCGCATCACGCGCAAGCCGCCGAAATAGCCGCGATGGCGGGTGGCGCCGACGTATTGCTCGGCCGCGCGCTGCAGAAACTCTCGGCGGGCGACCTCGCGCTCGCGGCGCATCTTATCGATTGGGCGGTGGCGGCGGCGCCCGATGATCGCGCGGCGCACGAGGCCCGGATGCGGATCTACGCGGCGCGCGCCGCCGAATCGACGTCGACCATGGCACACGGGATTTTCCGTGCCGCGGCGCTGGAGTCGGCAGCGAAAGCCGGCGTCCCGCCGCCTGAGGATTCAAGGATGATCTGATGTGGCTGGTCGCCGTTTCTTCGCATGGCCCTTCAGCTCGTATGACCCGTCAGCGCGGCGCGGGCGGAAGGGTCAGCTTGCCAGTACTTCAGGTGATTCATAGCGTGTTGCAGTCTCGGCGCCGCCATAGCAAAAAATGGCTAGATGTTTCATAAATACTTTAATGGCAAGTCTATAGGCAAACGTCATTTTAAATCGTTAACAAACACTTGTTCAGACTGAACCGAATTCGACGATTATTAGAACTTTAATCGAATCAAGGACTTATCAGAATTGATAGAACAGTATTTCATTATCACGGCGCAATTGTGCGAAATTGGTGGCTAATGTTCGCATAAGGGTGTCGAACCTGCTACATATGGATGGTCAGGGTCAGCTTCTCCAGAGCTGGGATTGACGCACGAAGGCCGAGGGCGGCAGCACTGAACGTTCCAAGTTCGGGTCTGCCTAACCCCCGGCCCTTCCAATTTCAAGTATACATTATGTGTAGTTCGAGGGGTATATTCCGCGCAGGCAATTTATATCTGTAGTCTGACCAAGAAATCTTACGATTTTCAGCGGTTTTCCCCTCTGCGCACTCGTCTAGGGTGGGAGAGTCATCTTGCCCAGATCGCGGGAGTGCGCGCGCCGGTGACGCTCGGGATGTCGCCCGGCAACCCGCGCTGCATCTGGTAGGCCAAAATCGCGAACGCAACCGCCTCCAGTGCGCCACCGTCGACGCCCACGTGCTCTGCGGTTACCACTTCGACGTCGGGAAGCTCCGCGGCGATCATTTTCATCAACGCCGGATTGCGCGTGCCGCCGCCGGTGGCGATCAGCTGATCGATGGGCCCGAGCGGCAGGATAAAGCGGCGGCAGGCATCCGCGATCGAGCGCGGTCAGCGCTGTTACGGTTGTGACCAGTCGTTTGCAACCAAGTCTTCGGGATTCATCGCGCGGCCGCGCGCATCTTGCAAAATCACATCGACGTAATTCCGCGAATACCTTTACCGAGGCCCAGTAGTCATTCTGAGCGCCAGCGAAGAATCTCGCGGCCGCTATCTTTGCGGCCGTGATGGTTTTTCACGGGAAAATCACGGCAAATCACGCGGCAAAGGGATGCCGCGCGTGATCCTTCGACTCCGCTCGCGGACTCGCTGCGCTCAGCATGACAGGCTTTCGTATGCGAGTTACTAATGAGATGCGGCACTAGCTATCGGCCTCACAGTCCTCATTATTTCGCATCATGACTTATCATCATGCTCATCATCCTTGTCTTGCTCGATCTGCTCATCTTGGCGCGATTCATCATCGTCGTGCGCGCCGCCGCCGAGGGTTAACTTGAGCCCGCGCATCGAGGCGACGATCAGGCGCCATCCCGAGGGAAACTCGATCGCGCCGAGCTCGGTGTGCGATTGCGGTTCGATGATCACCTTGTGGCCCATGTGCCACTGCACCAGCAGCATCTTGTGCGCGATCTGGCGGCCGCTAACGCGATCGATCGCAAAATCGCCGTAGAGCGTGCTGGTGCGCATCTCACCGATCGCGTCGCGCAGGCGATGCTGGTCGAGCGAATCGCACTCGCGTATCGCGGCGCATCCGATAAGCCCGGCGGCGTAAACCTGCGCCGCGGGATAGTCGCAGTCGCGATAGCCGGTTGCGCGCATCCGCCGCGCGAACTCGCGCGGCGGGGGTCCGAGTTCCGGGGCGATCTGCGCGTCTTCCTCCCACTGGCTGGGGCCCACGATGCCCTCGGCGTCCTCGCCCAATTCCTCGGCGAAGCGATGGACGCCAGCGGCGACGCAGCCGAGCACCGGGATGTTGAGATTGGAAGCGACCACCACGCGCATCAGGGCGACATCCTGTGCGAAGCTGCCGGCGGCGGCAAGCGCGTTGATGCGGTTGCGCTTCAGCGCCGGCAGCAAACGCGCCAGCGCTTCGGCGTGAGTGAAATCGCCTCGGTACTTCAGGCGCACGCGCACCCCGTGGCGGCGCGCCCGCCGCTCATGACAGGCTAGCTCGAGCCCATGGCCTACGTCACTTGGGAAAGGTGTCGCGGCGGTGACGATCGCCAGGCGCTTGCGCCAGAACTTGAGTTCGACCAGCAGTTGCGCGAAGGCGACGAGATAGTCGCTTGCCGGACTCAGCACGCCCACCAGCATTCGCATCCCCTTGGCGTACAGGCCGTCGTCGGCGCCGCCGTGATTGAGCATCATCATCCCGGCCGCCTCCGCGATCGGCGCAGCGGCGCGCGCGAGGGGGCTCGAGTAAGGGCCGAGCAGCAGGTCGACGCGCTCGGGGCCGCAGAGCGCGGAATAGATTTCCGCGCAGCGCCGCGCGTCGCTCCGATCGTCATGGCAACTAAGCGCGAGTTCGCGTGTGCGGCCGCCGACGCGCAAGCCGCCGGTCGCGTTGAGATCGTCGACGAATAATTTGATCGCGGCTTCGGCCTGGCGGCCCATCGCGGCGTAGGCGCCGCTAAGCGACAGCGAAAGACCGACGCTCAGCCGCTCGGGCATCGGGAACGACGCGCGCTAGGGCGCGATCTCGGCGATTCCGCCCCGGATCACCGCCATCCCTTCGGGGTTGTAGGTTTCAAACGCGTACGCGTGGCGGCCCGCGCGCTCGCCGTCGGCCCCGTCGGTCGCGATCGCCCAGACCTTGGTCGTGATCGATTGTCCGGGAAAAACCGGGCGGCTGAACTGCACGCGCAATCGTCTCAGACGCGTGGGATCGCCTTCGCACAGGCCGTCGATCATGACTTTGGAGGTGAACGCCATCGTGCAGAGCCCGTGCACGACGATGCCCGGCAGCCCCGCCATCTTGGCCACGGTTTCATCGACGTGAATCGGATTGCGGTCGCCCGAAGCCTCGGCATAGCGGAAGGTCTGGTCGCGATCGATGGTCTGCTCGACGCTGAACATCGGATCGCCGGACGGGGGCACCGGTCGCTCGGTGCGTCCGGCGGCGCTCCGGTCGCGCCGCGCCGCGCGGATGAAGATCCCGAAAAGCGTGCGCAGGACCGGCGCGCCCGCGCGGTTGCGAGAGTTAAGCTCGAGCGACATCGCCTCGCCGCCCGGCCGCGCCTCGATCGAGGCGACCCTCGCGACGGTGGTTATCTCGTCGCCCGGTCGAAGCGGAGCAATGAATTCCATGTCCTGCTCGGAGTGCAGCAGGCGCAGAAGGTCCGCGCCCAACTCCGGGTCGCCAACCGCGCCGACCACCGACATCCACGTGACGGCCACGCCGAACATCGGCGGCGCGACGATTCCGCCGGGCGCGGAGGGGTCGAAATAGCGCGGGTTGTCGTCGTTGTAGGCGCGGGCATAGCTCTGGAGCGCTTCGAGCATCACCGTCGCACTGAGCGGCGGGTATTCGCGGCCGATGAATTCCCTGTTAAGTGGCATCGCTAATCCTGGTTCCGGTTCCTGCCTGCGAAATGGATCTGCGTGGCCGCGCGCGCCGCGGTCAGGCAAACTCGCGTCCGCCGATGAACACGGTCTTCAACTCTAGCCCGGGGCCGAGCACGAGCAAATCGGCAATCGCACCGGCCTCGATTTTGCCGCGCTCGCCGAGCCTCAGCACGCGAGCGGGATTGGTCGCCGCCATCAGCGCTGCCTCGCCGACGCTGGCGCCGGCCTGGTCGACCATGGTGCGTACCGCGTCGAGCATCGAGATGACACTGCCCGCGAGACGACCGTCGGGCATCCGCGCCGCACCGCCCGCGACGGTCGCGGCCGACAAGGTGGACGCGCCGCTTGCGGCGCCGGTCGCGACGCGGTCGGTCGTAAGACAGATTCCACCGGCGCCGCGCGCCAGATAGAGCAGACGCAGCATCGCAGGATGCACGTGGACGGCGTCGGCTATCACCGCGGCCCACGCGGGCGACGGCAGCATCGCGGCCGCCGCCGCGCCGGGATGGCGATGGTTAAGCGGCGCCATCGCGTTGAACGTATGCGTGAACATCCGTGCACCCGCGCCGACCGCCGCCTGCGCCTGCTCGAACGAGGCGTCGGTATGACCGAGCGAAACCGAAATCCCACGCACGCTGAGCCGTGCCACGGCCTCGAGTGCGCCATCGAGTTCGGGGGCAAGCGTTATCATCCGCAATGCGGGCATCGCCGCGACGCGCTCGAGCGCATCGCCACGAGGCTCAAGGTTGAGCGCCGGATGAGCGCCGAGGCGCGCTGCCGAGATGAATGGCCCCTCAAGATGCATACCCAGGATTGCGCCGCGGGCGCGGGCCGTCTGAGCAGTCGCCTCAGCGGCCGCCTCGGCGATTTTGGCGGCGACCGCCTCGATTCGCGCGAGCGGAGAGGTTATCGCAGTCGCCAGCCACGCCGTCGTGCCTTCGCGCGCAAGGTCAGCGGAAAGCTCGCACAACTCGCCGGCCGACGCGTTCATCACGTCGATTGCGCCTCGGCCGTTTACCTGCAGGTCGATGAAGCCGGGTACGATGTAGTCTGTCGCGTTGGCGCCGCCGGCGGGGTCAACCGATTCGATCGTCTGGCCGAAGCCGACGATGCCCGGCAGCATCGAGCCGTCGGGCCGTGCGATCAAGCCGCGCAATCGCTTCATCGTGGGAGCCGAGGCGCCTCAGCTCGCGTTGAAGCGCTCCTGGAGGAGGCGCGAGAAGCGCGGCAGATAGACGAGGTCGAAGGTCATCTCTTTGCCGGGGAACATCGCGACCGCCGCGCCCTTGAGTGCGCGGACGTGGTCCCAGGCTTCATCGAGGGTGAGCGAATTATCCTGGGCGAGGGTCGCGAAGGTGAGATCGACCAGGAACCGCAGCCTGCGGATCATCAGGTTTTCGTGAGCGATAAGGGCAGCGCGATCGTCCTGAGCCATGGCCGTTATCCACAAATCGAAATCAAATCCAGATAGCGGGCAAGCTAACTCGCCCGTTACCGTAGCGAGTATAGCACCGGCGCGCGGGATTTTGAGCGCTCGTCGGTTTCGCCGTCCGCCCCGATGCGAGCTGCCCCCCTGTCGTAGCGTTACTTGTCTTGGCGCACGCGGGATGCCAACCTCATGGCGCGATGGCGCAAGCGCGGCTCCGTTCGAGCTTCATTTATCTCGCCAACGCGGTCAACGACCTGCGCGGCAACTGGATCATCGTCGCCGTGGTGCTGGCGCCGCTGGCGCTGGCCTCCGCGCTGTGTCTACTGCCCGACGCGCTCAACATCCAATATTCCGTGGTGCAGACCTTCGAGCCTGGCGTGACCAGTGTCGCGTTCGTTGAGCCGGTACAGATGCCCTACTCGCCGGTTGCGCGTGCCGAACCCAAGCCGGTGTTTCCCTTCTGGATGACCACTATCCTGCATCTGCTCGACGGCTTCATCACGCTGGTCGGCGTCAACCTGATCGTCCTGTGCGCGCTCAGGCGGATGCAGGCGGGGCAGCGGATGGCGCGTCCGATCGACGAAGGCATCGCGGTCTATCGCGAGGCGGCGCGTCTGCTGGGGTCGTTTGTATGGGTGAGCATGCTCCAGGTGCTGGCGATCGCGGTGGGAGCGGTGCTGCTGGTGGTGCCGGGTGTTCTGGCCTACGTGTGGCTATATTTTTCGCAGTACGCGCTGATTTTCGACGGACGCCGGGGCTGGTCGGCGCTGCTGTACAGCCGCGACCTGATGCGCGGGAGTTTCTTCCGCGTCGCGTTGCGGATCGTGGCCTTTCTCGCCGTCTGGTCGGGCTTCAATTCGTGGGCGGGCGGAATCTTTTTCGGGGTCAGCCTGCTCGCCGGATGGGTGGGGCTGATAACCGGCGCGCTGTGGGCCTCGATTTTCCTGGTCGACCTGCTTGCGGTGGCCGTGCTCTACGCGACCCTCGCATTCCTGCTCGCAGCGGGCTTGCGTCTGTACCAGGACATGAGGGCGGTCGCCGCCGAGCAGCCGGCGCTCAAGGGCGCGACGCCGCTGCCGCCGACCGCGCCGCTGCCTTCGGTTAGCGCCTAGGCGGGCTCGGCGCCCGAGGCGGCGCGGGCGAGACGCGTCAGCGCGCGAATTGCCACCTCCAGCACCGGCAATCCGACCGTGGGCAGCGTGCGCAAATCGTTCATCACCTCCGCCATCGTATCGAATAGCCGTTCGCGTCCGCTGCGCAGGGCGCGCACGGCTTCCGCGGGCGCGACCTCGCGGTCGACGAGCACCGCGCGGCAGAGCGCCAGGCGCGCGTTGCGCAGATCGCCGCCGAGGTCCTCGGCGGCTCGCCGCGCCCATCGATCCTCCGTGCCGATCGCCTCGAGCGCTCTTTCGAGCGTGGCGAACTCGATTATCCGGCTCAGGGCGAAGTAGGCGCGCGCACAGTCAACGGGCGTGGCGCCGTGGGCGAAGCTCAAACTCAAGACGTTGAGCAGATGATCGGCAAAGCTCAGCCGGGCGAGCCGGTGGGCAACCTGCTCGGTGTAGACGGTCGAACGCAATTCCCGGTAGCTACGTTCGAAACGCTCGCGCTCGTCGTCGGCCAGCATCGTCTCGAACTCGCCACAAAGGCTCTGGAAGCCGGGCTTGAAGCGCCCGATTGCGTCGCCGAGCGATACGTCCGCCTCCAGCCCGGCGATCGCCCATCCGCAGGCCCGCCGCGCGGCGCCCTCCAGCGCCAGCAGCGCGGCCAGCTCGGCCTCTGCGCCCTGCTCGCCGGCGCCGGCGCGCAGCCCTTCGGCCTCATCGACCAGGTCAAGCACGCCCTCGGCGAAGATCCACGCACGGACCGCGTCCTCGGTGCGCGCGCCATGACTGCGCGTGAGGCGGAAGACGAAACTTGCGCCCATCAGATCGACCAGTTCGTTGACCAGCCGGGTGACGATAAGCTCGCGCCGCAGCCCGTGTCGCGGAATTTCGGCGGCGAACTCGCGCGCGATCGAAGCCGGGAAATAGGGCACCAGGAAGCGTTCGGTCAGATAGGCGTCACCGGGCAGGGCGCAGCTCTCGAGCTGCGTGAACAGATCGATCTTGGTATAGGCGCTCAGCACGGCGAGTTCGGGGCGGGTCAAGCCGGCGAAGCGGCCGCGGCGATCGCGCAGCTCCTCGTGACTGGGCAGTGCGGCTTCGTAGCGATGCAACGCGCCGCGCTGCTCGATCATGCTCAAGTGGTCGCGGAATTCCTTGGCATCGGTGCGGGCGCGCAACTGCTCGAGGCTCAGCAGCACCACCTGATCGCGGTTGTCGCGCAGCACCAGGGCGGCGACCTCGCCGGCGGCGGCCGCGAGCGCTCGATTACGCCGCTCGAAATCGATACGCCCGCCGCTCAGCGCCGGCTGGAGCAGGATCTTCAGGTTGACCTCGTGGTCCGAGGTGTCGACGCCGGCCGAGTTGTCGATCGCATCGGTATTGATCCGTCCGCCGGCCATCGCGTACTCGATGCGCGCGCGCTGGGTGAAGCCCAGGTTACCGCCCTCGGCCACCGCCTTGGCGCGCAGTTCGTTGGCCGCGATGCGGCAGGCGTTGTTGGCATGGTCGCCGACTTCGGTGTCGCGTTCGTCGCTGGCGCGCACGTAGGTGCCGACGCCGCCGTTGTAGAGCAGGGTCACGTCCGCGCGCAGGATGGCCTGGATGAGGCTGTCGCTGTCGAGCACCTCGGCCGTGCAGGAGAGGGCGCGGCGGATTTGCGGGCTGAGCGCGATGGTCTTGGCGCCGCGGCGAAAGACGCCGCCGCCGGGGCTGATCAGCGCCGGGTTGTAATCCGACCATTGCGAGGAGGGCAGCTCGAACAGCCGCTTGCGCTCGGCGAAGCTCACCTTCGGGTCGGGGTCGGGATCGATGAAGATGTGGCGATGGTCGAACGCGGCGATGAGCTTGAGGTTGTCCGACTGCAGGAGTCCGTTGCCGAACACGTCGCCCGACATGTCGCCTATTCCGACCATCGTGATCGGCGCGCCGCGCGCGGGGTCGATTCCCATCTCGCGCAGGTGCCAGCGGACCGACTCCCACGCACCGCGCGCGGTGATGCCGAGCGCCTTGTGGTCGTAGCCGTGGCGGCCGCCCGAGGCGAAAGCGTCGCCCAGCCAGAAGTTGTGCTCGGCCGCGATCGCGTTGGCCAGATCGGAAAACGCGGCCGTGCCCTTGTCGGCCGCCACCACCAGGTAGGGACCGTCCTGGTCGAGCACTTTGACCGCGCTGGGATGCACGGTCTTGCCGCCGGCCAAGTTGTCGGTCAGCTCGAGCATCGCGCGGATGAGCGTCCTGTAGGCGTCGACCACGTCGTCGTGCGTGGTCGCGCGGCCCGGGCGCGGCTTGACGATGAAGCCGCCCTTGGCGCCGGTCGGCACGATGATCGCGTTTTTGACCGTCTGGGTTTTCATCAGGTCGAGAATTTCGGTGCGGAAGTCCTCGGGCCGATCGCTGTAGCGGATGCCGCCGCGGGCGATGCGCCCGGCGCGCAGATGACATCCCTGCATCGTCGGGCTGTCGACGTGGATCTCATAGAGCGGTGGCGTGTCGGGCAGATTGGGGATGCGCGCGCTCTCGAACTTGAGCGTGATGTAAGGCGCGGGCGGCTCGCGAAAATAGTTGGTCCGCACCGTCGCCTCGAGCATCCCCAACAGCGCCCGCGCCAGGCGGTCGTCGGCGATGTTGTCGACCGCGCCGAGCGCTTCCAGATAGGCCGCGCGCAACCCGGCGTAGCGCGCGTCGCCGCTCCCGGGTCCCGCCGGATCCATCCGCAACCGGAACATCCCGACCAGCATCTGCGCCAGCTTCGGATTCACCAGCAGCACGCGGCGCAACGCCGGAAGCGCCGGCGCCAGCCGCATCTGGAACGCCGCCGCCACGTAGGCGCGCAGCAGCGCGACCTCACGCCAGCCCAGGCCGGCCTGAAGCACCAGCGCGTTGAGCGGGCCGTCCTCGGTCCGCCCGCTACGCACCGCGGTCAGCGCCTCGGCCACCATCGCCGCGCCGCTCGTGCCCTCCAGCGCCACGCCGTGAGCGTCCTGCACACGAAACGCCTGGACGAAAGCGCGCACCGCCGTGCCGGCAGCGTCGATACGCAGCTCGTCGGCTTGCTCGGAGATAACGGTGATTCCGAAGTTCGACAGCATTGGCATCACGTCGCTCAGCCGGAGCGACTCGCCGACCTCGAACATCCGCAGCTCGCTGGCAGCCGCGGCCGCGCCGTTGCCGCTGCCGCTCTGGCGTGCCAATTCGACGTTGAAGCTCTGGCCGTTGTCGAGCAGGCTTTCGATTCGCTCGATGTCGCTCGCTGCCCGCGCGGCCGCGGTACTGGCCTTGTAATGCACAGTGAAGGCGCCGAGCCATCGCTGCGCCAGCGCGTGTCCGCGCCGTTCGCCGAAGCGCTCGACCAGTTCCTCGCGCAGCCGATCCTCCCACGTGCGTGCGAGCTGCGAGACCTCGGTCTCCATCGCGCGCAGCTGCGCGGCCGAGGGCGGCGCAGCGTCGAAGCAGAAGTGCATCCGCGCCCTGTAGCCCTCTCCCATCGCGAGGTAGTAGTAAACCAGCTTGCCGTCGAGGATGCGGCCCAGCGCCTGCTGGATCCGCTTGCGCACCTCGGCCGAGAAAGTCTCGCGCGGCAGGACCACCAGCGTGACGACGTTGTCGCGCACCGGGTCGTAGTGCGTGCTCACGCGGACGGCGGCTTCGTTTTTGAGATCGAGGATGAGATGGAGCTGCTCGCGCAGGTCTCCGACCGGCGCGCGGAACAGTTCCTCCTTGGGAAAGCTGTTGAACGCCGTCACCAGCTCCTTGTAGTTGTGCGAGCCGGGCGCGGCATGCTCGGCCTCGAGCACGTCGCGCAGCTTGGCGCGCAGCACCGGGATGTGCTGTGCCTCTTCGGCGTAGGCCTTGGAGGTGAACAGGCCGACGAAGCGATCGAAGGCTGCCACACGTCCGTCGGGACCGGTGCGCCGGATGGTGACGTCGTCCATCAGGCCGCGGCGATGGACCTGCGACATGGTATGGGTCTTGCCCATGATTAGCGCCGGGCCCTCGAAGAGCATCTTCTGGTGGTCGGGTTCGAGCGCCTTGAGATCGACTGGACGCGCGTAACGCGAGCGGCTGAAGTCGTGTAGCAAGCCGAGCCCGGAGTCAGCGTCGACCTCGAGCGTGCGGCGGCCGCCATCGTCGCCGACCCGGTAGTGCCGGTAGCCGAGAAAGACAAAGCCGCCGCCGATGAGCCATCGCAACAAGTCACGTACTTCGACCAGCTCGCGCTGCGCCGCGGTCTCCTCGCAAATCTCCAGCGCCCGCGCGATCATCGCGTCGAAATCGCCGGTTGCCGACCGCACTTGCTCGAGCACGCCCGTGAGGCCCTCGGAGATACGCTGCGGATCGTGCGCGCCGCCGTTCAGGCGCAGTTCAAGATGGACGAAAGATTCCGGCTGCTCGGTGGCCCGGACGCCTTCGAGTGACACCAACCGGCCCGCGGCGTCGCGCGCGGCCAGGAGCACCGGATGGAGCAGCAGGCCGGCGTCGATGCCCAGGTGATGGAAGTACTCGAGCATACTGTCGATGATGAACGGGCAGTCCCGCATCACCGTCTCGGCGAAACCGCCGCCGCCATCGCTTGGCGGCGCGATCACGACGCGAACTTTGATCGGTTCGGCGCGCAGCGAGAAAAACTCCAGCGCTTCCGCGCTGAGCTGCGCACGCCGCGCAGCAGATATTCGCGCCGCGAGATCAGGCGCCAGTTCGCTGAACAGGCGGTCGGCGAAAATTTCCAGCCGCCGCGCGTGCTCGCGCGCGGCATCCGAGACGGTCGTATGCGATTGTGCTTCGCTGGCCAACGCTGTCACCTGGAAGATCTAAGTAGCTAAGTTGCAGGGGCGAAACGCACCCCAACCAAACATTATAAGTCGCGTCCCGCGTGTGCGGCTATACCGGCGCCGGCCACCGGAATTCTCTCGGTTTATCCGCTAACATCGAAGGCGCACCCGCGCGTCCTGCGCCGCGTGCGTGCTGCTCATCGATGGCACAGGTCGAGATTACCGCGATGACATTCGGGCCGTTCGGGGTCGGACGGCTCGACGGCAAGGCCGTAATGGTGCCCAACGCGGCGCCCGGCGACTTGCTCGAGGTTACGATCATCCAGGAGCGTGCCGGCTATCTTGTCGCGCGCGTCGAGCAGGTGCTCAAGGCGGGGGCCGCGCGCCGTACGCCGCCGTGTCCGTACCTGCCGCGCTGCGGCGGATGCGACTGGCAGCAAATCGCCTACCCCGCCCAGGCGCGGTTCAAAGCTGAGGTCATCGCGGCGACGCTCAATCGTGCGCTTGGCCTGCAACTGGATCCCGCAACCGTCGTCGAGCCGGCGCCGGCCGAGTTCGGTTATCGTGCGCGCGTCAGGTTCAAAGTCGGCCGCGGCGGGCGGCTGGGATTTTATGAAACGGGCAGCCGCCGGCTGGTCGAAGTCGAGCAGTGCATGGTGGCGGCGGCGGAAATCCGGATGCCGCGCGAGTTCGCGGCCGCGATCGAGTGCGAAGAGGTCGAGGTCGTCACCGATCGCGGCCGCGAAGTGCTGGTCGCGCATCTGGCGCGGCCGCCCGGCGCCGCCGTACTTGGGCGCGCGCGCCGGCTGGTGGAGCGCGACGCGCGACTTGCGGGCGTGGTGCTGCGTGCGGGAGGCGCGCGCGACGTGATCGGCGAAGTTTCGATCGCGGTCGCGCTCGAGCCCGGGCTCGAACTCGAGGTCGACGCCGATCTTTTCAGCCAGGTCAATCGTGCGCAGAACCTGAAGCTGGTCGCCGCCGTGATGGAGATGGCGGGGGCGGGCGTGGACGCGCGCGTGCTCGATCTGTTCTGCGGCGCCGGCAATTTCAGCCTGCCCGCGGCGCGGCGCGGCGCGGAAGTGATGGGCGTCGACGCCGAGGCGCTGGCGGTGGCGGCGGCCGCGCGCAACGCGGCCCGGTTGGGATTTAAGCGGGCGGAGTTCGCGGCGATGGAGGCGGCCGAGCTGGCGCGGTTTCTGTTACGCGCGCGTTACCGGCCTGACCTGGTGATCATGGATCCGCCGCGCAGCGGCGCGCACTCTCTCATCGAACCGCTTTTGCGGATGCGTGCGGCGCAGGTGGTCTATGTCTCGTGCGACGTGGCGACGCTGGCGCGCGATCTGCAAGCGCTGTGCGCTGGCGGCTACCGGATCGCGGCGCTGCGCGCGTTCGATTTTTTTCCCAACACGCATCATGCCGAGGTCGTGGCGCATGCGGTATTGACTTCGGCGTTAACCCGTTCCTAAGCTGGACTGTCGACCCGGCGTTTTTCCACCCAGCAGAGGGTCAGCAAAGCGATGCCCAAGCAGGAAAAGGAAAAGCCGCCGCGGCCAAAAATTACCATCATTCCGGGCCGTGGCGTCGCTCAAACCATCAACTATCTGCTCGAGGATCGCGATGAGCTCGAATGGATCATCGCGGTCGGACGCACCAAGAACGGTGAGCTGTTCTTTTACGACACCGGCGGCGACATCGTCGAAGACCTGGGCACGCTGGAGTATTTGAAGGCGCGCATCGTGCGCGCGCATTTCGGCGACGAATACGAGTGAGCGTCGCGCACCTGCGCGTCGCGCCTATCCATCATCTCTGTACGATTTCCGTTAGATCCGATCCCGAGCGAGATGTGGTGTCGAGCGCGATGCGCGCGCATCGCATCTTTGCGTCGAGAGAAACCGGAGCGCGTCTCGCTGCGTCGACGCAGCCGGACGCTTCGCGGTCACGAACAGAATCGCCGGTCGGGATGACGCGGGCGCCGGCGAACTAATCCGGCGTTACCACGTTCGGATACTTCTTGTAGATTTTCTCGGCGGCCATAAAGTCGCTCATTGCCGAATCATAGTCGCCCTTGAAGTAGGCGCGCTGGCCGTCGAGAAACAGTTCCTGCATGTGCTGCGCACTGGCACCGGAGACTTTCGCCCGCCATACGTCCCGCGAGACCTTGGTCATGGTGGTAAACACGTCTTCCTTGCGGAACTTGTGCGTGGCCGGCGGTGGCGCGGTTATCCCCGATTGCGCGAACGCCGGGGCCGAATAGATGCCGGCGGCGCAGACTCCTGCTACGCCCAGCATCGCCAACTTACAGGATTTCCAAGCTCTCATCGTTGTTAATCCTCTTCGGTTCAAGCGGCCGTGTGGTTTGCTAATATCAGAAACTCTTCATCCTGCGCAACTATTGGAGCTTTGCGGCTAATATCTCCGCGCCACTCTTTAGGTTTCGCGAGGGCACTCACGAGGGCTCATCGCGGCCGCTAGTCGTCGAACTCCTGTTCGGGCGGGCGTGCATAGATGACGCCGTCGTCGATCTCGAGTGGCACGCGGTAGAGAAATTTACCGCAAGCGCTGGCCGGGCCGGCGATACATTCGCCGCTCGCCGGCTCGAAGTAGGCGTTGTGCGTCTGACACATCAGATAGCGCCCCTGCTCGGCGAAAAACTGATTGTCGATCCAGTCCATGGCCATCGGCACGTGACGGCAGCGGTTGACGTACGCGTGGAAATGGCCGTGGAAGTTGATCACGAAGCACTCCTCGTCCGCGCCGCGCACCGGCAGCATGAATTTCAGCGACTCGCCGGCCGCGAGCGCCGCCGTCCGGCATACCCGGTAGCGCGTCGCGCTAACCTTTACGCCGCGCCGTTCGCGCACGACCTGCTTGCCGCGACTTTTGCTGCGCGGCATCGTTCAATACCGCCTGTAATGTGGTGCTGGGCTTTCCATCCGCAAATGCGCCGCTCATTATACTTGATGGCAGCTTGCGCCGCGCCGCTCGCTTCGTCACAAAGAATCGCTGCCACAGGCAATCGCGGAGCCGCAGATCGATGGACAAGCCGATAATTCGCCCGGTCGAAGCCTTTCCGATGGAGCAGCAGGATCAGACGCTGATTTGTCTGCGCGATCCCTCCGGGCTCGCGCCCGAGCCGATCATGCTAGGGATGGGCGCGTATTTTCTGGTGACGCTGTTCGACGGGACCAACTCGATACTCGATTTGCAGGCCGCGTTCAGCCATCGCTTCGGCGAGGTCATCCCGTCCGAGAAAGTCCGCGAGCTGGTCGCCGCACTCGACCGCGCTCATTTTCTCGATTCGCCAGCCTTCGCTGACCGGCAGCGGGACGCGCGCGAGGAGTTCCGCCACAAGCCGGCTCGGGCGGCGGCACTGGCGGGGCTGTGTTACGAGACCGAGCCGTCACGCCTGCGCGCCGAGATAGAGTCGTTCTTCGAGCGTCCCAACGCGCCCGGACGCGACGCGCTTGCGGCGTCGGCTCCGTCCGCGGCCGCCGAAGGTCTCGCCGGGCTCATCGCGCCGCATATCGATCCGCGCCGCGGCGCCGCGGCGTACGCCTGGGCTTACAACGAGCTGCGCCGGCATCAGCGCCCCGAGCTGATCGTCATCCTCGGGACCTCGCACTACGGCACCGGGCCGGAGTTGTTCAGCGCCACGGGCAAGGACTACCTTACTCCGCTCGGCGCGGTGCCGACCGATCGCGGCTTCGTCGAGCGGCTTGCGGCGCGCTACGCTGGCGCGCGTGGCGGCGATCTCTTCGCCGACGAGATGCTCCATCGCAGCGAACATTCGATCGAGTTCCAGGCGCTCTTTCTGGCCTGGGCGCTGGGTGTGGACGGCTACCAGGTGGCGCCTATCCTGGTCAGCTCCTTCCATCATATGGTGCGCGAGGGCGAGCGCCCGACCCGCAATGCGCGCGTGGCGCGCTTTCTCGATGCGCTGCGCGAGGAGCTTGCGGCAGAGCGGCGCCGGGTGTTGATCCTGGCCGGCGTCGACTTCGCCCACGTCGGGCGCAAATTCGGCGACTCGTTCGGCGTCGACGGCAGCGTGACCGAGCGCGTGCGGCGCGAGGACCTGGCGCTCATCGAGACCATCAAGGTCGGCGACCCGGGCGGCTTCTTCGCCGACATCGCGCGCGAAGGCGACCAGCGCAAGATTTGCGGGCTGGCCCCGATGTACACGCAGCTCGAGCTGCTGAGCGGCCGCCCCGCGCGCCTGTTGCATTATGACATCGCGCTCGAGCCGCAGACCGATTCCCTGGTCTCCTTCGCCAGCCTGGCGATCGACTAGCTGACGCGCGCGCCCGCCGCGCCTGCGCGTACTCGCGCCTATTTTCCCCGTGCGAGCCTGGCCTGAGCAGGTGCTCCTGGTGAACCGGTTGACTTGGTCGAAGCGAAAGCCCGGGTGACGCGAACGATCGCCATCATCCCGTCATCTTCGTGCTCCGCGATATGGCAATGGTAGACGAAGTCGCCGATATCGAGCCCGCGAAAGTCCATCCGAACCGTGACGCTGGGAAATGGATGTTTCGGGTTGCCATCCCAAAAAGGAACCTGGATGGTGTCCAGGAACTGCCCTTGGATGCTTGCATCCGGTTGGCTGCCGTTCACCTTGAAGTGGTTCTGCGAGAGCACCATGAAGTGAATCTGGTGGATGTGAAATTCATGATCCTCCAAGGTGCGGTTCTCGATCGTCCAGTCTTCCACCGATCCCTGCGTGGTGACGATGGCCGGCGGATTGTTGGGATCGAACAGTGTTGGCGTTGCTCCGTTCACGGTGATGAAAAACTGCGAGAGCGGATTGTTCTCTGAGAAATAGAGATCACGCCGCGCAGTCCCCCTCGCCTTCGCCAAGTTCTCGAAGCGCTGTTTCCATGTTGGACCAATGGTCCCCGGGACGGTTGCGTCGTTCGCGGCCACCAACGGAGATAACCCCGAGGCCGTTTGGATCGTGGCTAGCGTTCGCTTCGGATCACTGTCGCCATCGGGCCCGGTATTGATGGCCAGGGTGACCAGGCGGGCCTTACTCACGGCGCGTGAAGGCGCCTTCACGATGAATTCTGCGCGGCCGGCGGTGGGAATCAACACGTCCTTCGCCCTGACGATCTTCCCGCGTCGGGTGCCGTCCTGCGATCCCGTAGGAACGCCGTCGAGGCTTACGATTTGCAGATTCTGGGGAACACCGTCGTAGCGGACCTGTAGATCCAGGATGCTGTCCGAGCTTGAGTTTGATACGCGCCAGAACTGTCGCTCGCCGCGTTGCATGCGGATGACAGCCGGAATCTCGGCCGGATAAGCAATGGGAATATCATTCAGCGTGAGGTCCCAGGAGGGGATGCTGTCGTCGGGAGTCGGGTCGCCCGCCACATTCTGGTCGCGAATGACGAGGATCCGCTGACGCATCGCGGCCACCGCGGGCTGAAAATTCTGAATTCCCTCCACGACGATCACTCCGGAGCCGCCCCCTTGCAATGCTGCCTCGAGGTGTCCGTGGATGTGGGGGTGATACCAATAGAGACCTGGCGGCTCGTCCCACGGAACGTGAACGTCGTAGGTGAAAGTCTGACCTGAATTGACGATCGTATGGATGACCTCGTCCTGATGGCAGGTGGGCGAGGTATTGGTGCCGTGATAATGGATATTGACTGACGATGCGGTCATCACGCTGGCTCCGCAGCGGGGCGGGTCGATCCGCATTTCCACCGGTGCGGCCGGTGTATTGTTTGTCAACCTGATGATCAAATTGTCCCCTGGATGGACGCGAAGAGTCGGATTCTCCAGTCCGGCCGGGGTCATAAAACAAAAAAGCGTTCTACCGTCGCTGTCGGTGGTGGTTTGGTAAGAGAACTCCGCTATCAGGACTCCGTGCTGACTGCGGATTTCAGGCGGATTCTGTACGACACTGCCCGCGCCTGAGCGAGGGCACGGATTGGCAACAGGTGCGACAGCTACCCCTGCATCCGGGCTGGAAGAACTGCCAGCAATTGCCGAGGCTTGGATTGCCGTCATGATCGCCGCGACAATTAACACTCGGAATCGAGATGGTTTGATCTTGTGCATTTTCCCTCAGGTGTTTGCGTCTGATAGGCCGGCTAGCACTGCGACTCATCCTTTCATTGGCGCCAGAACTTTCTTCGTAGCCTAGATGATATTGAGAATGAGTATCATTTCCAATAACGGATGTCTCTAGGCCGATCAAGCCCTAAGAGCCAACGTTCTCCAAATCGAGGCTTTGAGTCGCTGAAGCTCTCGGCAGTCACCGGCATGCTCGCGAACGGCAGTTGATCCGAGCTTGCTGCGACGGCGCCGCCCGCCGCTGGCATCTCGGGGTCCTTTGGGCGATAACTTGCCTGACCTTCACGCGACGAGGAGCCGCATATGAAAATAGGCCTGCAGGCATTCGTGACCGAGAGTACCGCCAACCCGGCGAATATCGCGCGTAAGGCCGAGGCGCTCGGGTTCGACTCGATCTTCATCCCCGAGCATCCAATAATTCCGGTTCATCACCGGACTCCCTACCCGATGGGTGACGGCTCCATCCTGGAGGTGTATGCCCACATGCCCGACCCGTTCATCGCACTGGCGCTGGCGGCAGGCGCGACCTCCCGCTTGAAGCTCGCCACCGGCATCTGCCTGGTGCCGGAGCGCGATCCGATCCTGATGGCCAAGGAAATCTCGACGCTCGATCACTTCTCGGGCGGGCGTTTTATGTTCGGGATTGGCGCTGGATGGCTCGCGGACGAGTCGGAAATCATGGGTGTGGAGTTCAAGCGGCGCTGGCCGATGACCCGCGAGTATATCGCCGCGATGAAGGAGCTGTGGACCAAGCCGGAGCCCAGCTTCGAGGGCAAGTTCGTCAGCTTTCCCAAGGTCAAGTTTTTTCCCAAGCCCGCGCAGAAGCCTCATCCGCCGATCATCATCGGCGCCGGCGGGATGGGTCTGAACTGCGCGCGCGCGCTCAAGGATACGGTCGCGATCGGCGACGGATGGATGCCGCTCGGGTTGACGCCCACGCAATTGTCCACCGAACTTGGGAACCTGCGTGCAATGTGCGTGGAAGCCAAGCGCGACTTCGCCAGGATTGAAATCACGTTCCTGCTGCTGGAGATGCCGCCCGACCCGGCCCGCGCGATCAGGGAATACCAGGAGGTCGGAGCGCATCGCGTGCTGGTAAGCGCGCCGACGCTGGCGCCGGACAAGTACGAGCGCGAGTTGGAGGAGCTGGCGCGCGCCTGCATCCGTTAGGCGGACGGGCGCTCAGCGGCAGGCTCGCGGCTGGTCGGCGCTACTGATGCGCCTTCAGGAAGGCGCGCACGTGTGCGACCGCCGCGGGCGTCGCGTCGGGCGTCTTCCATTTCACGACCAGCTCGGCGTTGGGCGCCAGGCGCGCGACCTCTTCCGAGATCGGCGCCGGATGATAGAGGTCGTCGCCCGCCAGCACCAGCATCGGCGTGCGGCACGCGCGCACGAAGTCTCGCGACACCGAGAAAACGAAGTCGCCGTTGTACATCCGCGTGCGAAGGGCATCGAGCGCCGCTTCGCTCAACTCCGGGCGGGTTTTGGCGAGCTCGCTCGCCCAGCCGTCGAACATTTCGTAGAAAGCCGAGCGATTTTCGCGGCTGAGCCCGATCGGGTTTTGCAGCACCGCGGCGCTGACACGTTCGGGCGCAAGCTCGATCAGCCGCAAGCAGTAAGACGACCCGATACATCCGCCCAGCACGTGCGCACGCCGCGCGCCGAGATGGTCGAGCAGGGCGAGATGGTCGGCGGCGTAGGTCTCCCATCCGTCGTCGGCGCTTATCGGCGCGTGCGAGCGGCCGGCGTTGCGCTGGTCCATCGCGATTACACGGAAATCCTGCGCGAGTTCGGCGGTCGGATCGAAGGGGCTGCGCCGCCAGAAATCGATGCTGGAGCGCATCCCGCCCGGCGCGAACAACAGCAGCGGGAAGCCCGACCCGTATTCCTCGTAATAAAGCGACACGCCTGCGCGTTCGAAAACCGGCATGGATCTCACCTCCCGCTGAGAGCTCGATGCGCCTTCAGGATCACGATGGTTCAATCGCAGATATGCCCAGCAGTCGTCAATCTCAATCCGCAGGACGCAAGCACGGATAACCAGATATCGTCACGGAATTGCATAAGCTACTCAAAATAGCTAGTCTGCTGTTATCGTTGTCACTCTAGTACTACTACGTTGATTGCCCTACGGATAAATCTTAGTTTGTCATTCGGTTGATCTCCGGTCTTGGTCCTGGGCGCGGTCCTCGTTCTGTGAACAGCCTCGAGCAGCCACTCTTCAACAACCGCGACCGCGAACTGATGGCGGAAGTCGCGATCCGCCTGCTTCCGAACCTCGAGCGAGTAGCCGAACGTTGGGCCGAGGCGATAAAGCTCGACGCGCCGGCGGACAAGCTTCCCGGGATGCGCCATACGTTGCGCGGGATGACGATTCCATTTCTAAGCGGCTTTTTCGAACGCTTGTCCGAAGGCAATCCCGACGCCGCGCTCGCGCACTTCCAGAGCTTCATCGAGAGTACGATCCGCAGCCAGCTCGACGAGCCGGAGCGTCAGCGTGCGACTATCGAAGCGCTGTTCTCTTCGGCGCGCGCGGTGCGCGATCTGCTGGGGCAGGAGATTGGGCGGGTCCTGGAAGGCGACGAAGGCCAGGTCGCGGCGATTCTGCCGTTCAATCGGCTATGGAGCCAGGCGATCGAGACGACGGGCCTTATCTATGCGCGGCTGCGCGAAGGCCATCTGCGCCAGTTGTACGACGACGCGCGGGGGACCGCCGAGAAGCTGCGCCAGAGCGAAGAGCGCTTGCGCCTTCTGGTCGAGGAAGCCAAGGACTACGCTATCTGGATGATGGATACGGCCGGATGTGTGGCGAGCTGGAACCGCGGCGGCGAGCAACTGATGGGTTATAGCGCCGACGAGATCATGGGACGGCATGTCTCGTGTTTTTTTCCGCCCCAGGAGCGAGCCGAAGGAAGACCTCAGCAAAATATCGAAAAGGCCCGCGTCCAGGATCGCTTCGAGACCGAGGGATGGCGCGTGCGCAAGGACGGTTCACGCTTTTTTGCCCACGTTGTGACTACGCCGCTGCGCGATGCAGCCGGCCGGCTGCTCGGCTACTCGATAATTTCCCGGGACATGACCGAAGACAAGCGGCGCGAGCTCGAGCTGACCCAGGCGCGCGACGCGGCGCTGGAGGCTTCGCGGCTGAAGTCGGCCTTCGTGGCCAACGTGACCCACGAGATCCACACCCCGCTCAACATCATCCTGGGCTACGCGGACCTGATGGCCGAGCGGCTGACGGAGCTGGGCGATGAGCGCGCGAATGACTATGTCGAGCCGGTGCGCCGCGCCGGCAAACGTCTGCTCGACACCGTCGCCTCGATCCTCGAAATCTCCAGGATTGAAGCGGGCGCGTACCGACTGGATCCCAAGCCGATCGTGCTCCCTGAATTCATCGGAGGGCTGCTCGGAGAGTTCAGGGTACTCGCGGCCAAAAAAGGTCTCGCGCTCAGCGCCGAGATCGACGAGCCGCAAGCGACCGTGAGATTCGACGAGGGTTGTCTCTCGCACGCGCTGACCAACCTGCTGCAGAACGCGATCAAGTTCACCGAGCATGGAGAAGTCGCGGTGCGCGTTGCCCGCGACACGCGCGGGGCGCTGTGCCTCGACGTGCGCGATACCGGCGTGGGAATCGACGCGAACTACCTGCCGCATATCTTCGACTCTTTCTCGCAGGAGAACCCCGGCCTCACGCGAAGGTTCGAAGGCGTCGGCCTGGGACTCTCGCTGGTACGGAAATATCTTGAACTCAACGGCGCGGAGCTCAAAGTCACGAGCGAGAAGAGTAAGGGCTCGACCTTCACCATTCGCTTCACCCGCGACCTCGCGCACAACGCCTGACGAACCGCACCGAAATCCAGGAAACCTTCGAGACGCTGATTCCGGCGCGGCTGGACCGTCTGCCGTGGAGCGAATTTCACTGGCTGCTGGTGATCGGGCTTGGCATCACCTGGGTGCTCGACGGCCTCGAGGTGACGCTGATGGGGGCGATCAGCGCCGTCCTGCAGCGGCCCGACGTGCTGCATTTCAGCGCTGCGCAGATTGGTGCGATAAGCTCGGCCTACCTGACCGGTGCGGTGCTCGGTTCCCTGGTCTTCGGCCACCTGACCGATCGCCACGGGCGGCGCAAGTTTTTCTTCATCAGTCTGGGGATTTATCTAATCGGAGTGGGGCTCACCGCCTTTTCGTGGAATCTCTGGAGCTTCGCACTGTTCCGGTTCATCACGGGCGCCGGTATCGGCGGCGAGTACTCGGCGGTCAACTCCGCCATCGACGAGCTTATCCCGGCGCGGTTTCGCGGCCGCGTCGATCTGATGATCAACGGCAGTTTCTGGCTGGGAGCCGCCGCCGGCGCCGCGTCCACGGTGATTTTGCTCAATCCGAGGCTCCTCCCGGTCAACCTCGGATGGCGTCTGGGCTTCGGTGCCGGCGCGGTTATCGGCCTGAGCATCCTGTACATGCGCCGGTTCATCCCGGAGAGCCCGCGTTGGCTGGTCACCCACGGGCAGCGCGAGGAAGCCGAAATAACCGTCGCCGCCATCGAGCGCCGGGTGGCGCTCGAAACCGGCGTGCGGCTGGTGGATCCGCCGCCCGACGAGGCACTGCGGCTGAACGAGCGTCAGCATTTCGGCCTGGTGGCGGTTTTGAAACCGATGCTCACGGAGTACCGCTCGCGTTCGGTGCTCGCGTTTTCGCTGATGGTCGCGCAGGCTTTCGTGTACAACGCCATCTTCTTCACCTATGCGCTGGTGCTTACGCGTTATTACGCGGTGCCTGCCCATGCCACGGGGCTTTACCTGCTTCCGTTCGCGCTCGGAAATTTTCTGGGCCCGCTGGTGCTGGGCCATCTCTTCGACACGCGCGGCCGCCGACAGATGATCACCGCGACCTTCGCCATCGCGGCGCTATTGTTGATCGTGACCGGATGGCTCTTTGCGCGCGACGCCCTGACCGCGACGACCCAGACCATCCTCTGGTCGGTGATGTTCTTCTTTGCCTCGCCCGCGGCGAGTTCGGCTTACCTGACCGTCAGTGAGATTTTTCCGCTCGAGATGCGGGCGCTGGCGATCGCGGTCTTTTATTCCGCCGGAACCGCCGCCGGCGGAGTGGTCGCGCCATGGTTTTTCGGCCGCCTTATCGATTCCCAGTCGCGCACGGAGTTGTTGTCGGGTTATCTCGTCGCCGCCGCCCTGATGCTGGTGGCGGCGGCGGTTGAGGCCACGCTCGGAATCGCCGCGGAGCGGACCAGTCTCGAAAAAATCGCCGCGCCGCTCTCCTCGGCGCGCTGAGGCCTTTTTTCCAAACCGACGCGGCATGGCGCTTGTTGGCGGACGAGACAGGGTGTAAGCAAAGGACTGACGATTTGAGACAACAGCTTGACTCGCGTGACTGTCCGGCCGGATCGTACAGGTAGGAGGATTCGGGGCCAATGTCTAAAATGTCCAAAACGATGTCCAATATGACGACCAACAAGGGATTCTCCCACGTGGGGCTGTCCACGCTCGACCTCGACAAGACGCGGGAGTTTTACGAGGGAGTGTTGGGTTTCAAGGTGGTGGTCGCCGATACGATCAAAATCAAGGAAGGCGGGGCCATCCGCCATATCTTCTTTGACACGGGGCGCGATCAATTGCTGGCCTTCATGGAGCCGCGCGGGATTCCCGGAGTTCCGGTCGAGTACGACGCCGGCATCAATCGCGGGCTCGGCACGCCGGCAGCTTTTTACCATTTCGCCTTCGAGGCCGGGTCGCCTCCGGCGCTCGAAGACAAGCGTCGGGAACTGATCGCCAAAGGCGTGAAGGTGACTGACGTGGTCGACCACGGATGGGCGAGGTCGATCTACTTCAAGGATCCCAACGGGATGTCGCTCGAGTACTGCTGCCTCGCGCGTAACTTTACCGAGGACGATGCCACGATGCAGGAGCGATTCGAGATTTCGATTCGGGCGCTCGGACTCGACGAAGTCAACGCCGAGGAGATCACCACGGCCCGGGTTCTCCACGACAAGACGAAGCATCCGCAATAAGTGCGCCGCGCGCCGCAGGCGCCGACGCGAGGCGACGCAAGTCGCTCATGCTGGGTGAGGAGCGACTCGGGCCACAGGTGCAGGGATAGGCTGCCAGCACGGGCGCGAACCGTACCACCTCCAGCGGCATTTTCGGAAGTTTGTTTGGTGGACGCACCTGGACTCGAACCAGGGACCTCTTGCATGTGAGG
>CAWCMA010000001.1:0-812863 GCA_963796565.1 uncultured delta proteobacterium | reverse complement strand
CGAGCGGAAAAGCGTCAGCCGCGGGGACGCTGCCTTCCAACCAGCGTACTAGAGCGTCGCGCTTCCAGCGCGGTCCGAGGCCGGGTCTTCGGAAGAAATGGACTCCCTCGGAGAAAACACCTCGGGCTTTCATGTTGTTCAGAGTTTTCGGCTTGACGCGTAGCATCTCGGCCGCCTCAGAGCTCGTGAGATATTCACCCATCACGGCTCCCGACCTCCTGATCGGCGCTCGAACCTAAGAAAATCAGAAAATCGGGTGAGCGCCTGCTTGCTTCCGGCCAACTCCATCCGGAAGCTACCCCCACGTTAACAGGAATTCGCGATGATTGTCAAATTCCAGTATTTCACAAGACGAGCGTTTCGGGAGCCCTGTCTACCAGGATTCTGAAAGCAGGCCGAGCTTTAAGAGCCTGACTCGCGCGGCGAGATCGGACACATCGCATCCTTTGGCAACAATCGAAATAAGCTCGGTACCCGACGGCGACTCAACCCCGAAGGGCGGCATGGCGTCCGATCGGACCGCAAGCTCCTGAACCCATTCGCGCACAGCGCTGGCTGGCATGAGCAGCGCGCCGCAAACGTAACCGGCCTGCCACTCCATCCAATCATTTTCGGGTGCATCCACAATCGTCTCCCGAGCGCAGGTCCACGACGGTTCCGCAGGGTGTCCATCGGCTGTAGCACCATCGCGTCGCCACAATGGTGCGTGAAGATTAACGTGGCCAAACTCGTGCGCGAGAGTCGTTCGCAGCCGATGATCGCTTCGCGTTCTGTAGAGACTCTCGGCAATTCGCACCTTCGGCCGCCGATCGGCGAAGAAATCCGTCAGCCCTTCGACGCCATCAGGCAATTGCGCGTAGAGATCGAGATCGTCGGCCTCCTCCTCGATCAGCCGCGTCAGTTCGTCGGTGGGAATCGGCAAACGGAAGCCGCCGGACCGACGTTCCATGAAATCTTTGACGATTCCTTCGCACCTGGCATCGAGAACTTCTGTCTTGAAGTACAGACGCTGAATCGGTCGCCCAAGCGGATCGCGAAGTGGTTTCATTTTTTTTTGTTGCCGGTCTTGGAGCCTTTCAGCGCCTGGCGGAAAGCCTGGTACGCCATCTCGACCCGCTCGTTGTCCACATCTCGCTTGATGTCCGCCGGCAGGCGTTTCGCATGGAAATACAGCAAGTCCGCTGGCACCTCCAGCATCTCGGCGAGCTGGTCGATCAGATGGTTAGACGGGGGATAGCGGCGGTCGTGCTCCATCGCGTTCAGATATGGCGCATCAACCACACGGCCATCCTCGCGCTTCAGGCGCGCGGCAACCTCCTTCTGTGTAAGTCCGGCCTTTTTGCGGGCCTCGGTAATTACTTGGCCAAATGTCTTCATGCCATCCAGTCAGCGCCTTCCACCATCTCTGCCTCCTCCATCTCCCAGCAAAGAATAGCGCGCTTCTGCGCTTCCGTCAGGACTTTGGCCGGCGAGATCTATCGGTTGCGAAATCGGCGTTTGGGTAGCGCGCATATGCGGATGAAACACGGTGCGGGCGAAGAACGATTCTGCGCCCCTCGGGCATGGGTAGAGCAAACAACTGAAAATCCGTGTGTCGGACGTTCGATTCACTCTCTGCCCACCAATAACCCCGCAATATCGCGAGAGATTTTTCGAAGGAACTTCGTGCAAAGTTGGTCAAGGGCGGGTCCTAGTGAGCTCAGATGAGATCAAACTTAGTCCGTGGGACGATCTCGGCTTATTTCGCCGGGTCGCGCGACAGAGGCTGATTAAGGTGGGCGGCCGATCCCGCGCCATGGCCCATACTCCTGAAAGAGGCTGGCCTCCTCCGGACTACCAACGTCGACGGATATATTCGATTCCGTCTTCGCTTTGGACTAGGCCGCCCCGGAGGAAGCTTGAGTACGTTCGGCGTCCTATATGTTCGCGGCCCGCTCGGGCCGTTGGCCCGATTCGATTCTGTGCCCAAGTGCAGAACAGACATTCACGAGCGCGAGTCAAGCCCACGTAGAGAAGTCGCCGCTCTTCGCGAACGTCGCAATCTGATCGAGGGATAATGTTGTCTTCGGCGGCGGCTACGATTGTGGCTCGCACCGTCAGTCCCTTTGCACTCTGCATCGTCATGATTCGGACGCCCTCGCTGTTCGCAGTGGCATCGTCTGTTGCAATCGGGCCTAGTTGTCCGAGATAACGGCTAAAATCTTGCTCTGTTTCAGCGACTCTATCGACGTTCAATAGAAGCGTTCGGAACTCCTCAGTCGGTGAAACAGGGAGATCGGTCGACGCACCAATCATCCATTGGCCCCAGCCGTCGTCTGGTGACTCCTCCGGCAAGGAGTGCGCCGCAAGCCAACGCATCACCTCCCCAGTAAGAGATAGTATTTTCCTTCGCTGAGCGCCAGAAACCTCAACGAAGCCTTGCGCCCTCATCGCAAGAAGGGTCTCACCAAAGCGCATGTGCCGCTCCACCGCTTTATTGTAGATTGCACTCTGCGTTGTCGCTCCGAGGCCCGGCGTGAGTGCCAACAAACTGGCCCACGCCAATGAATCATTCGGATCAACTAAAAGGCGCAGCATTTCAATAAAGTATCGGTTTGGCTCCTCTGCCAAGATGCGATTCACTACTTCGGGGTCGGAGCACGGGATGTCGCGCGCTTCAATCTCTTCACGAATCGGCCTACTGAAAGAGTCGTTGTGGTCGGAGCGTAGTAGAATAAGAATGTCTGACGGAACCAAGTGTTCGTCGTGAACGAGATGCTGAACTAGATCAGCAATGCCCTTTGGTTCGGCTCGCTGATCTCGGAAAGATAAGAGACCTACGTCGCCCTGCGGGGC
The DNA here is from genome assembly GCA_963796565.1 of uncultured delta proteobacterium. Taxonomy (GTDB): domain Bacteria; phylum Desulfobacterota; class Binatia; order Binatales; family Binataceae; genus JAKAVN01. Next base: position 810,028 of record CAWCMA010000001.1, on the reverse strand, counting down.
ACTAGATAGTGCGGTTAGCGGAGGTCTACCTGCGATGCGCCCAGTATCGCCAGAGATCACGTGATTGGCCCAGATCACTATCTTCTGAGCGCAGCGCTGAGTTACGGAGAGCGGGTAGTCGGCACACCCGGGATAGTCTTCTGGAAATCGGCGAATGCCTTCGGGAGCAGCCTTCCTGAACAAGTAGATTGACTGATCGTCGTCGCCCGCTCCGAGAATTGAAGTGTTCCTGTCCGCAAGCATTTTAAGAATACTAAGGTCACAGGCGTTTAGGTCTTGGCCTGCACCCCGAAAACTCCGCCGAAATGAGGTAGAGTCCGTCGCCTGAAAAAGGAGACAGGCGATGAAAGGAAGCCGCTTCAGCGAAGAACAGATCATCGGTGTGCTGCGGGAGCACGAGGCCGGGGCCAAGACTGAGGAAGTCTGCCGGCGCCACGGGATCTCGAGCGCGACCTTCTACAAGTGGAGAGCAAAATACGGCGGGCTTGACGTCTCAGAGGCACGCCGGCTGAAGTCGCTGGAGGATGAGAACCGGCGGCTGAAGAAGCTGCTGGCGGAGTCGATGCTGGACAACGCGGCGCTCAAGGACCTGCTCGGAAAAAACGTCTGAAGCCTGCGGCGCGGCGAGTAGCAGTGATTCGGGTAATGGAGCGTCACGGGCTGAGTCAGCGGCGTGCGTGCGAGCTGGTCGGGTTGGATCGTTCGACTCTGCGCTACCGGTACAGACGACCGGACGACTCGGCATTGAGGCAACGACTGCGGGAACTGGCCGCGGAGCGGCGGCGCTTCGGGTATCGGCGCTTAGGCTGGATGCTGGCGCGCGAAGGTCACGCGCTTAACCACAAGAAGCTCTATCGACTGTACCGGGAAGAGCGGCTGATGGTGCGCCGCCGTCGAGGGCGAAAGCGGGCACTAGGTACGCGAGCACCGATGACGCTGCCGATCCGAATCAACCAGCGCTGGTCGCTCGACTTCGTCTCCGACACCCTGAGCGACGGCCGGCGCTTCCGCATCTTGTGCGTGGTCGACGACTTCAGCCGCGAGTGTCTGGCCGCAGTGGTCGACACCTCGCTCGGCGGGGTACGGGTGGTGCGTGAGCTGGAGCGGCTGACGATCGAACGAGCACTGCCGGAGACGGTGGTTAGCGATAATGGAACCGAACTGACTAGTGGCGCGGTGCTGCGCTGGGCAACCAGAAGGGTGGCGTGGCACTACATCGAGCCGGGCAAGCCCGTGCAGAACGCCTTCATCGAATCATTCAACAGCAAGTTGCGCGACGAGTGCCTTAACGAGTACGTGTTCAGCAGCCTCGGGGAAGCGCGCGCGATCGTCGAGGCGTGGCGGCACGACTACAACCACCTGCGCCCACACTCGAGTCTCGGCTACCTGGCGCCGGAGGAGTTCGCGGCAAGGAATCAAGGGAGCTCGGCCGTCGCGCGCACCGCTTGGCCAGCAGAGCTGGCCGGCGCGGTGCAAAGCGCGCCGGCCTCGGATCCAAAACCAGACAGTTTTTCAGCCGCCCTCAGAGAGTGAAGGGCGGCCGGAAAAACTGGGATGAAGATGAAACCAAAACCACAAACGACACGCCCCAGGAGGGGCGAAATAACCGGCGGACTCTACTTATAACTGGCGGGAAATTGGGGTGCAGGCCAGCAGCATTCCTTAGCTCTTCAGATTTGCTTCGCTCACGAAGGATTTCTTCGTGTCCTTCAAGATGTGTCTTTAGAGCGGCGACCGCATCCCTCGCCTCTTGCGCCTTGGCCGCCCCATCCTCCAAGCGCGTTAAGTGCGCAAAGTCGTTAACCTTGGCGACGTCGAACATCAGTTTGACTAGATCGTCTCCGTATCGCTGCTGGTTCCACTCCATCTCGTCCACCAAGACGCCGACTATGTCGCGCTTAGTGTCAGACCAATTTATACGCGAGAGCAGGTGCGGATTTCTCAGTGAAGTGGTGAGAAAGCTTCTGAGATCATTCTTGTACCAGTAAACGGTCGTGAGCGCGCGTTTGAGTGCGACAATTGCGTCGGGCGCGATCTTGCGATTCGTCAATCCGATCCCTCGCTCATCTGGAATTTATCAATAGTACTCCACCGACCGAGTGGGGAGAATCACCCACCGGTAGCCTCTCGCGCGCCACCGTCCCCTAATTGCGCCACAGAGAGGCAGACGAAGACTCCCCCTGCGATGCTACCGGACCTGCCGCGCCAATCTAATTTTCTGGCGTGCGGTTAAGAATGAAGTCTGCCGCCTTCTGCGCCTGAGCCGCGGCGTGAACCACGAGCTTCCGATGACCGCGAAGCTTCTTCAGCCATCCGGCGATGTATGCGGCTTGATTTTCGAGAACCGCCGGCGAGATTCCCGCTTCCGCACAAAGATAGGCGGCTGACATCTCCGCGATCATCTCCTCGAAACTGTACGTGGGCGAGCCGAACGGTGCGGCCTCTGTGATCGATTTGCGGTTGAGCCGCTTCGGGTGGCCCGCTGCGTGGCTCATCTCGTGGTAGGTCGTGGCGATTTGCTCCTCTGCGCTAATGAAAAGCTCGCGTGGGGGCAGAGTGATCCGATCGGTGATGCTGCTGTAGAACGCCTTCGAGCCGCTTCGCACTATCTCCGGCGGGTTGGGCATTCCAGCGATGATCCGCTCGGCCGCTTCGATCGGATCGTGCTCGTGCGTCTCGATCTTCGGGAGCTTTTCGAGTGCCGCGTGCGGCAGTTCGCATTGTTCGAGGTTGAAGACACGATAAAATCGCAGAAGGAATCGGCGACGATTCTTCTCTTTGCTTCCGTCGGTGTCGAAGTCTTCCGTACTCTGTCTCACGGCATCGACCTTCCAATAGACGATCAGCGTGCTCTCCTCGCCTTTGCGTACATGGCCGCCTAGTTCGGTTGCCTGGCGGTACGTGAGCCAAAACGGCGACACGTATTTCGAAGCGGAAAGCAGAAAATAGTTGATGCCGTTGTATGGTTTTTTCGATACGAGATTGCGCGGCAATCCAGTTGAAGTCCAAGGCTTGCGCCACGGCACCACACCCTGTTCCAGCAAGTTGACAATCTTCTCGGTAACAATCGCATATACGTCCATTTGCTTCGCTCCTTTCGTGCGCTCGCTTTCCCGAAGGGCAGAGCGCAGTTTGGTACGTAAAAACCCAAACCTTCTTCCGCCCTCGCGCTCTTCACCCCAGACTGAGAGTGCGAGGGTGGAAATGACTCGATGCGGAGCGCAGCGGAGCAACCAATGAGCGCGGCAGAGCAATTCAAGGCCGGCGTGTCAGAGCGCAGCGGTCCGAAGGACTGGCGCCCCGGTCTTGAGCGGAGCCGTGCAAGGCGAGGGTGCGCGGCGGCGCTAACTGACTTGCAGCCGTATATGCTTGCGATATACGGTCTGCCGGGTGACGTGGTACGAGCGGCTGGCGGAATGTAAGGGCTTCCAATGGGATGCCGGCGGCTGGGCAAAGATTTGGGACCGCTATCAGGTGACGCCTACTGAATGTGAGGAGTGCTTCTTCAATCGGCCCTTGATCGTCAGCAGCGACGAGCATCACTCGACGGGTGAGGAGCGGTTTTATGCGCTGGGCCCGAGTGACAGCGGCAGACTGATGTTTGTGGTATTTACGATTCGCGGCCGTCTCATTCGGGTCATCTCTGCGCGTGACATGAGCCGCAAGGAGCGAAGGATTTTCAGATCGTCATGAAAAAAGCACTGCCTAAATTCAAGAGCGAAGACAGCGAGCGCGAGTTCTGGGCACAGCACGACTCGGTGGACTTCATCGACTGGCGCAAAGCCAAGCGAGTGACTTTTCCGAACCTCCGCCCTTCTTCGCAGACCATATCACTCCGTCTGCCCAAGCCGATGCTCGATCGGCTCAAGCTGCTCGCCAACAAGCGCGACGTACCTTACCAGTCTCTCCTCAAAATGTTTGTCGCAGAGCGGCTGAAAGCGGAATTCGAATCCTGACTAGGCACGTGGTACTAACATCCACTAGCGTCGCGCGGGCATCCGGTTTCCAAAGAGGACACCGAGGTAATAAGGGAGTTTTCGGGGGATGGAAAACGGACAGCTGAGCTAGATCGCGAACTTCATTTGGGGGATTGCGGACGACGTTCTCCGCGACGTTTACGTTCGAGGCAAATACCGTGATGTGATTCTGCCTATGACGGTTATCCGCCGACTCGATGCTGTTTTAGAGCCGACGAAGCAAGCCGTCTTGGAAATGAAGAAGCGGCTCGATGGTAGCGGTGTCGTCCATCAGGACGCTGCCTTACGTCTCGCAGCGGGACAGGCCTTCTACAACGCCTCGCCATTCACGCTCCGCGATCTCAAAGCCCGCGCTAAACAACAACAGCTGCGCGCAGTCTTCGAAGCGTATCTCGACGGGTTCAGTCCGAACGTTCAGGAGATTCTGGAGAAATTCGCGTTTCGGAACCAGATTCCAAAGCTCGTCGAAGCCGATATTCTCGGCAGCCTGATAGAGAAGTTTCTCGACCCTTCAGTGAACCTGGCTCCTACCCCGGTCCTCGACGGCGAAGGAAATGTTCGGCTACAGGCGCTCGACAACCACGCAATGGGAACCATATTCGAGGAGCTCATCCGGCGCTTCAATGAGGAAAACAATGAGGAGGCCGGCGAGCACTTCACTCCCCGTGACGTTGTCGAGCTGATGGCGAATCTCGTGTTCCTGCCGCTTGCAGACCGTGTCGAGTCTGGCACGTATCTCGTTTATGACGGGGCCTGCGGGACTGGCGGGATGCTCACCGTGTCCGAGGCAACGCTCAAGCGACTCGCGGCGGAACGTGGCAAGCAGGTCGCGATTCACCTGTTTGGACAAGAGGTTAACGCTGAGACTTACGCGATCAGCAAGGCGGACCTGCTTCTCAAGGGCGAGGGCGAAGAGGCCGAGAATTTCGTCCACGCCTCGACCCTATCCCAGGACGCATTTCCCGCGCGTGAGTTCGACTTGGTGCTCTCGAACCCACCGTACGGAAAGAGTTGGAAAACAGACCTGGAGCGAATGGGCGGGAAGGACGGTTTGAAGGATTCTCGCTTCATCACCAACCATGCCGGCGATCCAGAATTCAGCCTCATCACCCGTTCTAGCGACGGGCAGCTGATGTTCCTCGTCAACATGCTCAGCAAGATGAAGCGTGACACGCCGCTCGGGAGTCGCATTGCTGAGGTGCATAATGGCTCTTCGCTGTTCACTGGCGATGCCGGGCAAGGCGAGAGCAACATTCGCCTCTGGATCATCGAGAACGACTGGCTGGAGGCGATCGTCGCGCTGCCGCTCAACATGTTCTACAACACTGGGATTGCGACATACGTGTGGGTGCTAACTAACCGCAAACCCGATCACCGCCGCGGTAAGGTGCAGCTCATCGATGCGACACAATGGTTCAAACCGTTGCGCAAGAACCTGGGCAAAAAAAACTGTGAACTGTCCGAGCAAGATCTGAAGAAGATTTGCGAGACGTTTCTCGGATTCGAGGAAACCAAGCAATCGAAAATCTTCCCGAACGCTGCATTCGGCTATTCGAAGGTGACTGTCGAGCGTCCACTTCGCCTGAAGGCCGTCGACGCCAACCGCGTATACACGCCCAAGGAGATTAAGGCTCTGCGGGAGGGCGCCGAGCGCGCGGAAACCGCGGCGCCGATCATCCGCAAGATTCACAAGCGGGGGACCGAACCCGACCCGTTGCACGGACTTTTTGAAGCGACCGTCGACGGACAGAGATGCGTTGTCGAGTACGAACCCGATACGGACCTCCGCGACACTGAGCAGATACCGTTACTGGAGGAAGGCGGTGTTGAGGCCTTCATTCGTCGCGAAGTGCTGCCGTACGCGGCCGACGCTTGGTACGACCCGGCGAGCATACGGATCGGATATGAGATTTCCTTTACGCGGTACTTCTACAAGCCCCAGCCAATACGGACGCTGGACGAGATTCGAGCCGATATTCTGGCGCTGGAGAAAGAGATCGAGGGACTCCTTGACAAGATAATTGGGGGTGAAGCCTGATCAATGTCCACCCAACGCTATTCCGTTACCCCTCATCCTATCGAGACGTTACTCACATGGGTCAAATCCGGCGAGATTGCAATTCCTGAGATCCAGCGGCCGTTCGTTTGGGAAGCCACTAAGGTCCGCAACCTGCTCGACTCGCTCTATCAAGGCTATCCAATCGGCTACCTGATCTCGTGGCGCAATCCGACTGTACGGCTTAAGGACGGAACCCCGTCGGCGGGTAAGCGCATCCTTATTGATGGCCAACAGCGGGTCACCGCCCTGATGGCGTCGCTTCTGGGACGCGAAGTGCTCACCAAGGAGTATGAGACAGTCCGGATCAAAATCGCCTTCCACCCATTAGAGGAGAAGTTCGAGGTCGCCAACCCCGCGATCCGGAAAGACGTAGCGTGGATCGAGGACGTGGCTGAGGTCTTTGCGCCCGACGCTGACCTGATCGAGCTCACGGAAAGCTACGTCGAGAAGAACCCCACGCGGACCGCAAAGTGATCGGGAAGGTGCTGCAAAACCTCGTGCAAGATCATCAACAACCACGTCGGCCTGATCGAACTTGCCGAGGATCTCGACATCGAGACCGTCACCGAGATCTTCATCCGGGTGAACTCCGCCGGCGCCGAGCTATCTCAGGCGGACTTCGCCATGTCGAAGATCGCCGCCAACGAAACCTACGGCGGCAATCATTGCGCAAGGCTATCGACTACTTCTGCCATCTCGCGGTTGCGCCAGAATTCTTCTCGCGCATCGAGAAGGGTGACAAGGCCTTCGCCGCTTCTGAGTTTTTCCCGCAGATGCGCTGGCTCAAGGATGTCAACGATGACATCTACGACCCCACCTACACCGACATGCTGCGCGTGGCGTTTACCTCGGAGTTTGGGCGCGGCAAGCTGGCGGACCTCGTCGCGCTGCTTTCCGGCCGCAACTTCGAGACAAAGCAGTACGAGGAAGTCATAGCTGAGCAGTCGTTTGGACGTCTTAAGCAGGGCATTCTGCGCTTCATCAACAAGACGCACTTCGATCGAATTACGATGATTTTGCGGTCTGCGGGCTTCGTTACCAGCGACCTGATCGGTGGCCAGAATGCCCTCAATTTCGCCTACATCCTCTATCTCCGTGGCCGTGCTGAGAAAGTCCCTGAATCGGATCTGGCGCGGCTGGTTGCGCCGCTGGTACACCATGTCGATCCTGCGTGGGCGTTATACGGGCAGCCCGGAGACCTCCTTCGACTTTGACATTCGTCAGATTGAAGCACGGGGGCTCGTGTCCTATGCACAATCCGTGATCGACACGGAAGTGCCGGAAAGCTTCTGGACCGGGATGCTTCCGCAGCTCATGGATACATCGTCCGCCCAAAGCCCTTACTTTCTGGCCTACCAGGCGGCACAGGTGAAGCTGGGCGACAAGGGATTTCTCTCACGGGACATCAAGGTAAGCGACCTGCTCCTGAACCGCGGCGATGCTCATCACGTCTATCCGCGCAATTTCCTCAAGAAACAGGGACTCGCGCGCGGCCGGTATAACCAGATCGCCAACTTCGTACTGGCGCAGAGTGAGATCAACATCGCAATTGGAGACAAATCACCGCAGACGTACTTCGCAGAGTTGGCTGAGCAATGCGCTGGCGGCAAGAAAAAGTACGGAGGCATCACCGATGCAAAAGAGCTGCGTTCGAACCTTCGGATGAACTGTCTGCCCGAACCGCTGCTTGACGGTCAGGTGCCGTCTTATGACGAATTTCTGGAGGAGCGGCGTAAACTTATGGCGTTGAAAATCAAGACCTGGTTTGAGGCGCTTTAATGATCCGTAGTCTCAAGCCTTATCCGGCTTACAAGGACTCTAACGCACCTTGGTTGGGAGAAGTCCCGGAACATTGGGCGGAGAAGCGCGCCAAGTACTTCTTTCGAGAGGTTGACGAGCGATCGATGGCTGGGGAAGAGGAGCTTCTTTCCGTCTCGCATCTTACTGGAGTCACTCCTCGGAGTCAGAAGAATGTCACTATGTTTCTGGCTGAGTCGACGGTGGGCCACAAGCTCTGTCGATCGGGGGACGTGGTAGTCAACACCATGTGGGCTTGGATGGGAGCACTCGGGGTTGCGAAGCAGGCCGGTTTGGTGAGTCCGTCCTACGCGGTCTACCGGCCGCGGCGGCCGGTTTTTATACCGGAGCTTTTGGACGACTTGCTCCGGACGTCGCCCTATATTTCTGAGTACATCTGCCGGTCAACGGGAATCACAACGTCGCGGCTTCGACTGTATCCCGAGCAATTCCTGCGGATAGTGCTACCGTGCCCGCCACTTCAAGAACAGCGATTGATCATGCGTTTCGTTGCGGCAATGAGTCGCCGGGTCCGTCGCTACATTCGCGCCAAGCAGAAGTCGATCGCGCTGCTCAACGAGCAAAAGCAAGCAATCATCCAGCACGCCGTTACACGCGGCCTCGACCCCAATGTTTACCTCAAGCCCTCGGGAGTCGACGGGCTCGGCGACGTGCCAGAGCACTGGGACGTCCGGAAATTTACGGGTTGCGCGATTGAGCGAGCAGACTACAGAGGCGCGACACCCACGAAGGTCGAAAGTGGAGTCTTTCTCGTCACCGCGAGGAACATCCGAAGAGGATGGATCGACTACCAAGTATCGAGAGAGTTCGTCGCATCGCAGGAATACGATAAAATTATGCGTCGCGGCCTTCCGCGCTGCGGCGATCTTCTCTTGACGACGGAGGCGCCCCTTGGCAATGCAGCCCTGGTTGATCGAGAGGACATTGCACTGGCTCAACGCGTCATCCGGTTTCGGTTCGATTCGCAACTACTCGTGCCAAAGTTCGCGCTCCACTCGGTGCTGTCACCATACTTTCAACATCAGTTGCTATGTAGAGCCACCGGCTCTACAGCGGCAGGCATCAAAGCGAGCAAACTTCCCCAGCTTGCGATCTTGTGCCCACCCATTGCGGAGCAGCACCAGATTCTATCGTCGATAGAGTCCGAGTGCGCGCCGCTAGATAGGATCACTGCGCAGAATTCCCATGAGGCCGACCTTCTCCGTGAATATCGGACCCGCCTCATCGCTGACGTGGTAACCGGCAAGGTTGATGTCCGCGAAGCGGCAGTACACCTTACCGGGGAACCCGAGGAGCCGGAGCCGCTCCAAGAACTAGCGGCCGAAGCAGAGGACGAGGTCGATGACTCGGTGCAGGACGCCGACTACGCCGACGCGAGCGATGCCGATGAGTGAATTCAGAGGCAGCAGGAAGTGCTGTCTGTCGCTAACCGAGGGTGCTCCCGAAGCCGTTGCGACTCGCCTGACAGGCCTGAGTCAGCCGTCTGCCGCGGTTCAATCGACCAATCTGGTCTATTTTCCGAAAGGCTTCGGCAATTCTGAAGAAGCAAAGCTCGGCGAAACGGAGGGACTTCTCTCCGATGAAAATCGCGAGGAGGCAACAGCATGGTGGCTCGCGGTGCGCGAACACAATGGATATCGCGCCAACACCCCTAACTGGGATGTCGCGAGTTCTTGCACAATCCAAAGGCGGCGCGGGTTGGTTCTAATCGAAGCGAAAGCTCACAGCAACGAACTGCACGCAGACGGCAAGCCGAAAAAGTCGAACGCAGAGAACGACCGACGGATTCGTGGCGCTATCGCCGAAGCCAACGACGCGCTGAATGGGGTTATTCCCGGTTGGAAGCTGGCAGCCGATTCTCACTACCAGCTCTGCAACCGCTTCGCCTGGGCATGGAAGGTGGCAAGTCTCGGTGTCCCAGTCGTTCTGATTTTTCTGGGATTCCTGAATGTCGAGGAAATGCGGAGCCAAGGTCGGCCCTTCAAATCCCATGATGACTGGATCAAAGCCGTTCACGACCATTCCAAGAGCATCGTACCGCATGAAGGGTGGGGTCGGGCGCTCGATGTGAACGGAACTCCGCTTATTCCGCTGATCAGGTCCTGCGAAGGATTTTGACGGCGGTAAGACGGTCAAAAGGCGCAGCGATTTGAGTCCCACTGATACCAGCGAAAAAGGCCTCGACAGTCAGATTGTCGGGCCGCTGCCGAGAAGCTCCCCGTTCATGGAGCGCTCCCGGATCAATGATGGAACTGCAGGAACGGACCAAGCTGGCGAGGCCGACGTTTGACCACAGAGTTAGTCGACGAACACGTGTGGACCCGGCTTCGGGACGCGGCCCGCAAATGCCGGCGGTCCGGCGAGGTCGCGGTTGCGTACTTTGGGAAAGGCGCGTCGAAGCTGCTGCCACTCCGAACCGGAAGTCGGCTTGTAGTTGATGCTTCCGAAGCTGCGGTCCGTAGCGGGCAGACGTGCCCGGATGACTTGCTGCGTCTTGTTGATCGCGGTGTAAATGTATTCTGTTACAAAGATCTGCACGCCAAAGTTTACGTCTTCGGGAATCGCGCATTTGTCGGATCAGCAAACGTTTCTCACAACTCCTCGTACCGCCTCATAGAAGTGTTGCTCGCCACCACGGATCGATCTGCGGTCGTGGCAGCACGGAAGTTCGTTCGTGACCTCTGTTTGCAACGGCTAACACCGACCGTTCTCAAGAGGTTGAAGAAGATCTATCGACCGCCGAAGGATTTTGGGCAGGCGCGCGGAAAGAGAAAGCAAACTTCGGAGACACTCCGCGCAATTCCTCCTGTGAAACTTGCGCTCCTCAAGCTGGAAAGCTGGCCTGACAAAATTCAGCAAGCGCACGACAGAGGTCTCACGGAGGCAAAGCGCCGGCACCAGCGGCGTGCGCGGTATCTCATAGACGCATTCCGTTGGTCGGGAAATGCGCCCTTCAAGCGTGACGACATAGTCATGCAGGTGACCGACGATGGTAACGGAAGAAAGCTGATGTCGCCGCCCGGACCCGTTGTCCATGTCCGGCGTTTCCCGGCGGCTCGCAACAGCAGCTTTGTCTATGTGGAGATACCCTCAGAAACCCGACGCCGGTCGATCAAGGCGGTAGCAAAGCAACTGGGGGAGCGGGACGCCAAGCGATTTCAACGAGGAGGGCTCGTGAGCAAAGAGCTTGCGAGCAAGTTACTTGCATTCTGGAGTAAGTAGGGTCCGCAATGGCGACTGATATCAGCGAAAAAGGCCTCGAAACCCTCATCGTTGAGGCACTTATCTCAGACGCAGGATGGGTCCAGGGTGCGGCGGCCGACTTTGACCGCGCACACGCAGTCGATCTGGCGAAACTCTTCGCATTTCTCGCCCAGACGCAGCCCAAGGCCGTCGAGCAACTGGCCTTGAACGAGGAAGGACCGCGCCGTCAAAAGTTCCTGGCGCGCCTGCAGGGTGAGGTCGCGAAACGGGGAGTGATTGATGTGCTACGGAAGGGCGTCAAGGACGGTCCGGTCCACGTGGACCTGTTCTACGGGACGCCGTCGCCGGGCAACGAAAAAGCGCGGGAGCTGTTCGCTGCAAACGTTTTCAGCGTAACACGGCAGCTTCGCTACAGCGCGGATGAGACGAGGCTTGCCCTGGATCTATGCCTCTTCATCAACGGACTCCCGATCGCAACCTTCGAGCTCAAGAATCGGCTGACCAAGCAAACGGTCGAAGATGCCGTGCAGCAGTACCGGCGCGATCGTGATCCGCGCGACCTCCTCTTTCAATTCGGCCGATGCATCGTCCACTTTGCGGTTGACGACCAGGAAGTCCGGATGTGCACAGAGCTCAAGGGCAAGGATTCGTGGTTCTTGCCCTTTGATCAAGGCTGGAACGACGGCGCAGGTAACCCACCGAACCCGGACGGCATCAAGACGGATTATCTCTGGAAGCGCATGCTGACGCTTGAGGGTTTGACCGACATTCTCGAAAACTATACGCAGGTTGTCGAGGAAAAAGACCAACGCACAGGCCGAAAAAAGCAGTCACAGATCTTCCCGCGATACCATCAGCTCGACCTGGTTCGCCAACTTCTTGCGACCGTCGCCGAGAAGGGCGCGGGCCCTCGCTACCTCATTCAGCATTCTGCCGGCAGCGGCAAGAGCAACTCTATCGCCTGGCTGGCTCACCAGCTTGTCGGGCTTCAGAAGGACGCTGCGAACATCTTCGACTCGGTGATCGTCGTCACAGACCGTCGCATCCTCGATCGGCAGATTCGTGACACTATCAAGCAGTTCGCTCAAGTATCGGCGGTTGTGGGACATGCAGAACGCTCCGGTGACCTACGCAAGTTCATCCAGAGCGGAAAGAAGATCATCATCACGACCGTCCAGAAATTCCCCTTCATTCTGGAGGAAATAGGCAGTGAGCATCGTGGACGTAAGTTCGCGATCATCATCGATGAAGCGCATTCCAGTCAGGGCGGCCGTACCTCAGCGAAGATGAATATTGCGTTGGCCGAAAAGGGTGGTGCGGACGAGGAAGAGACTGTCGAAGACACGATCAACCGGATCATGGAGGCTCGAAAGATGCTCTCGAACGCGAGCTACTTCGCCTTCACCGCGACACCAAAGAACAAGACGCTGGAGATTTTCGGTGAGCCCTACCAAGAGGGCGTACAAACGAAACATCGGCCATTCCACAGTTACACCATGAAGCAGGCCATCCAGGAAGGCTTTATTTTGGATGTCCTCGAGAATTACGCGCCGGTGGATAGCTATTACCGCCTGATGAAGACGGTCGAGGAAGACCCAGAATTCGATGTCAAGCGAGCCCACAAGAAGCTGCGGCGCTTTGTGGAAGGGCATGAACACGCCATTCGTGAAAAGGCGGAGATCATGGTCGATCACTTTCACGATCAAGTCGCCGGCCGTCAGAAAGTCGGCGGCCAGGCAAGAGCGATCGTGGCGACGAGCGGGATCGAACACGCAATTCAGTACTATCACGCCATCTCGAACTACCTCCGCGAAAGGAAGAGCCCCTACCAAGCAATTGTCGCCTTTTCCGGTGAGCACGAATACGCCGGACAGAAGGTTACAGAGGCGTCACTTAACGGCTTCCCAAGCAATTCGATTCCGGAGAAGTTGTGCGAAGATCCGTACCGCTTTCTGATCGTCGCCGACAAGTTTCTCACCGGGTACGATGAGCCTTTGCTCCACACGATGTTCGTCGATAAGCCGCTGTCGGGGATAAAGGCGGTTCAAACACTTTCCCGGCTGAACCGTGCGCATCCGAAAAAGCATGACACGTTCGTGCTCGATTTTCAGAACGACGTCGAAACCATTCGCGCTGGATTCGAACCGTACTATCGAACGACGATACTGAGTGAAGAGACCGACCCGAATAAGCTTCACGATCTGAAGGCAGCGCTCGACGGATACCAGGTGTACTCGCCGGATCAGGTGTCAAAGCTCTGTGAGCTGTATCTGGCAGGCGCCGACCGCGATCAACTCGATCCTATTCTGGACGGCTGCGTCGCCAGCTACAAATCAGGACTGGATGAGGACGGACAGGTCGACTTTAAGGGCAAAGCGAAGGCTTTCGTTCGCACATACGGGTTTCTCTCCGCGATCCTGCCGTACGGCAATGCCGATTGGGAGAAGCTCTCAATCTTCCTCAACTTTCTGATACCCAAGCTGCCGGCGCCGAAGGAAGAGGATCTCTCAAAGGGCGTCCTGGAAGCGATCGATATGGACAGCTACCGCGTAGAGGTTCAGTTGGCGATCAAGGTCGCGCTGCCAGACAGCGACTCCGAAATCGGCCCGGTGCCGGCGAGTGGATCTGGGCATAAGCCGGAACCCGAGCTCGACCGGCTCAGCAATATCCTGAAGGCCTTCAACGACCAGTTTGGTGACATCGAGTGGAAGGACGGGGATAAGATTCGGAAGGTCATCGCCGAAGAAATACCGGTGAAGGTCGCGGCCGACACGGCCTACCAGAACGCGATGAAGAACTCGGACAAGGAAAATGCACGCATCGAGCACGACAAGGCGCTCCAAAGGGTCGTCGTGGACCTACTGTCTGATCACGCCGAGCTTTTTAAGCAATTCAGCGACAATCCCTCCTTTCGCAAGTGGCTCTCTGACACGATCTTTTCAACGACTTATGGCCGACCACAGGACTAGACGGTTCACGCTGGCTTAACTGGACCGACGAATCTAATGTCTTCCCGCGTACCGACCTTCGATCGCTCTCAACAATGGCTCGGATCGACGTGGAGTTATCAACGCTTTCGGGTGCATCAAACCGAAATCAACCAGCTCTACTGGTCCTTCGCTCCGGCTGCGGGATTTTCGGATTACGTTGCTCGACACGCCAAATCGGGTTCCGCGACGGCGACCGTCTTCCACGCGTCCGGACCGGATGTCCATCGAATTCGACCAGCAATCGAAGAATGGCTCGCGAGTTTCAGAGATTTCAACAACTGGGTTCGAATGGCGTCGGCCCTGTCGGCCGCGTCATATCTTGAAGTCTACTTGCGCTCGGCAATCACAACGGCACTCTTAGCCGATCCTCTATGCCGCTTTGGCAAGCCGTTATTAATGGACGGCATCGTTTGGCTTAAACATGGATTGCACGATGATATCGGAACACTTGTGAGAAACTGTTTAATCGGCGAATGGCCACGAAGGGCAGCAGAGTACAAAAAGCTATTCAAGTTTGTGCCTGCGGAAATCGTCGACAATCTCGGTGATCTCGAACAGCTGCGCAGAACCAGGAACATTGTTGGCCATGCCTTCGGGCGGCCTCTCAAACAAGTTGACGAACCTCTGATGTCGGATAGTGGAAGCAGCGAGCGTCTTTCCGAACGCCGGTTTAAGAGATGGCTTGGGCTGATCGAGGTAATCGCAAAATCAGTGGACAAGCACCTCGGTAGGACTCATATCGGGGAGTTTGAAACGCTTTGGTTTTTTCACCGTTGGCGAGTGCTGCCTCGACCAGCAGCCGAGAGTAAATACACCCAGTCTCGGGCCTTGGCACGTGAACTCAATAGATTGTTTCGTAAGAGTCCCGGCCAGGAGTTTTGCCACCAGCTCATCGAGTATTACAATTCGCAATGATCCGACTGTCAGCCAGTTGATGGTCAAAACGAGAAGTCCAGGCGCTTGCGCTGACTACGCGCAAGCGCCCGCATGAGGGATCCGTTTAGACTGTTATTTCGGGAATCTCCGCTGGCCTGCCCGCCGATGCCACATCCGTCGTGCTTGCTCCAATCGCAGCGGTCGGCGGCGGTCCGAGGAACTGGACTCGCGCCGCCACAATCTCCGGCCGTCGGAACTTGCCGCCTTCAGTCGGCTCGTATTCGCGAACCCGGATGCTGCCCTCCACGTAAACCTGGCGGCCCTTCTTCAAATGTTGATAGCACAGCTCAGCGAGCTTTCCGTATGCCACGACCGTTAGCCAATCGGTACGTTCCTGCCGGTTGCCGCTTCGGTCCGTGAACGAGTCATTCATTGCGATCGACAGGTTGGTAACCGCTCGCTTGGACGCCGGCATATAGCGGATTTCTGGATCGTGCCCGAGGTTTCCGATCAGCATGACCTTGTTGAGAGACATAGTACTGCACCTCCTCACTTCATTGATTGTGTTCGGCGCGCCATACGGCGTTTTCGACCTTCGCTTCGTCGCCGTGTTTGAAGAACTCGGCGAAACGGGACCAGTGGAAGACGGCGAATCCCGCCCAAAGATGAATCTTGAGCCAATTCGAAGAATCGGCGACTTCCGACCTGCAAACCACACATTTCATATTGATCAACTCCTTCCGAGGCCCGCTTGCCGACAGGCCAGGGCGCTTCATCTTTCATCGCGCACAAATTTTGTCGCGTCCCTCTCTCAACGAACAATGGAGAGGGACGCGCTGATTTCTCGATGCGGTCGGCGCAGCGCTGCACTTGTGACGAAGACTCCGAGTCGCCCGGCGAAGCCGGTCGGCGCATGTGCCAGTGGAGCGAACGCCACCGCCAATTTCTCATCACCGCCTCATTTCCTGTACGCGATTGACACTGTGAAGAATCCGATCAGATACGCTCTTGAATTCTGCGCTTAACTTGGATTGAAGAACTTCCAGCGCCGTCGATTTCTCGCGGTTGCGGCTGACCGTCTCTAGAAGGCGAGCCCGATCGTCGGCGTATATCGACGCGGCCTGCCGCGCGCGGCTGATCGAGACGTAAAACTGTTTGCGGTTTACAAGCTGTGCCGAGCGGCTCGTGTCGACGTTGACGATGACTCGATCAACGGTTGCCCCCTGACTGGAATGCGACGTTGATGCATATCCGTGGTCGATATGGCGCAACCGCTCCGGCGCAGCGCTCATCTCCCTGCCGTCGTCCATGCGGAGACTGATGCGCCGAGAATCGATCGCCACAATGGTGGCGAACTCACCATTCGCGACTCCGAGTGTCCGATCTGGCGCACGGAACTGGATCCGATCTCCCGCGGAGAATTCGCGCTGCTCGGGACGGAACACAGCGACGCCGTTGAGGCGTGAGGGGAAGTATTCGACGACTCGACCGTCGGAAGTTCTGACGGTGAGCCGCTGTCGCCCTCGGTCCACGTGCTTGACGGTCGCGTACGTGTCCTTCTCGAGGGCGTGCCTCCTGCTGCCGCGCGTAAATCGGATAACGTCGCCAGCTTCGTAGTTGTGTGCCCGTCCGCGTTGCTGGCGCGTGAGGTCGCGCCCCACGAGAATGGTGCGTTCGGTTATTTGACCGCTGATGAGGCTCGCTTGCTTGAGCGCTGCTCGAATCGCGGTGTTGAGTTCCCTCCGCTCCTCATTAGCCGGACTAACCACCAGCACCCGCTCTCGCAAGCGGTGAGCGGTTACATACTCGGCCGCTATTGCGGCGTAACGTTCCTTCGCGCCTTTCAGCTCGCGGATGTCGCCGCGTTGATCCAGCACCGACAGCGCTTCCGAAATCCTGCCCGAGGACACATGCGCGATGGACTGGCGCAACCCCGGATCGCGTTGCCGGCGAATCGTCTCCAGGCGCGCGATCGCCATACCGGCGCGCTGCATCTGATAGATCGGCCGCCCGGCTTCGATCGCGTGGTGCTGGCGTTGGTCGCCGACGAACACGATTCGATCAACCTCGGCGGCGCGTGCCTTCCGCAGAAGCCCATTCACCTGGCGCGTCGCGAGGAGGCTCGACTCGTCTATGATCCAGAGCTCTTTGCGCGCCGGTTCGATCGGATTTTCCAGGAGACTGGCCACGGTTCGCGCAGGGAGCCCCGCTTCCGAGAGCGCCTTTACGGCGCGAGTGGTCGGCGCGAACCCGCGCACCAGATATCCCCGCTCGGCGGCGAATTCCTTGATCGCGCCGACTGTGGTGGTCTTTGCTGTGCCGGCCCGTCCCTCGATCGCAGTGACCCAATCGGTTGCGCAGACAGTGATTTCCGCAGCTTCGGCCTGGTCAGGCAAAAGCCCTCGCTTCACGGCCCAAGACTTTACCTGGTCGTTTGGCGCGATTGCCGCTGCGCGGCCGAGCCCGTCGCGCATCAGCGCGATGTTCTCTCTTTCGAGTGCGACCATCTCGGGAGTTGTGTACGTACCCTGAGGAGAAGTGATCGCATTTCCGACCCGGATAAGTTCTCCCGTTTGTTCGTTACGCCCGCTCTCGGCCCGCACCTGAGCGAGGTTCGCGACTCCCATCAGATGCTGCAAGGCGGTCGCCTCAAGTGCGCGGCGGTCGACAACGGCTTCGCGCTCCGTGTTGTGCACAGCGCTTAGGCGCACCGCTTCGGCGAGCGGCTCCTGAGCGCCGAAAGTCGGTACTCCTCGAGTGCTGGCGGTCGAAGCGACACGCTCGACACTGATTCCGTATTCCCGTGCACGCACCTGCCATTCCGCTTTTAGGCTCTGTTCATCGCGAAGGTCTTTTGCTCCGCGCGTCTGATGCGCGACGTTCTGCGCCGCAGCGGCGCCGTTCAATCCCTGCCGCAAAAGCTCGTCCTCGATGTCCTGGCGCCGTCGCGAGAACGCCATCACCTGATCTCTCGCGTAGCCCTCAAGTTCCCAACGGCCGTCCGCGCCTGTGACGTTGATCCGATAGCCGAGGTTTTCGACCGCGTGCGCAAGCTCGGATCGATAGACCGCGCTGGCGAAGGTCTGGGACCGATAGATCTCTATTGGATCGAGGCCTCGCCATGCTCCGTCGGGTCGCCGCGTCATGTTCGCGATGACGACGTGAGTATGGAGATGCGGATCCGGACCGTAACCGTCCGCACTGCTCTGCGACGGTCGGGCGGCGACGTGATCGAAGCGCGCGGCGACGATGTTTTCCGTAACGACCCATTCGCTTCCCCCGCGTTGTCGGGAAAGCGCGTAGCCCTCCAGCTCCATGAGCGCGCGGCTTGCCGAAATGCGATGCGCCTCAAGCAGGCGACCATCTTCGCCCAGTAACGCTTGAATGCTGACGGACTTAGGAGCGTTGAAAGTCGCGTCCCATCCAGCGCGCCGGTCGTCATAGCCACCGGACTGTTGGACGAGCACCTGCCCTGTCGCCGGATGCTGGCCACGCAAGATCGCGCGAAATGCTTCGGTCGTAACTTCGCCAGAAAGTCCGAGGGCCGCCGCTCCGTTGCCGAACCATCGGCCGACGACGCGTCGTTCTTCCGTGTAGTAGTCGTCTTGCGAGTACTTTTCCTCGTAGTACGACTCGGCTTGCTTGGCGCTGAGCGCCCCTTTCGACATTACGAGCATGGCTATGCGAGGGGCCGCTTCATTTGTGAATCGTGTTGATCGCGGCGGCCGTCCCCGCCGCGCTCGTGTATCTCATGCGTGCAATCCGCCAAAGGTGTTGTCGAGTCGGCTTCGGCTTGATCCTCTGTCGTGAGTCGCTGAACGAATCCTGCCTGTCGCCTGATCGGAGCGAGAAACGAAAACTCCACGATCGCGCGGCGATGTCCGGTGATGCAGAGATAGCCCTGGAACGGCTGCAGCATCTGAATCTCGCTGGGGAGCGCCGCGCTCTCGACGACGCGCTGCGGATGAATCGTGAAGCCGTCGCGCACCTCGCGCGGACCGGCACTGGCGCCGACTTGGGTCCGGCTTACTTCGCGCTCCCCGATCTGAGCGCTCGACCATCGCGCGGTGTCGGGCTCGCCGGTCCGAAGAATGAGCTTCGTTGCGGGCGCAGCGGCCATCGTTGCCGTCTGGTCGCGCCCGTAGAGAGCGCGTAGCTGGGTGATCGCCTGAAAGCCGAGGACCGCACAAAGACCCCGCTTGCGTCCCCGCACAACCAGCGATTCGAGTTGCGCCTGCCGTCTCAGAATCGGCAGCTCGTCGGCAATAATCCAAGTCTGTTCAAGAGATCCCTGTGCCGCCATCAGACGGCGGACCAGACAGTCCAGCCACACGCTCTGAAGCGGCGAAGCCGCCTCACGCGAATCTTCCGTGGAGCTGAGGAAGAGCCATCCCTTCCGTGATTCCGCCCATTCGCCAGCGCTCCACCGCCGGTCGAACTGCCGAGGTAAATGACGAAATGCCTTGGTCGCGTTGAACGCGGTCGCTACGATTCCGGCGCCTTGTTCGTGAGCGCCCGGATCGATCAGCGCTTCTGCTGGAATGCCCCGGAACGCTTCCTTGAGTTTCGCGCGTGGCAGCCCGAGGAGCTTAGGAATGTCCGCCGGGTCGCCGGTGCGAACTATATCGAGCAATCCAACGATGAGCGCCCGTGCGGACTCTCTGAAGAAGAAGTCCGCGCCGCTTTGGCTGAAAGGATTCGCCGGGTCCGGAAGGAGTGCCGTGGCGAGTGCCTCGGCGTCCATTGCTTCGCTTCCGGGTCGAAGCTCCGCCCAAGGTGCCCAGCCCGGACAGCGCGTATCGAGCGGATTCAGAATCAGGTCACCGCGCTCGGGCCTGAAGAACTCCGGTACATACTCGCATTCCGAATCGAGCACGATCGCGGTTTCGCCACGCGCTTCGATCTGTCTTAACAGACTTCGAATCGTGGTCGATTTACCCGAGCCGGGTGAGCCGACGAATAGAAAATGCTGCGATTCGATCGAGCGTGGAATTCTGACGCCGCCAATTTCGATTCCATCGCCCCTGAGCTCGCGCGCGAGCTTTCTGGGCGCAATGACGTCGGTGCCGCGAACGTATTGATCATCGGCGGCGTCGAGTCGGCGCGGAAAGAGAAACCTTCCCACCGCGAGCAGAATCAGACCGGTCGGCATCAACGCCCAGAGCGAGTAGTGGACGAACCAGATCGCGAACGAGTGCCCGAAGTAAAAGCTCCGGTTGAGAAACTCGTACATGCTCCCTGCGGGACAACGTCCGCCACGATATGGGAGCGATAGGAACGAGAGGGGAAG
Organism: uncultured delta proteobacterium; assembly: GCA_963796565.1. Taxonomy (GTDB): domain Bacteria; phylum Desulfobacterota; class Binatia; order Binatales; family Binataceae; genus JAKAVN01. The sequence continues at coordinate 789,814 of CAWCMA010000001.1, read as the reverse complement.
AACCTGGGTGAAAATCCACGCGAGTATCCATCGGCCGAAGTACTCGTGAGCAGCCCAACCTTCATAGCGGCCAACCCAGTACCACACGAGCGCGACCGCAGAGGTTGCCCAAAGCGCTACGGCGATCACGAGTATCCGCATCGCCATCTGAACCGACATCTGGAGCGACGTAACTCCAGCGCGCCACCTTACCGCCGGCCGAATGCGCGTGTTCACCGACCTTCCTCCGTCTCGGTGGATAGCTGGGCGATGTACCGGCGGGCGGCCTCCTCGCAGGCGTCCATAATCGAATCGATGGCGGCCCCGCCAAGTGTCTGATCGATGGAGTGGAAGACTGCCGAGCGGGTTTTGACGATCTCGAAGAGCATCTGGCCGTATCGCTTCGATTCGGTCTGCTCGATCAGGTCGCAGAGTTTTCTAATCGCTTCGAGCTTCATGAGCATCGCGGTCTGCGTCGCCGATTCGATCTCGCTGAATCTGCCCTCGTTTTCAAAATGCCGGACGATGATCGACTGGATGAGCGTGGTCGGCGCCGTGGCCAGACTCAGCGCTTGTTCCTCGATGCGAAGCGCGATCGCCTGCGGCACTCTGATGTTGAAGCTCTTCTTATCGGCGCCGCTTGAGTCCGTCTGCTGTTGTTGCATGCTCATGATCTTTTTCCGATTGAGGTCCGTTGACGCTCCGCGTCATTTTCTCACGTCACGAATGCTAGCGGCTGATAGCACTGTGGAATCGGGCTCTTTCCCTCGTCTGAATGCCCGATCGGCTAGCGGCCTTCATCAAGGGATGAGTGACGTGTCAAAGGATTCCACGTGCGAAGCACGTCAACGGACCTCCGGGCCATGCGCCTCACGCTTGCGCCTTCAGAGTGCCGTTCGATGAGGCGCCAACCGCGCCGGTGGAATGACTACTCGGGGCACCGGAACGCGACCACGTCTGGAACTCGCGGTCGGCCTCGAGAAAGGCGTGAAGTATTTCCGGGATAAGCGTCTTTGAGTCCACCGCCTCGCCATGAACGTGCTCGTAGTAAGACGCATAACGCTCAAGCTCCGCGTTCAGATCGCCTACGAGCGAGATGCGCACTTGCACCGACCGAAGCGGCTTAGAAATGCGAGCGAGTTTCATATCGAGCCTCCGTTAGCGAGGGAAAAATAAAGTGCTGCCTGGACCGCGAGCAGGGCGAACGCGGTCCCGATAGCAGCGGTAGCGATGCAGCGTTCCTTCCAGTCGTCGGTCCCGGCGAAGAGCAGCGCCGCGCCGCTGAGTGTGGTGAGGGCGATGGTGCGCGGGGTCGCCGTCCAGTATGGAACGCGGCCAATAACGATGAGGAAGGCTGTGGCGGCCGTCAGCAGGGTTGCCGCTATACCGAGGTATCCTAGCGGGGTTGTCCGTGTCCGCATGATGATTTCTCCTCGTGTCAAAACAGTGCCGGCGAGTAGGGAAACAGGTAGCTCATGAGTTGAATCGCCCCGAGCGCAGCCGAGCCTCCGAGTCCTGCTGCCGCAAGGCGGCTGACACCCGCGCTGTGTCCGCCCGAGGTCGCGTAGAGAACGCCAGACCCGACGAACGACATGACGACGAGCGCATGCGCGACGGGGCCGCTGAGATCGGTTTGAAGGCTGGTGAGAGTCTGATCCCAGGGCAGCGTCCCCGTCATTGCCGTTGCCCAGCACGAGACTGGACGAAGCACGAAAGTCGCTGCGGCAGCGCACGCCATTAGATACCTTCCTGTCCGCTTCACTACTTCCCTCATTGCACCTCTCCTTCATCTCCCGTGCGGGAGTTAGTCACGGTCTTCGATGCGCTTAGGCGGAATCCCGACTTCGGGTCGTGTCCCTCGATGGCTGCGATTCCAGTCAGCCGTCTTCCGTTCGGCGTCTGAGCAATCGACACGACGAGATCCACCGCCTCGCAGATGAGCTGTGGTTGCGGCGGCACATTCGCTTCCTGAACCAATGTTTCAAGCCGGATGAGCGCAGACTCCGGACCCGCGGCATGAATAGTCGTAAGGCCGCCGGTATGGCCCGTGTTCCAAGCCTTGAGAAGCGTCAGCGCTTCGGCGCCACGGAGCTCGCCGATGACGATCCGGTCGGGCCGCAGCCGCATTGTCGTGCGGAGCAAACGAAGCAGATCTGTCGTCTCGGTCGTGTGCAGATAGACAGTGTGCGGATGCTGGCAGCGAAGCTCGGCCAGGTCCTCAAGGATTACTGTGCGATGCCCGGCGTCGAACTCCACCAGCAACGCACTGGCGAGTGTCGTCTTGCCAGACGCTGTCGGACCGGCGATGAGAATGTTGCGCCGTTCACGCACCGCGATGGCGAGAGCTTCGGCCTGGCGGGCCGTCATCACGCCCGCCGACACGTAGTCTTCCAGCGTAAAGACCACGGGCGCGGGTTTGCGGATCGAGATGACAGGTGCCAGCGTGACCGGCGGCAGAACACCGGTGAATCTCGCTTGTGAGATCGGCAGCTCGGCTTCGAGAATCGGGTTCCTGTCGTTGGCTACGCGATGGTTGATAGCCGCAACCGTTCCTATCAGCTCTTCGGCTTCGAGATCAGACATCGTGCCGACAGCCTCCATGCCGTGCCCGTGACGATCCACGACCACCTCGCCGCTGTGATTGCGCATCACTTCGATCACGTCCGCGCCATCCTCGAGCGCGCGGAGCATGAGAGGACCGAGCGCCCGGCGAAGCTTTTCGTCGAGGCGCGCTCGGATTACCGGATGCAGAACTTGAAGCGCCATTCTGATCACCACGTAAGCAAGGGAACTGCGACGAACCTGATGGCTGAAAGCGGAAGCGGGCCGTAGTAGCGGCTGTCGAAACTCCTCGGGTCGTTGAATCCAAAAAGCCAGACTGAACCCACTGGAACTCGGTAATGGCCCGCAGACATGCGAGGTAGCCTCCGTCCGCTGCCGTCACGCTGGGCCGTCGCGCTATGGGCGAAGCTCTGTCCGTTGATCGCAACAAAGTCCGGCCTGATCTCGACCTGGTCGCCGGGAAGAGCGAGCAGGAGTTTGCCTATCGGAGCGGCATGATCGGGACATTCGGAAATCGGTGAAACTGATAGATACCCACGAGAGATTGCGAATTGCGCGATGCCCGAAGGAAGGCATGCCGCTACCAGTTCGCCGCGCGAGAAACCGCTGAGAGGACGCATCTGGTAGATCCCAGTGGGCGTCGCACTGTCGGTCAGCGCGATTCGAAGATCGAAACGCTCGAAAGCGATCGCCGTCGCCACGGCTGCGACGGCTACCGGGGCAACGACCGACGCGAGTCTATGCAGCCGATTTCTCATTGCTGATACGGGGCGGGGAGCGTCAGGTCAGTTGTGATTTCGACGTTGAAGAGATAACCGGGGCGAATCTCGATCGTAGGCGGGATGTTCATCCCGCGCTGGAGCGACTGCTGCACCACACCTCCCATTTGTCCGCTCACCGCCGCACCGCCCATCTCGCTGGCCATCGCCAACGGACTCATGCCGTAGCTGTATCCTCCGTTTGGCGAGACTCCGGCGCTGCCGCCGTAGAGTCCCATCTGGCCGACCATCTGACCGGCGCCGATCAGGCTAACAACAGCCGCTGTGCCGAAGGTTTTGAGGTAATGGTTGTCGACTTGATCCGCCAATCCGCCGTAGCCTTGCGCGTCGGTCGCCGGCATCGAAGGCAGATCGAGGCTCGCCGTGTTCGGAAAGATCAGTCGCCGCCAGTTGACCGCGATCCGATCTTGTCCGTACTGCGTGCTGGTTGCGCAGTCACCAACAATGCGCGAACCCTGCGGGATGAGCAGATAGCGGCCAGTCGCTGAGTCATAGACATTGGCGGCAACCTGCGCGAGCACCTGCGCTGGCGCACCGCTGTTGATGCCAGTCACAAGAACGGCGGGAATTACCGTTCCGGCCATCACCGTGTAAGGCGGTGCGGGTTGATGATAAGCCGCCTGCGCCATCGCGCCTGTCACGCTCGGAGTTGTCTGACTAACGGCTTCGCCCTGTCCGAGTTGAGATGGTGCTCGGGCGACTTCGAGCGTCGATCCCGAATGCAGAGCGTCAATCAGGATCGGTGCTTGGAGCGCGCTCAAATAGGAGTGCTCTCGCCACTCGGAGAGGGCACTCGGCTTGCGCATCATTGGTTGCTGCTGTCGCATTGCCGGCGGCTGCGCGACCGGTGTTGCGGGCGTTGACGCCCACACAATCGTCTTCGAGGGGGGCCTCGGCATTGCTGGGTCTTCAGAATGCGGCCAGTCGGCCGGCGTCGCCTCCTTCCCAGCGGATGCTCCGCTGTGGACGGCGACTAACTCGCGCGCGTGATTCCACGAGAGCCCAAGCGCTCCGACGAAGACCGCGATCATGATGACCACGACTCCGAGATAGTAGCCGCGGCGGCTCATACGTCCGCCGCCGCTCGTGTCGGGTAGTTTCAAAGCGGTCGGCGGCGCGGATGAAGTCGGTGAAGAGTTGGGCGTTACGTTTGCGTTCGGAGTTCCTTCCATGGCTACACCCTTCCTTCCCTGGCCGCTCCGCTGTAGGTGATCGTGACCCGGTCCTGCTCGCGCCCAACGCCGGCGAGCAGTACTGCCTGGTCGAACAGCCGGTCGACGATGTAGTAGTTGCCGGCGATTCGATAGTTCGCGAGACCATCTCCTGCCGGACCCCCGACCAGAAGCGCCGGTGCGTCAGTCGCTTTCATTCCCGCCGCCATCTGGATGTATGTGTGCGCGCCGTCGTCGAAAGCACGAATCGGCTTCCATGGAACGTTCGGACCGCTGATTGAGTAGCTGAGGTTGAGTTTCTTCTGGGCGAGGTCGGCAACCAGGCTCGCCTGCTTCCGAGTCTCGTGAGGATCGGCCGCGAGCTTCTTCGCCTGCTCGCTCGCCATAAGCAAATCTTTCGGAAAGTAGAATCCGGCTGCCTGCGTGACTCTCCTTCCGGCGCGCGATCAGATTCAGCCTGTAAGTACGGCGGTTGGTCATGATGACAAGATTGCTCGATAGCGGCGCGTCCTTGGGCTTGATGAGTACGTGAGGAAGCGGAGTCTGCGGGTCACCGCTGCCTGCGACCTGAATCAGCCAGCGCTCGCTGTCACCCGTCGCCACGTCGGTCACCGTTTCGCCAACGGCAAGCGTGAGATCCGTCACGTGAAGCGGCGCGCAAGTAAGCGTCGGCGGTTTGTTCGTAAGGTCGTATGGATAAAGAACACGATCGCCCGAAATTATCGGCGCCTCGCCCGTCTGCTCGTACGCTCTAACCGCCGCTCGAACAGACTCTGACTCGAGACTGAGCGGATCCACCGGATTTGGTGCCTCGGTTGTGGTCTCGGGTTCCGACTGGATTTCCGTCGCGATAACAAGTGGCGGCGCTTGTTTCTGCTGGGTGCAGCCGGCAAACGCCGCCATTATCGAGCACCATAGAGCGACGATGAACGCCGTCTTCAGAAAGATAACGGCAAGTCTGAATGCAACGCGGAGCGTTGCTCCGATGAATCGCAACACAACAATCGCGTAACGAACTGCGCGCGGATAAGAAGCGATGGTTTCGTTTTCTCTTTTCATTGGCGTTGCTCCGTCCAGGAAATATCGCCGACCGTGAAGCCGAGCGGATTGATGAGAGTGTCCGAAAATTCCGCTGGTGGATTGAGCGCGACAGTGAGTACCGCTTCCCAATTGCTCGCTGGGCCGGTATCGCCTGAAAGACTCCAGTGATGCTCCGTCCAACGCACCTGGTAGGTCTGCACGGACAGTCGCAATATCGAATCGATGTCGATGGTGACGCGGCTATCGCGAGCGACCTTGAATGGGTCGTTCGCGTGGTCGTCGTCGTTGTACCAGTGATCGAGGTAATGGAGCGCCGCGCCATTCGCTCGCGCCCTCACGCGATTCAGCGTTTCACTCTCTGCGAGCGGATCGCCAATCACTTCCCGTGCGTCGCGGATGAACCCAGCGACCTCGTAGCGAACGATTCGGTCCTCTCCAAACATCGGTTGGGGTACGCTGACCGCTGTTGGCGCGCTCAGCGCAAATCCCTGACGATCAACCGTGACGACATAGGGCACGTATCGGCTGCGAACGGCGAGATAGACGCTCCCGCCGGCGAGAACCAACGCGACGGCCACGGCTCCCGTGGCCACGATCCGCCAATTGCGTGCCGACTCTTCGAGTTCGCGATACCGGTTGCGAAAGAGCTGGCGCGCTTCGTCCTGTGGATCACCAACGGTCCGGTTAATTGCCGTTGCCATTGCCGTCCCCTTTGCCGTTAAGCCGTGTGAAATCGACCGTGATGCCGAGTTCGCGGGTCAGATTGCCTGCTTTGCTCGGCTGGTATTCGAGCGCTGCGCCTCCCGAACCGCCGCCGGAGGGCGGTGATAGTCGTGGGCCGTTGGATCGCTGAGTCGGCGGAGGCGGCGAAGGATTAGGTGGTGGTTCTTTCGTCGAACGGCTGCGTTCGGCGTCCTGGCGCCGGTGATTCTCGGCGTGACGCCCCTGCCCCTCCTGGCGCTCGTGGCGAACGGCACTCCGCGCCGCGCCGATTCCGTTTGCGACCGCCTTGGTGACAATCGCCGCCATCGCCACCTGCCCCACCATCCGTTCCAGCGACATGCCGACGGCGCTGCGGGTAATAGCCGCCGCGGTGTTGGGAATGCTCCAAGCGAGCCACGCAAAGACGATTGCCGCCCCCATGATGGTGAGCGGCAGTGTCACGTCAGCAGTTGTCCAACCGGCGAGTGCGGTGTTCCATCCGGCAGCGATCGTCATTCCTACGCCGACCATCAGGTAGAGGAACATCAGCTTCGTTCCAACGCCCGCGATCCAGTTCAGGTAGCCTTCGCCGAATCCCCACGTCCATCGGGAGCTTGAAAACCCGAGCAACAGGATTCCGCCCGCCATGCCGATGTAGGTTTCCGCGAGTGTCAGCACCATCTCGACGGCTATGAGCAGGAAAGATGCGAACGTGACGAGGCCGGCAAGCACACCCACTAGAGCCGCGACCGACATGTTAAACCAAGAGAGAGAAGCGAAGCCGCGGAGAATGGTCTGGAACAATGAGAGTCCAGCCGTAAAGACCTGACTCGGACTTAGGTTCGGCACTCCAGCGACACGGGCGCCGATTTGTTCGAAGCTCTCGATAACGCCTGTGAACCAGATAGGCGCGTTCGCGATCATCGCAAAAATGAAACCGAAGGCGAGTAGCTTCTTGGCGAGGTTGCCGAGCACGATCGTGACCGGCTCGTCCTCGAACATCATTCGGTAGGCAGTGAAAATGATCTCGATAGTCGCGAGCGCGAAGAACACCCGCTCAGCGAATGGCTGCATGATCGCCATGTAACGTTCGCCCGCCCACTGAAAGGTCTGCGCAATTTGATCGAGGTTCTGCATTGCCTCTGCCTCCTTGAGGGATTACGGCGTCGGTGGCGGCCATCCCTTGGGCGGGAGTCCCGGCAAACCCGCGCGTGGCGCACCTGGTGCTGACCAGCTCTTCGGATAAGGAACCGGCGTGCCGATGCTCCCTCCCGGTTGTTCGGTGACGCTCAAGAGCACTTCACAGTTTTCCGTGTGACGATGGTCGGGCGTGCTGCAGTAGCTGGCTGCTTCGTGCCAGAGCTCGGTGCTTCGCTGGTACTGGTCGTGCCAGAAGTCAGGCCCATAGGTGCTCTCGATGAGGGCGTTCGACGACTGCAGGGCGTTCAGTGGTTCCGGTTTGGCCGATTCGCGATTACAGCCGACGAGTGAAACGGCGACGAAGATGACAGCGAGAACCGTTTTTCTCATGGCTGCCCTCCAGTCGGCAGACCCGCGTGCGGCGCGCTGGGGCTGGACCATGTAGACGGATAGGGGACGAGCGGTCCCCCGCTCAGCCACTGCTGCTGTTGCGCTTGCGTCTGCGCGGCCTGACTCACTTGGTTCGCCGCGACCACATTCTGGGCGTTGATCATCGCGACCATGAGTTGGCGCAGCATCTGAAGCTGCTGCACCTGCTGAAGGGCGATCTCGTTTCCGACCTGGATCGCTTGCATCCGCCCGACCGCGCCCTGATTCTTTGCCTCAAGCGCCGTGAGCGTCGCCTGCTCGGCTTGAAAGTCTTGCGCCTGAGCCGCCGCGGCCTGGAGAGTGCCGTTGAGAGTGTTGAGCGTGCTCGTGAAACCCTGCGCCGCCTGCGGTGCGACGTTGCCCGACTGCGATGCGACGTAGCCGGGAAACATCCGTTGAAATTCCGAGTTCAGATTAGAAAGCGTGTACGAAAGTCCCTGCTGCTCGGCGACGATATTGCCGAGATTCGTGAGGAGTCCCTGATTGGATCGCCACAATCCCGCCGCGCCGGCAGTCGTGTTCTGCACGGCGTTTTGAAGCTGCGCCGCCAGATTTTGGACCGCCGCTGTTTCCTGCTGAAGCTGGTTAAGCTGCCGGGCGAACATGCTCGGATCGAAAACGATCTGCGTCCCTCCGAACTGCGCCCAGACCGGCACGGTCCGTAAGACCATCACGAGGCATACGCACGCCGCACGACCGCACCAGTGCATCGGCTTTGGAAAACCCGCATGCCTCATTGCACCACCTCCGTGACTGCTCCGTTGATCGATTCGATGGCGGGTGCTGCTTCGCTCCGAATTGTCTTCGTCGGCTGTGCAAGCTCCTCGAAGTAGCGCGCCCAGTCTGAGAGCCCGCGCGCGCGAAGCCAGCGTGCAACCCAGCCCTGGCCGTGCTCGCGACGAAGCCTCTTGGCGAGCTCGATCTCCTCGCGCGATCCCGCTCCTGCAAACGCAACTGCGGGCGCTGTGAGCGGGAGCGACAACAGCCGACGGAAGACCGCAGACGCGAAGTAGTACTGGCGCTTGGGCGTGGCGCCTGCGACTAATTCGATCTGTCGCTCCGTGAGTCCGAATTTGCGATAAAGGTCCGCTGTGGCCGGACTACGCGCCTCGGCGTTCGGCAGATAAATTTTCGTCGGGCATGATTCCAGAATCAGATCTCGAAGCGATGAGTTGGCGACCTCGGTCACGCTCTGCGTGGCGAGGATTACCGCCGCGTTCTTCTTGCGCAGAGTTCGCAGCCACTCCTCGACCTTTGCCCCGAACGTGCCGTTCATCAGCATCACCCATGCTTCATCGAGCACGACGATCGTCGGCCTGCCGTCGAGACGCTGGTCAATCCGGTGAAAGAGGTAAGTAAGCACAGGGAGCAGCACGCGCTCGCCCTGGGCCATCAGCTTTTCGATTTCGAAGGTGATGAACCGCGACGCGCCAAGACCGTCCTCTTCCGCATCCACAAACCGCCCCATAGGCCCCGAGAACGAGTAAAAGCTCAGCGCGTCGCGGAGTTCGTGATCTTGTATCGTTGCGATGAGATGAGTAATCGTGCGTGCGTTTTTCGGCCGATCGCCGAGTAACTCAAGAGCGCGCCAGAGCGCATGGTCACGCGCCGGCGTCGGCTGAAGTCCCTGCTCTCGTAGCCGATCGATCAGCCATCCGTGCGCCCAGGTGCGCTCGGACAGATCGTTGACGCCCGCAAGCGGACAGAATGCGGTGTTGCCCTCTCCGAGATCGTAATGAAGTCCTCCCGCCGCCAGCGTCGCGATGTAAGCGCCGTGGCCGCGGTCGAAGAAGAAGACCTGCGCATTTTCGTAGCGGAAGTGCTGGCAAGCCACGAAGACCAGATAAGTGGTCTTACCCGCGCCGGTCGGGCCGATGATCAGCGTGTGGCCGACATCCGAGACGTGATGCACGACACGGACCGGAGTCGCTCCGCTGGTGACCGCCAGCAGTAACGGCGGACTCTTTGGCGGATAGTAGGGACAGGGATGGTACTCGACGCCCGTCGGTGGCGTATCGTTGACCGCGAAATCAGCGAAGTTGCGGTTGCTGATTACTGGTCGGCGCGGATTGTAGCCGCCATTTGCGGGGATCGAACCTAGATACCCGTCATTCGCATTTAGAGTTTCGAGCCTTGCGCCAAACCCGCGGTAGCGCAGCTCGCGGATCACTTCGCCTGCGACGTGCTCGGCGCGCGCGAGGTCGTCATCCATCACCACCACGACCGCCGTGTAGTAGCCCGGCCACCAGTCCTTCGACTCGGCCTCAAGCCGCGCCGCCTGCGCGTCGGCCTCCATTTCGAGCGCGAACGCATTCTCTCGCGCCTCACCGCCGGCGACTCGGCTCAAAAGGCCGCCGAAGTTGTATAGCTTCTGCCGCCAGTTGCGTTGGTGGCTCTCGAAGACTCCTCCCGCCGTGGGTGGCGATAGACAGACAAAGCGTTGCGCGAGTCTCAGACTTGCGCGGAGCGCGTTCAGTCCCGAAAGAATCTGCGGATAGGATGCGGGCGGAAAATCGTCGAGCGCGACCACAAGCACCGAGCGTCCGTCGATCTGCGGGCGGAAGCCGGCCACGAACTCATGCGCGAAACTTCCGTCGAGGAAATTGGCGTAAGAGGGCTCAAGCCGTGGCTGATGAATCCCGCCGATGCACTCCTCGATGAAGGCAATCGTCTCGGCGGCGTCGAGTGGTGCCAGGTCGAACCACGGTCGGAGCGGATCAACCAGGTCGCTGCTCTCCCGCTCGAAATCGTCGAGCGGAATCGGGCCTGCTTGCGTATCGGTATTTGAGGCGCTGAAGATCAGACGCTCAACACGGCTCTTGTGCGGCGATGGCGGCTGGTAGGTGAGCGTAAAGACCGTTTCGCTCGCGAAGTGCGCGCCGTCTTCGAGAAAGCGCAGCCGCTGTGCTTCGTCGATCAACCGCGTAACCGGATCCGGGAATGCACCGCCGTCGGGATAGCCCGGCGCCGGTCGGCGAAGCGTGTTCCACTCGACCATCCAGCCGTCGCCAAGCCGAGCAAGCGTCCGCGCAATCGCATAGTTTCGTGCAGCTCGATCGGCCTCGCTCTCCGACTCGACATCCGGCATCGCTATGCGAAAGCTTCTCGACCAGCCGCCGCTCTTGAGCGCGATCGCGCATCCGCCTGTACTTAGCGGTTCCCACCAGCCGTGACTCAAAAGTTCGGCGAATCCCCACTTCCCGCGTGGCATTTCCTCAATACCCCCGATATGGCTCGACCGATTGACGGACCGGCGCCTGGGCAGCATCCGATTCCGAACAGGCCGGGTAACAGGTTTGGTAGCCGATGTGGCGGAGATAGACCTGGAACATCTGCGGGTCGCGCCGCGCTGCCCAGCGCAGCACCGCATGAACTGCCGTCCCCAGAAAGACTCCGAGCACAATGTTCGGCCAGTGCAGCCCCGGTCCGAGCCCGAGCGCGATCGCAGCGGTTGCATTGATGATCGCTGGGACTCGCTCTGCACCGCCCAGCAGGACCGGGCGGACGAGAGAACGATGAACCGGCGTGCGTTCGATCTGCTCCATTGTCCGGCTCCCGATATTCAGGCCCGGCCTGGAAGAAGAATCGCGCCGGCATTGGACCCGTTTGGCACGAATCTGTTTTTGCTTCTGCTCAGCTCCCGTCGAAACGCCTGAAAGGCCACAATCACCAGCGCATCTGAAATGTCGCCGCCTTCTAGATCGGCGGGGAGCCGTCCGGCGGCGAAGTACAGCACGTCGGCCTTGAGGCTCAACGCTCGCGCGAACTGCTCGATCAGATACGCTCTTGGCGGCCGGCGGGTGTTGTGTTCGAGTTCAACGAGATATGGTCCTGAGATTGCGCGGCCGTCCTCAAATCTGATCAGCATCGCGATGTCGCGCTGCGTCAGACCGAGTTCTCTGCGCCGTCGCTTGATGACCTGTCCGAAGTTTTCCATTTCACCGCTACCTCCTTGGTGGACACTGGAATACTGCAATTCTATAATTTAATCAGAGAACTAATGCAAGCCCTCCTAACACCCGGCCAGCGAGCGGCTCGATCTTCGAAGTTAAGCCGAGCTCTGTAGCAGTCTTTTCGGGCGAAACGATCCCTGCGGCGAGCCGTCGCGCTCGCCAGTTCTACTGCTTGGTCTTTTCGGACTTGATACCTGTTGTGCGCGCGCCTAATGCCTTTCGAAAGGCGCGGAAAGCCGCTTGAACATCCGCGCCGTCGGCGGCGCGATTCAGATCATCGGACAGGCGGTTCGCGTGGAAGTACAGCACGTCCGCCGAAACCCCGATGATTCTGGCCAGCTGGTCGATAACGGAATTCTCCGGCGGATAGCGCCGGTCGTGCTCGAGATCGTTGAGGTATGGCGGCAATACCTTACGGCCATCTTCACGGCGAAGTCGCTCAGCGACCTCTTTCTGAGTCAGTCCCGCCTTCTTGCGGGCTTCCATAATCACCTGGCCAAAGGTCTTCATTTCGAAGGAAGATTTTTAGCGACATCTCGCCGCGAAAGCGAGAGCATCCGCCGCCATTCGTCCTTACCACGAAGATCCTTGTCGACATGCATACGCCCACTCAATTCCCGCTTCAGATCCGTCAAGTTGGTGTCCAAACCGCGCCGTTTGGGACTTCAGCCGGCCAACTCGTCCATCGTGCGCGTCTATTGCCTTCGTTAGGTTCATCGAAGGAAAGCTTTCGAAACCCGTTTGCCCAACCTATCTGGAGCGCTGATTCAGATTGCTCCAATCGCGTTTCGGCTTTACCATGGTCCCAGTGTGCCTGATCCCATAAGGCTCTGTTTAGTTCCACGCGATCTCCTCAGGGCGAGGTGGCGAGCTATGAGGGCCATCCCATTGGGCGGCCGAATCGAAATTCAAGGCACCCACGAATTGGAGGTTGAACCGAGGCAATATCAACTGGAGGGTGCTGCGTCTCGCTGGACGAACGAAGACGTCGAAGAGCTGAAGAGGGCTGCTACCCGACGGCTCGGTTGTAACGATCGAGTTCTGCCAGCGCTCGACGCCGTTCAGGTCGATGGAAGTTGATAGTTGCGCGGGCGGTCGCCGCGTGCGCCGTTGCGGCCTCCGCGAGCACGAAAATATCGATATGAGCACCGCGCGAAGGACCATCCTGATCTGAGAATCTCCGGAAAAATGCTCGAAATGCCCCAAGTCCGCGTGTAGATTCGCGCTCTGCATTCAGTCAGAAAGAATTTTGCGTCTGCGGTGGTTAATTCGTAGCCGCCCCGACGGATGAAAGAGGGTAAGCGATGAATTCGCGTTCAGGTCTATTCGTTCCGCTGGCGGCGATGGCGTGGCTGGCCGCGGCGGTAGCGCCCGCGACCTGCGTGCCGACGCCCGTTCCGGTCAATGTGCTGACCTTCCACAACGACACCTTCCGTAGTGGCTACAACCCGCAGGAGACGATCCTTCAGCATTCCAACGTCAACTCCACGGCCTTCGGCAAGCTCTTCTCCTACCCGGTCGATGGCTATCTCTACGCCGAGCCGCTGTACGTCTCTCAGCTAGCGATCCCCGCTTCGAGTTGGCGCCGCGGCGTACGCTCGTGCCTTGGGCGCCGAAACCCGGAAATTCGTTCTCGCCCACTCTGAACTGAGAGACGGAATCAACCGGATCCTTCGTTACGTAACATGGCTTATCGTGCCTGCTGCATTGGTGCTGATCGATTCACAGATGAACGATACGCATGCAGCGTGGCGCGATGCCTTGCGCGTCTCGGTCGCGGGGGTCGTCGGAATCGTCCCAGAGGGACTCATTTTGCTGACTAGCATAGCTCTAGCAGCCGCAGCAGTGCGCTTAGGCCAATGTCGCGTCCTGGTGCAAGACCTTCCAGCTATTGAGCTGCTCGCCCGGGTTGATGTGATTTGCTTCGACAAGACTGGCACGCTCACCGACGGTCGGATCGCATTTGAGCGGCTGGTACCCGTCTTCGACCCTTCCCGGTCTCGGGCCGAGCGCGATGTATCTAGTCTTCGCGACGTATTGGGTGCGCTCGCAGCGGTCGATCCAAACCCTAATGCAAGCCTTGCCGCCATCACCGCGGCATGTCCTTCATCATCCGATCACGCCTGGCGCGTCGCCGCCACGGTTCCATTCTCGTCATCACGGAAATGGAGCGCTGTCACGTTTGACGGGCATGGCACGTGGGTACTCGGTGCACCCGACGTGGTACTTGCTGATCTCGCTTCATCACAGCCGGCACGCGTCGAAGCCGAAAGAATAGCTGCCACAGGACGCCGGGTCCTCGCCCTCTGCGAGTCTCCTATACCTCTCGCGTCGGCCACCGAGCCGATTCTTCCAGCAGACAGCGTTCCGGTCGCACTGGTCGTTCTGGCGGAAAAGATCCGGAGCGAGGTGGTTGCGACGCTCCGTTACTTCGCCGCGCAAGGCATGCGGCTCAAAGTGATCTCCGGCGACAATCCGCGTACGGTCGCTGCGGTTGCGACTTCGGCTGGAGTGCCTGGCAGCGAGATCTCGCTAGTTGGCACTGAGCTACCAGAGGATCCGGAGTCCTTCGGAAAAGCGATCGAGTCTCACAGTGTTTTCGGAAGGGTTGCGCCACAGCAGAAGCGCAACATGGTGGCCGCCCTGCGCCGCCGCGGCCACGTGGTGGCCATGGTCGGTGACGGGGTCAATGATGCCCTGGCGCTCAAGGAAGCCGACCTCGGCATCGCCATGGGCGCGGGCACGTCTGCCAGCCGAGCCGTTTCGCAATTGGTTCTGCTCGACAACAGTTTCGCCGTGCTTCCCTCTATAATTGCAGAGGGGCGCCGTGTAGTAGCAAATGTGGAACGGACTGCGAATCTCTTTCTGACGAAGACTGTCTACGTGCTTCTCATGGCTTTGGCCATCGGTCTGGCCGATGTCGAGTTTCCGTTCCTACCCCGGCACCTCACCCTGATCGGCGCGCTGACCATTGGAATACCTGCGTTCTTCCTCGCACTCGCACCTAACGCTTTGCGCGCCCGATCTGGCTTCGTACAGCGGGTCGCGCGTTTCTCGATTCCCGCCGGCTGCATCGCGGCTGGAGCAACGCTTGCTGCCTATGCTTTGTCCCGCGAACTCCGGCCCACAGATCTTGCGATTGCCCGAACTGCGGCGACGCTTACTTTGACGTTGTCCGGATTCTCAATAGTCACGTACCTTATCCGCACGTCCGCGTTGTTGATGGAGTTGCTCCTCGCGGCTTTGACGACAGCCCTTGGTGCCGTCGTCATTGTAGCTCCGCTGCGGGCCTTCTTCGCGCTCGATTTCCCGTCGGCACATATCTGGCTCGCGATTGGAGTCATCGCCGCAGCGACCCATGTCGCCTTGGGCCGTCTGACTCGCAGTTCTGGGCGAGAAGCCTAGCTTGAGACACCAATTGACGTCCTCCCTGAAAAGTGGTCCAGCGAAAGAGAGAGAAATCGGGCACTATAAAAGCCTCGAGGAGGGGCGCGTGCCGATGAGACAGAGCCCCCTTCACGGAGGAGCAGATCGCGTTCGCGCTAAAGCAGGCAGAGACGGGGACTCCGGTTTTGGAGGACTGCCGCAAGGTAGGGTTGAGCGAACAGACCTACTACCGCAGGAAGAAGCAATACGGTGGACTTGGAGTGCTGGAGATCAAGCGGCTGAAGCCTTTGGAGGAAGAGAATCGCCGCCTCAAGCAGCTGGTTGCGGATTTGAGTCTGGACAAAGTCATGTTGCAGGACGTGCTCGAAAAAAAACTCTGAAGCCTCCTCGTCGGCGTGAGCTGGTGCGCTATCTGGAAACGACTTTCCGGTCAGCGAGCGCCGTGGATGTAGGGTGCTTCGACTTAAGCGCTCGGTGCACCGCTATCGCGCCATGCGTCACGACCAGGCCGTCTTGCGCAGACACATCCGGGAGATCGCCGCGGCCCGCGTGCGCTACGGGTACTTCAGGATTTACATTATGCTGCGGCGCGAGGGTCTGAAGATCAACCACAAGCGGGTCTACCGACTGGATCGTGAGGAAGGACTGAGCATGCGGTTGCGAAGGCCCCGCCGGCACGTGAGCGCCGCGCGCCGGGTAGAGCGTCGGCAGACCAGCGTCGCCAATGAATGCTTGGTCGATGGATTTTGTTTCTGACGCGCTATTTGGATTGGCGTCGCATCCGGGCCCTGACGGTGATTGACAACCACACCCGCGAAAGCCTTGCGATTGAAGTAGCCCAAGGGATCACCGGCGACCAAGTGGTCACGGTGATGAGCCTCATCATCGCTGTTCGCGGAGCACCGCGAGCCATTCGAGTCGACAATGGGCCAGAATTCGTTTCGCGCGCGCTGGATCAATGGGCTTATCTACACCAGGTCACACTGGACTTCAGCCGACCTGGCAAACCAACCGACAATGCGGTCGTAGAATCGTTCGACGGACGCCTAAGGGACGAGTGCGTGAATACCAACTAGTTCATGTCGCTCGACGATGCCAAGTTGAAGATCGAGGCGTGGCGAAAACATTACAATGAAAGTCGGCCTCACGCCGCACTGAGATTCGTTCCGCTCAGCGAATATGCTCAACTGGCCGCAAGGAACAGCGGCCCTTAGACCAACGACGCCCGAAAGACTCTCCGCGCCCCTGGACCAGTATCGGGGGGACCCTCACCGTCCGTTTCAAAGTCAACTTATCAATGGCTCGCTTTTCGGGTTTTGGATCACTTCGTCAAGCGCTTGTTCTCGGCATTCTGCAAGGCGTGTCCGAGCTTTTCCCGATCTCCAGTCTCGGTCATAGCATCATTTTCCCCGCACTTCTGGGTTGGACGATCGATCAGAATACAAATTATTTTCTGACTTTTCTTGTGGTCGCTACCCACTTCGCAACGGCCGCGGTTCTGTTCTTCGTTTATCGAGATGATTGGGCTCGAATCGCCGTGGGCACTATACCGGCAGGAGCGATCGGACTCACATTTCAAAAGCAGCTGCAGGAACTATTCGCGTCGCCCTCATTTGTGGCGTCATTCCTCGCATTGAACGGGCTGCTGCTTTATGTCGCGGAAGCGCTGAGGACAAGGGCGAAGAGCGGGACCGACTTTCAGGACGCCGATCAACGCATAGCTGCCGAAGTCTCCTGGTGGCAGGCGGCAAGAGTCGGCGCAATGCAGGTACTAGCGCTGCTCTCGGGATTCTCACGCACGGGATCGACGATAGCGGGAGGACTCCTGGTCGGGCTGGCCCATGAAGATGCACTCAGGTTCTCTTTCCTGTTGGCGACCCCGATAATCGGCGCGGCAGCCGCGCTTAAATCGCCTGCACTGTTTGCATCGGGAAATGCGGTGGCGCTTGAGACAGCGTTGCTAGGCGCCGCTGGCGCCGCAATCGCTTCCTATCTGTCAGTGAAATTCCTGACGAGCTATTTCAAAACCAGGACCCTCGCACCGTTCGCCGCATATTGTCTGTTCGCCGGACTCGTGAGTTTCGCTCTTCTGCGCCGTTGAATTCGCAGAACTCAGAAACACGGCTACTCCGGGAGCGGCAAAGCGTTTTGGCGCCCTGGCGCGGCAATCTCTTTCAGGGCAAGAATTCCCACCGGCGGGGTTGACTGCCACGGAAGGATGAAGGTCTTGCGGGCTAGCGTGCGGCGCACTCGTTCGATCTGAATTTTCTCTGAGGCCATGCGCCGCACGAGCAGCGGCTCTTGCGTCCCGCTGCCGAGGAAACTGCGGTTTATCACCCAGGCGAACGGTTCGATTTTGGCGCGTCGCAGGCCTTCCTGCAGAGCGCCGGCTTCGGACACCGGCGTGGTCTCCGGTAAAGTCACGAGGATTATACGTGCGTACGTCGGATCTTGAAGGCGCATCAGAGGCGTGATCACGCGACCCACGAATTGTCGCTTACCGAGGTCCCGCACGATTTGGTGATGATACGCGCCGGTCGCATCCATCAGGAGCAGAGTGTGTCCGGTGGGCGCGGTATCGAGGATCACGAAAGCGCTGCGCGCTTCGGACACTATCCGTGAGAAGGCCTGAAACACCGCGATCTCTTCGGTGCAGGGCGAGCGCAGATCCTCGCGCAGCAGGACACGATCCTGTTCGCCGAGCCTCGCGCCGCGCGTGGCCATAATCTTTTCAACGTAGCGCTCGGTTTCGGCTTTGGGATCAATTCGGTCCACCCACAGGCCCGGCAGTTCGCCTTCGAGCGTCATCACGAGGTGTGCGGCGGGGTCGGTCGTGCTGAGATGTACCTGGTGACCTCGCTGGACCAGCCCGACTGCGCACGCCGCGGCCACGGTGGTCTTGCCGACTCCACCCTTCCCCATGATCATCACGAGCCCGCGATCGCTGGCGGCGATTTCATCGACCAGCCGACTTAAATCGGGCAAGTCTTCCCAGTGTATCTTGGCAGGACTCCCTCGATCCGTCGGCGTTGTCGACTCATCGACAACGGTTGGGTCCAGCAAGGCTCGCAAGGCGCCGATTCCGACCATATCGAATGGCCGAAGCGGCA
This sequence comes from uncultured delta proteobacterium, assembly GCA_963796565.1. Lineage (GTDB taxonomy): Bacteria > Desulfobacterota > Binatia > Binatales > Binataceae > JAKAVN01. Next base: position 771,560 of record CAWCMA010000001.1, on the reverse strand, counting down.
CGTCGTCACGAGGTAATCGGTTCAGGGCGCGGGGCATTTGCGCAAGTATTTGCTGTTCGAGGCCTGCGAGAGATTTTGCAACGGGATCACTCGTAGTCGCACGTAAAACGCCATTGACGACGAGGCATTGGTTGGCCAGCCCCAAGGCCTTTAGCTCAGATGAGGTGCGAGCCGCTTCGGTGAGCGCGCTTTTTTCAGGGCGTGTTACCAGGACAAAACCCGTTTGGCTCGGATCGGCCAACGCAAGCATCGCCGCCCTGAAACGCTCCTCTTGCGTCTTAAGTCCCGAATGCGGACCGAGACACGAAGCGCCCCGCTCGTTACCTTCGAGAAACCCCGTCCACGCTTTCGGAAGGCTAAGTAAGCGCAGAGTGTGACCGGTCGGTGCTGTATCAAAAATCACGTGGTCGTAGTCGGCGGTATCGCCCGCGAGCAGTTCGACAAACTCGTCGAAGGAAGCGATTTCGGTGGTGCACGCGCCTGACAGTTCCTCCCGAACGGTCGAGCGCTCCTCCTTCGTCGCTCCCGCGTCAAGTTGTGCGATGACCCGTTCTCGATACGCTTCGGCGGCCGTCGTCGGGTCGATATTCAAAGCTGACAGCCCAGCCGCGCCGCGGATCGCCGAGGGCTTGTTCGAAAGGCGCTGCCCAAAGATCTCGTCGAGGTTCGACGCCGGGTCAGTGCTGACGAGAAGGACCGACCTTCCGCTGTCCGTCAGTGCGAGGGCCGCCGCACACGCGAGTGAGGTTTTGCCCACTCCACCCTTGCCGGTGAAAAACAAGAAGCGGCGAGAATCACGTAGCAAGCTCAACATCTAGTTCTGTCTGCAGACGCGCCTGGAAGCCCTGCCAAACTAAATGACGTTCTCATCGCCTCTCAATCCGACGAGGGTAACGGTTTCGCCTCTTTGAGCTTCATGATCTCACCGCAACACCATAGTTGGCCGAGCTCTCCCTTGGTGCAGAGCACCTCGGTCCCACACTTCTCGCGTCTGTACCGCTTTCCGATCAGCGTCCCTTCGGGTTCGTCCGTTACATCTGCTTCCTTATCTGGTTTGCCGAACTCTTATTCATTCGAGTCTCCTCCTGATGGCATCGCACCCGTCTACGCTGATGTCCGCTCTGGGCTTTGCACCGATCCCGTGTTGCAGCAATCGACCGCCGCAATGGTAGCCGATGACTCCGGGAAATATCTGCGGCGCGCCCAGAGGGCGACGTTTACCAGGCTGATCAGCACAGGCACCTCGACCAACGGGCCGATGACTGCAGCGAAAGCCTCACCGCTGTTCAACCCGAAGGTCGCAACCGCCACTGCAATGGCCAACTCAAAGTTATTTGACGCAGCGGTGAAGGAGAGCGCTGCCGACTGCTCGTAGCTGGCGCCGACCTTGTAGCTCATGACAAAGGAGGCGGCGAACATGATCACAAAATAAATCAACAAGGGGATGGCCACACGTACGACGTCCAAGGGAAGCTGCACGATCGCGCCACCCTTGAGCGAGAACATCACGACGATCGTGAACAAAAGCGCGATCAGCGTGATCGGACTGATCTTCGGAATGAAGTGTTCGCGATACCATTGCTTGCCGCGGCTCCTAGTCAGCACCCGCCAAGTTACGAGCCCCGCAGCGAAGGGTATCCCGAGATAGATTCCAACGCTTTCAGCGATCTCGCCGATGGTGACATGAACGAGCGCACCCGCGAGTCCGAGCCAGCGCGGAACCATGGTCACGAAAACCAGGGCGTATACGGAATAGAAGAGAACTTGAAAGATCGAATTGAACGCGACCAGCCCGGCACAGTATTCCGCATCGCCTTCGGCCAGATCGTTCCAGACAATCACCATCGCGATGCAGCGCGCGAGCCCGATCATGATCAGTCCCACCATGTATTCGGGCCGATCGCGGAGGAACACTGCGGCGAGGCCAAACATGAGCAGCGGCCCAACGATCCAGTTCTGAACCAGCGAGAGCCCCAAAACCTTCCAGTCACGGAACACCTCACCGAGTTCGTCGTAATTCACCTTCGCCAGCGGCGGGTACATCATCAGGATCAAGCCGGCGGCGATTGGAATCGACGTTGTTCCGACGCTGAGCCGGTCGATTAGCGCCCTGGTGTCAGGGACCAGGTAGCCCAGCGCCACGCCTCCCGCCATCGCGAGAAAAATCCAGAGTGTGAGGTAGCGATCGAGAAAGGACAGCCGGCGCGGCGGGTGAGCGCCAGCGGGCGCCCGGCCAGTGTCGGTTCCGGGCAATTGCTTATTGATTTGCTGAGCTTCCATGTTCAAACATTTTAGCTCGCGATCACGCCAACAATACGGGTAGGGAATCGGCCGGGCGCTCGGCGAGCTGTTCCTCGGTTAAGCGTGCGTAGAGCTCGATCAGATTACCATCAGGATCTGTCAGCCATAGCTCGTGCAGCGGCGTACCCATCCACGTGGTGCGCGGCGGCTTTTCGATGTGCCACCCCGCCTGGCCGGCGCAATGATAGGCGTCGATTACAGCGCTCTTGTCCGCCAACTCGATACCGAAATGGTACAGCGTGTCGTGATGGAGTTCCTTTCCGTCCGACACCAGCAGCACGAAGTTAAGCCTTAGTGCCGGACAGATGAAAGTAACGTAGCGGTGGGTCCATTCGCGCGGCTGAGTTCCCAACAGCCAGGCGTAGAAGCGCGCGCTCCGTGCCAGATCGTGCACCCGCACGCTGGAATGAAATTCGGTCGCGACAGGGCCGGGCGGCACATCACGCAAGGCGGCCAGCACCTCAAGCCGCGTGTTGATCTGATCACGGGCGACCCGGAACTTAGCGAGGCGCTCGCCATCGCTGAGCGAGGGATCTTTCGCGGTCGGATCCGCAATCGGCCAATGCAACCGCTGTACCTTGCCTGGAAAGACCGGACATACCTGCTCGGCGCAGAGCGTAATCACGGTATCGACACGCTGCGGATCGATGCTCCCAACTGATTTTGATGTTTGACTGGAGATGTCGATTCCGATCTCCGCCATGGCGGCCACCGCGAGCGCGTCAACTCCAGCGGGCTGCGAACCGGCGCTCTGCACGCGGATCGAATCACCGAACAGCGCCCGCGCCAAGCCCTCCGCCATTTGGCTTCGAGCTGAGTTCTCGACGCAGAGGAATAGCAAACCGTTCATGATTTCGTTTCCTGCAGGACTTCGATTGGCAGGTCTTCGCGATTGCCCCATTCCGACCACGATCGCTCGTAGTTCCGCACGTGATCATAACCCGCCAGCCGCAGTGCGAATGCCGCGTGAGCGGCTCGGATGCCTCCCTGGCAGTAGGTGATAACTTCTTTCACAGGCGAGAGCCCAGTCCGTGCGAGCATTTCCTGGAGGACTGCGGTCGGCTTGAAACGCTTGGTCGCCTGATCGATGGTTTCGCGCCACTCAAGATGGACTGCTGACGGAATATGACCGCCGCGCTTGGTGCCCATCGGGTCCGCGCCGGTCCATTCCTTGTCCCCGCGAACATCGAGAATGCTGCAAGCCGGATTCTTGATCGCCGCTCGTACCTGCTCCCATTCAGCAATCCAGCTCTCGTCGATCTTCGGAGTGAAGCGGGCGGGCCGCGGACTTGCGGGCGCACTTGTCACGGCGCGCCCCTCGGCAATCCATAGGTCCCAACCGCCATCAAGCAGTCGCACCCGGCGGTGGCCGAAATAATTGAGCGCCCACCACAGACGCGCCGCGAAAAGATTGTTCCCGTCGTCGTAGGCGACAACGAGACTCTCATCACCCACCCCCATCTCCGACATAAGGGCGGCGAACCTGTCCGCGCCCGGTATTCGGCCGCTTTCCTTGAGAAACGGCGCGATCGACGCCGGATAGCGGACCGCGCCGTCTATGTGCGAAGTCTCGTAGCCATCGCCCTTCCGCGTATCAACGATGCGGATCCCTGGATCATCAAGGTGAGCCGCCAGCCATTCGGTGCTCACCAACATCTCGGAATTACGATTGTTCTGCATCAGCTCTCTCTTGTTGTGTCCGGTACTACACGGCTTTTGATGTCCCGCAACAGGCGCCGTCCGACGTGGCGGCAGGCGCACAGCACGATTCAGATGCCGAAGAATCAGACCTTTCCATGCGAGGAGCCACATCGTTGCCGTACACGGTGTGTTCGCCGAAAGTGTGGAAGGTTTCCCACGAAATGCCGCTGGGGTCGTGAACCCAACCCTTGTTGCCGCGGGCATAGCAGCAAGCGGCATTCTCCTGCTTGACCACCGCCTGCCCGGCCGCATCTAGACGCTCCGTGATGGTGCCCAGATCCTCGTCCGATTGAACCTGGAACCCCAGATGGTCGATTCGCGGAGTTACCGCTCCGGAGCTGATCGCGAAGTTGACTCGCGGATTTTCGAGCATCCACTTCGCGTAATCGGGCTTGATTACCGTTGGCTGCTCGCCGAACAGCGTCGAATAAAATCGAACCGACGCGTCGAGATCGCCGACATGAACATGAACGTGGAACCGTTTCATCACGATGCCCTCCTGCTTCGCCCTCGGGCGACAGCTTCTTGCTGCACGCGTTCTGATGTACTGCCCGCCGTGCAGGGGACGGAAACACACAGTTCCGTGCCCCCTCCACAGCAGCTCTCCGTCAGGTACGCGACCAAATCATTCATCGTCTTGTAGTTCGCGGTGTAGATGATCGAGCGGCTCTCGCGCCGCGCATTGACCAAACCCGCGTGCTTGAGTTGGGCGAGGTGGAAGGACAGGGTCGGCAATGGCAACTCCAGGCGCTCTCCGATTACACCAGCCGCGAGCCCTTCAGAGCCCCGTTGCACCAGCAGTCGGAAGATGTCGAGCCTGCTCTCCTGCGCCAACCCACCCAGACTCTCGATTATCTGAGACTTTTTCATATTTCCAGTTATTTCGAAATATAATCCGCATCTCGACGTTCGTCAAGATGGGCTTTTCGAACGGCTGGGGACGCATCCATGAGATAAGGCTTGCTTGGCTTTTCCGAGTTGGTATTTGCGTTGCTTTGCGAGACAGCCATAGTCCGGGTTCGACTTGAAGGCGAAACACCAAAAGTTCAATACCAAGCCTACTGTCCCTGAGGGACAAAAATCGGTAAATCCCGGTATTCTGCGGAACGTTCGCTCGGAAAAAAGGCGCGAAATATCTACTGTTTCTTACCTGGTCCTTTGTGGTCCGGATTTTCAATTCCCCCCGCCTCCACCAAAAGGGCTTGATTTACTTGGCTTTTCAGTCAAATTCGACGCCGGACCCCTTCCTCAATTGCTCGATTGGGCAAAGATTTACGTGTTTTGAGTTCATTATTAAAGACCTTCTTCGGAGCGCGTCTGCATCAGAGCGCGGCCGGCAGGAAACATCCAAAACCTGAAACCGGAGATTTCCAGATCATCTCGTTGCGCTTATGTAATGCGGTGAACTCCACGCGCAACGACGGACGTCCGGAATGAAGGCCGACAATCGCTGCGAGGTGGGCGCCAGTGCGCGCGTATTCGATCAGCGCTTGTCCGCGAAGGCAGTACCCTAGCCGTGCTATCCTGCGCGGACCACAGCGATCATGGTGGGAGCCACACCAGCAGAACGGCGCGCCCGAATCTGAAAAAGTGCCAACTGTCGAAGCCTGGCCACGGCTCCAGGAAAGAAATCAAGCGAGACCGACGCCCCAGAAGGCTCCGCAACGATTCAGATTCCGACGGAATCACCGTGCCGAATTTTGTGGCCGCTGTGCCCAAAATTGTACCCTGACCGTATACCGCCACTGATCGCTTGATGGCGCTCAGTAGGACGTGCGAGCGGCCCTGGAGCTCTTGTCCCCCCCCGAAGGCATTTGTTGATTCCAGATATAAAGAACAGACTTATCGGCACCGGGGTTTCGTCGCCTAGTGAATTCTGCCCGATGTATTCCGGATACGATCCATCCAGAAGGTGATCCTGGGGGTGTAGGCGTGCGGTACGCAACTCCCGCAAATGTCGTGCGCGAGCCGGGTGAGATTCCCCAGCGCGAGCTCGATTGGCTGCGAGCGCGCAAACTCCTGCGGCAGGCAGGTCAGAAGCTCGGCCAACACGTCCAGAGCCGAGGACAAATTCGCGAGAATCGACCCCAGTACGCCCTCTTCCACCGTGAGCCTTGGTTGATAAAACAAATCGTGCGTGGTCCGTAATTCGCCAGCAAAGAGCAAAACGGCGCTGTCCAGCCGTGTCGCGATTCGCTGCAGCGGCATCGCGCGCGCTTCGCATAGCAAATTGATCGCCAGCAGCTCCGAGATAACGAGATGCAAATTGCTCTGAACCCGATCGAGCCGCTCGTCGAACGTGATGCGATGGATCTCGCGGACCAATTCATCCTGCCGGTGCGAAACGAACTTGGCGACCACGGCGCCGAAAATAAGCAGCGCCGCCACCGCTTCGATGATCGCGAGCGCCCGTGCAAACCCAACCGACAGGATGTCGCCGTAACCTGCCGAAGTCGCCGTGACGAAACTGAAGTAAAGCGAGGTGACCAGTCCACCTACGCCCGCTCCCACCGGAGAGCCGCTCTCCAACAATCAGTGCTCGCCGAACAACGCGCCGAGCCAGTAGCCGAAACCGCATAGAGCGACCGTTCCGATCCAGAGCAGGAAAAGCTAGAAAGTCGACAACCGATCGGTCAATCCGAGGACGAGATCTTTGCCCTTACGATCGAGCAGAACCCGCGCCGGTCCCCTTCCCACGCTGCCATCCGGAGCGGCGACCAGTTGCGGTCCAAGCAGCGACGCGTCGCGCGCCGCAGGCTGCTCCGTGCTGAATTTCGCGCAATAGACAACAATCTGGGCGAGGGAGTCTGGAAGCAGGTCGCGCGCGCGGTCCGCCAGGTTTTCAAATGGCAGATTGATTGCGCCCGGAATGTGGTCCGTCGCATACGATTCTTCCGGCAATACGTCGACGACGGTGAGCGTCCCGTCGCGCAGACCATTGCGTAGTTCGCCTCGCGAGATGTCCGAGCGTCCTTTCATGGTACCCTATCCTTCGGTTGGTGGATGCGGGATCAAGGTCTTGACGGTGAGCGGCGGAGTCATTCGTCGAGACCGAAGCGGCCGAGGCGCGCTTCGTCCAACGGCACCAGCGAGCGCTCCCCGACCCGGCCGCCGAAGTATCGGGCCTCGGGGTCGCTCACGACCTGACGCGGGTCGCCGATCGCCTTCAGATAGCGCGCGACGATTTCGTTGAAGGGTGCCCGTTCCGGGCCGGCGATCTCGACGATGCCGTTTCGCGGCGCCCCGAGCGCCACATCGGCAACGATGGCAGCAACGTCGTCCGCCGCGATGGGCTGGAACAGGCCGGGCGAAAGCCTGACCATGTTTCCATCCGCACTTGAAGCGGCGATGCCGCCGAGGAATTCCAGGAACTGGGTCGAGCGGATGATGGTGTAGGGGATACCGGAGGTCTCGATCAGTTTCTCTTGGGCGACCTTGGCGCGGAAATAGCCACAGTCCGGCATCCGGTCGGTTCCAACGATGGATAGCGCTACATGGTGCGGGACGCCCGCTGCGGCCTCGGCCGCCAGAAGGTTGCGGCCGGAGGTCTCGAAGAATTCCAGCGCCGCCTTGTCTTCAAATGAGGGCGAATTGGCGAGGTCGACCACCACCGGCGCGTCGGCCATGGCCCCTTTGAGCCCCTCGCCGGTGATGCTGTTGACGCCGGTCTTGGGCGAAGCGACGACGACTTCGTAGCCGCCCTGGCGCAGAATGGCGACGGTTTTCGAGCCGATCAGGCCACTGCCGCCGATGACGACGACCTTCATGGTTTCCCCTCCCTTGTCGATGACTGGAGGCCTTGAATGGGTTCGAATGCAAGCGAGGACAACCCGCAAGCATAATGCAAAACCTTTTGGACTGCGGAGTGATCCGACTGCTTCAGTTAAGACCTTCCTTGCACATCACCCTGCGGAGGAAGAATGCAGCGCCCTCTACTTTAAATTAAATACGCTATTCCGCGCCAATATGGGCTCCCTTCTCGGCGACCGAACGACGCATAGGCAGAACGACAAATACCAACGCCAAACTGACCACCGCCAAAACGAAAAAGACGTCAAAGTAGGCCAATGACGACGCCTGCTGTGCTCGCGATTGGTCAAGAACACCCAACGCCATCTTATGCGATAAAGTAACGTCGCCGTTGTTTTGCAGGAAAAAGACTTGGCCCCGTTGCAATAGAGTGTTGACCGAAGGATTCAGCGTATCGAGGCTTTGATTGAGCCGCTGGATATGAAACTGCTCGCGCCGTTCCTGGATGATTTGGGCGACAGAGGTCCCTACGCTGCCGCCTTCGTTGCGCAGCAGAGCGAGCAATCCCACCGCAGCGCCGCGGATCTCCTTCGGCAAATAGATAAACGCCGCCACGTTAAGAGGGGCGAACAGCATCGACAGCCCCGCGATCACCACTACCCTCGGCCAGACCACTTGCCACGGGCTGATATCCAAATTGAGGCGCGCCATCCAGTAGTTCCCCAGAGACATCGTGATGAGCCCGCCCGCCATCAGGTAGCGGGCATCGACCCCGCGAGCCAGCGCGGCGCCGACGACAACGAGCATGATAATCGCGAAGATTCCCGATGGTGATAGAATCAACCCGGAGGTCGTAGCGTTGTAGCCAAAGAGTGACTGCAGTAGGGCTGGAATACTTATGGTGTTCGCGTAGAGAACGCCGTAAGCGCAGAAGATGATGACGCAGCAGGTGGCGAAGTTCCGGTCGGCCAAGGTCTTAAGCGCGATGAGTGGATAGCGGAGCCGCAACTCGTGATAAATCAAGCTGCTCAGCCCCAGCACGAATAAGATCAACAGCGTCTGCACCCGAAAGAACGAATCGCCGAGCCAATCCCACTGCTGCCCCTTGCTCAGCATCACCTCCCAGCAGACCATGGTCACGGCTAGCAGACACAGGCCTAGCGTATCGAAGGGCTTCCTGAGATCTCGGTTCCTGGCACGCTCGGCCTGCAGGTATTCCGGATCTGTGACCAGGGCGTGGCACATGAAAAAAGCCAGAATGCCTATCGGCACGTTGAGATAGAAGATCCAGCGCCAACCGTAATTGTCGGTGATAAAGCCCCCGAGCGTCGGTCCGACAACCGGCGCAAGGAGCGCCGCCATCCCAAAGACCGTCATCGCCTGTCCTTGTTTCTCCTGCGGGAAAGCATCGAGCAGCACCGCCTGACTACAGGGCTGCAATCCTCCGCCCGCAACGCCCTGCAGCGTGCGCGACGCAATTATAAAGCCGAGGCTACCAGCCATCCCGCACATCGCTGACGCGAAAGTAAAGGTGGCGATCGAAGCCAGAAAATAATTCCGCCTGCCGAGCCGTGTCGCGAGCCATCCGGACATGGGAAGGATGATAGCGTTCGCCGCAAGATAGCTGGTGATTACCCATTCGCTGTCTACGTTGGCAGCCGACAGGCCGCCGGCGATGTAACGCAGAGCGACATTGGCGACGGTCGTATCCAGGACCTCCATGAAGGTCGGAATCACCACCGCCACCGCGATTAGCCACGGACTGGCCGATCGCCTGGTGAGCGGCACCGCCTGGAGCGTTGCGGCACTCATTGAGGTCCTAGCGCCGAGACGGGGCCGTCGCTGGCATTAAGGTTTGGAGCATCTTGCCTGCGTTCGGACCAGTAGGTTTCTCATATACGTACACGTAAGGAGTGACCGACAAACCAATGAACAGCGGACTGACTTCGGGATTGTAGTTGATCAAATCGATCCGTACCGGCACGCGCTGTACGACCTTGACAAAGTTGCCTGTCGCATTTTCTGGCGGTAGCAGCGCCAGCGTCGATCCGGTCCCCATCGTGAAGCCAGAGATCCGGCCCCGAAAATGCCAGCGGCTCCCGTACATGTCGGCCTCCAGGTCCACCGGCTGCCCGATACGCAGTTTCGCCAGCTGTGTCTCCTTGAAGTTGGCGTCGACCCAAATATCGGTTAAAGACCGAAGCGCCATCAGTTGTTGTCCAGCGAGTACTTGGTCGCCGGGGTTTACGTTCCGACGTGTGACGACGCCGTTGATCTCAGCAACGACATCGCAATAGGAAAGGTTCAGCTTGGCTTGCTCGAGATCGGCTTGGGCCGAGCTCACTTTGGCCTCTGCTTGCTTGACGTCCGGGGCGTCCTTGAGAAGCTGTTCGAAGATCGCATCGATATTGCCGGACGGATCGCGCCGATAAAACTCCGCGAGCATCTGGTCGGGCGACTCTTCGAATGAATGAAAGGACCCGAGTTGGGCCGCTGTCTGCATGAGCCGGGTTTGGGCCTCCTTGACCTTGGAATAAGTTTTATCCAGAGCCGGAGGAACATCGCTGAGGTCACCGCCGCGTGCAGGTTTTTCCAATAGACCAAGCGTAGCGCGAATCCGGTAGACGTCCTGCTGCGCCTTTTCCGACTGAGCCTGGGCCACCGAAAAGGCTTCCTGGTACGTATCGAACTCTTGCCGCGATATAACCTGCTTTTCGTAAAGCTGCTTTTCCCGCCCATAGTCAGCTTGGGCCCTTGTGAGCCTGGCGTTCGCGGCCTGCAACGCGGCTACGCTGGCGTGCAGGTCGGCAACTTGGTTGTTGAGGCCCTCAACAGCTTGTGCCAGTTCGAACCATTCGCTGCGCGCCAACCCCTCCAAGCCTCGAACCTTGGCCTGTGTCTGCACGAGATCTGCCTGGGCAACTGCCAGCCCCGCTTGTGCAATATCGACTTTTACCTGGTATGGTTTTTTGTCGAGTTGTACGACTAGCTCGCCCTTGCGCACCCTGTTGTTGTCGTCCACCAGCACGCGCACGACCTGGCCGGGTACGCGCGCCGCGACAAAGGTCACGTGCCCGTTCACGTACGCGTCGTCGGTGGACACGGTCTTAAACGCGGTGATGATTCTGGGGATGCCTTCGATCAAGATCAGCACACCGAGCATCCCGCCAGCGATCCACATCCACCGTGGGCGCTTTTCGGCCGGCTTCGCTGTTGAGGGTTGGGCAATTGGCGCCTCGCCTTTCGGCGCCGTTAGAGGTGCCGCCGTCTCGGCGAGAGACTCGCTGGCATGGTCCGCTGACTTTCCATCAGGCATTGGCCCCGCATTCCTTTCGTTCGCGGCCGCGAACGATCAAGTGCGATGCTGTCGGCGGTGTCATCCCGATGACGGGATTTTCTTACCCTTGTAGTACGTACGCTCAGTATGACTAATCGCAGCCGAGCCCACCAGAGTTAACCACGGATCCAGCGAGTTGAGCGGAATTCCCGTTTTGATCTCCAGTTGAGGGCTGGTCAGTGATCTGCCCGTAAAATCCTTCTTTTGCGGGAAGGCCACCGCCACTTAGATCTGTCTCAGCAGACTGACGATCTGTTCCGGCTGGCCGCGGCGATCATGTGCGATGCAGCGGTATCCATGCTGCACCGCAAAGAGCATTTGCGGATCCCAAGCGTCGGCGTAGAGCGGCTATCCGTGCGAAAACGTTGCGACTGGTCCTTTGCCCCAGTCCTTGCAATAAATATCACTGTTATCCCTGGTCTTGATTGTCGGCATGTCGAACCTCCTTTAGCACAACCCATCTGCGGTAATCCTTATCGAAAATTGAACAGGCGCAAGCGCTTTTGTACAACCTCGCTCACCGCTCCAACCACTTCCGGCAGGAGTTTATACGGCGCCACTTCTCCGGGATGACCTTGCAAAGCGCTCTGGAGGCCTTGGCGCCAGGCGAGACGCAATTCAGTATTGACGTGGACGATTGTCATACCTGCCTTAATCGCTTGCTGAAAATCCTGATCGCGGGTGCCGGAACCCCCATGCAGAGTCATGAAGATGCCGGTCGCTGCCTTAATGTCCGCGATTCTTGGAACATTCAAATGCTTTTCGGTTTCGCCCCGAACCATACTCTCCAGCAGCCCATGCATATTGCCGACGGCCGGCGCCAGCACATCCACTCGGGTCGCATCGATGAACTGCCTTGCTTCCTCGGGAGTTGTGAGAACGCCCACTCCCTCAGGGGCTTTTTGAAGAATCTCCGATGAAGCGCCGATCCATCCGATCTCTCCTTCGACCAGAATGGACGGATTTAACGATTTGATTGTCTCGACCACCATTTTTGTTTGGGCGATATTCTCCTCGAAAGGAAGCCCGGAACCATCGAAAATGATTTCGTCGAACCCTGCCTTGGCTGCTTCTACCGCCTTCACCATCGAATGAGTGTGGTCTGCGTTTATGAAAATCGGCTGACCGTACTCTTCTCTCACGCTTCTAACCAACGCAGCGGCTTGCCGGACGCCGAGGAATGCGCGCTCCCCTTCAGATACGCCAACCATCACCGGCAGGTTTAGGGCGCGGGCGCTTGCCGCAATCGCATTGAATGCCACCATATCCGAGAAATTAAAATGGCCAAGGGCGACTCGGTCACGTTCCGCCTGTTGCAAGAGATCTTTAAGCGTGTCCACAGAACAAACCTATATGCCCAGATGACCCACTGGGCTCGCCACCCAGCTACGACCCTCCACGACTGTTTTCCACCCTCCCGGCTCTCTCACATTTTCAAAACCGACCGGAATCGCACCTTGCCAGTCATCATGTGCTGGTAGGCATCGGCGGCTCGCTCCAGTGGAAAGGTTTCGATCATCGGTCGCACCCCATTTGCCGCTGCGAACCTGAGAGTGTCTTCAGAATCTTTGGCAGTTCCGGCCGGCCAGCCCATTATCGACTTGCGAGCCAACAGCAACTGCGCTGATGATACTGAGAATGGTTCAAAACTGACGCCTATAGTGACCAGCTTGCCATCGACCCCAAGTCCATCGATCAAGCTCCCCATTGCCTTGCCGTCGGGAGCGGTAGCGAGAATCACGCGCGCGCCGCCTAAGGCAGTCAGCTCTTTAGCGACATTCTGCGATGCAGCGTCGATGTACACTCGAGCTCCTAGTTCCAATGCGAGTTTCCGGTTTTTTTCTCGTCTGCCAATGGCGACCGTGACAAAACCGAATTTGCTCGCGAACTGAACACCGAGATGGCCGAGACCGCCGATGCCCTGGATTGCGACAAGGTCGCCAGGACCGGCGCCACTGTGGCGCAGCGCGTTAAAGGTGGTGATACCTGCACACATAAGCGGCGCTGCTTCTTCCGAGGTGAGCGAGTCGGGAATACGAGCGAGCGCTTCAATCGGCACAGATACATACTCAGCGTATCCGCCGTCGTAGCTGATGCCTGGAATCTGCAATTTCACGCAGGTTATGAAATCGCCGCGCCGGCACGAATCACACTTGCCGCAGTGTCCGCCGTGCCAGCCTACTCCAACACGGTCGCCGATTTTCCATGGATCAGAATTCGGTCCGAGGGCGTCGATAACCCCCGCAATCTCGTGACCGGGAACACGAGGATAGACGATTCCTGGCCACACGCCGTCCTTCGTCAGAGCGTCGCTGTGGCAAACGCCGCATGCGTGAACTTTCACTCTCGCGTAACCAGTGTCGGGTTCGGCAATTGGCTCGTCCTTCACTACAAAATCGCCATCTGCACTACTTACGATGATCTTTTTCATGAGCGGCACTCCCTAAATTTCCCGGTGACGCCTTAATCTGACGCATTGCCCATTCGATGCTTCCTTGAACGCGAAAGGTTACGCTTGCTACCCGGCACGCCGCTCGTTGCAGAGGAGCAGATCGCGCACGCGCTGAGGCAGGCGGAGACCGGACGCCGGTCACCGCGGTGTGCCGGGCGATGGGGTGAGCGAGCAGGCCTTCTACCGCTGGAAGAAGCAGTACGGAGGGCTGGCGGTCAACGAGATTCGCCGGCTTAAGCAACTCGAGGAAGAGAATCGCCGGCTTAAGGAGCTGGTCGCGACCCTTCGCTCGCAAGCTGATGCTGCAAGACGTGCTGCAAAACAATTGTGAGGCCTAACAGGGTGTTGAAAAATTCCTCTCCGACCGGATCGACCGCTCGTTTAGCATCTGTATAGTTCAACGAGGGCGTGGGTTGAGGAGGAAGAGGAAGATGCGAGGATACGATCGGCCACAGACTACGATGCTGACCTTGGTGAATCCCGAGCAGCGAGTACCAGCCAACCATCCGATCAGGCTGATCAAGGCGCTGGCTGAGGTGGCGCTCAAAGAACTCTCGCCGCTGTTCGAGCAGATGTACAGTGAAGTGGGCCGGCCCTCGATCCCGCCGGAGCGGTTGCTGAAAGCCTCGCTCTTGATGGCGCTGTACACGGTGCGCAGCGAGCGGATGTTCTGCGAGCAGTTGGATTACAACCTTTTGTTCCGCTGGTTTCTGGACCTGAACTGGGACGAGCCCAGCTTCGACCACTCAACCTTTAGCCGCAATCGTGCGCGCTTGCTGGAGCACGACGTGGCGGGCGAGTTTTTCCGCACGGTGGTGGCGGAAGCGCGCGAGCTCAAGCTGACCAGCGACGAGCACTTTACGGTGGACGGCACGCTGATCGAGGCGTGGGCGTCGCTCAAGAGCTTTCGCCCCAAGGGCGAGAAGCCCAGCGATCGCACGCCGCCCGATGATCCGGGTAATCCCAGCGTGGACTTCCACGGCGAACGGCGCCAAAACGCGACCCACCAGTCCACCACCGATCCCGAAGCGAGGCTGGCGAAGAAGGGCGCCGGCAAAGAGGCCAGGCTCTGTTACACCGAGAGCGTGCTGATGGAGAATCGCAACGGTTTCATGATCGATCTGCGCGTGGGTCAGGCCAGCGGCCGGGCCGAAGCGAGCAAGGGCTGGAGATGCTGCAGGAGCTTCGCGGGCCGCGCCGGATCACGGTGGCCGGCGACAAGGGCTACGACACGGCGGCGTTCGTGGCGAGCTGCCGCGCGCTCAATGTCACTCCCCACGTGGCGCAGAATGAGCGTCGGCCGGGTGGCTCGGCGCTCGACCTTCGCACCACCAATTGGCCTGGCTACGCGGTGAGCCAACGGTGCGCAAGCGGGTCGAGGAGATCTTCGGCTGGATCAAGACCGTCGGCAACTTCCGTCGCACCCGCTATCGGGGCGTCGAGCGACCACCTTCGCCGCCTACCTGGTCGGCGCCGCCTACAACCTGCTGAGGATCGCAAAGCTCTGTCCCAGCGGATGAATCGAGTCGCCAGCGAGCCACATCTGCCACGGCCAACCCGGTAACTACCCGATCCGTAACTTCAATACTCACTTCGTCACGTCATCCGACCAAGCCAAGTTCGTGATTCAACCCTTTCATCAACACCCTGCTAAGCGTCGGCGCGAGTCGGTCCGACACCTGGAGCGGACCTACTGGGTGAGCGAGCCGAGGACGTGCGGTGTTGGGAGTCAACCGTTCGTTGCACCGCTGCCGCGCGATCCGCAACGATCAGGCCATGCTGCGAGGGTGGATTCGGGAACTAGCCGCGGTGCGGGTGCGCTATGGTTACTTCCGCATCTACATCCCGCTCCGCCGCGAAGGCTGGAAGATCAATCACAAGCGCGCGTATCGGCTGTATCGCCAGGAGGGGCACAGCATGCGGCTTAGACGGCCGCGGCGTCACGTGATGGCCGCGCACCGTGAGGCCCCAGCCTGCGGCCGGGGCGATAAACGAAAACTGGTCAACGGACTTCGTCTCCGATGCGCTCTTCGATGGGCGTCGCATTCGGGCCCTGACGGTGGTGGACGATTACAGCCGCGAGAGCCTCGCCATCGAGGTCGGGCAAAGCATCACCGGCGAGCAGGTGGCGACGGTCATGAATCGGCTCAGCGCTGTGCGTTGAGCGCCCAAGCGCACTCGGGTCGACAACGGACCTGAGTTCGTGTCAAGGGCACTCGATCAGTGGGCGTATCTACACCAGGTCACGCTCGACTTCAGCCGACCGGGGACCGGGGAAGCCGACCGACAACGCGCTGGTCGAATCTTTCAACGGACGGTTGCGGGACGAATGCCTGAACACCAACTGGTTCCTTTCGCTTGATGACACCAGGCGCGAGATCGAAGCTTGGCGCCAGCACTATAACGCGAGTCGACCTCACACATCGCTGGGCTTTGTTCCACCCAGCGTCTTTGCTCAACGCGCCGCAGGGAACGGCGGCTCATGAACCCGGATTACTCACTCGCGGACTGGGTCAGTAATCGGGGGACCCTCAAGCTACTTCTGAAGGCTACAGGGAATCCGCAAATCCCTTGATATCCCTGATCGTCGCGTCGGATACCTCCCGAATCACCCCGGGAAAAGCACATCCGCCGCGTGAATCGCGCCATTCACCGTCCGGCTGTATCCCGGCACTCCCGCCGCTCGCAGCCGTCGATGATACACCAGGCCTTCATCCCGAAGTGGGTCCAACTCGTTGACCGATATCACGTGCGGTGGCAGCCCTCGCAGTTCCTCTACTGTTGCGCGATAGGGCCAGGCTAGAGGATTTGCGCCATGTTTCCGTTCCGGATCGTATGCCGCCGCCATGACCGGCGTCGTTTTGACGTCAATCAAATAACCGTCATTTTCGACTAGCGAAACCAGTTCTTTGCTCGGCTGCTCCCAAGCTCCGTAGATATATGGGCACAGGGCATAGACGCCCGCGATTTGATTCAGCCGGCCTTCCCGCTTGGCCCTCAGGCATGTCGCGAGTGCCAGATTCCCACCACCCGACTCACCCGAAAGGATGATACGGGAAATGCTCAATTTATCCTTGTTGTCGAACGTCCACTGCAAACCGGCCATGCAATCATTCAGTCCCGCAGGGAACGGATGGTTTCCGAGCTTGCCCCCGCCATTGCGGAACTCTACGCCGACGACCACCAGCCCCGCTTTGGCCAGTTCATCGCGCCAGCGCCGGAAAACTGTATCCGCCGCGGTCAACATGACCATCCCGCCGCCATGCGTGTGATACACGCAGGGTAGAGGCTCTCGGGCGTTCTGCGGCCGATGAATATACAACTGTAATCTCGTTGCCGTCCTGCCTCTCTGATCGTCTCGGTGCGCCGCTCTATATTCGAAATCGGCGACAAATCAGCCACGAGGCCGGTCAAAATGCCCTGCATTGCCGATTCGCTAGCAGCGATATAGTCAAGTTTTGCCTGCATTGGTGAGTCCATCGCCACCGGCGAGGGAGGTGGAGAACCATCCATCCCGAAGCGTGCCAGGACTGCGACCAACCGAGGATCGGCGCGCGGGTCGGTCTTCAGAGTTCTCGTTCGGATCGCCTAGACGGCCGGGCATACTGAGTTCGTCGATCACTTGCACTTGAGACATCTCTTGTTACCCCCCTCGCTTAATGTCTACTTCCAGCTTTACCTTTGGCAGCCGGATGAGCCTCGCACTGACTCGCGTCATTTGGCAAAACGAAAATTGCAGCCGGGGTTCAGCAGGGTCGTTGCGCGTCATCGCGAACAGTGGGGTCGTATCACGAGAGATGCAAACGCAGTTCACGTTCGTGAGTGCGGCGCCTGCGAAGGTCCAGGCTCATCCAGGGTCCCATAGGAAGCCTCGAGGTCGCGCGCTTTGCCCCGGAATACACGATAGGCATAGACCTGATAGGTGAGGACTAGTGGTAATACTATAATTATCCCGACCAGGACGAATTTCAGCGAGGCAGGGTCTGCGGCAGCATCAAGAATCGAAAGCCGATAGGGCAAGGCATAAGGCCAGATCGTTCCGCCCACACCCGCAAAGGCCAATGCCGTCATCAGCACAGCTAAGCGCAGAAGCCGCGCGTCGTTTTGCAACGTCCAAATCGAGCGCCAGAAAGCGAAGGCCGCAGCAACAAGTGCAATTGCGAGTGTCCCAAAGAATAGTGCTTGCGGAAATTCACACCAGCGGGCGGCTACCTGGGTAATACTCAGTGGCGTCCAGAAACATGTGATCACAAAAGTAGCCAGAGTAAGCAGCCAAGCCGCGCGGCTAACCTTGCGAGCGAAGGCTTGGGTGGCGCCAGTGGTCTTGTAGACGAGCCATGCGGCTCCCAATAGGGCATACCCAGCGACCATCGCCACGCCGCACAGCATGGGGAACAAGCCGATCGTGAATACCTGTCGGATAACTTGGGGTTGAAGCGGCACACCCTGAATGAGTTTGCCGAGCATGTTCCCTGGGTAAATCCGACCACGATAGAGCTCAGGCTGAAAATCCAATTGCAAAAGACTTTCGAGCCAGTTACGCGCCCGCGAAATTCAAACGAGATGCCCCGAAACACCAAGGCAAACAACATGACCATCACGGGCAGATACAAATATTGCAAGGCTGAAGCATAGACGACCGGAAATGCGCCAAACAAGGTGACTCCGGCGAAAACCAGCCAGGTTTCGTTGCCATCCCAGAACGGCACAATCGATTCCATCATTTCGTCGCGTTCGGCGTCGCTCGTCGCAACGAGAAAAAGGACACCAACACCGAGATCCCAACCGTCCATCAGGACATACAGCAAAACCGCAACGGCGATGATGGCGAAGATCGAATAGGCGAGCATCACCGCGCTCCTTTCGAGAAACTCCGGCGTCGCTCGTATGCGCCCGCCAGCCGACCCCTTCGGAGCATCAGTCACCGCCGGTGGTTCGGGACCACGGATAATCGTTTGAATGAGGAACCAGAGGAATCCGGCCATGAGAACAATGTAAGCAACCACGAACAAACTTAAGGTAGTACCTACACTTGCCGCGGCGAGATGAGACGCCGCATCGGCGGTACGGACCATGCCATATACCACGTATGGTTGTCGGCCGGCTTCGGTAACTACCCAACCCGCGATGGTCGCGATGAACCCGAGCGGACTTGCCAGAACGAGTGCGACGAGGAACCACTTTCGAGTAAACAAATGGCCGCGAGATCGCAGGTAAGCGCCGAGGATGGCCAAGGCGAGAAGTATAGTTCCAATCCCGACCATCACGCGGAATGCGAAGAATACAATTGGCACGTAGGGCCAGTCTTTCGCGGGAATTTTGTCAAGTCCCAATACCTGGCCGTTCCAGCTGTGCGCGAGGATGAGGCTGCCAAGTGGGGAAGATCGATGGGCCAGAGGTTAGTGGTGTCTTTTTGATCCGGCCACGCTAACACCGTTAACGGCACGCTGCTGGCGGTTTGCCAGCGGGCTTCGATGGCGGCGAGCTTCATCGGCTGATATTGCCGGGTATTTTGCCCCTGCAGATCGCCGAGGAATATTTGCATGGACACAAGCACCAAGGCGAACCACATCGCCAGCGAAAGACCGGCGCGTGCGAAGTCATCGTGACGCCGCAGGAGAAGAAACACTGCGGAAACGCCAGCGACGACGAAAGTGCCGCTAACCAGGCTGGCGCAAACCATATGGCCAAAACGATAAGGCATCGAAGGATTGAAGATGACGGCAGCCCAACCGGTAACGTGAAATACGCCGTCGCGCCCAAGGTAGGCTCCCCGGGGTGTCTGCATCCAACTGTTGGCGGCCAATACCCAGAAAGCGCTGAGCATCGAGCCAAGGCTTACCATGACACTGGCGAATAAATGCGCTGAAGGCCCAATGCGTTTCTCGCCGAACAATAAAATCCCCATAAACGAGCCTTCAAGGAAAAAGGCTGTAAGCGCCTCGTACATCAGAAGCGGACCAACGACGTTACCGGTTATCCGCGAAAAATTACTCCAATTCGCGCCAATCTCATAGGACAAGACAACTCCAGTAACGACACCCATGACAAAACCGAGAGCGAACAGGCGGGTCCAGAAATGCCTCAACTGCTGGTAAACGGGCTTCCCAGTGCGCAGCCATAGTAGATCAAGTAAGGTAATAAACGATGCAATTCCGATCGAATAGGTCGGCCATATTATGTGGTAGCCGATCGTGAAGGCAAATTGCAGACGCGACAGAGTAATTGTATCCAGCTTCATGACAGCGAGCTCGTGGCCAAAGACCGTAGTACTAAAGCGATCATCGAACGAGCCGTTTGATTCCCCCTGAGGATATCGTGTAAACGTCCAACCGATCGCCGGGTGCCAAATCGCGTTTTTTAATCTCATCAGGATTCAGTAACAGAACATCGCGCTGATTGAAGACGCCCCAATAGCGATCGCTACTAGGATAAATGGTGGTGTTCCACTGAGCGTGACTGCGAATCGTACTCAACCAGAGTGCCTCTGGATTGCCCATATGCTCGTCCTCGTCGAGACCCGGGAAGACGATAAAGTTCGCCTTGCCGCCGGGAGTCTTCCAGAACCGCTCGCGGCGCTCCTGCGTCGCGTTTACAGAGGCGTGAACGCGACGTCACTCGATGATGCGCTGGACATACGTTTCCTTTGGGTTAATTCACCAGCTTACGGCCGAGGAATTCGCGAATCACGCTGGCAATCTCGCCGGCATGCGTCTCGAGCGCAAAATGGCCGGTGTCGTAGAAGTGAAGCTCGGCATCGGGATTATCACGCGTAAACGCTTGCGCGCCGGCGGGCAGGAAGAACGGATCGTTCTTGCCCCACACAGCGAGCGTCGGCGGGCGCCGCGTCCGGAAGAACTCCTGGAACTTCGGGTAAAGGGCGACGTTACTGGCGTAGTCAAGGAAGAGGTCAAGCTGGATATCGTCGTTCCCCGGCCGCGCCAACAGCGCGGAGTCAAGCGAGTAGGACTCCGGCGCCAGCCGCGTGTCGTCGGTCACTCCATGCCGATATTGGAGTTTAGTCGCATCGGGCGTAAGGAAGGCGCGAAGTGCCGCGCGATTGGCGTCGGTCGGATCCTTCCAATATCTCTGAATCGGATTCCAACCGTCGCTCAGCCCCTCCTCGTAGGCGTTGCCATTTTGCGAAATGATCGCGGTGGTGCGTTCCGGATGTTTGAGCGCAAGGCGGAAACCAACCGGCGCGCCGTAATCGAAAACATATATCGCGTACGGCCCGAGCGCGATCGTGTCCGTGAAATCGTCGATGACGCTAGCAAGATTATCGAAGGTGTAGTTGAATGGCCCACGATCCGGCGCTTCCGTGAAGCCAAAACCCGGCAAGTCGGGGGCAACCAGATGGTATCGATCGGCAAGCAGCGGGATCAGCTCGCGGAACATGTGCGAAGAAGTCGGGAAGCCATGGAGCAGCAGCAGGGCGGGCGCGTTCGCCTCCCCGGCCTCGCGATAAAAAATATTCATCCCGCCCGCGTTAGCCTTACGATAATACACTGCCGGTGAAATTATCCGAGCAGTACTCATGATGCTTTGCTCCTTTTGATTGTTTGCCGGACCGTCAACGTTTGGTATCCGCGGTCAAGCGCCAATCGCCGTTGGTAGGGAATGTGGCGAAATGGTTTCCTCATGTGCGCCGGACTCCTCAATAAAAGACGATCAGTTGCGCGCGGTCGTCAGCAACGTGGATCAACACGATCTTGGCCAGATATGGCGAAGCTGGTATTCTCGGCCAAGAGATGCACCGAGCTTTGGGTCTCGAACAGCGTCTGGCCGGCGTCGTGCTAAGGGGACGATCGTCCGCAGGCCCGCGGTGATCAGGTTTTCCGTTCCGGGTCGTGTATTGCGCTTCCCGACCGTGGTTCGTCCTACTCCGTTCAGATGAGCTTGAGACCTTAGGAGCCTGACGAAAGAAACGGAAAAGTCTTCGCGCGCCAGGCCGGTGCTTCTTTGGAATTCCGGCGTCATGCATATCCGACCTATGCCCAATGCTCAGAGGATTTGCGTCCTGTCTGATCACGCCCGATGGCGAAGGTTACAGCGACAGTCCTCGGTAACGGATTCCGATTGCAGCGTCGGACCGTCGCGACTCGCAAGAACCGAGAGGGAATGGTACTGGCTGGCGCAACAGAGGCCTCCTTAATAGAGCCGCCGCAGGCGATAAAGAAGGATTTGATGACATCTCGGGAACTTTGTTGGCTCGTTGAAGACTTTTCGGGATAGGGAATTGACCTCCCAAGATCGCATTCATGCGCAAAAGCATCCGGTCGATTGCGATAAATGTGCTGCCTATTTCCACGGATACAAACCAACCATCGAGCTTTAGAAACTCTGGGACGTATCGAATCCTCACGGCGTTCGATGATCTACAGAGCCAGAAGGTTACAGATATGACAAAGTAACCGTCGACCAACAGGCGGCATCGAGGCGCAGAGGCTCATGAACGCGTCAATGTCTGATCAGTCGTCCCAGGTGCCACAGCGTATTCGTGTACAGGAGCATCTAGCAGCCGTTGAGGAAGGGGTTTGATTAGTCAGTTTGATCGCCATGGTGGTGATGGTGGGCGAGTCAGTCGCCGGGCTCGGCGGTTTTCGCTCGCCTCGGCGAGCGCGGTGGTGTGGTGGTGGCGTGCTTCATGCAGGGGCCGGGCTGAGTCTGGCGATTCGGAGCAGGTTGTAGGCGGCAGCCACCAGTAGGCGTGCAATTGGGTGCGGTCGCGGCCTCGATAGCGGGTTTTGCGCAGGCCACCCACGGTCTTCATCCAGCCGAAGATCTCTTCGACCCGCTTGCGTACCCGTTGGCTCACCGCGTAGCCGACATGACGCGCGGTGCGGCCGTCGAGTGCGGAGCCGCCGGCGCGACCCTCATTGCGCGCGAGATGCGGGGTGACCTTGAGCGCGCGGCACGCGCGACGAACTCGCGCCGTGTCGTAGCCCTTGTCGGCTCCCAGTGTAATCCGCCGGCTGCCCGGCAACGCGGTCTCCAGCATCGCCCGCGCGCTTTTGCGCTCGGCGTAGCCGTCGGCCGGTTCGACCTGCGAACTCGATCAGGAGACCGTTGCGGTTCTCCATCAGCGCGTTGGCCGAGTAACACAACTTCGCTTCCTTGCCCGCGCCCTTCTTCGCCAGCTTCGCCTCGGGGTCGGTGGTCGATTGATGAGTCGCGTTGCTGCGGCGCTCGCCGTGGAAGTTCACCGTCGGGTTGCCGGGGTCGTCGGGCGGCTGGCTCGGTTCCCGATCCTTGCGCTTGAAGCTCTTGAGCGACGCCCAGGCCTCGATCAGCGTGCCATCCACGGTGAAGTGTTCGTCCGAAAGCAACTGCAGGCTGCGGGCCTGCGCGACCACGCGGGTGAAAAACTCGCCCGCCACGTCGTGCTCCAGCAGCCGCGCCCGGTTGCGCGAGAAGCTCGAATGGTCGAAGCTCGGCTCGGCCACGTCCATATCGAGGAACCAGCGGAACAACAGGTTGTAATCGAGTTGCTCGCAGAACAGCCGTTCGCTGCGCACCGTGTAGAGCGCCATCAGCAGCGAGGCCTTCAGCAGCCGCTCGGGCGGGATCGACGGTCGCCCGATCGCGCTGTACATCTCATCGAACAGCGGCGAGAGCTCCGTCAGCGCCGCATCGGCCAGTTCCTTGACCCGCCTCAGCGGATGCTCCTTAGGCACCCGATCACCAGGCTCTATCACCATCAACATCGCCCGCTGCCGCCGCTCTTCTCCCCGCATCCGCCGCTTCCTCCTCCACTCCAATTCGCCGACTCAGACGAATTATATCGGAATGAAATTCAGGCGTTTATCAACGGCCTGCTAGGGAAGCTCTGCATAAGTGTTTCGGTTCGGGTATAAATAGTTAGTTGGGTCGGCGGGTGTGGAGGTGAGGAGATGGGTAATCAGCGGACGTTTGCATCGATGGCGTGGAATGCGAAGGGCAAAGTCACGCGGCGCGAGCGGTTTCTGGCCGAGATGGATGCGGTGATTCCGTGGTCGCGGCTGGTCAGCGCTGATCGAGCCGCACTACCCCAAAGCCGGCCACGGTCGCCAGCCGCTGGGACTGGAGAAGATGCTGCGGATTTACTTCCTGCAGCAGTGGTTCAATCTCTCGGACCCGCAGGCCGAAGATGCGATCTACGACAGCGAGTCGATGCGGCGCTTCGCCGCGGGTTGAGCTGGGCGACGAGGTGGTGCCGGACGAGACTACGATTCTGCGCTTTCGCCATCTGCTGGAGCAGCACGGGCTGACCCAGGCCATCTTCGATGCGGTGGCGGACTTGCTGGAAGAACGGCGGCTGCTGCTGCGCTCGGGCACCATCGTGGACGCGACCATCATCGCGGCGCCGAGTTCGACCAAGAACGCGAGTGCGACGCCGCGACCCCGAGATGAAGCAGACCCGCAAGGGCACGCAACTGGCACTTCGGGATGAAGCTGCACATCGGCGCGGATAAGCGCGGTATCGTCCATACCGTGCAGAGCGACCGCTGCCAGCGTAGCCGACATCACCCAGTTGCCTGACCTGCTGCACGGGCAGGAGCGGGAAGTCTTCGGCGATCAGGCGTACTGGAAGGAAGACGATCGAGAGTTTCTCGAGGCCTGGGGGATGCGCTACCGGATCAATCGGCGTCCTACCTCTAAACGGCCGCTGAGCGAGCGCTGGCGGATGATCAACCGGGCGCGTTCGCGGACCCGGGCGCGCGGCGAGCACGCCTTTCGCGTAGTCAAGCAACTGTGGGGCTTCGCCAAAGTGAGATATCGCGGCCTGGCCAAGAACCTGGCACGGGCGCAGACCATGTTTGCGCTGGCTAATCTCTATCAGGTCCGCAGACAACTGCTCCCAGCAGGGGCCAGGTGTGCGCTGTGAGGAAACCTCGGCCAGCAAGCAGTCTCGGTGGCGCTCATCGCAGGACCAATCATCACTCAACCTCCATTCGTTGAACCCGATTGTCATGACCACTTTCAGCCAATCTTTCAGCACAACCACCTATGCAGAGCTTCCCTAGCAGATGCTCGCCGCGCGTACGCGCAAGATTGAACGGTTGCGTATGGAGAAACGCCATGCGCCTCGACGACCAGCGGCTGGCGCGAGCAATCGCGGACTGTCAGTAAAAAGAACGAAGCTTTGGAAGCAAAGCGCAACCATGGACGAACTTCCAAAAGGTCGGCGAGAAACCCGGCGCTCTTCGCCAACTGTCGAAGCGAGCCGAACGCAGGCCGACGCTACGGCGCCGTTGCAGTCCGTGCTGCGCACGGAGCAGTTGCAGAAGCGTCCCCAGCGCTCCCCAGACTACGAGACCGGGAACCGTTCTGGCATCGCTTCTACAGGCATTTGCCGATTCGCCTGGTACGATACTTCAAACGCTTGCTGACAAGCTTGTCGAAGTGCTGCGAGCCGGCTCCGCGATGAATGTTTGAATGTGCAAGTCTTCTTCGCGCTGACTGACGTGCGTGAGAAACTCGAGCTGTGGCGTGAGGACTACAATCATGTGCGACTACACCACACAGCGCGCCGAGTAATCGTTCACCTGAGGAATTCGTGCACCATTGGCAATGCTCGAACGCGACCTCACCGCGCACGGCTTGGCCGGCAAACCAAGTACCCGCCGACGCCGTGCACCGCGGTGATCTAGCGGATCCAAAACCGTTACAGGTTTTCGTCCCGCCCTCGGAAGTCAAGGGCGGGCGAGTCTGTGGAGTGCGATAAAGCCGGAAATACCGGCACGAAACGACCAGACCAGGCCGAAATCTCGACCGCTGGCAGGTACGCTTTCGCTCGGCAGGGTCACTTTCGCTTGATCCCCAGTGAGCGCATCCGAGAGTTGAGCGTACTCGGATTGATGTCCAGGAGCTCTGCAGCACCTCCCGGTCCCGACACCTTCCGGTTTGACCGCTTTAGCGCAGCAAGGATGCTGTCGCGTTCAAGGCGGCGAAGGTTGTCGCGCCGGATAATACCTATATCGGGTGTTTCAGCCCCCTCGTCGGATATGACAGGGCGCAATCGTTCAAGTGGTGCGGGGACCAACGGAACGACCGGGCGGGACACGAGAGGTGACTCTCGTTTCAACCAGGTCTCGTCAATTGAAAACGTTTCAGCATCGCAGAGAATCACACCGCGCTCGATGACGTTCTGAAGCTCGCGGATGTTACCCGGCCACCGATATTCTTGAAAAAGGCTGAGCGTGTCGCTCGCAATTTTCCTGAACTTCTTCCCCACCTTTTCGGCATAGCGAGCAATGAAGTATTCGACTAAGAGGGGAATGTCATCGACGCGTTCCCGTATCGCCGGCACTTGTATCGGAAACACACTCAGCCTGTAGAAGAGATCCTCACGAAACCCAGCCTCCCTGACAGCCAAATTTAGATCGCGATTCGTAGCGGCCAGGATTCGAACGTCCACCGGCTGGGGTCGGGTGCTGCCGACGCGTTGAAACTCGCGCTCCTGCAGCACTCGTAGAAGAACAATCTGCGTCTCCATTGGAAGATCGCCGACCTCGTCGAGAAAGATGGTCCCACCATCGGCGGCTTCGAAGTAACCTATGCGCCTTTGCAGCGCCCCCGTGAAGGCGCCCTTCTCGTGACCAAATAGTTCCGATGTTGCCAGCGAAGGTGAGATTGCTCCGCAGTTAACTCGGATAAAGGCGCGCGCCGACCGATTCGATCGTTTGTGAACCGCACGAGCGATCAGCTCCTTTCCGGTTCCGGTTTCACCCGAGATAAGGACGGTGGAATCTGTAGGCGCGACTTTTGCTACCTGTGCCAGAACCTGACGAATCCCGTTTGAGGAACCTACGATTTCCTCGAACATCGAGGAGCGGTCAATTTCCTCTCGCAAGGCGACGTTTTCATTCCTGGTCCGATCTTCAGAGCGTTTGCGATCCTCGATGTCGGTTCCTGTAGCATACCACCGGACCAAGCGTTCCTGTTCGTCTCGCAGCGGGTTGTGCCGGACCAGAAACCATCGATATTCACCGTCTGAGCGTCGGGCCCGCTGCTCAATCTCGAAAGGAAGACCAGCGGCAAGGAGTGTTTCACGCTGTTCCTTTATGTTCTTCAAGTCATCCGGGTGAAAGAGTCTGGCCTGAAAATCCTCCTTTCCTACGTCTTCTGAATGCAGTCCGGTGTACTCTAACAGGGCCCGATTCGAGTAAATTACCCTACCCTCTGCGTCCATAACATTGATTGCGGCAGGCACGGCATCAATGATTCGTTGAAGCTCGACCTGCTCCTGACGCAGCTTGTCTTCGGCGCACTTCAAAGCATCGATGGCCCGGGCGTTAGCTATCGCGATAGCCGCATGGTCGGCGAAGATTCGCAGCCAGTTGAATTGGACCGGCGTTATCTCTGCGCGACTGAATAAGGCGAGTGCCCCAAGTATCTCGCCGCGAAGAACGAGGGGCTGTCCGGCGAAAGCGACAATGTCCTCTTTCATCGCCCAGTCGGGCTTCGCCGACCAGTGACTCCGGGCGAGATCGCTACCGATCAGTATAGGTTCCCCGCGCGCACCGATCTCACCGACCTTTTGCGTGTTGAGAGGAATTCGCTGGAAATCTCCGTTAAGTCGCGACCAGTCCTCTTTCGAATCCTTGGGATTTCCCGCACTTGCGACGAGGTGAAGACAGCGCGCGCGGTCCAAGCATAGCTCGCGCATTCGGCAGAGATCGCAACGATCGCCCGGATGAGTCAGCCACACACGTGCCAGAGCAACATTTCTTTGGGCGGCCAAGCCTTCAACGATACGCTTGAAGACTTCGCTGCTAGTGCGTGCTTCGCCAACTCGCAAAGCAAGGAGTTGAAGAACCTCAAATTCTGCATGCACTTCTCATCTCCCGCTGACGGCGCGCGAGACTCTCGGCCCATGGAGATCACGTTTGTTTCGGGTGACGCTATCACAGGGTGCGTGTTACGGAAAAACGAGAAGGGGGCGGATCGCGATATCCAACGAAATTTTGTTCGATTTTGAGATCGACGTAACTTGAGGATCGCAATAAGCACCGCTTCCGGCTCCAGCCGCTGATCCAGCCACGGCGTCTGGCAGTTTGCCGAAACGTGGCAATTGCTCGACAATTGCCGAGCAAAAGGCACGCCGCCCCCTGCTCTGCATCGCACGTTAATTCAGCAGTTTTTCATCGGCCCGTTGATTGCTCTGATGGTCCGGCATGACAGCGAGGATCGAAGCAATCAAGGGTGCAGACGGCACGACTATCAGGCTGATAGGCCAGCTTGACGCCGAATATATCTCAGAGCTGAAGGATCAAATCGAAGCGAATGGACGCGTTGTTGTGCTGGAGATGCACGAGGTCAAGCTGGTGGACGTGGACGTGGTTCGATTCCTCATCGAGTGCGAGTTAAAAGGCATCGAGCTGCTTGGGTGCCCGGCCTATATCCGGGAATGGATCGCTCGAGAACGAGGCAGCGCGAAGTGAGATCGAAGACACCTTCGCGGACCGAGGTGCGAAATGTTGCGAGAAATATCGGCTAAAAACAACCCGCCGGCAGAGTGCCGGCATTTTGCGCCGGCGGCCTGCGAAGATAGGAAAGCTGTCGGTTCGCCGTTGGCTCCGCGGCTTACTGAGGACGTTGCTCTAGTCGAAGGCTTGCGTAACGGAGACGAAACCGCTTTCGAGGAGATGGTGCGGAGATTCGGGGGCAGACTGTTAGCCACCGCCCGACGCTACCTGAGATCGGAAGATGACGCCCACGATGCTCTCCAGGATGCGCTTCTCGGCGCATTCAAGTCGATTAGCAAATTCAAGAGCAATTCGCAGTTGTCGACTTGGCTTCATCGGATTGTGATCAATAGCTCACTCATGCGATTGCGCGCGAGAAGGCGACGTCCCGAAGCAGATGAAGCATCGATCGACACACTGTTACCACAGTTCGATGCAACCGGACACTGGACGGCACAGTCTCAAAACTCATTGCCGGCCTATATCTACCTGGAAATGGCCGAGACCCAGGCGCTGGTACGTCGATGCATCAATGAGTTACCTGAACAATACAGACTCGTTCTGATGCTGCGTGACATCGATGAACGTGGGACTTGCGAAGCCGCTGCCTTGTTGGGCCTTACAACAAATAACGTAAAGGTTCGACTCCACCGGGCACGTCAAGCCCTCAAGACTCTGATTGAGCGAACCGACCTGGGGACTACCGTCTAGGCCGCGCGATCAGTCCGCTCGAACTCGTCAAAATCCGATTTATTGGAATCAGTGGGGCACTGCCGCGGAGACGCTGCGCATCCATCACTAAATAATAGGGATGACCATTACATTGTTCTTGTAATGCGACCAGATAATCTTCAACAAAAGCGTAACCCTCGCTCCGCACGAGGCATCTGACGCTCGGGCTTCTGAGCGAGACGGGATCAGAGATCCTATGCAAACGTCACAACTCGAAATCGATTCGCTTGCGGCGATTATCCTCGCGGGCGGCAACGGAACGAGGCTTTTGTCGCTCGCGCGCAAGGCAACCGGCCGAGACACCCCGAAGCAGTTCTGCCCGCTGCTTGGCAACAAGACATTGTTGGAGGAGACGCGCCGCCGCGTGGCACTGGCCATTCCACCGAGTCGCACGATAACAGTCCTCGCGCGTGAGCATGAACCTTATTTTGAGCGGCTGCTCGACGCTTCCGAGCCGAACCTGATTGTTCAACCGAGCAATCGTGGCACCGCGCCCGCCATCCTGTACGGACTCCTGCGGCTGACCAAGTTGGGGCATCACGGCGTGGTAGCCGTTTTTCCGTCCGACCATTACGTAAGTCACGAAGAGCGATTCATGCTCCACGTCAAAGCAGCCGCCAACTCCGCGCTGCTCCACACAGAACAGATAGTGCTCCTTGGAGTCGGAGCAGACAGGCCGGAGAGCCAGTACGGATGGATCGAACCGGCGCTTCCGATTGATTTCAGTGCGTCCGGTCCTAGCACTGTAGTGCCGGTACGGCGATTCTGGGAAAAGCCGGATCCCAAGCTTGCGCTTGAGCTGCTGGGGCGAGGCTGTCTCTGGAACACCTTGGTCATTGTCGGCACGACCAGCGCTTTCCTCGATATTTTCGCGAGGGCGCTGCCGCAAGTTTACGGTTCGCTCGCCCAGGTCCTTCCTGTTCTTGGCACTGCGCAAGAACAGGAGGCCATCGAACAGGTCTACTCTGAAATCAACGATTGTGGGTTCTCGGATTCGGTCCTTTCTGAGTTTGTGGAAAATTTGAGTGTTCTTCCTGTTTCCGGCCTTGTCTGGAATGACCTCGGAGAGTCCGATCGCGTTCTCGCCACGATCGATCAATTGGGCTGTCGACCGAAGTGGCTACAGGCGTGAATCGACCGGTTTGCCAACTGCATCCTCTATGTCCAGAAGATTTAGTTCAATGTTCAGACCTCATGGTCAGTCTGCCGTTTGGGGGAGATTGAGCCTTCCGCAGAAGCTGGGATCGATGAGCTCTTTAGCAATCCTGGCGCTCGCTTGCCTTCAAGGTTGCGCGGGTTTCGCCGACCGGCCCGAACTCTACCCCGACAAGTGGGCGCCGCAACGGGCCGACCGCGAATGGGACGCTCCTTCCGCGACCATCAACCGGTACGCGATCCTCGGTGCCGACGTCGCAGAGTCGCACGGGTCCGCAACGATTCAGACACGGCATGAATATGACCTCCCGGCACTCATCGATATCGCGCTGACTAACAATCCCGAAACCCAGCGAGACTGGAGCATCGCGCGCTCGGCCGCTGCCAAGTTTGGCGCGGCTCAGGCACCGTACTACCCGCAAGTGGGCTTCAGCTCGGACAACGGGTATGAACGCACCATCATCGAACTGCCAGGCGTCGTCGGTGTACTCAAGCAATGGCAGGCGGATCCGATTGTCGCGATGAACTGGACCCTGCTTGATTTCGGACGTCGCGAGTCCGGATCGGATAGTGCGCGTGGTCGGCTCATCGCGGCCAATTTTATGTTCAATCGGTCGATCCAAGCGGTGGTGTTCAACACCGAATCGGCGTTTTATTCGCTTGATGCCGCCGATAGCGCAGTCACCGCGGCTCGGCAGAATCTAAATCTGGCGGAGACGGATCTAGATGCGGTCCGCCAGCGCGTCGACTTGGGTCTCGCGACGGAGCCTGAGCTGCTGCTCGCCGAGGAACGGGTGGCGCAGTCGCGCTACGAGCTCGCCAACGCTCAACTGATGGTGCACGACGCGCAGGCGCAAATGGCGGTTGCGCTTGGGATTCCAGCGGACCCGCCGGTCAGAATCGTCGGCCTCGAAACCAAAACACCACCGCCGGAATTGAATCGATCGGTCGAGGCGTTCATCGCCGAGGCCCGTCGCCAGCGGCCCGACCTCGCCGCACAGGTGGCGAGTCTGCGCACCAGCGAGGCGGATGTCAGGCAGGCGCGCGCCCAGTTTTTTCCTGTGGTTGGGTTATCGACGAGTTACGGCGAGAACCTTTGGAACTTCACCCTGAAGCTCCAGCGGACCGTTCAAACTGCCCAGCCGCAGTATGCCGCCCTGCTGACGCTGCGATGGGACATTTTCACCGGATTTGGGCGGCTCAACAACTTGCGTCGGGCGGAGAGTGATCGCGACGTTGCGCGCGCCGGACTCAGGTCCGCGGAAATCAATACGATAGCTGAGATGTGGCGTGCATATTTCGAGCTGGACTCATCACGCAGCAAGTACGCCTTCGCACAGAGCCTCATGGCCTCATCCGAAGAATCCTATAACGCCAATCTAGAGACCTACCGCCAAGGGCTCAGCACGATCGTCGAACTATTGACTGCGGAACGGGATCTCGCCAACGCGCGCTATACGTTGATACAGAGCAAGGCGCAACTGCTCACCTCCTACGCATCCGTGGCCTATGCGGCTGGTGCGGTTCACACGAAATGATCTCGCGGGGTACAGCATCGGCAGTACGAATCGGCATGCCGATAGCGATGCTGACGCTGGCGGGATGCGACCCGGTGGTGAACATCGCGGGAGCGAATTTTCCCGCATGGCTCATTTGCGCGATTATTGGCGCAATAGTTGCCGCCGCGCTCCGGCCGGTATTTACGGCGACCGGAATCGAACCCCATCTGGGACCCCTGCTTCTGATTTACCCCTGCCTCACAGTGCTTCTCAGCTTCCTGGTCTACTTGACTTTCTTCACGCGCGCTTGAGGAACCGCAGTGTTTGAATCGCAATCGCAGGAAGCAAAGGCGTAAAGCACATGCCCCCATCAGAGACCGATGCTCACGCGCCGTCTATTGTCCACGTGCCTGATCGCGTTCTCGTCGCCGCGTCCTCGCACCATCATGCGAGCCTCAGAGTGATTGGCCGTGCGATCGGTGTGTCTATTGTTCTTGGAGCGACCGCTTTCGGCCTCCTTGTCACTCGCCTTTATTATGTATATCCACGTACCGACGATGCTTATGTGCGTGCGAACATTGTTGGAGTCGCCGCGCACGTCAGCGGTCCCATCGTGCAGATGCCTATCGAGGACAATCAACATGTCAGCCAGGGCCAGCTACTGTTCGAGGTAGATCCAAGACCATATCAGGCCGCCGCGGATAAGGCGGAGGCCGATCTTGCGTTGACCAATCTTCAAATCAAAGCGCTGGAAGACGCCATTCGCTCGGCGAACTCGCGGGAAGCGCAGCTACAAGCTGAGCTCTCATACGACAGGCAGTATCTGGGGCGGATCGAGCCTCTGCTAAATAGACACTTTGTCACCGCGAATGACGTCTTCAACGCCCGCAGCCGTGTTGACGCCGATGAGGCCGCTGTCGCAAGTGCACAGAGCGAAGTTTCCAAAGCCCAGAATGACCTCGGGCAGTACGGCAGCTTTAATGCGCGGCGCAAAGCTGCTGAAGCCGTCCTGTACGATGCGAAGCTCAATCTCGAGTATTGCCACGTGCGCGCGCCGTTTGACGCGTATGTGACTAATCTGAATACCGCCGTCGGCCAGTACGCGAACCAAGGCCACGAAGTATTAAGCTTGGTCGATAATCGCACCTGGTATGTATTGGCTAATTTTCGCGAAAACTTCCTCAAGCATATCCGGCCCGGGATGCGCGCGCAGGTGTACCTTCTGAGTTATCCGAACGAGCGATTTCGCGGCCGCGTGCAGGGCGTCGGATGGGCGCTCTTTCAAAACAACGGAGCAAGCATTCAGGGATTGCCGCAGGTCGAGGAGACGCTCAACTGGGTGCGACTTTCGCAGAGGTTCCCGGTCCGAATCGTTCTGGAACACAGCGATACGGCGTTTCCGTTCCGCATGGGCGCAACCGCCGTCGTAACAATTCAGGGCGATCGCTGACAAGGACGGAATGCTCTTGTTTGGAGCGTCCACGGCTCTGATTTTTGCCAATTTCACTGCCAGACCTACCTACTGGATGCCGGGTAATGGCCCGCGGTCGAGCGGTCCCAATCGAAGAGGCCGACCTAGGGCGAGGCGTAAAATGGGGCAGGGTTCATCCTTGCGACTACCTGTTTGCCTCTGTCTGGCGGCGACCTGAACGCGGGCGGGTTTTCCGCCGCCAGATTCCTAAGCTCCGGAGCTAATTGATCAGAATCAAGTCTGGTGTGTTCGTGCTCGCGAGAGTACCCCGTTGGCCATTGACTCCATCAATACAAATGGCGACCGCCGTCGACTCGGATGCATTCGCCAGTGACGAAATCGCTTTCGACCAAAAACAGTACCGTCTTCGCGATCTCCGCCGCACCGCCCCATCTTCGAAGCGGCGTGGCATCGATCACTTCATCGTTCTCCGTGGGGCTGAAGCCCGGAGGCATCAGTATCGGCCCCGGCGCCACTGCATTAACCAGAACTTCCGGAGCCATTTCCAACGCCAAGCTTTCAGTCAATGCGACGACGGCGGCCTTGGAAGTGTAGTAGGGAACAAATCCCTTGTAGCGCGGGCGACCGCTTGCGGGCAGCCAGTCTGCGAAGTTCACGATACGGCCCCCGCTTTCGCCCAGTTTCATGATCGGCCCAGCATGGATTGAAAAGAGAAAAGCGCTGCGGGTATTGGCATCGATGATATTCGACCAGTCCGTCTGTTTGGGTTCGGGCGTGCTGAGATAGATCGACGCCATGTTCAGGAGAATGTCGATACGCCCGAGGTCGCGATGGGTCTCCTGGACCGCGCGGACAACCTGGTCTTCGTCGGTGGCATCGGCTCGGATCGTGATCGCACGCACTCCCTCGCGGATTGCAGCTTGGGCGGAAGCTTCCGCCGCATCGCGCGAGCCGCGATAGATCAATGCGAGATTGCACCCGTGCAGCGCGAGAGAGTTCGCCACCACCTGTCCAATACGAGCACCGCCGGTAAGCATCGCCACTTTGTCCTTTGGGTCCATGTCACTACTTCGCACCTGTTTATCTTCAAGATGAACGTAGACATTTTGCCGGCCGTCAATCCGGGAAACCCCGGCTTGGACATTCATATTCTCTTTGAAATGAACCCAAGGATGCCCTTGTCCACAACCGGATTGAGCCTGACTCGCGTACTGATCTTTTGACTAATTTCCTTGATGGCGTCATCGGGAAGAGTCGAGATATTAAGTTTTTCCTTAATGTGGCGAATGCCGAGGAGTGACGAAATGAAGAATCGTTGCTGGCCAACTTCAGCACGCTCCTTCAATCGTTGGTTTAGGCCGGGAGCCTGATGATCGACACGGGAAAGTCTTCGCGTGCCGGATCCGCGATCGTTTGGTTCGATTTCCGCGGCGTCGTTCATATCCTATGCCGACTTCAGAAGAATCTGCCCGTTATTTGATGACGGGCGATGGCGAAGGTTACAGCGACGTCCCGCCGTAACCGATCCCGATTAGCAGCATCAAAGTGCTGACGGGAAAAGCGAGATTATAGAAACGGGCTTGGTCGCAAGTTTCGCCCGTCAGGAGGAAAGCGATGAGTATTCTCGATAAGGCGCTAGAAGCAAACCGCAACTATGCAAAAAGTTACGATGCAACGCTGGGGAAGCGTCCGGCCCCCAAAATCGTAGTTGTAACCTGCATGGATCCACGGCTCTCAGACCTCCCTGGAATCCTGGGTCTGCCGCAAGCCGATATAGACGTTATTCGGACCGGCGGACCCGCGGTAACGGAAGATGTTCTCGGGGAACTTGTCGTTTCCAACCGTGTACTCGGAACCACAGAGATACTGCTTCTCAACCACACCGGCTGCGGGTTCACGACATTCACAGATGACGAGCTGAACGCGAAGCTGAGCGCTTCGACCGGAGATGCTTCGCCGGCTCCAATGCGCTTCTTCTCCTATAAGGACCCCGAGCAAAATACGCGGGAGCAGATCAAGAAAGTCAGGTCGCATCCCTGGATTGCCAAAGACATCCCCGTGCGCGGCTGCATTTTCGACGTGGATACGGGCAGATTACGGGAAGTCAAAGTACTTGAACACGAGCACGCCGCCTGACTCGCGATCACTTTTCCTGATTCATCGGTCGCACAATTCTTGCTGATTCGCCCTTGGATTGGGCACGGTTCAGAGCAATCATGAGCACGACGGTTCAGCCAATCGACGATTTGTGCATCAACACTATCCGAACGCTCTCGATCGACGCGGTCCAGAAAGCGAACTCGGGACATCCGGGAATGCCGCTGGGCGCGGCCCCGATGGCGTACGTCTTGTGGACGCGCCATCTCCGGCACAATCCCACCAACCCCAAATGGCCCGATCGCGATCGGTTCGTCCTGTCAGCCGGTCACGCCAGCATGCTGCTCTACAGCTTGCTATTCCTTACCGGGTACGACCTTAACATGGACGATATCAAGCAATTCCGCCAATGGGGAAGTCGCACTCCGGGACATCCCGAGTATGGTGTGGTGCCCGGAGCGGAAGTTACGACGGGTCCACTTGGTCAAGGTCTTGGGAACGCGGTGGGATTGGCAATCGCGGAGCGCTGGCTGGCCTCCACATTCAATCGGCCGGGCCACGAAATGGTGAATCACTATACGTATGTGATGGCCAGCGACGGCGACATGATGGAAGGCGTCGCGGCCGAAGCCGCCTCGATAGCGGGGCAGTTTCGGCTCGGGCGATTGATCGTGCTCTACGACGCCAATCAGATCACCCTCTCGGCCAGCGCCGACGTTACCTTTTGCGAAGATGTAGGCGCGCGATTCCAGGCTTATGGATGGCATGTGGAGCATATCGACGGGATGGATATTGCCGCGGTTGATCGTGCCTTAACCAAGGCCAAGGCGGTCGATGACCGGCCGTCGCTGATAGTGGCACGCACACATATCGGCTACGGCAGTCCCCATAAGCACGATACGTTTCAGGCGCACGGCGAGCCGTTGGGCGTCGAGGAGGTGCGATTAACCAAGCGGGCGTTGGGCTGGCCTGAGGACAAGAGTTTCTACATTCCCGACGAGGCCTTGGCCCAGTTTCGCAGGTCGGTGGAAAACGGCCGCGACCTCGAGGCGCAGTGGCATCGACGCATGGACGGTTTGCGCGCTGCCGATCCGCAGTTGGCCGACAAGCTTCGGCAGGCGCTTGCCGGTGAACTGCCCAAGGGATGGGATGTGGCCCTTCCTCGGTTCACGCCTGCGGACGGCGCGATGGCGACGCGCGACGCCGGGCAGAAAACCATCCTCGCGTTGGCGGAGGTGATACCCAACCTGGTCGGTGGATCGGGCGACCTCGATCCGTCCACCCGCACCGCGCTCAAGGGCAAGGGCGATTTCGAGAGTCCCGAATTTACGCCGCCCGAAGGCGCGCCGCCTACCCAAGGAATGGTGGGCGGTCCCTTGGGGTACGCGGGGCGGAACATCCATTTCGGCATTCGCGAGCACGCCATGGCCGGAATCGCCACGGGCATGGCCCTGCATGGCGGCATCCTGCCTTACGCGGCGACCTTCTTTACGTTTTCTGACTACATGCGACCGAGTATCCGACTGGCGGCTTTGAGTAAGGCCCACGTGATCTATGTGTGGACCCACGACAGCATCGGATTGGGCGAGGACGGACCCACGCACCAGCCGGTGGAACAACTGGCAAGCCTGCGCGCGATGCCCGATCTAATGCTGCTGCGCCCGGCCGACGCCAACGAGACTGTGGAAGCGTGGAAGATCGCGGTGACGCATACTGAGGGGCCCGTGGGGCTGGTGCTCACGCGCCAGAAGCTGCCCACTTTGGACCGCAATACGCTAGCCTCCGCTGCGGGAACGGCAAAAGGAGCTTATGTCCTTGCTGACTGCGCCGCAGGTCGGCCTATGCTTATCCTCATCGCTACCGGTTCCGAAGTGTCGATCGCGCTCGAGGCGCATAAGCAACTGACCCGTGAGCGAGTTGCAAGCCGGGTAGTCTCGATGCCGTGCTGGGATTTGTTTCAGGCACAGCCGCAATCCTACAAGGACATGGTTCTTCCGCCCGACGTCAAGGCGCGAGTGAGTATAGAGGCCGGCTCCCCGCTAGGATGGGAGCGCTACGTGGGGCTCGAAGGCGCAATCATCGGGCTGAACCGCTTCGGTGCTTCAGCGCCGGGTGAGATCGTGATGCGTGAGCTGGGCTTTACTCCAGAGCACATTGTCAAAGTTGCCAAATCTATCCTGGGCGGCAAGCGCTCTGGGTAGGACATCGGTAAAGCTCATTACAAGTCGCGCATCGAAGCCAAGTTGTAACTAATGCGGGGGCGGCGGCATCACACTATTGCACGAGGTAAACGAGAGGTTGGCAGGATTCATAAGGCAACAGTCTCCAACGGCCATTTGCCTGGTTGGATCGACTCGAAGCGTTAGTCAGACGAGAACTGCTCCCAATGCCCGGAACATCCGCATCGCCTTGCGCATGGCAACAATTGACACGATCGCAATCGGACTAGACGCGAGCTGTCACGTCAACAACTCAGCTGTGCGCGGTAATCGTGTCGCGTCTTGCATCCCGGTGCTGAGGTTCGGTTCATTAAGACCAGCCGCGGGGAGCATAACTAGCGTGCACCCCGGGGAGTTGCTCGTTAGAAGTGTGTGAACATCCTAACGGACAGGAGTCTCAGGCATGAGGTCAATCGTCTCGCGTCGAGAACTTTTTCGTTTCTTGGGGGCTGGTGCAGCTTTAGCCGGCCTCGGCGCCACTCGATCATTCGCAGCATCTGATACTGAAACGCCCGATAAAAGCTCGCATCCAGTAGGACGCGGAGTCCTGGCCTCCGAGAATAGGGGAGTCGTGGCCGTGCCAACCAAAATTCCTCCACCCATCACACGAAGCCATTCGATCCATAACGAGATTGAGCTCGAGACTCGCGAAGTCGACGCTGAAATCGAACCCGGTGCCAAATTTAGCTATATGACCTACGATGGCCAGGTACCCGGACCCATGATACGCGTGCGGGTTGGCGATACGGTCACACTCACTTTGCGGAATAACGCGCATAACTCTACCTGGCACTCGATAGATTTGCACGCGGTTTATGGGCCTGGCGGCGGCGCAGAGCCGCTCACCGTTCTTCCTGGGCAGAGCAAAACCATCAAGTTCAAAGCGATGTACCCGGGCGCTTTCATTTATCACTGCGCCGTGCCCGGCATGGATGAACATATGGCGCGTGGGATGTTCGGGATCATTGTGGTCGAACCCGAAAAGGGACTGCCGCATGTCGATCGGGAATTTTACCTGGGCCAGAACGAGACCTATACGAGGCAGAAGCCTGGGACTCCGGGACCCCGCGACTTCGACTTCGACGCGCTCCTGCGCGAAGAGCCGAGCTACGTGATTTTTAATGGAGGCTTCAATGCGCTTACCACCAAACGGCTAGGCGCCATGCACGCTAAGGTGGGCGAGTCGGTGCGTATCTTCATGGTAAACACCGGCCCCAACCTTCTGTCCAGCCTTCACCCGATAGGCAACATATGGACGCGAGCCTGGATGCTGGGAGCATTGGCGATGCCGCCCATGAGATTTTTGCAGAGCGTGCCGGTTCCACCGGGGAACGCGATCGTTGCGGACATGGAGCTTCCGGTACCTCAAACCATCCAGATTGTGGATCACGCGATTACTCGCGCAACGAGACAGGGCGCGCTGGCTGAAATCGAAGTGAGCGGCGAAGAAAACCTGGAGATTTTCGATCCTAAGCCTTTGAAGTCACCAGCGGCGGGATAACGGTCCAAAGGACGCTTCCAACAAACCATGGTTGTCAGGGGCGGTGGCGCCGCGTCATGTGAGGTAAAGACCTAGTCGGGCATCGAAGCCAAGTTGCAACTAATGCGAGGGCGGCGGCATCGCACGATTGCACAAGGTAAACGAGGAGCGTGGCAGGATTCATAGAGCAACAGTTCGGCATCCAACGGCCACTCGCCTGGTTGGATCGACTCGAAGCGCTGGTCGCGCACGAACTTGCCCCCGGCCCCCGGAAGATCCGCACCGCCTTACGCATCTCCACGATTGTGACAATCGCAATTGCACTGGACGCGAGCTGTCACGTCAACACTAAGTTGGACGCGGTAATTGTCTGGATACTGGCCGGCGCAGGACCGATGATGTCCATTCGCAAGGCGCTGGCATGGCAGATCGCGGTGATGCTCGCTCTAATCACGTCGGTCGTGATGGCGCGCGCATTCGCGGAGACGCCGTGGTTGATGCTGCCGTTTGTCTTCGCTTGGATTTCATTTTCAACCTACGTGGGAGCGACGCGCAAGCTTGGCGCGGGCCTGATTCTTTTACAGATAGTATGCCTCATTACATTCTACGACGTCGTGTTTGGACCTCAGGAAATCGGTTGGAACGCAGCAGCCTCGTTCGACGCTAGCGCGATTGCCTTTGGCGTGATCGTTCTGTTCGACAACTGGTTGTGGCCGGACCCCGGCGAGCCGATCCTCATAGAGTCTCTCGGAGCGAGCGCCGCGCGTGACCGTTCGCAGCTGCTCGAGGCTTCCAACTTTTTTCTCGCTGGCCAAAGCGTACTTCGACCGCCATTGCCGGCACCAGCTTCCGACCTGCCCGCACATATGGCGCTTCTTGATCGAGCGGTGGCCGAGGGCGCGTCCGATCATCGCCGGGCTATCCTGCTTGCTGCGATCACCCGTGCGGGTCGCATCAATCTCGAAGTGGATCGCCTGATTACTACTGTGCGCGAGAACCTGCCTCGAGTAATTCGCACGATGGTCCCGGGCGAAATTCAAGCGGCGGTAAATGCGATCGCCGCCGCGCTCGACGAGATCTCTCACAACCTGCCGGCGCGCATTGCTGAAGGCGCGGACGAGCAGGCTCCCGCTACGCGGACGCATCTGCGCCTCGCGATGGACAGTCTGGCTGCGCGCGTGATGGAGATCAGACCAGCATACATCGGCAAAGCCAGCCCGGCGGAAATCGAGAATTTCGCGGAATTCATCGATTCATTGGCTCTGCTGGCCAGGCTCATCGAGCGCCCGCTGGATGAACCTCCGCGACCATCGACCACGGACCCGTTAAACGGTCCTGTGCCTCGATTGACCAACGATGCAGATCCTGCGGCGGTGCGTTATAGCCTGAAAGTCGGTTTGTGCGTCGTGCTCTGCTATATAATCGGCCTTGTTAGTGGGCGTACGGAATTATTCACTATCCTGGTGACCGTAATAATCATCGCGACTCCCACCTATGGCGCAACCTTGCACAAGATGTACCTCCGAATCGCCGGATTTGTTGTCGGAGGAGCGGTTTCCCTTCTCGCTATCATCATAGTCGCGCCTAACTTCGAAACGCTCCCAGCCTATATGCTTGCGGCCTTCGCGGTCTTCTATTCGTTTGCATACTTTTCGCTCGGCAATTCGAGGATTTCATACGCGGGCAAGCAAATGGGGTTCATTTTTGCGTTGGTGTTCGTTGGCTTGAGCCCATCTGTCGATATCTACGAGCCTCTTTGGCGCATCTGGGGCGTCCTGCTTGGTGATTTTGTCGTGGCGATCGTCTTCTTTACCCTGTGGCCGGAATACGCCGGTGATTCGCTGCTACCCAGACTGCAGAAAGTCCTTGCCAATACGCTAGCGCTCGCGCCCGGCGGCTCAGCTTCGACCAGCGAGGATCGAATCCTGAAGACGAACTCGGATACGATGCACGTGCTGACCGAGTTCCTCGAGATCGCCGAGGACGCGCGGATGGAAGGACGCACCTGCGCCGTCTACCACAACGGGATCGTCGAAGCGGCCGGGACTCTTCGCCGAATTGCGAACCGGCTGTCCTCTATCGCGACTGCGCGAGTCCTCACTCCAATGCCTCAACTCGACCCCGTCGCGGAATTTGCGCGCGAGCGGGTGTTCGATGCAATTCGTCGGCAGCTCAGGTCGTGGCTGGATTTCTTCAGCGGCGCTGAATGCCTCAGCGCTTCCGCTGCTCGGGCGATCGCGGAGAAACAATCAGCCGATGAGTTGGCGGAACCGCTCAACGAGTTCAGTTCACAATTGGAGAAGGGAGAGTTCGCCCAAATGGCATCGTGGCCGCTCGAGCCGCGCCGCACGATGATCGCGGAACTGGAGTCCGTGCGACGACTTGTGTTTCTAATCTCCGAGATGAATCGGTACCTGGCAGATGTTCCCAGCCCCCCGCTGCGCGCTTCACGCATCGTGACTCCCGAGGGATGATCCATCTTCAATCTCGCATTTGGTGTGGAGCTTTCAGAGATCGGCTACTAGTA
Organism: uncultured delta proteobacterium; assembly: GCA_963796565.1. Lineage (GTDB taxonomy): Bacteria > Desulfobacterota > Binatia > Binatales > Binataceae > JAKAVN01. The sequence goes on along the minus strand of CAWCMA010000001.1, from coordinate 730,428 downwards.
GAGTAGAAGTCGGAATATTGAAGACCGATTGGTGAAAGCGTCCCGCAGGAACTGTTTTGACTAAATCCGGCGGATCTGAGTGCTTCGACAATCACTCGTCCGAATGTCTTCATTTTCTCCACCCTTCCGGCCGTGCTCACTGCAGGAGCGCAACATCGAGCCGCAATTTACTGGTTCGGCGGCCTCCTTTTAGTGGACCGGACCCGGTCCGGTTTTTCGGGATTGTTGGGGTCCTTTTGGGCCGTTTTGGGCCTGCCGCGATCCTCCGGAAAATCACCAAAAGTGCTTGATTTTGCAGGAGAATCAAGCACTTTCTCGGTAGAAGGCTCCGAATTCTTAGGGCGGTTCAATTCCCCCCGCCTCCACCAAAGTTCTCTAGGAAATTCGGGCCTTTGTCTCGCGACCCCCTTGGAGGTCCGGTCAGGGGCTCCCCTCCGCGGATCCTTACCAGTATGATTAGCGATTGGTATGCTTAAATCTAATTGATGGACGTGGCACTAAAGTAGAGGCTGAAAGCATCTTGCTATTGACTCTTCCATTCGCTCCGTCAACGAACGTCTCTCCCATCGCTGAAGTTCAATCTCCTCGGAATTCCGCAAGTCGTTGCGGAACATCAGGTTCATTTGCTGAGCAAAATCAGGGCTCAGGACCACCGCTTTAATCTCGTTGTTGCGCGCTATGCTCCACCAGTCGAGGTTCGACGATCCAACTGTCGACCAGACTCCATCGATGGTTGCAGTCTTGGCATGCAGCATCCGTCCGCGCCATTGATAAGTCCTGACTCCAGCGCGCAACAGTTCGGAGTAGTGAGAGCGCGTAGCAGGTCCGATAAACGGCTCGTTGCTTCGTTCAGGAACGAGCAACCGCACGTCGACGCCGCGGTGCGCCGCCGCTTCAAGCGCTTCAAGCATTTGCACGTCCGGCGCAAAGTAAGCATCGGTTATGTACACGTTGGTTTCGGCATTGTTGATCGCCGAGAGTAGGGTTACGTAAATAATACTGAATTGCTCTGGCACGCTGCCCAACACGCGAACGATGTCGTTGCCCTGGTTTCGCAGCACCGGAAAATAATCCTCGTGGCTGAGAAGCATTCCATGCTGACTATTCCAAGTGGTAAGGAAGAGTCTTTGAAACGCCGCCACCGCGGGCCCTCGGACCTCGACGTCGGTATCACGCCAATATGCAGTGCTGCTCTGGAACGTGTCTTTTCCTGACTGAGTAAATCCTCTGGAGGATACGGCAGCGATATTCATGCCCCCGGTGAAAGCAATCTTTCCATCAATCACCAGAAGCTTTCGATGATCGCGATGGTCCGGAGACCAGTGAACCCGCGCGTTCCACGGGCTCACCGGGTCGAACTCGAGCACACGAATGCCGCTGGCCCGCAGCGAATCGAAGAAGCTTTCCGTCGTATCGTACGAACCGAAGCCGTCATAGATGATGTTGACCTCCACTCCCTGACGCTGTTTCGCGATCAAAGCATCTGCGAATTGTCGCCCGAGGGCGTCATCCGAGAATATATAGGTTTCAAGATTGATATTGTTGCGCGCGACGCGAATCGCCTTGAGCATCGCGGAATAGGCCGTCCCGCCGTTCTCGAGCAGAGTGACGCGGTTTCCGAGTATCAGCGGGCTATTGCTGATGGTCTGCTCGAAAGCGAGATGGCGCGCAAGGATGTCGGTTTTTCCCACCTGCCGCTCAAGCGCGGCGACGATGTCTTTGCCTTGAGTGGTTGAAAGTGGACCGTGCGCGGCCAAAAACTGCGGGGATTGATTGTATCGCGCGGCACGAATCAAGGCAAAAGCGTTGGGAATCGTTCCGCAGCCGCCGCCGGCGCAAAGCGAACTGACGGCGAACAGCAAGGATAGGATGTTCCCGCGGATCCAAGGCGTTTTGATTGCGACCGATAACAATTCTCGAGTTGTCGAAGCTGTGGCCTGACTCATGAAGCGTCGCTAGCTTCGTCGACGCAGGCGTCCGGCACGACTGGTTCGCCGGGCCACCCACAGTAGCAGGAGCGTCAGCAGGACGATCATCGTAGCGACCAATAGCAGCACCCGCAGGTGTTTTTTGGACAGCGCCCCGCCAGGAATCGCCATAGCGGTATGGCCTTCAGAGGCTAGCAAGGGCAGCGGTCCGACCTGGCGTTCGAAGGCGGTCAGGATACGGCTGGCCAGAGCTTCGTAGTCACCGTCGAAATGATGCCCCCCTGAGATGCGGATGACTTCGACGCCGCGCCGTGCCAGCTCAGGGCAGGCCGTGTCCTTTTCGTTCTGGCCGTAAAAGCACTGCATCAAGCGAGTTGGAATTTTATTCGTCTCGGGCAGGACCGGCACCGCATCGGGGCCGGGCGCCTCGCCCAGCCAACCGCTCAGGGTGATCTTGAAATCCGCTTCCCTGGCAAACCCGAGCAGCGCGATCAGAGCCACGTGCGAACGCAAGCTATCCGGCAACCGGTTGTAAGCGAAGGGCATCACGTCCGCGCCGAACGAATAGCCGACCAGAGCCACTTCGCTCGCCTGCCATCGGGCCATGAAAGTCTCGATGACTGCGGCCAGATCGTCCGCCGTCTGTTGCGGAGTTTTTCGGCTCCAGAAGTAGCGCAGGCTGTCCCAACCAACGACGGGGACGCCGGAGCGCTGAAGATCCTCGGCGATAGTTTTGTCGAGGTCGCGCCAGCCACCGTCGCCGGACATAACGACAACCATGATCTTCGATGGATGTCCAACTCCCAATATTATGAGCGGCAGAGCGGAAACGTTCGTGACCGCGGCTTTCGGCTTCGGCAGATGAGGTTCGATGAGCGTGCGAAGGGCATCTCCCACGGCTTCATCGGGACCAAACTCCCGAAGCTGCAACTGCGCGTTGTCGCGGGGCAACGCGGTCACGTAATCGCGATCTTCTTTCGGAAGTCCGGCGCCTAGCCCGACTGTCCAGAAGCCGCGCAATTTTCTCGTCACGCCATAGCTAAAGCCCCCCGCGCGAGCCTCCGTGGAGGCCGCCGTACAGATCGGCAGCCGGCTCGCAATGGTGGCGGACGGATCGAACGATACGACGCCGGCTATGGTTGCCGGGGGCGCCTCGGTCAACACCATTTCCGCAAGCGTTGCGCCCTCGCCCACGCCGGCCACGATCGGCGTAAGGTAGTCGGTGAAGCCATGGGCGCGTTGAAGCTGGCGGCTGGACAACTCCGCGTCGCCGATCAGCCTGTGGCATTTTTTGTCGCTGTCATCCAGACGCTTCAAATATGCCGGAGTATCCACTTCAACCACGAGCGCCCCGGCTTTAGCTATTGCGCGTGCGGCATCGTCTGTCGCCGTCGTCAATCCATTTCGATCGGAAAAGAAGACGACAAATCCGCGCGCCTGCTGATCCGGTTCGACTACTTTGACCTTGCCGTAGCGGCCGACATCGATCGCATAAGCGGGACGCGCGACGGCGCAACCGAGCAAAAGGACCAGAGCGAACGCGCTGCACCACCGGCTCATGCCACCGATGATCGCCGAATGAGGCCGCTGGCGAGCGCCGCCACGTCGGCAAGACTAATGAATGGACCGATAGCACCCGATGCCGCCAGATAGCGGGGCTCCCATACCGGACGGAATTTATTCTTGAAACTGCGAAGACCTTGAAAATTATAGAGAGGGCCGCCACGCTCCCAAAGCAACCCACCCATCCGATGCCATTGTGACGAAAGCGGTGTGCGCACGAGTCCCGCCAATGGCGCCATGCCAAGACTGAGTATCTTGAACTTCCGGACTCTGAGTTCCAATGCCAACTTGGCGATCATGAACTCCATCGCATACGGCGGAGCCTCTGGCAGGTGCCGCATCAATCCAATTGTCGCCTCCGTCTGGAGGTCAGTCGTCATAAAGCTGACAAACGCCACTGCGCGGCCGTCGCGGCGCGACAGCGCTACCGATTGCGCGGCAATGAATCCCGGCTCAAACGCCGCGACCGAGAAACGTCTTTCATGACCTCCGTGTGCGGCAAGCCAGGCGTCGGAGACCGGCCGCAGGACGTCCATTTGCCGCCCCCCGCTGCCCGCCGGAAGGATTTCGAAGTCCAGTCCGTCTCGCTCGCCGCGCTTAAGCGTTTGCCGCAAGCCATAGCGCTGCGAGCCTTCGAGCGTGAAATCCTCTAGGTAGATGCAGGCCTCCTCGCCGACTTTCATAATTCTGAGACCGGCGTCGAGATAGACCGGAAGGCTATCGGGATGAACCTGGTAAAACGCGGCGCGACCGCCATGTGCGTCAACGAGTTCGACGAACCGCCAGACAAGTTCCAACCATTCCTGGCGAGGACCGACGGGGTCGAACAAAGCGATCCAGCCTCGACCGCGCCTCGCATACATCAGAAATGCGTCTCCGGAGCGGGAGAAAAGGAAACTCTTGTCGCCCATAAGGGCTAGCATCGCCGCACTGCGCTCCTGGCGGCGGATGGTTTCCGCCGCACGCGATAGTTCCTGCGCCGAAGGAAGCCGGACACGGCCGGACGCAGTGCGCAGCAACTGCCAGAGCGAGATCCCGAGCGCTAGAATCGAAGCACCCACCAGCGCTCGCAGCGCTCTCGACGCTTGCGCATCGAATTCGAACTGCCACCAAATCTCGCGCTTATAGGGCACGTCTCGGAAGGCGAAAAACAAGATCCCTGTCGCGGCCGCGATCACGACCGCAATCGCGGTGAACCAACCGACCGTAAAGGGCTGGCGCAGAAACGCCGCCGGGCGGTTGAATTGGCGCCGCGTGGCGAGCAGGAGAAATACCAGAAAGAGAATCGCCGCGGTTTCACCGAATGCCAGGCCCTTAGCGATAGAGAAGGCAAGATTGAGCAAAGCGACTATCAGCGCCACCCACCACGCGCCATCGAGCCGATGATACAAGCCGCGCGCAACGAATAGCAGGAGGACCCCAGCCAGCGCAGCGAGGAGATGCGAGATTTCGATGGCCCACAACGGCAGTACGGACTGAAGTGCGGCGAGGCGCCAGTCCACGGCGGGCGTCACACCGGACAGGATCAGCATCACGCCCACCGAGAAGGTGAGCACACTGAGAAAACTGGGAGCGAGCAGGTCGGCTTCGCTGAGAATGCGCCCCCCGGCCAGGTGAGCGCGCGCGCCGGCTCCGTGGCTCAGTTCGAACGCCGCCAAGGCGGCCGCGGCAAGCATGAGCGGCAAGAGAAAATACACACCGCGGTAAATCAACAGGGCGGCGGCCAGCTGATTGTGCGGCGCATATGTCGCCAGTGACAAAAAGACGACCGCCTCGAATACTCCGAGACCGCCAGGGATCCGGCTGACCGCGCTAAGCCCAATAGCCACTGAAAAGACCGCCGCGAAACTGAAGAAGTCGATGCTTGTCGCGGGCAGCAGAACCCATAGCGCGGCGGCGGCGCCAAACAGATCCAGCTGGGTCAACAGGAACTGCGACAGCGCGATTGCGGGACTCGGCATCGCGGCCGAAAGTCCCGCAATGTCGAGCCGGCTGCGCCTCCAGCAACCGGCCGCCATCAAGCCCAGGATCGCAAGCAGCAGCGCGGCGCCCATAACCCCAAGCGCAACCCTGGGAATCGATAAGTTGCTTGCCAACGCGGGTCCCGCCAACATCGTGCTCGTGCCTGCGAACGCCAACAAACCGGCCCCGATTCCGATGTCGATGAAGATCATGATGAGGTCGATTTGTTCGGCTCCGAGTCCAGCGGCCCCATAGACCCGATCGCGAACGGCTTCGCCCGTCAACGCGCCAAAGCCGATCGCATTGCCCAGGGCCGACCCGCAAAACGACGCCAGCAATACCGGCGCGGCCGAAACCCTGGAACCGATATAAATCAGCGCGCACTCGTCCCTGGCGATCAGGGCCAGATAGCTCAAGGTGGTGAACGAGATGGAGACCCAGATTGCTTTGCGCGGCGTCTCGCGCACGGCTCGCATCATCGCGTGGTAGTCAACCCCGCGTGACAAGCCGTAAAGAAGAACAATAATCAGCCCGCAGGCAGCGACCGCCGCCGTGGGGCGGGCGATACGTCGCACAAACCTGACTACGCGTACTGGCGTTAGAGCTGCAGTGACCCGTCTTTCTTTCACGCGATGTAGCTCAGTTAGGGTTCCATGCCGGGCCGAGCTTCACAACCGCGAGAAACCGAAGCATGAGCGCAATGCGCATCGAACTGACGGTAGTGTGGCACAAGCTAGATTGAGCCTTCCACCATGCTCGCGATATCGCTTAGTGCCCGATCGAGGAAATGTCCTTATCTCCGGTGCGGTCGCCACCGCGGCTGAGCTCTCCGCGCCTCGATCAAGAGGGCTTAACAGGCGCTGACTCCACCAAGGCCTTGGCACTACGGCCTCGAGGACTGGCCTGCCAATTATCCAGTTGCATCTTGGGCGCGACCCAGCCGGGCAAGCGTAAGAGCAGATGGTCGGCGAGACCTGCCAGGAATGGTTCATAGGTCGCTCGAAACTCGGCGAGCCGCTCCTGCGCATTCTCGTCGTCCGTCAACGCCAAACCCGCAGCGACCAGCTCAGCCTTCATCTGATCAAATTCGCTCGAAGTGAGACGATTTTCAGCATGAACATCAGGAGACAAGCTGAGGGCCCTGTTCACCTCGACCAACGCGAGCCGGGCCGCGGCGAAAGTGATTCGGGCCTGAAAGGTGGGAACTTCGTGAAGGCCTACCAGAATGAGGGCGCAGGTATCCATTATGGCGGCCAAACCGGCTATCCAGAATTCATTGTCATGCTGCGAACGATAATAGCTCAACATCGGATATGACAAATGGCTCTCTAACACCAGCGCGAACCATAGTTCCCATTCGTGCAGTAATTCCTGCAGCGCGGGCATGCTTTCGCCTTGACCATGCCTGGCCAGTAGGACGGTCGCGGTCGGCGGTGAACCAGCACGCGCATCAAGCATGATGACTTGCACTTCGCGTCGCGAAAATAATTGATAAAGGACGGGAAGATATCCGATCACCGTCGCCAGGAACGCAAGGCCAGTACCGGCTTCGACCACCGCTCCCAGTTTCGCCGATGGGGTCTTGGGAGTCAGATCGCCGTAACCTACGGTGAAAAAAGTGATGCCGCTGAAATACAGATGGTTGAACATTCCCTGGACCCGGTCCAGATCCAATCCCCAAGAGGTAATGCCAAACGCTGTAATTAAACCCGCTACCCACACGCCGATTAACATCAAAAGAGATAACGGACCATAGAGGCTGAGAAAGCTGTCACGCCTGGGGCCTGGTCGTAAGTACGCAGCCGCCGACGACCACACGAACCATGTGGAGCGGAGCAGGTAAGTCACCAAACGCATTTTGCGCCGCACTCTGCGCGGCAGCAGCATCACTTCGAAGGCGTCGCTCAAGACCACCACCAGCAAAAGCAGACCCAAAATTCCACCCGCGGCACGCATCTATGATTTCCCTACGTTTGAGCGCGACCTCGCCAGGGAACGGCCAACATATACAGGGAAGTCGGAAGCTCGAGGTATTTCGACGATAACCGCCAAGGCGCCGATCCATAACGCGGATCGAGTGCCGACTCTGGTCAAGATGACCGCGCTAACGGAGAGGGGGTTTTCCGGTGCGGTTTCGTCCTGGAACCACTATCGATGAGATTCCTCATCATTAGTGAGTTCTTCGGCTGCCACGGGCCCGACCTGATAGTCTTTGAGATTATTGTAAAGAGTCTTGATAGAAACGCCGAGAATCTCCGCTGCCTTTACCTTGTTGCCGCCGGTAAGGTTAAGCGTTTGTAGCACGAGCTCGCGTTTGACCGCGCTCAGCGACATTCCCACATGGACATCGAGGGTGGAGCGTTGGCCGTCGCCGGGTTTGATCTCGGCGGGCAGGTCTGTGACAGAGATCATCGGACCACGCGTCACGATAAGCGCCCGTTCGATTACATTGCGCAACTGCCGTACGTTCCCCGGCCAGCGTTGGGACTTAAGCAGCTCGAGACACTCAGCTTCCATGCCCATAACCTGCTTGCCCGCGGATGGAGTAAGTTGTCGCAGGAAGTGCTCGATCAGAGTCGGCAAATCCTCGGGGCGCTCGCGCAGGGTTGGTAGCTGGATGGTGAAAACATTGAGTCTATAATAGAGGTCTTCGCGGAACTTTCCTTCGCGAAGCTGCGCCTCCAGATTGCGATTCGTCGCGGCCAACACGCGCACATCGACAGAGATCTCGGTACTGCCGCCCAAGCGGCGAAGTTTTCGTTCTTCGAGGACTCGCAGGAGCTTCGCCTGCAATTCCGGCTTCATTTCGCCGATCTCGTCGAGGAGCAGAGTTCCGCCGGTCGCCAGTTCGAAACAACCTTCGCGGCGGCGATCAGCGCCGGTGAAGGCACCGCGCTCATGACCGAACAACTCGCTCTCCATCAGAGTTTCGGGCAATGCGGCACAGTTGATAGCGATATAGGGGCCGCTGGCGCGGGGCGAAACATCGTGAATAGTGCGAGCCGCCAATTCCTTTCCGGTGCCGCTCTCACCCACGATTACGACCGAGGCGCTGCTGGGCGCGACTTGCTCGATTAACGCCATTACACGGCGCATGGCCAGGGACTGTCCGACCAGGGGACCCAGTTCGCCGGCTTCCATCAGGCGGCGGCGCAAAATCTGGTTTTCCTTGCTGACGCTCAAATGCGTGCGCAGATTGTTGAGCAGCACCTCGAGATGATGCGGATCGACCGGCTTGCGGAGATAATCGTAGGCTCCGAGTTTTATGGATTGGACCGCATCTTCGATCTCGCCCTCGCCGGATATCACTATGGTGGGAAGGTCCAGGCCCTTGGTCCGAATTTCGCCGAGCACGGCCAAGCCGTCTTTCTTGGGCAGCCTCAAGTCGAGCAATAGAATTTGTGGATGAGAGCGTTCGATCAACTGCAAAGCGCGCTCGCCATCCTCCGCGCTTTCAACCTGGTATCCCCAGGACGAGATCAACGTGGACCACGCTTCGCGCGCGTCGGAGTTGTCTTCGACCAGGAGTACTTTGGTACCGGCTTTCATAAGGTTAACTGTATTTTCCTGCTTCTTCGGCCGCCAGGTGGGTCTTTATCTCATGAGCCATCCGGTGGGCCATCTCCGGCCGGTGAAGCTTGAAGGGGCAGCGAGACGGAGAAAGTGGCGCCTTTGTCGGTGCCCTCGCTTCTGGCAGTAATGCGCCCGCCGTGCAGTTCGACCAGTTTGCGCGCTATCGCGAGCTTGAGGCCCAGTCCGTGATGGTCCCTGGTGATGCTGCTGTCCGCTTGCCTGAACATATCAAACACGAACGGCAGGAATTCCGCGCTAATGCCCTTGCCACTGTCACTAACGACCAGGGTCGCCTGATGCTCGTCGCGCTCGAGATTGATGCTCACGCGACCGCTCGGCGGGGTGAATTTGACAGCATTGGAAACCAGGTTGGAGATCACCTGATGAAGGCGTTCGGAATCTCCGTTGACGCAAACCGGCGGGCCGTTCCACTCCCACGTGAGCAGCAAATCCTTGGCTTCAACCGACGGGCGCATCGCATCGAGCGCGCTTTCGATGAGAGGAATCAGGTCCACTGTAAGAAGCGTGAGGTGAACCTTGCCGTTTGCGATCCGTGACAGGTCCAGGATTTCATCGATCAGGGAGACTTGCAGTTGAACGTTGCGCTCGATTATTTCCAGCGCGCGCTTTGACTTGGCAGAATCGAGGTTGCCGGTATTAAGCAAGTGGACCCAGCCGGTAATTGCGTTGAGCGGATTGCGCAGCTCGTGCGATACGATGGCGAGGAATTCGTCCTTGATCCGGTTTGCGGCTTCCGCGCCGGCCAGCGCCCGCTGCTGCTGATGCAGGGCGGCGGCCTGGTGCCTGATCGTCCGCTCCTTGAGGAAGAGATCGACGAATACTGAAACCTTGCAGCGCAGAATTTCCGGTGCGCAGGGCGCTGGCAGAAAATCAACCGGGCCCCTGGCGCAGTCGTCAAGTACTGAACCCATATCGGAGTCGGCAGCGGTGAGAAAGATTACCGGAGTGCGCTGAGCGCGCCACCCGTTACGCATCAGCTCAGAGGCCTTGACCCCATCCAAGCCCTGCGTGCGGACATCTATCAAGATCACGGCCACTTCCTCGCGTGTGAGCAGCTCGTTAGCTTGGCGGCCAGACGAAGCCTTGATCAATTTGTGGCCGAGCGGATCGAGGCTCGTTTCGAGCGCCGCCAGATTCGCAGGGTAATCGCCGACCAGCAGGATGTTGGCCGGGAATTCGTCTGCCTGCGCAGTCTCGTCATCTGAACGCAAGGTCTAAGCCCTCGATCGGTCTAGCGCAAGTAATCGACATCGTAACCCGCTCCAGTGGCACGCCCGCTATTGCCCCGCACCGCTGCCGTCCGATGCCGGCTGCGACTTCTGAGTGGCAGGCGGGTTACTATTACGCGCCATCCAGGCGAAGAGTACGGTGGTCCGAACGAAAAGCGCCGGGGTGTTCGCATCCTGCGCCAGGCCAAGCGGCGGACCGGATCCTTGAAGGCACCAACAGCAACATCCATTCCAGCCATAAAATGTGGAGATTTTCTTAGTTCTTAGGCCTCGGCGTAGGAGAAGGAGTCGTTCGAAAGGAAGAATTTTCAAACCGCCTATGAAATAATTTCACGAAACATTGTTCCATGACGCTTATGGACAGTACATAGGTACTACAAAGCACAAGGGACGACGTACTACCCCTCTTCGGAGACTTGCACCATCATACACGTTTGGATTTCGGTTTTCGGACAGGGCAGGACTGTAGTACCAACAGGACTCTAGTACCAAATCGAGTTTAGCCAGGCTCGCCTGATCGCCCGGGTCAGGCCTCGGATTGGCCCAGCGCCTTGCGCACGGCGGGCGCGAGCTGATCCATCGTGAACGGCTTTTTCACCACGACTTCGCCGGCGAACTCTCCCTTGAGCCGCGTATGATCGGCATAGCCGGTGATGAAGACCACTTTGATTTCGGGGCGCTTGGCGCGGGCCGATTCGAGCAGCTCGATTCCTGACATTCCCGGCATCGCAAAATCGACGATCAGCAGTTCGATCGCGGGATTGGTGCCGAGCGCGTCGAGCGCGGCGCTGCCGCTGGATGCCTCAATTACATTGTATCCACTGTCGCGCAACAAGAGGGCGGTAATTTCGCGCACATCGTCGTTATCGTCAACCAACAAAATGTTAGCTGCGCTCAATTAAACTCCAGCTAAACTCCAGCGCGACAGGTCCTTGCGGCCGCTTGGTCGCGCAGGTTACTCGATCGATTTCTCACGGACGCGCCAAATGAGCGTATATTAAATCGCCTGCCAAGCAACAGATTGATACCATCGAACAGCAAGGTTAGATTTTCGACGGATATTATAGATGGCGATCGGCAGAGCGAACCGCCCGGAGCTTTTTGCGAACGGCGGCGAAATGGGTCAGCGGATGCGCGACTTCGACTGGTCGCAAACGCCGCTTGGGCCGCCCGCCTTGTGGCCGCGGAGCCTCAGGACCGCGGTGCAGATCATGCTCGGGTCCCGCTACGCGATGTGGATTGGATGGGGGCCGGAGCTGACGTTCTTTTACAATGATGCGTATCGGCCCACGCTCGGGACCAAGCATCCGTGGGCCTTGGGCAAACCCTCGCGCGAGGTATGGAAAGAAATCTGGGACGACATCGGTCCGCGAATCGATGAAGTACTGACTACCGGGCGCGCTACTTATGACCAGGACTTGCCGCTGATTCTTCAGCGCTCGGGATATCCGGAGGAAACCTTCCACACCTTCTCTTACAGTCCGGTGCCCGACGATAGCGGCGGCATCGGCGGGCTTCTTTGCGTCGTCATCGAGGACACCGATCGTTTCATCGGCGAGCGGCGGTTGCGGGTGCTACGAGAGATCGGCACGGGACTCGCAGGGCGGCAGACCGCCGCAAACCTGTTCAGCGCAATCCGCGATTGCCTGGCCACCAACCGGCGCGATCTTCCGTTCACGCTCATCTACCTGCTGGAGAGCGAGGGCAAGCACGCGGAACTGGCCTGCAGCACGGGGATTGACGCGAATCATCGCGCGGCGCCGCCGCTGCTCGCGCTGGATGCAAGCGAGTGGCCGATTAAGCAGGCGTTCGCGGAATCGAGGTCGGTGATCGTCGACGATCTCGCCGCCCGGTTCGGCGATTTGCCGGCTGGAGACTGGGACATACCGCCGCGTCGAGCGATCGTCATTCCGATCGCGGAGCAAGCCCAAAGCCAGCCGGCCGGCGTGATGATCATAGGGCTCAACCCTTACCGTCCGCTGGACGACGCGTACCGCGGCTTTATCGATCTTCTGGCCGGACAGATCGCCGCGGGACTGGCCGACGTGCGTGTCTATGAGCGCGAGAAACGCCGCGCGGAGGCCCTAGCCGAAATCGATCGCGCCAAAACCACGTTTTTTTCCAATGCCAGTCACGAGTTCCGCACCCCGCTCACTCTGATGCTGAGCCCGCTGGAGGACATCCTGTCGCGCAGTCCCCCCACGGGCGAGGTCACGATCGATCGGGAACAGATTGAGCTCGTGTGTCGCAACGGCCTGCGGCTCCTGAAGCTCGTCAATACGCTGCTCGATTTCTCGCGGCTCGAGGCCGGCAGAATTCAAGCGCACTACGAGCCGACCGACCTCATCGCCCACACCGCGGACCTTGCCCGCACCTTTCAGTCCGCGATGGACAAGGCCGGCCTGCGCTACCTGATCGATTGCCGGCCGCTGACTGGACCGACCTTCGTCGATCGCGACATGTGGGACAAGATCGTCCTCAATTTGATCTCGAACGCGTTCAAATACACTTTCGAAGGCGAGGTGGAGGTTTCGCTCCGCGAGTCCCCCGACCGCCGCCACGTCGAGTTGCGCGTGCGAGATACGGGACTGGGAATTCCCCAGGAGGAGCTGCCGCGGCTGTTCGAGCGATTTCACCGCATCGAGGGCCAGCACGGTCGCACGCATGAGGGCACCGGCATCGGACTCGCGCTGGTCCAGGAGCTGGTTCGCCTCCACGGCGGAACTGTCCACGTCATCAGCACTCCCGGGCGCGGCTCATGCTTTACGGTTTCGCTTCCGGTGGGCCACGCTCATTTGCCGGCCCGCAGTATTGGCGCAGCGCGCGCACTTCCCTCGACGGCATATCGCGCCGGGGCATTCGCTGAAGAAGCCCTCCGATGGTTACCGGGCGAGCAGCCGCGGCCGGAGATCGAAATTCAAACCGAACTGCTCGATCCGTTTGCGGCCACCGCGCCGGCCGGCGAACGGCCGTTCGTGCTGGTGGCCGACGACAACGGCGATATGCGCGATTACCTGCGCCGGCTGCTCTCGGTCCGCTACGAAGTTGTAACCGTGGTCAATGGCAAAGCGGCGTTGGAAGCGGCACGGCGCCGCCGTCCCGATCTGATTTTGTGCGACGTGATGATGCCGCGGCTCGATGGCTTTGGCTTGCTGCGCGCGGTGCGAGCCGATCCCGGATTGAACGACGTGTCGGTGGTATTGCTGTCGGCGCGGGCCGGCGAGGACGCGAGCGTCGAGGGGCTCGAGGCCGGCGCCGACGACTATCTGGTCAAGCCCTTCGGCGCGCGCGAGTTGCTCGCCCGCGTCCGCGCCAATATCGATCTTGCCCGCGAGCGCCGCCGTGCCGCGCGGGTTTTGCAGGATAGCGAGCGGCGTCTCAGATCGATTTTCGCCGAAGCCAACGTGGGCATCGCGCAGACCGACCTCTCGGGTCGCTATGTGCTGGTGAACCGGAAATATTGCGAGATCGTCGGCCGCTCGATGCCAGAGCTGCTCGGCATGCGGCTGATCGAGCTTACGTATCCCGAGGACGCTTCCCGCTTCAACGAACTGCTGAATCAGATGTTAGACTTCGGGCGGCCCTTCTCGATCGAGGTGCGCAAGGTGCGCCCCGACGGATCGATCAGATGGATCTCCAACAGTGTGTCGCTGCTGGAAAATCCCGACGGCAAGCCCCAATACGTGGTTCTGATCGTGCAGGACATCAACGACCGCCGCCTCGCGCAGGACAATCTGCGACTCCTCAACGACACGCTCGAGCAGCGGGTGGCGGCCGAAATCCAGGAGCGGATGCAGGCGGAAGCGGCATTTCGTCAGGCGCAGAAGATGGAGATCATCGGGCAGCTCACCGGCGGCGTCGCGCACGACTTCAACAATCTGCTCCAAGTGATCATGGGAAATCTCGACGCCTTGCGCCGGCGCATCCTGCGGGCCGACCTCCCGGCCGACGGGGAATTGCTTCGGCTTGCCGACGCTGCCGTGCGCGGCGGACAGCGGGCCGCCATTCTGACCGAGCGCCTGCTGGCTTTTGCCCGCAAGCAACCGCTCAAACCCGAATCCCTCGATGTAAATCGGCTCGTTACCGGCATGTCGGAACTGTTGCGCACCACGGTGGGCGACAATATCGAAATCGAGACGGTGCTGATGCCGTGCCTGTGGCAGGTTTCCGCCGACCACAATCAGCTCGAGAGCGCGATTTTGAACCTTGCCGTGAACGCCCGCGACGCGATGCCGGAGGGCGGTAAAATCACCCTGGAAACCGCCAATGTAAGTTTCGATGACGAATCGGCGACGCAGCGCGAAGGGTTGACGCCAGGGCAGTACGTGACGATCTCGGTCTCCGACACTGGCATCGGGATGGGTCAGGAAGTCATCGAGCGCGCCTTCGACCCCTTTTTCACCACCAAGGAGATCGGTCAAGGTACCGGCTTGGGACTTTCCCAAGTATACGGTTTCGTCAAACAATCCGGCGGCGACGTGAGGATCCACAGCGTCGAGGGCAAGGGTACTACGGTCCGGTTGTACCTGCCGCGTCTGATGAAGGGCGAGACGGGTGACGGCGATCGTTCACGGTCTGGCGATATCGTCAGCCGATCAGACTCGCTTCGCCGTTTAGACTCGCATCGATAGATGAATCTGAGCAGTGCGGTTCCATCATCCGCGCGACGGTTACATCAGGGCGCTCGCACCGCCCTCGGGCCCGACCGGGCAAAGAATCCTGCGCGACGCCTATTTGCGAGCCATGTTCATGCCCGGTGGACGGCTCTCCGTCTTGAGTGACGCTTCACGTTTCTCTTTCTCGGCCTGCGGCTTAAGTGCGCCACAGACGCAGTAACTGCGATCCGTTGGATTCCTCTTTTTGCTCCGGTCATGGCCGGCAAACAGTTCAAACATTCTCGACAGCGCTGTTTTCATAGGCCGTCACCTGTTCCGCGACATCGTTTTGTGGCAACTCACAGCCGGCGGGCGAGCCGTGGTCTCTTACACCTACAATGTAGGTCCAATCTGAAAGCAGCGCCATGAAGACGAAAGAGCGGTTAGTTATCTAGAGAACAAACATCGCCGATCGCGGACTGAGCCGAATACCGATCTGCTAAACTGAGCAGGCGGAGCGCCGCGTGCAAGTTTTCCGCTTACGATTTTCAATTCAGGCTCGGCCGGCTTTCAAAGCCGCAGGGCAGAGGGATGAGAATTGCTATCGAAATTATCCGACACGGCTGGGGCTGCATATGCCCGATGCTTTTTCGCACTGCGGTAACACCGCCTGGACTTCGCATTGACCGCGCTGACATCATCGAATTCGGCGGCCACGATGAAGCGGCGGCCGCCAGGAAGGGAGACGCCTGATGAGCGCATCTCGTTCGGACGTATTGGTGCTTTTCGGTGTGACGGGCGATCTCGCCCACAAGATGGTCTTCCCGGCACTCTATGCGATGGCGAAACGAGGCACCCTTAAGGTCCCGGTAATCGGCGTCGCTTTCCCGAAGTGGAGCCTGGCCCGCCTGCGCAAACGCGTGACGGACAGCATAAAGCGATCGGGCGGGATCGATAACCGGCGCGCCTTTCACCATCTTCTGTCCCAGTTCCAATACGTCAGCGGGGATTATAATGACCCGGACACCTTCACGGCGATAAAGAAGGCGCTGGGCAGCGCGCGGCGCCCGGCGCACTACCTCGCCATCCCGCCTGAGCTGTTCGAGACGGTGATCAAAGGACTCGGCGCCGCGAACCTGGCCAAGGATGCGCGCGTCATTGTCGAAAAGCCGTTCGGACGCGACCTGAAGTCCGCGCGAGAGCTCAACCGCGTCGCTGAGTCAGTGTTCCCGCAAGACTCGATCTTCCGCATCGATCACTTCCTCGGCAAGGAGGCGATCATGAATATCCTCTATTTCCGTTTCGCCAATTCGTTCCTGGAGCCGATCTGGAACCGCAACTACGTGGCCAGCGTACAGATAACGATGTCCGAAGATTTCGGCGTGGAAGACCGCGGCGCGTTTTACGAAACCGCCGGCTGTCTGCGCGACGTGGTCGAGAACCATCTCTTCCAGGTCGTCGCGCTGCTTGCCATGGAGCCGCCGGCCGACAGGGAATTTGGGGCCGTACACAACGAGAAGGCCAAGGTCTTTGACGCCATGCGCCCACTGAGGTCCGGCGACCTGGTGCGCGGCCAGTACGCCGGCTATCGGAAGGAGCCGGGGGTGGCGAAGAAGTCCGACGTCGAGACTTTCTGCGCCCTGCGACTTTTTATCGATTCCTGGCGCTGGGAAGGAGTGCCGTGGTATGTGCGCTCCGGCAAGTACCTGCCCGAAACGGCGACCGAGATCCTGGTGGAACTGAAGGCGCCGCCGCAGAGGCTGTTCGCGGACTCGGAGCCGGCCACTGGCCGGACCAACTATCTGCGCTTCCGGCTGTCCCCCAACTCGGCCATCGCGCTCGCCGCTCGCGTCAAACGCGCGGGGCAGGAGTTTATCGGCGAACAGCGCGAGCTCTATATGCTCGACGAACAAGCGGGAGAGGAAGCGCCCTACGAGCGGCTCTTGACCGACGCGATGGCCGGCGACGGAGCGCTGTTCACCCGTGAGAACGCGGTTGAGGCCGCCTGGGCGGTGGTCGACCCGGTGCTTAAGCGGCACCATCGGGTTCGGCCGTACAAGCGCCACAGTTGGGGCCCGAAAGAGGCTGACGCGCTCATCGCTGCAGACGGCCGTTGGCACAATCCCAGCCTCAAAAAGGCCTCCGCATCATCTGCATCATCCGAATGAAGGGCGTGCGGCGGCCGTGTTTGTACATCGCCCGATCGCGGCCGGCGGACGAAACGCAAAGATGACGCTGCTTACGGCGGCCGGCGCTACGCGCTTCGCGTCGGACCATCAGATTTAATACCACGTTATTTGAAATCGGGCCGCGATAGGTTGTACCACTTGCGAGCATTACAGGTGCCGAATGACTAAGGCAAAAGACACCGCTGTTAGAATAAGCCCCCTGGCCGGCAAACCGGCCACACCAGCAATGCTGGTCGACGTGCCCAGACTTGTCACCGCCTACTACACTAACGCGCCTGACTTTTCAGTGCAGACGCAGCGGGTTGCGTTCGGGACCTCGGGGCATCGTGGCTCCGCCTTCGAACACACTTTCAACGAATGGCATGTACTGGCTATCAGTCAGGCTATTTGTGATTACCGTAAAGGGCGGAACATAGACGGCCCGCTGTTCCTCGGCATCGACACGCACGCGCTGTCGATTCCAGCCTGTGCCAGCGCGCTCGAAGTGCTGGCGGCCAACGATGTGGAAGTCATGCTCGCGGATAGGGACGAGTACACGCCCACTCCAGTGATTTCTCACGCTATACTCACTTACAACCGCGGCCGCGATACAGGACTGGCGGACGGCATTGTCGTCACGCCTTCGCACAATCCGCCCGACGACGGCGGCTTCAAGTACAACCCGCCCAACGGCGGGCCGGCGGACAACGACGTCACAAAATGGATCGAAGCCCGCGCCAACGGCTTTCTGGAAAGCCGTCTCCAGGGCGTGAAGAGAGTTCCCTTCGAACGGGCCCAGCGCGCCGCGACCACCCATCGGCATGACTTTCTCAACGCTTACGTAAGCGATCTCGGCCGCGTGCTCGATATGGATGCGATTCGCGGCGCAAATATCCGTATGGGCGTGGATCCGCTGGGGGGCGCCGAAGTTCACTACTGGGGCCCGATTGGCGAGCGCTATGGCCTCAATCTCAAGGTTGTGAACGACGTCGTCGATCCGACGTTCCGGTTCATGACCGTCGATTGGGACGGTCGGATTCGCATGGATCCGTCGTCGTCCTACGCGATGCAGAGCTTGATCGGCCTCAAGGATCGCTTCGACATCGCATTCGCTTGCGACACCGACGCCGATCGGCACGGCATCGTGACGCGCACGGCCGGATTGATGAATCCCAACCACTACCTTGCGGTCGCCATTTTCTACCTCTTTCAGCATCGGCCGCAGTGGAGCAAGAGTGCGGCGGTCGGCAAGACGGTAGTCAGCAGCCAGATGATCGACCGCGTCGCGGCGAAGCTCGGACGGAAGCTCTACGAAGTGCCGGTCGGTTTCAAGTGGTTTGTGGAAGGCTTGCTCGACGGCTCGCTGGGCTTTGGCGGGGAAGAGAGCGCGGGGGCGTCCTTTCTCCGTCTGGATGGCGGCGTCTGGACGACGGATAAGGACGGCATCGTGCCGGCCTTGCTATCGGCGGAAATTACCGCGCGCATGGGCCGCGATCCCGGCGAGCTCTACGGCGAACTCACGCGCGAGTTCGGCGAACCTGTTTACGATCGTGTCGAGGCGCCGGCCACCCCGGAGCAAAAACAAATGCTCGCGCGACTCTCCCCACAGCAGATACCGTCCGCGGAGCTGGCCGGCGAAAAAATTCAGAGCATCCTGACCCAGGCTCCGGGCAACGGCGCACCCATCGGAGGTTTGAAAGTGATTGCCCCGAGTGGATGGTTTGCGGCGCGGCCGTCCGGCACCGAAGAAATCTACAAAATATATGCTGAGAGCTTTGGTGGAGCGGATCACCTGCACCGCATCCTGGCGGAAGCACAGGTCATCGTCGACGCGGCGCTGACGACGCCCGCAGCGCGGCCGGCGGCGGCGTCCAGGACAAATCCGCAGCGCGGACTATGAGCGAGCAAACACGAGTCAGTCATCCGAAGGAGTCTCTCCTATCCACCGACGTGGAGGGATTCGATTCGCTGTCCGAGCTTGCCCTGGACATGCGTTCGTCGTGGAATCACGCCACCGACCAGGTGTGGCGCCAACTGGATCCTGTGCTGTGGGAGCTCACGCACAACCCGTGGGCCGTTCTGCAGACGGTCTCGCGGGAGAAACTGCGGCGGGATTTAGCCGATCCCGCTTTCCGCAAAATCGTTGACGATCTGGTGCAAACCCGGCGCGACGTTGCGGAGGCGCCCGCGTGGTTTCAGCATACCTACCCGCAATCGCCACTGAACTGTATTGCCTATTTCAGTATGGAATTCATGCTGAGCGAGGCACTACCCATTTACTCGGGCGGGCTGGGCAACGTGGCCGGCGATCAACTCAAGGGCGCCAGCGATTTGGGGGTTCCCGTAATCGGGGTGGGACTGCTCTATCAGCAAGGTTATTTTCGCCAGGTGATCGACAAAAACGGAGCGCAAGAGGCCCTCTTCCCGTACAACGACCCCGGACAGTTGCCGATCACACCGTTACGTAAGCCGAATGGAGAGTGGCTGCGGTTGGAGATCGCGTTACCCGGTTACTCGGTCTGGCTGCGCGCCTGGCAGGTTCAGGTCGGTCGCGTAAAGCTGTACCTGCTCGACAGCAATGACATAGCGAATTATCCCGCGCATCGCGGCATCACCAGTGAGCTTTACGGGGGCGGGCCGGATTTGCGCCTCAAACAGGAGCTGCTGCTCGGGATTGGCGGATGGCGCTTGCTCGCGGCGCTCGGCATCAAGCCGGAGGTCTGCCATTTGAATGAAGGGCATGCGGCCTTCGCGGTGCTAGAACGCGCTCGCACCTTCATGGAGGAAACCGGGCGAAATTTCGAGGTCGCGCTGGCCGTCACCAGGGCGGGCAACCTTTTCACCACTCACACTGCTGTGGCCGCCGGCTTCGATCGCTTCGCTCCGGCGCTTATCGAACAATATCTCGCTGGCTATGCACGAACGCGGCTCGGGATAACCGATCACGATTTGCTGGCCTTGGGCCGCCAGAACCCGAACGACTCGTCGGAGCCTTTCAACATGGCCTATCTGGCGATTCGCGGGAGCGGGGCCATCAATGGCGTCAGTCGCTTGCACGGAGAGGTGAGCCGGCACATCTTTCTGCCGCTGTTTCCGCGCTGGCCGCAGGACGAAATCCCGGTGGGACATGTGACTAATGGAATCCACGTGCCGACCTGGGACTCGGCCGCAGCCGACAATCTTTGGACGCAGGCCTGTGGAAAGGGCCGCTGGCTGGGGATGACGGGGCCCGTGGAGCAGGACATTCGCCGCATTTCCGACGCCAGTCTCTGGCGATTTCGCGCCTCCGCCCGCAAGTCTCTAATTGAATACGCTCGCGAACGATTGTCCCGGCAATGGGCTGTATCCGGCGCGACGCCCGAGACGGTTGATGATACGAAGCAACTGTTTGACCGCAATACGTTGACCCTCGGTTTTGCGCGCCGTTTTGCAACCTACAAAAGACCGAATCTGCTGCTGCACGACCCGGAGCGACTGCTAGGTTTATTGAATGATCGTCAGCGCCCGCTGCAGCTCATCATGGCCGGTAAGGCTCATCCGGCGGACCAGGCCGGGCAAGCCTTGATTCAGCAATGGATGCATTTCCTCGGGCGCCCCGAGGCACGTCCCCACGTGATCTTCCTCAGCGACTACGACATGGATTTGACTGAGCATCTGGTAGAGGGAGTGGATGTGTGGCTCAACACGCCGCGACGCCCCTGGGAAGCGTGTGGAACGAGCGGCATGAAAGTACTGGTCAATGGCGGCCTCAATCTGTCGGAATTGGACGGCTGGTGGGCGGAGGCCTACACGCCGGAAGTGGGATGGTCGTTGGGCGATGGCCAGGAACATGACGACGATCCGGCTTGGGACGCTATCGAAGCTGAAGCCCTCTACGATCTGCTCGAACGCCAGGTGATCCCTGAGTTCTATACCCGCGACGAGCACGGTATCCCCGGCGCCTGGGTGGCGCGCATGCGGGAAAGCATGGCACGCTTGACGCCGCGCTTTTCCACCAACCGCGCGGTGCGCGAATACATCGAGCAATACTACTTCCCGGCTGCCTCAGCCTACCGCGAGCGGGCTGCCGACAAAGGCGCAATCGGAGCGCAGCTAGTTAATTGGCGGCACGCGCTGGAACACAAATGGGCCGCGGTACGCTTCGGCGAAGTGAGGTTTGAGACTCGTGGCGGGCAGCACGTATTTGAAGTGCAGGTGCATCTCGACGATCTCGATCCCAAGACGGTGCGGGTAGAGCTTTACGCCAACGGCGTCAGGGGCGGTACTTCCGTGCGGCAGGAGATGACGCGCGTTCGCCAACTGGACGGCGCGTCGGGCGGCTACGTGTACAGCGCGGCCGTGTCTGCCGCGCGCCAGCCAGCGGACTATACGGCGCGCGTGATTCCGCATCACGAGGGCGTTGCGATCCCGCTGGAAGACGCACGAATCCTGTGGCAGCGATGATCCGATCGACTGAAGAGAAGGCGGTTCGGATTGGATAGTGACGAAAGAGTCATCCATGAAACCGGCTAGCCCGCGCATCCTGACGATCAATGGCGGCTCGTCGAGCATCAAGTTCGCGCTGTTCGAGGCCGCCGGTGCCTCGCTGCGCCGCGCGCTGGATGGAAGTATCGAACGGATCGGCCTGGCGAACGCCACGTTTGCAGTCAAAGGTTCGGAGAACTTTTCGCGACCGTTGGCCGTGCCGAACCACACGGCGGCGGTGAATGTGCTGATGGATTGGCTGGAGAAACGCAGTGGCCCCGATGCATTAACGGCGGTGGGGCATCGCGTGGTGCATGGCGGGCCGAAGTATAGCGAGCCGCAACGAATCACTGCGGAGATGGTCGAGGAGCTGCACCGGCTCAGTGCATTCGATCCTGAGCATCTGCCGGAGGAGATTCTGTTGACCGAAGCGTTTCATCGCCGATTTCCTGACCTGCCCCAAGTTGCCTGCTTCGACACGGCTTTTCACCACGACCTGCCGCAAGTGGCCCGGTTGCTGCCGATCCCGCGTCGCTACGAAGCACAGGGGGTGCGGCGGTACGGATTTCATGGGTTGTCGTATGCGTTTCTGATCGGAGAACTGGCCCGCGTGGCCGGATCGGAAGCGGCACAAGGCCGGGTCATCCTCGCCCACCTCGGTAACGGCGCGAGCCTGGCGGCGGTGCGTCACGGCAAATCCGTGGACACCAGCATGAGTTTCACCCCAACGGCCGGGGTGCCGATGAGCACCCGCTCAGGCGATCTCGATCCCGGACTGGTTTGGTATCTGGCGCGCACCGAGAAGATGAGCGCGAAGCAATTCAATGAGATGGTCAATTTCCAGTCCGGGCTGCTCGGGGTGTCGGAGACCAGTTCCGATATGCATGACTTGCTCGAGCGTGAAACGCAGGACGTGCGGGCGGCTGAAGCGGTCGCGCTCTTTTGCTACCAGGTCAAGAAATGGATCGGCGCATTCGCGGCGGCCTTGGGCGGATTGGACACGCTGGTGTTCGCTGGCGGCATCGGAGAGAAAGCGCCCGTGATCCGCGCCCGAATTTGCGAGGGACTGGGATTCCTTGGAATCGAGCTCGAAGGCAAGCGAAACGCGGCGAACGAGGGCGTGATTTCGGCGGCGGCCGGCCGGGTCGCTGTCCGCGTCATTCATACGAACGAAGAATGGATGATCGCGAAGACGGTCTGCTCCGTCTTGGGCATTACAATCGACCAGCAACATGACCATGAAAAGAAAACAGATGCCTGACGGCGAGCAGTGTTCTCCGGGCGAACAACCCAGCGGAATTATCGCCCGAGTTTACGCTGGAACCGGCGCAGAATTTTTTGTAGCGGTCTCCCTTCGCTTACGTCGGTAATCGACGGTCCGGTGTCAGTCGGCACCACCGCCTCCATCGTGGCGCAGCGGCCAGTAATCTGCGCAACGTAAATGCGGTAGAAAACCGGTACCAATACGCGCTCGGTGCCGTGAACCAGTGTCTTTACGTGACCAGGCTCCCACCACATTGCATATTGTTGGAGCAGTCTCCAGGCGAATTCGCGCTCAGACCGCCATTCCGGCGTATCGAGCAACTCCTCATAGCGACCGGAGACGATAACGCTCATCCATCGACGCGCGCTCACCACCTCATCCGCTTCAACGCAAACCAGCGGGTTCGCACGCATCCAGTCGATCTTTTGCCCAACCGTGGAAAAGCTATAGAGATAACTTTGGTGGTAGGCAAAATAGAAAGGCACGACATAAGGCTGGGTCCCTTGAACGCACGCTAGTCTGCCCAGGCGCACATGCGCCAGCAGCTCCAGACTCGCCTGCGTGGTCGTTTCTTCGATTAACACGCCAATTCCGTCGTGTCTCGACTATTCGAGGACCTTGCTCTGGAGGATTTGTAACGCATCATCCTCATTCTCAGCTATCGCGATGCATCGCGGCCGAAAATTACTCGGCACACCGCCCCTACTCTAACACTCGAGGCGAGATTTACATGCGGCGGTAAAAAGACCCAGAGAAACAGCGGTTATCTGAGGAACAATTAATGGCGCAGCATAGCGTTTCGGCGCCGTGCGGATGTTCGTGGCCGGCGAGCGGCGTGATCAATCCGAATATTCTTTGACCTCGCTCCAGCTCTTGTCGGGATCGTAGGCCTTCATCCGCGCGGCAATGGTTGCGGTCTGTGATTTGAGGTCTTTCTGAAAGATTGCCCCGTCCTGGTTGACCACGAACGTCATGATCCCGGACGAACGATACTCCGCCGGGTATGCGACGAAAGCGAATCCCTTGGTTAGTTTGCCGTCGACAAGATAATCCTTCGCACCGCCCGGCGCATTCTTGCCCTGGCTGGTGAGGAGTCTATAGATGTACCCGTGAAAAGCTTTGGGACCCTTGCCTTTTTCGGCGTGATAGCCCGCGGCAGTGGCGCTTGCGACGAGCGGGCCGATCGGGCTCGGCTGCTGCCCGGTGGTTGCCGGCCAATAAAGTCCGTCATGCGTTCCGGGATTGCTCAGCACCCGTTGCGCGAACTGAGGCGTGCCGCCGCCATCAGCCTGGTCCTTATATTCGTTCTGCGCCGTCACTAACTCGTGCAGGGTGGCGATGGTCGACAGCTCGTTGTTCCCGATACGACGGTAGAGAATCTCTCTTTCGCCGCTGACGGTGTCGAACAGCCAGCCGTCGCCCTTTTTGATCAGAGGGATCGGAAAGGGCCAGTTCTCGGCGCCCAGGTACAGCAGCACGTGGCCCTCGGAGTCGAACGCGAGCCGATGCATCTGCTGGTAGTTATGAATGAAATTTTCGCGCGCGTTCTTGTCCGCTACCGCGTCGCCTGAATCGATGATCTTCTGCGCGCCTGGCCCGAGGATCTCCAGCGCCGCGCTGCGATCGTCGGTTTTCGCAGCCTTGATCAGGGCCGTCACCGCGGCGTCCGGTGTGTTGAAGACTTTTTGCGCGTCGGCGCGCGCGACAGTAGCTGCCGCGGCACTAACAATACTCATTGCGCAGACCAGTCGGAGAAAAATGGTTATGCGCGAGCGCGCACAGTCTGAACGACTATCGTTTGACATCATCATCTACTCCTCAATCGGCAGCTTCTAGCGTCGCCGAAATCCGCCGCCGCCACCGCCAAAGCTACGGCCGCCGCCCCGGAAGCTGTTACTACCGCGCTGGCTGGCTCTCTGCGTATCTCCTGCCGGCTGGGTTCGGCCGCCCCAGGAGCGCTGAGAATTCTGACGGCTATCGCTGCTGCCGTAGCCGCGAGATGAATCGTCGGCACGATTCGAACCCGAGGATTTCGACCATCTATCCGATCCGGCGTCGTTGGCGCTCTTTCCCTTGTGATTTTGGTAGTCCTGCTGGTATTTCGGGTTATTTTTCGCGTTCTGATAGTCCTTCTGATATTGAGGATTGTTCTTTGCGTTCTGCCAGTTCTGATTATACTTGGGCTGATCGTATGACTTAGGCATCGTGTTGTTAGTGGCATACGAACGATTGTAGTTACTATTGGGCCGTGGAGAGCCGGCGTATCGGTTCGATCCATAGTATGGATGGCTGCCGTATTGCCCGGGATGACTGCCATATCCCCATCGGCTCGGAACTGCATTCGAATTGGATACATAAACGTTCTTATTGTAAGTAACGTTGCCGCCATGCCAGTTGCAGCCCCAGTTATTGCTGCCGCCATCGATCAGGCTCCCCACCAGCATGCCCGCGCCGAAGGAAACCAGGCCAGTCATCATTAAGTCGGTACTCGAATATCCCACTGGCGCGGCCATCGGGGCGCCGTAGGCCGTGGTTGGATTGTATTGCGGCACGTACACCACGGTCGGCTGCGCCGGTTGTATGACAATCACCTGATTGCCCGACGCTCCCTCCGACACCACGGTCGATGACGGCGCCGCGGAGCCGCCGCCGCTGGACGCCGACTCCTCGGTAACGTTCTGTTGCGGCGTCGATTTCAGGGTCCCGGCCTTCTTCGCCATTTTACGCAGGGTCTGGATAGCCTTCATGACGTCCGAAGGCTGGTTGTAATAGGCCTGGCCGAGCGCCGAGGTCCACGAGAGATTCTGATTCATGTTGTCGAGGACGGGCGGATACTGGGTAAGAGACTTGATGCTCGGATCCCAGGGCTGGGCGTTTACCGCGTCGGCTAACTGCTGCCCCTGCAGGTTTTTGTTATCCGCGAGCCAGCGGTCGGCCTCGACGATCTGCGTTGGATAGGTGGAACCGGCGAGGATTTGAGCCACCAGAAAATCCGGGTAGAGCGCGATCGGCGAGACCATTTGCTGCAGTTGCTCTTGCGTCGCGCCGCCCGGCGCAGGGCCCGGGTTCGACGAACTCGCATTCGGAGTCGCCGACGACTCCTGCGCCATCAGCATCGAGGGTGCTTGCGCCATGGAGAGCGCGAGCGAGACGAGTCCTGAAATCAGGACTCTGGCAACTTCGCGCCTACCTTTTGCTGTCAGCATGCATTTCACCTGCGAGGAACGATCTTTAATAGGCGCACCGAGAGCAGAGGCGCCCTGTCTGGATCTGCTTCATAATCACTAGCAATTAGCACGCCCGCGTCTGTAAGCGGAAACGCCTTTAAGTGTTTTAAACCACTAGAAATGGCCAGAAGCGGTTGGTGCGACAGCTTGCAGGTTGGTTGGGGACTGATCGGCCAACTCCTGCTCGGGAGAGCTTTTTCCATCGGGTAGGAAATCCGTGGGAGTGATCGTCGAACGAGTCGGCCGCGGCTCCCATCTTCTGGCCTACATACTATTTTTTTTCGGCTTCCATGTCATGGCCGTTGGCTACAGCGTCGGGCTCTTCACGACGGTTTATTCCGGCGCAATGTTGATGACGGGGGCGATCATCGGAACGCTATTTTTGGAGGTGGGGCCGGCGGTCGCGGCGCTGACTACCTTGATTGCCGGTTATATCTGCGTGACGATCGCCGAGCAGCTCCGCATCATCTCCTACGCGCCAGTGCTGATCGAGGCGCCATTCAAGGATAGACATCTCGCGCGCTCGTGGCTCGGCACTTTCGGCGGCTTCGATTTTGGCCTTCTCCTGGCGATGTTCGGCCTGGGCCTGTTTATCATGCAACGCTGGCAAGTGCGCGAGCGCCAGTTGGCCGAGGCCAATCGGTTCCTCAGCCGTACCCCGGAAGAGGTGATCGATCTCCTCGAGCGCTACTATGCGGCGATTGGGGACGCGGTAAGCGAGTTCGGCGGTACGATCAAAGACTATTCCGGCGACGGTGTGCTGATTCTGGTCGGGGCACCGGCTCCATATCCAGACCATGCGAAACGGGCGGTTTCGATCGCATTCAAAATTCGCGAACGAGTGAACGAGATCCTCTCGCAATGGCAAAACCTCGGATTGGAGCTCCATGTCGGCGTGGGGCTCGCCAGTGGATATGTCACGGTCGGTGCAATTGGGGGAGCGGAGCGGCTCGAATATGTGGCGGTCGGCCCGGCCGTCAACCTCGCGGCGCGCCTGTGCGAGCGCGCGAGGTCAGATCTGATCCTCCTCGATCAGCGCACCGTCAGTTTGCTTGGCAACGGCGACAGCCCGTATACCTTCAGGCCGTTGGACCCCGTGGAGCTCAAGGGCTTTTCGCGTCCGGTGAGGATTTTTGCGCTAGTTACGTCCGACGAGCCCGATCAGACGTCGAATGCGCTTCGTTCTGCCTGATGCGGGTCGGCGCTTGCGAGACGCGGAAATCGACCTGCGTACCCTGCCCGTTCCTGCCGCGCCTCAGGGCGCTGACGCTTCCTCCCGGACTTGACTCCCATCGCCGGCCGTTCGAAGCAGCCGGAGAATGAGTAATGCGAGGTTATTAGTACCGCGCTTCGTAACGGATATTGCCAGCGCATAGGCCCCAACAATGTTCTCGCCTGGTTTACACTTCCACTAGCCTGTTCGGATACTTCTAGTTCGCGGCCCTGATACACCCTCGGCCTCGGCTTCCATAAATCCTGCAACATGCGGTGTTGACCGGAATGTCGCGGTCGGCTCTGTTTCGGGCCCCAACCGTTTCCCTTCCAGCATTTAGACCGAGGGGCTTTTGTTGTTATACGAGCAAATATTAGCCAATGAGAATATATTTAAACATTAAATAACATTGAACAGATAAAATATGCACAACATATGAAGCCCAGATGTGACATGAACAGTCATAGATTCTTCATCGACAAGTAACCTCATATTCATCAATGGCGGCCAGTCACATGCTACAAGCTGCCTTGGGGCCATGTAGCAACGCGACCGTGGCTATCAGGCTGTTTTTATTGCAGAATTACGAATTTTTGGCGTTGACATCGACTGGTTTTGCAGCGCCAGCAGGTCTAGAGAGCGTCAGATAGCAACACATTTTTTCCTAAAGATCTCTCAAAGAAGCCACGGGGCTCGTAAAAAAAAGGGTTGCGTTAATCACGGAACAGGCGTACCTAAACGTTAGTAGCTGGTCTAATCATCAACAATGGAGGTGAAGAATAGCGCAGGTTGGTCGAAATTCGGATAGCAGCGATGAGGGACTTTCTAGGAAGACTCCAGATCTATGGAGGGGGAGTGACAATGAAAATGAAGTTTGGATGGTTGGTAGTGGTCGCAATTGCAGTTGCTGGCTTCTCGACGAGCGCCAGCGCTCAGGCGACAGGCGCTTTCGTCTGTCTGCAAAAGAGCCACAAAGTGTGTACGCAGTGGGGTACGCTTCCTTCAGGAGGAGGTCCTCAAGGTCCGGCAGGTCCACAGGGACCGGCGGGGCCGCAGGGGCCTGCGGGCGATCCGACTCTGCCTCTGAAGGCAGACAATCCGGCAGGTCATGCGAACTATGCCAGTGACACGAGATGGTGTGGCATTGGTGAGTGTGATGAGGCCGTTACGTCCGTCTTTGAGATCGGCGTTCCCGTTCAGGCGGGCGCAATCAGCCAACTGCTGGTGACGCTTGGCGAAGAGCCGTATCGGCTTTGGGGCGAGGATGTTAAATACCACGAGGGAGCCATCGTCACCTGGAATGGCACCTTCTACCAGGCGCTCGAGCAGAACTTCGGCTGCCAACCTGGCGTCGGCGCATCGAACCTCTGTTTCAACAGCAATGATTTCAAGCACTGGCTGAACGGCGGTGATCCCTCCGCGATATGGATCGTCGTGAATCCTCCGGGACCGGACATTCACGGTCGTTGCACGCCCGGACTCTTGAACGACGGAAACGCGTACAACTTCCAGCTGTGCGTTGGTCATACCAGTGACGGTAGTGTGGACTGCTCCAACCCTGTCAACTGCAGCATTGCCGACGGGGCGTTCAGCTGTCAGTCACCGGCCGGTGCATCCGTATCGGTCAACACGGGCGACGTTCTCGCCTTGCAGATCGGACCGCAGAGCGACCCGGCATGGTGCGCCGTCAACGCAACCGTCAACGCGGCGACGACCCCGTAAGGACGACGACGCTCTGAAGCCTGTCCTGAAATAGGCAGAAGGGCCCAAGGGGAGCTACTCTCCCCTTGGGCCTGACCAACTGCCTGACGAGAATATTCGCACACAGAATCGTCCTGCATTTCTCGTCGAACAGCTCTTTTTTCTATCAAGAACCGCCGACCATATGCTAAAGGCTCAACTGGAGCTGTCAGCAGCGCGATCCCGAGCGGCTCATGATGCCGTTAGAAGTGCGCCTGCCGTGGGCGCTGGCGGGTGCGCCCAATCGCGTCGTGTTCGCGAACGCTGAAGCAAGCGCGACGCGCGCGGCGCAACGTGCCGAAGGTTTCGAAGGTTTCGACAATGGCTGACGCGGCCACCAAGCGGATTTCCTCCATGGCCGAAATGGAAAAGCGGCTGGCCGAGGTGGTCGGCGCGCTTTTGGCCGATAGCCAGCTTACGCTCCGCGCGGCGGTCAACCCGATTCTCGCGATGGAGGAGCTTGGCTACCAGTTTCCGGATGACCTGCGCGCGAGTGTCGAGCGGCGCTTGCGCTTCCGGCCCGGCGTGTACAAGCGGTTGGAGACGCTGGCCGGCGAAATCCGCAAGATTGCGAAGCGTCCGATCAATCCCGATTCGGCCGCGGACCTCGAACGGCTGCTCTTCGAGGAATACAAACTCGTGCGCCCAAGGCTGACGCTGCGCGAACAACTCGGCCCGGCGCATCAGTCGCTGCTGACCACCAATTACGCGACCGAACCGCTACCACCGCAGCTCAATCGGTCGCCGCAGGTGAAAGATCCCCTCGAAGAGCTGCGCGGCGTGCATCCGATCCTGGAACCGCTGCTCGAGTACCGGCGCCTCGACGCGTCGGCGCCGCGATGCGGCTCGCGCGAGCTTTATGAGCGGGTCCGGCGCGGCGAAGTCAAACTGCCAATCACCAAGTTGAGCGTGGTCATTCAGCCTCATCCACCGGGTCATTGATCGGCGATGTCCACCACCCAGGGATTCGAGCTCGTCGCCGAAGTTCAGCAGAGTTTTATTCTGCAGGTGGTACAGGCCGCCTACGACAGCTCGAAAATTCCGCACAGCACGCCAATTCCCACTGGAACGGCCTTCGGCCCTTACCAGGTTTCGCAGGGTACGGTTAATATCCCGCGCACCGGGCTCGGCGTGAATATGGTGCCGGCGCAGAACGCGGTTCAACTGGTGCTCGGCGCCACCCATATCCAGGTCAGTATCGCGAATCCGCCGATCCCGAGCGCAACGATGTTCGACATGCTCGCCGACGTCGACCTGACGCTGCCGGTGGGCACGCTGCCGAACTCGATCAACGTCGGCGTGATCCTGACCGGGCTGCCGCGCGCGAACGTATCCGTGAATATCACCAGCGGCGATCCGGTCGGTCCTCTGACGTTGGCCGCGATCAAGGAATATGTCGACGCGCAGTATCAGAACAACAAGATTCCCCATTCGATCACGCAGACCGGCGTGAGCTTTGGAGCCTTCACCGGCGACGCCTACGCGACGATCGCCGACGACCCAACCGATCCGGCCAACCAGATCGACACGACGCAGCCGTCAGCCACCCAGGTCAAGGTCAGCATCCCGATTCATCTTAAGCTCATCAATGTAACGTCGGCCGGCAATCCCGTGCCGTCGCCAATCGGCGTTCAGACCCGGATCGATATTACGGCGCCATTGGTAGTGGTCCCCGGCTCAATCTCGGCAAAAATCACGCAGGGCCAGATTTCCGTCGAAACGATCGCGGCCGATCCCGCCGTTGCCGACAACCAGTACGCGACCGACAAGTCGCTGGCCCAGTCGATCCATGGGATCAATCTCGACACCCTGCTCCAGCAGCAGATTCAGTCATACGCGCAAGCATTGGTGAACGGTATCGGCGATATAACCGTCGTGGTGCCGACTCAGGATCAGATCGAGACCTTCATCGGCGATCAGGTCTACAAGGATCTGGTCGCCACTCCGGACATCGGAATCTGGACGCCGGATACGGGCGGCAACCCGCAGATCACGGTCAACAACGTAACGCCGCAGGTACTGGCGGACAGTTTGGCCATCGCGATCAATTCCGAAAGCGGCGCGAATCCTTCGGCGCTAACCAACTTCATTCCGGCGGGACGCGAGTTCGCCCTGGCCGTCGACGGACCCCGCGTGCTGGCGATCATCCAGCAGACGATCAACGAGCCACAATCGCAGGGCGGACTCGGTGGCGTACCGGACACGCTGCACAATATCGACGGCCACGACGTCAAGATCAATTCGCTCACCACCACGCTGCAGGAGGGGTCGATCCACTTCGAGGGCAACGTCACGGTGCCCAATGCGATCGCCGGCCATATCGACGTCACCGCGGATTTCCACGCCGACGCGGGGATGACCTGGGTCAACAATCCCGACAACTCGCAGTCGATTCAGCCGGTCGACCTGGGCAGCGGCGTCAACCTGAGCGTGGCCGCCTGGATCCTCAGCCTGCTGCTCGGATTCATCAGCGGCGGGCTCATCGGCGGAGTAATCGCGATCGTGGTGATGGTGGTGGCGTCGAACCTGGCGAGCAAAATCGGCGGCGCGGTGATCAAGAACGACATTACTCAGCAGGTCACCGGGATCGGGGCGTGGCCGCAGACGCTACAAGGAATCGGCACGGTTTCGGCGACCTTCCAGAATCCGATCGATATCCACGCGGATTGCATCATTTTCTCGGGCTGACGAACGCACGGCGATGCAGGTAATCAGCACTTACGCCAATACCGTGACCGCGCTCGCCGCGTCGGGCGGCCCATACGTGGTCGACGCGGGCACCATGCTCACCTTCGTGGGCGGTCCGGCGGCCAAGCCCGACACGCAATACAAATGGGATTTCGGCGACGGCTCGACCGCGACCGGCTCGACCGCAACGCATACCTACGCCGATCACGGCATCTATGTCGCCAGACTGACGACGATCGTAAGTGAACCGGGCGGCGTGACCACGCAGGAATACGCGCGCGTGACGGTCCGCAGCGTGAAGCCGGTGGTCAACGCCGGCGCGCCCTCCACCTGCAACGAGGGCGAGGTCGTCCAGTACACCGCGACCTTCACTCATCTGGAATGGCCTGAGAGCCATACCGCGACCTTTGACTTCGGCGACGACACGCTGCCGGTCAGCGCGCCGGTCATCGAGACCAACACGGCGCCGATGGCGCAGGGGTCGGCGACTATCAGCCACGCCTACTGCGAAAAAGGCGTCTACACGATTACGGTCTCGATTCAGGCCCAGGACGGATCGGTAGGCACGGCGACCCGCCAGGTGACCGCGCTCAATTTGCCGCCGACGGTTACCGCCAAGGATATTGTCGCTTACCACTGCACGCCGGTTAATCTGATCGCGAACTTTGTCGATCCCGGATGGTGCGACACTCATACCGCGACCTGGGACTTCGGCGATTGCACGCCGCCGCAGCCGGCGACGGTGCGCGAGCAGCACAATCCGCCGGCCGGAACCGGTATCGCGATCGCGACTCACGAATACCGGCACTGCGGCGCCTATCACGCGGTCTGCGTGGTCACCGACAACGACGGCGCGTCGGGCGAGGCCGCGATAACCGTTCGCGTCGTCGACGTCGTCAATCGCAACTTCGAAGACGGTTTTCGCTCCCGGATTGCGGGCGCGGTCGCCAACGGATGGGGGCCGTATGTGGAAAGCGCTCCGGCCGGCAACGCATTCGCGGCCGGCACCACCACCTCGAACGCGGGCACGCTGTTCGCCGGCGAGGAGATCATCGTTCACAACGGCCGCCGCAGCCAGCGAATCGCGGGCCTCGGCACATTCGCCGCCGGGATCTATCAGCGGGTCGGCGCCAACCTCGGATGGGACTACCAGGTCACCGCCTGGTACAGCCTCGATGAGCGCGGGGGCGGCACCTGCCGCCTCGGCGTCGATCCGGACGGCGGCACCGATCCGACAGCCAAAGCGATCGTCTGGAGCGCAGGCACCGACAATCAGCAATGGCGCCAGCTTACCGTGCGGGTAACGGCCGCCCAGCGATTGATCTCGATTTTCCTGGAGGCTGACGGCGACGCGCGCGGCACAGCCGCCTACTTCGATGAAGTCGCGCTTTTGCCTTATCCGTGTCCGATTCATGAGCATCCGCCAGTCAAAAAACAAAATGAAAGCTGCGTCGACTGGAAAGCGCAGAAGGAAGCAAAGGAACTGGGGCAGCAATTCACGGATCAGGGTTTCGCGTTCCAGTCGCTGACGAAGACGACGTTAACGCTGGTGACTTACGGTATCCCGGCGGGTCAGGCGAAACTGCTGCTTCCGGGCCGCGGAATCGACGTCGGCCTTCCCTTCGTGGCGAGCCGCGTCGTAGCTACGATCGTTCGCTACTCCGACGAACGGCTGACCATGGAAGCGCGCGACCTCACGGGGACGAGCCTCGAAATTACCGCGGCGACCGGAGGTCTGAACTCCATCGAGACTCTCGAAATCGATAAGCCCGGCATCAGCGCCGTGCGTTTCATCGGCGGGGGAAACCGTGCTCTGTTGATCGAGCTGTGCGCCTACGCGGACGGCTCGGCGACTCAGGCGCCGTCGCAGCCCGTGACCAATCCGTGGGAGCGGCCGACGGGCTCCGGCGGGCCCGCGGCGCAAAATCTGTCATCCATGCCGGGAAACGACTAGGATACGGCCAAGGAGAAGAGCATGCCGCAAGACGACGTTAAGGTAATCGCCTGGCCGAATCAGCCCGCTCAGCTCGAGCATCATTTCGTCGGCGGCGCGCCCTGCCCTGTGCAAATCTCCTTCGACAAGACCCCGGCCAATGTCGTGGTCCAGGCCACGGCGCAGGATCCGGTGCACGTCGACATGAACATGAATATGAACCTGATGGCGCGCAATACGATTCCGGTCTGCATCGACGTGTGCAAGCCAATCTGCGCGCAGAGCGAATACACGATCGGAATCGAGATCTTCGATCGGCCGGTGGCGCTGATCACCCTGCGCGGCCAGACGCGCATCTTCAATTGCGACGAAAAGAGCTGAACGATGGCGCCGTCGAGCAGTAGAAAACCGCCTGGCGGGCGCGCCCAGCGCGCCGCAAGCGAATCCGAGGCGGCCGTCAAGCAAGAGGAATCGCCGCGGCCGGAGCAGCAGGAAGCATCGCCCGAGAGCGGGCCGCAACCCCGGGGTAACACGAACATGCTGAAGGGACTGGCCGAGACCGCGACCGAAGTGGTTACGCGCGCGGCATCGATTCTCGAAGAGGAGGTCGCCGCGGGCGTCGCCGCGGCCAAGAACCTCGAAGGCCGCTTCGTCGACGTCAAATCAACCCGCGCCAGCAAGCCCGAAGAGGTTCTGCCCCGCTTCCGGCGCGATGCTCACGATGTGGTCGACATCCTGATGGACCTGGTGAACGTCGCGACGCGAACCGTCAGCGGCATCACGCAAGGCGTCATCCGGGTAAGCGGCGAGCCTGGTCCGGGCAATGGCTCGCCCGCACCCAAGG
This sequence comes from uncultured delta proteobacterium, assembly GCA_963796565.1. Taxonomy (GTDB): domain Bacteria; phylum Desulfobacterota; class Binatia; order Binatales; family Binataceae; genus JAKAVN01. The sequence goes on along the minus strand of CAWCMA010000001.1, from coordinate 696,016 downwards.
CGTCACAGGTGCCCACGCTGTCGCCGGCGCAAGCGGGACATGCCGGGGCGACGGCGGAACTCTCGATGGCGCTGGAGAACGACGGCGACTCGCCCACCGAGGAGTTCGCCTTCCACGCGACCGATCTGGTCAATCCGTCGGGCGATCGCATCGCCGCCGCGCAGATCAGCTTTGCGCCCGAATCGCTGATCATCGCGCCTCACGATCGCGCGCAAATCGCGATCAGAATCGCGGTTCCGGAGGGCGTTTCGGCAGGCGTCTATACCGGCGTGCTGCAGGCGACCAGGCTAAATCAGTTGCGCGCGATGATTCTGATGCCGATAGAATAACTCCGCCGCCGGGCGACGCGCCTGGCTGACAAAATGGCGGCCGCTCCTCCCAATAATCCGCTCGTCGAAACTCTGCTCGAGCGTTACCGCAAGCTGACCTTCGATGAGATGCTGCGCGTCGTCGGCCAGCGTGAGCCGCGCCGCCATCTCTATGATCTGGTGCCGTCGTACCCGATGCGCGGCGGCAAGGGCCTGCGCCCCGGACTGTGCATCGGCACCTGCCGCGCCTTCGGCGGCGAGGTCGCAAGCGCGCTCGGATCGGCGGTCGCGATCGAATTGTTCCACAACGCTTTCCTGGTGCACGACGACGTCGAAGACGGCAGCGAATTCCGGCGCGGCCTGCCCACCATGCACGCCGAGCACGGAGTGGCTATTGCGATCAACGTCGGCGACGCGATGAACGTCCTGTCGATCGGTCCGCTGATGGGCAATCGCGACACGCTGGGACCGGAGCTGGCCTGGAAAATCTTCGTCGAAATCGAGCACATGGTGCTGCAGTCGGTCGAAGGACAGGCGCTCGAACTTGGCTGGGTGCACGACAACGATTGCGAGCTTACCACGGACGACTACTTGCGGATGATCCTCAAAAAGACCTGCTGGTACACCAGCATCCATCCATGCCGCATCGGCGGCCTCATCGGTTCGCGCGGCCAGGTCAATCCGGATCTCTTCAATCGCTTCGGCTACTACATGGGAGCGGCGTTCCAGATTCAGGACGACGTTCTCAACCTGGTCGGTGACCGCGGAAAATACGGCAAGGAGATCGGCGGCGATATCCGCGAGGGCAAACGCACGCTGATGCTGATCCATCTACTGCGCGAATGCACGCGCGCGGAAAAGACCCGGATGCGCGAGTTCCTGGCGACGCCGCGCGAGAATCGCACCGACGCCGACGTCGACTGGGTCTACGCGCTGATGGCGAAATACGGCAGTATCGAGTACGCGCGCAAAACCGCGCGCCATCTTGCCGGCGCCGCGCTGCACGAATACCGCACCGCTTATGAATCGCTGCCCGAAAGCGACGACAAAAGCTTCATTCGCGATATCGTCTTCTACATGATCGAGCGCGAGCTATAGGCTAACCCGTCAGGCGCACCACCGGCGCCGCGCCGCGCGCCCGGCCGCCGATTGCATCCCATGAAGCCTGCGCGCCCAGCTCGACCGCGTCGGACGCCACGCGCATCAGCCAGTTCGTAAAGCCGAGCGGATTGAGCGCCAGGTCGTAAGCTAGCTGAAAGCCGACCTGCGCCGTGTCGACGCCGAAACCGGCCCACGCGGCCGGTCCGCTGAATGCCGTGAGCACCGCCTTGATGCCGAGCGACATCGCGGCCTGATCGATCGTACCGCCGACAACCCTGAGGTTCAGCGCGGAGCGGGCCGGCGCAAGGCCGGCCAGAATTCCGCCGGCGATCTCCGCGTAGGCGGCATCCTTGCGCGCCCGCGCGGCGATTATCCGCAGCGCTTCGAGCCACACCGGGTTCAAGCCGCGGTTGGTGATCATCTGAACGATCAGCCGTGCCAGCGCCATGTCGTAGCGCAGCTCGCGCTCGACTTTAGCCGCATAGGGAGCGAGCGCGGCCGCTGAAAAATCGCCGCGCCGAACGCATTGTGCCACAGTATCCGCCGCCCATCTCGCGCTCAAAAGCGCGTACTGAATGCCCTCGCCATTGAGCGGGTTGATGAGACCGGCCGCATCACCGATCAGCATCACGCGATCGGTCACGATCGGCAGCCGATGGTTGTACGTTATCAACGGCCAGCCTACGATCTTGCCCCGCAGCCGGGCTCCCTTCAGCCGCGCCGCCAGCGCCGCATCCTTTTCTATAAGCCTGTTCAGCAATGCGACCGGCGTCTCGTCGTGCGCCGGGATCGTCTCCAGCGCCATCCCGAGTCCGACGTTCGCCTCTCCCCTTCCGGTCGGAAATAGCCAGTAGTAGCCCGGGAAGGCCTCACTGGTGAAATAAAGATCGAGCTGGTCGTCGGCGCCGCCAACATTCTCATAGTATGCGCGCACCGCGACGATCCGGTCGCCACGCGGTGGCGCCGAACCGCGCATGACGCGCGCCACCGTCGAGCTACTGCCGTCGGCACCGATCAAAAGCCGCGAGCGCAATGTCAGCCGGCCATTGGGGGCGGCGACCTCGACCATCACGCCGTCGCCTGCGATTTTGAAACCGACGACTGGATAGCCGGTCATCAGGCGGGCGCCGGCCTGCCGCGCCGAACTGACGATCCAGTTGTCCAGGATGTATCGCGGCACGACGCGACCGTACGCTGGCATTCCCTCGAGCCTGGGAAAGAGCCGTGAGATCAGTTCCTTGCCGTCAAGATAGAGCGCGGCCCGCCGGGCCACGTTGCTGGCCAGGTAGCCGTCCATGTCGCGCACGCCGAGCGCTCCGAGCTCGACCAACGCGGCAGGGCCAACAAAATCGCCGCACACCTTGTCGCGCGGAAAATTCACGCGGTCGAGGACTACTACCGAAATTCCCCGGCGCGCGAGATGGCGCGCAACGGCCGCGCCGGCGGGACCACCACCGGCGACTATCACGTCAGCGTCGTAATCGGTCGCGATACGTATCATCCGCCCGCCACGATTGTCATCGCCATTGTCAGTCGTAAGTTCGGTCAAATTTGCCACGCTCGCGGTTAAGAGGAAAGCTCGGCAAGAGTCTTGATTAGGAGTGCTCTTTTCGAAAACAGCATCCTCGACATCGGTGGCACACGGATTGCGTCCAAGACGTGGAGATTCGTTTCGCGGAAACGTGAACTTGGTGTCGCTTGAACTATAACGCCTTACGTTTTTTCCAACCATGCAATAATTCCATGACGAAAGGTGCATGGCGGGTGAAACGACGGCCTCCATTGCGGAAAGGAAGGTAACGTCATGCTTTATTGGACTCTCGTATTTCTCGTCGTTGCGCTGGTCGCCGGAGCCATGGGGTTTTTCGGCATTGCTGGCGCTGCCGCCGGTATTGCCAGGATCCTGTTTTTCATCTTTCTGGTCTTGTTCCTCGCCAGCCTAATAGCCGGAAGAAGGACCGTCTGAGAATCGGGGTTGGCGCTGAACCGCCGACCGACTATATGCCGAACGATCGAAGTTTGACCGGGACGAATCGGACAATCCCTGAATCAGGCCACTGAAAGAGGAATGTAACAATGGCAACTAAATCAGGCGGCAACAAATACGGTCCCAAGGCCTCGAAAAGAGTAAAGCGGGCCGTCCATAAAATGAAGGCGGGCACGCTTAAGTCCGGTGGCTCGGGCAAAAAAGTCAAAAGCCGCAAACAGGCAATCGCGATCGGCCTTTCCGAAGCACGTCGCGAAGGAGCGAAGGTGCCCCGCAAATCGGCGTAAGGGCCTGGGATCATTACCCTACTAATGAGTCTTTTGAAAACATCAGGCATCACAGCTCCCGACGAATTGAAACATTTACAATGATCGTGAGTAAGACAAACCATTCTTCGCAGCCTCTTGCCGCTTTTGTTGTCGGCTCGATTGTTGCTGCATCTAACTGTGTTCGCAATCTAACACGCACTTCTGCTTCGTGCAGAAAATGGGAGAACCAAATGAACCAGGATCAAGTCAAAGGCAAATGGAATCAGCTTAAGGGCGAGATCAAGACCAAGTGGGCGAAAATGACCGACAATGACCTGCTGGAGGTCGAAGGCGACATGGACAAGCTCGCCGGCAGAATCCAGGAACGCACTGGCGACGGGAAAGAAGACATCAACAAGTGGCTCAAGGAGCGCAGTAACTAAGCGCGACCACTGCTCATAGGTGCGGCGCGGCGTTCACCGATGTAGTCATATCGCCGGTTGCAACGCCGCGCCGCACTAACTCATTCGGAATCAACAAATGTGGTGTCTGTTAGTGTGATTGCTGGGCGAGCCGATCTTGGTGCCCGTACTATGGTATATATCTTTCAGTCACTTACTATAGTAAGCTGACCGTTCACAACTTAGCACGACTCTCAACCCGGCGCCGGCTGCTTAATCTGCAGATCAGAACCCGGCAGTATGCACAACTTGTCGGCGGCCTACCCTGTAAGATGTGAGCTTCAAGGCTATGCCTCAGGACCCGGGAATGTCACGGAGTCAGCAAACGATCCATGATGCCCAGGAGACGCTTCAGATCTATAGGCTTTGGAACTATAGCAGCGGCATCGATTTCCGCCGCTTCCGCGAGCGCCGTGACGACCACGATGGGCACGTCCACTAAGGCAGGAATCTTATCGAGTTCGATGCGAAGTTCCCATCCGTTCATCACCGGCATCATGAGGTCGAGGATAATCAGACTGGGCGGTGGATTATCGCTGAGATATCCGAGCGCTTCGCGTCCGTCGTAGGCAGTGGCGACCGCATACCCCTCGTTCTCCAAAATCTGAGCCAACGCCGCAACGGCGTCAGCATTGTCGTCAACCACCAGAACAGTTGGCCTGTCGGCTCTCATGCTCATGGAATACACATTCCATCACAAATTCGGCGAACTTAGTAGGGTGCCGGCGCGGACTTGCTCCGCCGATGTCGCGCATACAGTTCAAGGTGCACCCGCGATGACGTACGCCGAAAAAAAGGAGCGAAAGCATCATTGGAAAGATAAGATAAACTCCGCGCGCTGCGAGCAAAGCACGACTCACTGTTCGCACGATAGAAAGTTGACTCGAAGGCATCGCGGGTCCAGCAGTTCCACTGCTCACTCCGACGGATTTCCAGGCCAGCGGCACTCCGCGGGTGACCGCATGCAGCGCTCGCCTATTGGATCACGCTTCGAGCCTGCGATATCCCCTGGCGAAGTCATCGAGCCATGCAGGACGGGATTTCAACGTTTGCAGTGTATCGATCAGACGCTCCGGCTCTCCGAGGTCACTCCACTGAACGTCGTCTACCAACTGCACCGCGAGGTTTGACGGCTCCCGGGGAAGTACCTGTTCCGAAAATCCGACGGCCTCTAATTTTTCATACAGGACTTCGGAGGCATATTCTTCATCGAGATTCTGCGCCTGGCCGAGCGCTTCGGTGAAACGTCGGACCAGTTCTGGCGCATGCTCAGCTATCATCGCCTCAAGCACTGAAGCGCGGGCTGCGATGACAGCGCTATTCCAGAGGCATCCGCCGGCCAGGAGATTACGCGCGAGCTCCCAGCGCGGCTTTTCCCAAAATCGTTTTACGCGGAACAACTGGGGCGTCCATACCGACACAGTAGTCGCCGGCTCAATCCATCCGTAGGACGTTTCGGCCTTGTCCGGCATAATTCCCAGCAGCACTACAAGTGCCGGATGCTCGTCTACCACGTCGAGCGAGCGTTCGACCTGCCGCATGAACCGGATATCATCGCTCACATAGTGATCCGAGGGGAAGATGGCTACCGTCGCGTCTGGTCCCAGACGCTTAGCCCTGAGGAGTCCATAGAGAATGGCCGCCGCGGTTCCGCGATCGCACGGCTGCTCGATGACCTGCGAACGTTGTAGATCTCCGAGAAGCGGCTCGTAGAAACGCCGATGGCTCCGCTTCACCACTATGAAAGAGCGTTCGACGGGTACGAGTTGGGTCACCCGGTTCCGCGTGTTCTCGAACCAGGTCATCGCGTCCATCATAGGACAAAACTGCTTAGGCACATCGTCCTGCCCCGTGATGAACCGTGTCACGGAGCGCATACGGAGGCCCTCGCCGCCGGCAAGGATGATCGCCGCGCGAGGCAATGAATTGCGAATCGACGAACGCATCTTGTGGCGTATCAGAAAGGAGCAAGAGGGGTGCCAAGGCGGCTTTTTTTGCGAAAGACTGAAAGTGTCGAGGCTGGTTCAGCCTCCACACCACATAGGGGTTTCGTGGTCGGGTAAAAAAACCCCTATTCGGAGATTTCTGGACACCTGAGGAGCATATTTTTCAAAGCTGCCGGATGCTTGCTCTTTCGCTTTATGGCGTTGCTCTAATTCGTCGGTGTTGTGGATGCCCGCCCTCAGGGTTCCTGCACGCAGCAGCTCTCGATTTCCGCATTGGCCTGGTCGGTGTCGACCGGATTGAGATGCGGATGACCGCTCAGAAGGCCCCACCCGAACTCCTCACGGATGTAGTAGACGCGAGTGTGCGAATCGATCTCGACCTGGTCGGCGCTTTCGCCGCCCTCCACGCTGCAAAGGATCTGGTCGGACCCGGCCGCAACTACGAAGGCGTGGTAGCCGCCGGGTCCGATACGCGCGCTGTCCTCGCCGCAGGTCACCGCGGGGCGCAGCAGTGACGAGCCATAGTGGTAGGGCCGGTATACGTAGATCACCGCATTGTCGGGAGGTGCGGTGGCTTTTTCAAACGCGGGCCCCTTCACCGCGCATCCGGCCATCAATATCGTCGCCGCGCTGAGTAGGATTCTCCCGAATCGGCGGTTCACTTTTCTGCGGGGACCGCGGGCTGGATGGACGTTGCGGGGAGCGCGGGTTGTTCAGACGTCGCGGGAGCCACCGGTTGGCCGGAGGTCGCGGGAGCCGCGGCCTGACCGGACACCGCGACGGCCGCGGCCAGGCGGTCGGCGTCGCGATAGAGTTTCTGATCGATCTTCTCCCGCACCGCGGCGCGCGCCGCCAGTTCCACCGACCTGTGCGTCGGTTCCGAATAGAGTGAGTATGACTTCGAGACGTGCACTTTGGCGGTATAGTCGCCGAGCACCCGGTCGCCGTCGGTTATCGACAGCGACGCAAACGCGGTCACGCCAAGATCGCCGAGCGGCGCGCCTGCGTAGGTAACCGGATCCAAGGCCGTGACGATGAGCGGTATGTGGTAGTCGTCGTGGGTCAGTTCCTCACGATAGGAAAATGTGACCGCCGACGCGCTGGAGAGAGACATCGCCACCGCCGGCGGCAACGCGTCCGCATCGCCCTCGGCCAGACGTCCCTTGAAGGGCAACGGATGCGCGGGCGCCTCGGCCACCGCCGGCGCGACGGCTGGCTGCTGAACACTGCATCCGACGGCGACCGCTGCGGCCAGAAAAAATAGTCCCGAAGTAAATCCAGCTCTCATCGCCGCACCGCGTTTCCCCCGGTTGCACTGCCGCGCTCCCGGTACGGGAACGATCATCCTTGATGGGAACAATCGTCCGGGACGGGAACCATCATCGCCGCGCGCTTTTATCCGCGCGCCGGCGTTCCTCGAGTTCCCCGGCGCCATCGGGTTGCGCATGCATTTCAGTACGCATCAGGGGCGCCGGCGGTTGCAGCAGGAAGCCGGGGCCGAGCCCGTCGAGGCTCGGGCATCCGATCTGGCCCATCACCAGATCGATTTCCTTGCGCAGGATGTCGACCGCCCTTTGTGCGCCGGGAAGTCCACCCGCGGCGGCGCCATAGAGGGTTGCGCGGCCGACGAACACGAAGCGCGCGCCCAGGCATAGCGCGGTCAGGATGTCGGCGCCGCGCCGCACGCCGCTATCCAGCATCACGGCGACCTTGTCCCCGACCGCCGCGCAAATCGACGGCAGCATCTCGAGCGGAGCCGGCGCCTGATCGAGCTGGCGTCCGCCGTGATTGGAAACCATGATCCCGTCGACTCCGATCTGCGCGGCGTGCGCGGCGTCATCCGGATGCAGGATTCCCTTGATCACCAGATGGCGCGGCCATAGCCGGCGGAAATTCTCGAGGTCGCGCCAGGTTACGCTGCACGGAATCTGCCGTCCCACGAAAGCGGCGACTGCCTTGGCGCTGGTGTCGGCCCCGGCATATGACACCCAATTGTCGAACCGCGGCAACCCGCGCCGCAGGTAGCTGGCAATCCATAGCGGATGCGTCGCCGCTTCCAGCGACTTCGACCATTTGAGCTTCAACGGCAGCTCGAGGCCGTTGCGCACGTTGCGCTCGCGCTTGGAGGAAACCGGCACGTCGACCGTCAGCACCAGGGTGCTCAAGCCGGCGTCGCGCGCGCGCCGGATCTGATCTTCGGAAATCTTTCTGTCGCGCGCCGCATAGAGTTGATACCAGGTATGACCGGGCGCCACCTGTGCCGCCGCCTCGATCGAAGCGTTGGACGCGCCCGACATGATGAACGGGATGTTGTTGGCCGCGGCGGCCTTGGCCAGGATGAGGTCGCAATCGGCGCGGAACAGGGCCGCGAGACCGGTGGGCGCGATGCCGAATGGACTCGCGTAGCTATGGTCGAACAGCGTGGCGGATTGGTTGCGCCGGGAGACGTCGACCAGGTAGCGCGGGACCAGCCGATGCCGCGAGAAGCTGGTCTCGTTGGCCTCCAGACAGTGTTCGTCCTCGACGCCGCCCTCGATGAAGTCGAAAACCATCCGTGGCAGCCGCCGCCTGGCGAGCCGCCGGAGATCGTCGATATTCACCGCATCTCCGATTTTCATGGCCATGCTGAACCATAATCCTTTGCAGCTCGAGCAGGCAAATTCGAGCCGAAGATTCGCAACGCCCACATTGACCAGGGCGAGATGCTCTTAATTAACCTATCGTTTCTTGACTTTAGCGAAAGATTAACTAAGCTTCGTCTCTCCTATAGATGACCAAACGATGAATGCGCGGCTTTTGGCCGCGCAACCGGTCTAAAGCATTATTTTTTATCGGAGGAAAAGGGATGAATCGACTTGCGATTGGATTCATGACGCTCTTGTTCGCTCTGGGCACGGCTCAAGTGCAGGCCGCCACCACTAAGGTGCGTTACACCACCATTGTCGGCACTGCGAGCGCTCCCACGCCGGGCCAATGCACCGAGGGTTATGCCAATCAGTGTCCCTCGGGCAGTTGCAGCTGCTTGCAGATTCCGAGTGCCACGATCGGCAAGGTGCCGCTCCAGCCGATTATCGCCGGCCTTGGAACCGCAGACCTGTTCGTGACACTCGACAACGGCGCGGCCACGGTGAGCGCTTCCGGCCGCTGCACGCCCTTTTTTGGCGTCGCGGAATTGAGCACCACTCGCGGCGGCAAGGCGTCTTCGGAGACGCTCAACCTGAACGGAGTTGATTGTTCTCCTCTGACCGGAACGGACAGTCCAGTACTTGGAGGTTTCGGGATTTCGGCCAGCCCGGCCCCGATCAACGGTGGCAAGGGCTTCGGAAAAATCGGCGGAGTGCTCGATACCGCGGGGACGGGCAAAGTGTCGCTGAAGCTTCACGGCCCAATAACCGAGTAATGGAGCCCCGAGTTCAGGGATCAACGGCTGAAAGAGGAAGAATCATGCGCAAACTAATCGTCCTGTCGGCAATCGCCATTATGGCACTCGGCGCCTCGCCTGTGCTGGCTATAAATCTGCAACAAACATTCACCGTTACGGGCCATCTCGCGACAGCTTCGGCCGGAAAATGCACCTCGCTGAGCTACCCGAGCCTGTGTCCGTCCGGCGACAACTGCGTCTGTTACACGACCAAAAGGACCTCGCTGCACACCGCAAGTGGAGGGCTTCTGACCATTCCTCCGGGTACGACCCAAGTGGCTGTATCGGTCGATACCACGGATGCAACCAGTCACCCCGGCTGCAGTCCCGCCTGGGGTGAAATTCATTACACCGCCGCTGCCGGGCCCGATAACGCAACGATCGAGTTCTTCGCCTCGCTATGCAAGCCGATGAGTCCGGGAGCGCCGCAGACCCTGTCAGGAGGCGGCGCCTTGACGAGCTCCACCTTCCTGGTCGGTCCGTTCCCGCTTGATCTGACCGGGTTCGGGACCGCCACTGGAACATATCTTACAGGGGCTGCCGGCCAGAACCTGACGCTGAATCTGATCGCTGCCGTACCAGGGCTCTGAGATAATTCAGGAATCGGCGCGTCCGGCCAGCACTGGCCGGCGCGCCACTGACATCACAATCCAACCTTTCACGGAGCGGTGCCAAGAAGCTTGGGCCGCCCTTCTTTTTTTCGACGCGAAGCCCCCGTCGCAACGCTTATCTGGACTCTGCGCGACCGAAGGCCAGCGTAGCTTATGCATTTGAAGCTCCGGCGGGCAAATTACGTCAAAGGTTGAATGGATTGCAGTGGACTCGGGTGAAATGTCCCTAAAACAACTTAAAGTTGTTTGACTTAGGCAAGGACTGTCTGTAGCTTTTTGCACCATAGATAAGCGCAAAGACTCTCTCAAACGCATCAAAATCTGCGAAGAGAGCTTGTAATACGTTAAAACTTTAGGAGACAAATCGATGTCGGAACGACGTGCTCTGAGATCGAGGACGCACGCCCTGGCAATCACCGGGGTGCTCGCGCTGGGAGTGTTTGCCGCCATAGTTCTGGCTGCCGGCGTTAACCCCGCCCCAACTCGCCCATCCGCCTCGGCAGCCGCGCTACCCGCAGTCAGTAAGAACGACACCGCGGCCGCGCGACGCGCCTCGCTGCCGCTATATTTTGAGCCCAACGTCGGACAGAGCGATCCGCACGTGCGCTTTCTCTCCCAGTCCAGCCGCTATTCTCTCTTTCTAACCGACGACGGGGCGGTGTTCTCCCTGGTCGGCGGCCAGATTCACAAAGGCCCTGAGCTGGCGAAGGTGACGGTCAACCCGCCGCGCCAGCCGCAGGCCGACCGGCTGGTCGAGTCCGCGGTGCGAATCCGGATGGTCGGGGCGAACCCGCATCCCGGGATGACCGCGCTGGAGCCACTGGCGGGCCGCGTCAACTACCTCATCGGTAACGACCCCTCGAAGTTCCATCGCGACGTGCCGACTTACGGCCGCGTGCGAGTGAGCGACGTCTACCCCGGAATCGACGTGGTCTATTACGGGATGCCGACCTCGCTCGAGTACGACATCGTCGCGGCGCCCGGCGCCGACACCTCGCGCATCCACCTCGCGATCGAGGGTGACGCCAAAACCGCCATCGATGCGAGCGGCGACATCGAAATCAGCACCGCCGCCGGGAAGATTGCGGTACAAAAGCCGCGAGCCTATCAGCGCGCGGCCGACGGCAGCGAAATCCCGGTCGAAAGCTCATTCGTGGCGACTAAGGGAACGACGCGGCCCGAGTATTCGATTCGGCTCGCGCGTTACGATCGCGCGCATCCGCTGATCATCGACCCGACCGTGCAGATACTCTACTCGAGCTTCCTCGGCGGAGCCGCCGAGAGCACGGGACCGGTGAACCTCGAGCAATTCGCGGGACTCACGGCCAACACGCCGCTAACCGTCGCCGACATCGGCACCGACGTGGCGCTCGATCCGACCGACAAGGCCTATATCACTGGTCTTGCTTACTCGGGTGCAGCTAGCTTTCCACTCAAGAGCGCTTTCCAGAGCACCCAGACCGGCCACAATTCGCCGCCCAATCAGAATCCGGTCGGCTTCATTGCCAAGTTCGACACGACCAAGTCGGGTGCCGCGTCGCTTATCTATTCGACCTACATCGGCGGCGCTGGAGATACTAATAATGCCGACGCCGGGCATGGCAACGGCGACCTTCCTTTTGGCATCGCGGTGGACGGCTCGGGCGAAGCCTTCGTAGTCGGGCAGACCTACTCGAGCAATTTTCCGCAGACCAGCACGTGCGGAGCGTTTGGAAAAAGCAACGACCAGAAGGCCACTGATGTTAATGTCGGCTTCGTAGCCAAACTTAACGCGGCCGGCAGCGGGATCGTTTACGCCTGCTATATCGACGGTTCGAACAACGCGACCGAAGCGCGCGTCGCGCTGTACCCGGCCGGATGCGACTCCGGCACCACGAAGTGCAAGGCCTACATCGCGGGCTCGACCCAGAGCGATCACACGACCGGCTTCCCTGTGACTGCCAATGCCTTTCAGAACACCCTTGCCACCGGCGCCAGCGGCAAGAGCAACGCGACCTTTATCGTGGTCCATGAGGACGGCTCGTCGCTCGACTACGCGACCCTCTTTGGCGGCTCTGGCAATACAAAAAACGCCGACGCCGGAATCGGTGTGGCGGTCGATTCGACCGGCCACGGTTACATCACCGGTGCAACCTTCTCCGGTGACCTTCCAGTAAAGAACGCAGCGGTGGCCACATACAACAGCGGCGCCAGCACCAAGAAGGTCAGCAACGTATACGTAGCCGAGTTCAATCCAGGAGGCAGCGGCGCCGCGTCGCTGCTCTACGCCACCTATCTCGGTGGTTCGGGCTCGACCGGCACCATCACCCCTCCTTTCGGTGGTCCCATTTCCCTTTCGATCGGAGACCTCGGCACCGCGATCAGGATCGACCCGACCACCGGTCATATATGGGTGGCAGGAGTCACAGCGTCGACCAATTTCCAGGTGCCGGGTAAGGTGACGCCGGTATTCCAGTCGACCAATCAAGCCGAGGCCAATGCCGGCCCGCCGGCGACGGCGGGCTTCATCACCGAACTGGATCCCAGCCAGGCCGGACTCAACCAGGTTCGCTATTCGACCTATTTTGGCGGAGGCGGAACACAAATAACGATAATATTCTCGAGCGGGAGCATTGGAATCGGTGATGCAATTGTTGATTTGGAGACCGTCGGAGGCAAACTCTACGTCACTGGAGCGACCGCCAGCGGAACCGTCACCAACGGTTTCCCGACGAACGCCAATGCCTGCCAGAAGCTGAACGACAGCAGCGGACTCCTCTTTGATGGCATAGTCTCAGTACCGATAACTGCCTTCGCTTCCGAACTCGATCCGTCACAGTCTAGCTCCGGCGCGCAACTCGCGTTTTCTACCCTGCTGGGCGGGACCGGAATGGGGGACGCCGGCACGGGATTAAGAATCGATTCCCACGGCGACATGGTGATCTCCGGGCTTACCTATTCCTCGGACTTCCCGACCACCACCACCGCGTTCCAATCCAGCAATGCGGCAGCAGGGGCGAATTCGACCAACGCCTTCCTGACCGTGCTCTATCCGCTCGGCACCGACTGCACACATGGCGGCGGAACTCCGGTTCCCACCCCAACGACAGTTGCGTCGCCCACCCCGACTCCGGGCAAGACGCCGACTCCGGTAGCGACCCCGACTCCAGGCAAGACGCCGACACCGGTAGCGACGCCGACACCGCCTCCAACGCCGACCCCGATTGCAACTCCGACCCCGGGCGGCAAAATTGCCCTCTCGACCGGCACCGTGGTCTTTCCCAAAGCCGGGTTTGGCGAAGCGCCCACTGCTTCGAACTTCCTGATCCAGAACGTGAGCGCCAAACATCGCCTGGTGGGGACGGTGGAACCGCCGACCGGGCCCTTCAGCTTCGGGCCAGGGAGCGGCGGCTCCTTCGACCTCCCTCCGCTGGGCATGCTCAAGGTCAAGCTGCGCTTCACGCCCGCCGGGCTCGGTCCTGAGACAGGCGCGTTGATAATCTTGAGCAACGACGTTTTGCACCACTCCCCGGTCCAAGTGAATCTGCAAGGTGCCGGGAAGCCAGGCGTGCCGACGCTTTCGGTCCCCAGCCTGAGCTTCGGACCAGTCGGCATCGGCATCGCGCCCGTGCAGACGCGTACGCTCAAGATTCAGAACACCGGCCTGGGCAAACTCGACGGCACCGTCGGTCCGTTGGCGGCCCCGTTCGCGGTCACCACGGGTCAGGGAGCATTCGGTCCGATCGCTCCGGGCGGGGTGGTGATTGTGAAAGTGCAGTTCACCCCGACCGCTGCGGGTCCGGCGCCGACTACGCTTGTGATCAATACCGACAACCCGGGGCATCCGACCATCAGTGTGCCGATAAGCGGTACCGGCAAGCCGGGAGTGCTCGCGACCAACGTCGCAACCGCACCGACGTTCACCTCGCTCCCCGAGACGCTCGTATTCGGCAAGGTTAAGCAAGGCTCGTTGCCGAAGGCCCTGAGTTTCAAGATCAAGAACATTGGCATCGGCGAGCTGCAGGGCACCGTGCCGTTGGGGTCAGTGCCGTTCGGAGTTACAACAAACAGCGGTGCGTTCGACCTGGCGCCGGGAGCAACCAAAAAGGTGACGGTGACATTCGTGCCGATAGCCCCCGGTCATGTCAGCGTGCCGCTGACGATCCTGGTCACCTCGCCGGGTAAGCCGCCCGCCGGGATCACTATCATGTTGAGCGGCAAAGGAACCTGAACGCAACGCGGCGCGGGGCATCGCCCCGCGCCGCATTCGCACGAGCGGAGGCGACTCCCGCGTCTCGCGCGCGAGTCCCCTCCGCGGTTACGGATCGAAGGTGGCGGCAATCGAAGTTGCCGCCGCCTTCTTTTTTCGACGCCGCCAGCTTATATGAGATAGCTGGGAGCGGGCCGTCGTGGACACAACGCGAGTGAAAGAACTGAAAGATCTGGTGCGCCAGCATTGGAACCGGCGCGCCGCCGATTTCGACCTCGAAGCCAGCCACGGCCTCATCACTGACGCCCAGGCGCGCGCGTGGGGCCGGCTGATTGCCGGCCTCGCGGGCGCGACGCCGCTCGACGTGCTCGACATCGGTTGCGGCACCGGCTTTCTCGCCCTGCTGTTCGCCGCCGCGCGCCATCGCGTAACCGGCGTCGACCTCGCACCCACGATGCTGTCGCGCGCGCGCGACAAAGCCGCCGCTCAGGGACTCGCCGTCGATTTCATCGAGGCCGACATCGAGACGCTCGACCTGCCCGCGGCAAGCCAGGACCTGATCGTCGAGCGCCACGTCATCTGGACGCTGTCGCATCCGGAACTCGCGCTCGACAACTGGCGTCGGCTGCTGCGCCCCGGCGGGCGGCTGATTCTCATCGAGGGCCACTGGGGCCCGGCCGAGCGCCGTGACGAATACAATCAGATTTACGATCGCCTGCCGCTTTTCGGCGGCCGGCCCGACTGCGAGATGGCCGCGCTGGTGCGCGCACGCGGCTTCGCTGCGGTCGGCGTGGAGCCGCTGATGGACCCCGAGTTGTGGACCGAGCCGCCCGACCATCCGCGCTACCTCGTAACCGCGCGGGCGTGAAGCGCGAGGGTCACAGATGATATCGACACAAATTGCGGAAGAGGCGGTGGCCTCGATGATCGCCGCACGCAATGGCAGGCGGGCGCTCGAGCACGTGCCGCCGGGCGGAGCGCCACTGTCGCTGGAGGACGCCTATTCGATCCAGGAAGCCTTCGTGCGCGAGTACGGCGTGCCGGTAGTCGGCTACAAAATCGGCTGCGCCTCGAAGGAGTCGCAAGCCCTGGTCGGAGCGGCGGGCCCGTTCGCGGCGCGCATCTTCGCGCCCACTCGCTTCGATTCTCCGGCTGAAATTTCGGCGCGCGACTTCTTTACCCTCGGCGTCGAAGCCGAGTTCGGATTCACGATGCGCGACGCGCTGCCGCCCCGCGCCGCCCTATACGAGCGCGCCGAAGTCGCCCGCGCCGTGGCCTCGGTCGCGCCCGTAATCGAGCTTTGCGACACGCGGCTCGAGAACTGGAAGGCCGCACGGATCGAGGAAATCATCGCCGACAACGGCTTTCACGGCGGACTGGTCGTCGGCACGGCGGTAACTGGATGGGAAAGCCTGGACCTGGCGAATCACGAGGTCGCGCTTTCGATCGGCGGCGTCGTGCGCGGCAAGGGCGCGAGCGCGGGCGCGCTCGGCGATCCGCTCGACGGCCTGGTATGGATCGCCAACGAGCTTTCGCGGCGCGGATACGGTCTTGGCGCGGGCGACATAATCGCGACCGGCACCTGGACGGGTTTGCATTTCGTGCGCGAGCCGGCGGCGGTCGTCGCCGATTTCGGCTCGTTGGGCCGGGTCGAAGTCCACGTGCGTGCGTAGAAAAAAAGGCCATTCACACAAAAGGACCGAGCGTCGCGATGGAAGCCATAAGCGATACGGCGAAAATCGAGAGCTATCACGCCCATGTCTACTACTCCGGCGCGGCCGAGCGCGCCGCGGCCGCCTCGTTGCGCGAGGCGCTCCAGCAAAGGTTCGAGGTCGCGATGGGCAACTGGCATGACAAGCCGATCGGGCCGCATCCGCTGCCGATGTACCAGGTCAGTTTCGCCACCCGCGAGTTCGCCCGCGTGGTGCCGTGGCTGATGCTCAACCACGACGGACTGTCGATCCTGGTCCATCCCAATACCGACGACGGATACCGCGACCATGCCGAGCATGCGCTGTGGATCGGCGCGCAGCAGGCATTGCGTTTCGACGTCCTGCGCAGCCTGCTCGGCCAGTAGCGCAACTTACATGAAGACCGAAACCTGGAACGAAGCGATCGATCGGATGCTGACGCGCGTGCGCGACACCGCCGCGCGCGTCGGCGAGGGCTTTCCGCACTGGGCCGATCCGGAAAGCGGGCAATGGACCACGACCGCCGACGGCGATTGGACGGGCGGCTTCTGGGTCGCGATGCTGTGGCTCGCCTGCCGCGGCACGGGCGAGGAACGGTATCGTCGATGGGCGCGGCAGTGGGCCGCACGGCTGCGCCCGCGGATCGCTTCGGCGAGCGTCTTCAAGGCGATCCCGTTTTACTACGGCGGCAGCCTCGGCCACCTGCTGTTGAACGAGGCCGGCGCGCGGGAAATGGCGCTGGAAGCCGCCGCGAGTCTGATGCGCCTGTACAATCCGGCGCTCGGACTGATACCGCTCGGCGCCGAGGCCGAAGAGGGCTCGCAGGTCGGCCCGGCCGAGAGCAGTATCGACAGCCTCTTCGCGTCACCCTTCCTGTTCTGGGCCGCGCGCGAGACGGGCGATAACCGGATGCGCGAAGCCGCGCGAAGCCATGCCAGCCGGGTCATCGAATTGCACCTGCGCGAGGACGGATCGTTCATCCAGTCGAGCTCGCTCGATCCGCAAAGCGGCGCCGTGCTTCGCCACTACACTCACAAGGGATACAGCGACACCAGCACTTGGGGGCGAGCGCAAAGCTGGGGCGTGTTGCTGTCGGTAATGAGCTACGCGTGGGAGCCCGCGGAAACGCGCTGGCTCCGGGCGGCCGAGCGCGGCGCCGATTGGTGGATCGCCCACGCGCCCTCCGACCACGTCGCGTTCTGGGATTTCGACGACCCGGGCATCCCGCGCGTCGAGCGCGACACCGCCGCGACCGCCGCGATGGCTTGCGGGATGCTGAAGCTCGCTGCGCTCGCCGATCCGGCCAGCCGTTCCGAGTATCGCCGTTACGCGGAGGCGACCGTAAGCGCACTGGCCGAACGATACCTCACTCCGGTCGGCTCGTCCGACCCCCGAGTGCCGGGAATTCTCATCGAGGGATGCTTCAACCGGCGGCCGGACTCGCGCCGCCTGGACGCGGCGGCAAGGAACGAATTGATATTCGGCAGCTACTACCTATTCGAGGCGCTCCATATTCTGACGGGCAAGATAGACCCCGAGACAATCTGATCAGTAACGGCACGCGGCAATCTTATCTATTCGCGCCTGTCGTTTTTCATCGTTTCGTTGCCCGCGGGACAAAATTTGAATCTTCCATCAGCCATCCCCGGGTTACTACCGATCAACGAATAGTACAAACACACGTCGGTCTTGTATCGATTGCCTGCCGGGTCTTTATAATAGATACATCCCACAACGTATAGGGTCGATTTTTTAGACGTCATACTGTCGTAGTTCTGACTCGTCACAACTACTGGATTCGCGCTGAATTGATATTCCGTCTGAGGCAAAATAGAGATTTCCATGTACCGTTTATGGCCGGCTTGCATCCCGTCGCAGACATTTAAATCCGGCACAATATCCTCCGACCACGGATATGTATCGGGTGCGTAGGAGCCAAAGACCAGGAAGAGCAGCGGTTCCGTGTGAAGCGCAGGAATCTTCCCGGCGTTTTTCAGATTCACGGGAATTGTCAGCGGTCTATCGCTTGGCTTCACATGGTAGTTGCTATTCAGCCAAAAATTGTCGCCCAGCCCCACCCAGGGGCGTTCGGAGGCCGCGAACTCCCGTTTCACATTGTTGACAAGCTGATAAGTGAGGCAAGCGTAGAACCCCACGAAACACAGCGTCAGAATTTCCACCCAGGCTCTTGGATGTTTCAACCATTCGCGAATGCGATGGGGCGCGGGGCTTCCATAGTTACAGAGGGCGCTGCGACCATCATTCTCTGGCGGATTCTGCTCTGGCATCTCGACGCTTTTGAACCTTTCATCTTGCGGTCAAAGCCGGGGCGGAGACGTCAGGCGGCCGCTCCCCTCGCGCGCCTGTGCGCTACAACCCGAAATGTGCGGACCCGGATTATCGACGCTCGCTGAACAGCACTCCGCCTTCCTTGAGCTTCGCAATCTGAGCGTCGGAATACTCCAGCACATCCTTGAGCACCTGTGCGCCATGCTCGCCCAAAAGCGGTGCCTGGATATCCGGCAGATCGGGATAAGCCGAGAATTTCAGCGGAAAGCCGGGAATCGTGACTTCGCCGAGGATCGGATCGCGCACCTTGCGCACCATGTCGCGCGCCTTGAAGTACGGATGCTTCATCGTGTCGATGACCGAGAGCACCGGGGCGCAGGCGACGCGGTTTTCTTCGAGCACCGCCACCGCGGCATCGTCGCTGGGAAGCGACGCCAGCCATTCCTCGACGATCGGGTTGAGCACGTCGCGGTTCTTGACCCGATCCGCGCTGGTGGCGAAGCGCGGATCGTTGAGGAGCTCCGGCCGACCCATCGCCTTGACCATGTTCGCCCACTGGCGATCGAGCACTAAAATGAATATCCAGCCTTGCGGCCCCTTGTAAACTCCGCACGGGCAAATCTGGTTGTGATACCGGCCCATCCGTTTGGGAATGAACTCGCCGTCGGTGATGGAATTGCTCTGCAGGCCAAAGTCGTGCATGTGGTACAACGCGTCGATCATCGCAATGTCTATATATTGGCCGACTCCGGTTTTCTCGCGATTGTAAAGTGCATATCCCAGCGCAGCGAAAGTATGTACTCCAGTTCCCACGTCGGCCATGCCAATGCCGACGAAAGTGGGCGCTCCGTCCGGGTCGCCGGTCATGTGCATCAGGCCCGAAAATGCCTGCGCGATCATATCGTAGCCGGTCTTGTGCGAGAGCGGGCTCTTGCGCCCGAAGGCCGAGAGCGAAGCCATTATGAGGCGCGGGTTGATCTTTTTGAGCGAGTCGTAATCGAGACCCCGCTTTTGCATCACGCCCGGGCCGAAGTTTTCGACCACGATATCCACCTTGGGCACCAGCGCGCGGAGGATCTCGAGCGATTCCGGTTTGCCGAAGTCCAGGCACAGGCTTTTCTTGCCGCGATTTTGCTGGACGAAATAGCCACTGCGGCCGTTTTTGATCGTCGGCAGCAGGCGCGACGGATCGCCCATCGGCGCCAGCTCGATCTTGATTATGTCGGCGCCCATCTCGGCCATCAGCCGGGTGACCGTGGGTCCCGCCAGGTACTGGGTGAAATCGAGAACCCGGCATCCCGTGAGCATCGCGGAATTCGCGTTTGCGCCAGCCATGTTTGTCATCTCCCCGAGAACCGATTCGCGTTTGCCGCGTAAGAGCCATCTATCACAGCTTCGGCTCGCTGTGGAGTTCTCGTGAAGGCGTGCGAGTCTGGACAGCGCGGCTCGGGTGGCGCTAGATGACCTGTCAGTTGGAGGATACGGCGATGTCGACGAATCAAGGTTCCGAATCGGAAGCCCTGCGGGGCCGTTTGAGTCATCCCGTGATCGATTCCGATGGCCACTGGGTGGAGTTCGGGCCGGATCTGATGGATTACCTGAAAGAGGTCGGAGGATCGCGGGCGGCCGACGGCTTTAAGAACCGGCCCTACGAGGGATGGCATTTGACGGTCCCGCTCAAGGAACGCCGCGAGCGCCGCCTGGACCAGCCGGTATGGTGGGGCGTGCCAACCAAAAACACGCTCGACCGCGCGACCTCGATGCTGCCGAAGTTGCTGTACCAGCGGTTGGACGAGCTGGGCACGGATTTCGCGGTGCTTTATCCGACCGCGGCCCTGCGCATTCCGTTCATCGCCGACGAGGAAACCCGCAAGGCGACCTGCCGCGCTTTTAATCGATACTCGGCCGAGCAGTTCCGCGAGTTCAGTGACCGGCTCACGCCGGTGGCGATGATTCCGATGTACACGCCCCAAGAGGCGATCGTCGAACTGGAGTACGCGGTCAAGAAGCTGGAGCTCAAAGTCGCGATGATGCCGAGCCTGCTGCGCCGCCCGATTCGCGCGGCCGTCGGTCCCGGCGGCGAGCCTAATCCGTACGCGCAATGGCTCGACATGCTCGCGCTCGACAGCGAATACGACTACGACCCGGTGTGGGCGAAGTGCCAGGAGCTGGGCGTGGCGCCGACCTTCCACACCGTTTCCAAGGGCGTCGGCACGCGCATCTCGCCGTCGAACGCGGTCTACAATCACATCGGACACTTCGGCGTGGCGGCCGAGGCGATATGCAAGGCGCTGTTCCTGGGCGGAGTGACGCGGCGCTTTCCAAAGTTGAAGTTCGCCTTCCTGGAGGGCGGCGTGGGATGGGCCTGCGGGCTTTACAGCGATCTCATCGGTCATTGGAAAAAGCGCAACCCCAAGGCGCTGGAGGACATCGACCCTGCCAATCTCAACCGCGAAGCGCTGGCTCAACTGTTTCTGCGCCACGGCGGCAAGGCGCTGGCGGACAAACTGGAGCGCTGGAAAATCGAGGGCGAAGCGTATTCGCCGCGCACCGCCGATCCCGGCGCGTCGCTGGACGACTTCGAGGCCTGCGCGATCGAGCGCGCCGAACAGATTCGCGATCTCTTCATTCCCAACTTCTATTTCGGCTGCGAAGCGGACGACTCGGCCAACGCCTGGGCCTTCAACTCCAAGTCGAATCCGTACCGCGCGCGGCTCAACGCGGTCTTCGGATCCGATATCGGCCATTTCGACGTGCCCGACATGACCAAGGTGCTGACCGAGGCCTGGGAACTGGTGGACGAAGAACTGATAAGCGAGGCGGACTTCCGTGACTTCGTATTCGCCAACCCGGTCAGACTGTGGGCCGGCAACAATCCGGATTTCTTCAAGGGCACGGTGGTCGAGCAGGCAGCGCGCGCGGTCCTGGCCGGCTAAGCAAAGTCTTGCGGCGGCTCACGGCGTCCCGCGGGCGCGGTCACCTCAGAGCGCTCGACCGCGCGCGGTCAACCGAGCGCGGCGCGCACGATTCGCGCTCCTTCGACCATCGCCTTGAGCTTCGCCTGCGCGACGTCGCGCGCGACATATTTCATCCCGCAGTCGGGAGCGATCACCAGTCGCTCCGGCGCGACGAACTCGAGCGCCGCGCGGATACGGCCAGCGACCGTCGCGGCGCTCTCGACCGCGGGGTCGTTAAGGTCGAGCACGCCCAGGATGATCGTCTTGGAGGGCAGTTCCTTTAGAATCGACAGATCGAGCTTGGGCTGCGCGGCCTCGATCGATATCTGGTCGGCAACGCAATTCTCCAGTTCCGGCAAAAACGAGTAGCCCGCCGGCTTGTCCTTCATGATGTAGGCGTAACCGAAACACAAATGCACGGCGGTCGTGCCGGTGACGCCCGCGAGCGCGCGATTGAGCGCCTTGAGCCCATACTGGCGCGCCAACTCCGGACGCGCCTGCATGTAAGGCTCGTCGATCTGCACCACGTCGGCGCCGGCCGCGAAGAGATCCTTGATCTCTTCGTTGACTGCCTCCGCGTAGGCCATCGCGAGCGACTCCTCGTCGGGATAGTAGGCGTTCTCCGCCTGCTGGGTCATCGTAAACGGCCCGGGCAGAGTGATTTTCACCTTGCGCGTGGTATGCGCGCGCAGAAATGTGAGGTCACGCACCTCGACCGGCGCGAGCCTCCGAATCGGACCCGAGACCAGCGGCACGATATCGGCACGTCCGCTGCGGCTAATCGCGCTGCCGGGACGTTCGCGGTCGACTCCGCCGAGCGCGTTGGCAAGCCGGTTGGAGTAACTCTCGCGGCGCATCTCACCGTCGCTAATGATATCGACGCCGGCGCATTCCATCTCGTGAATCGCGACGATCGTCGCGTCGTCCTGAGCCTGCTCGAGCCACGGCTGTGGGATTCGCCATACCTCGCGCGCACGCACCCGCGGCGGCGGCCGCTTGGCCAGGTTTTCGCGGTCGATTAGCCAGTCGGGCTGCGGATAGCTGCCGACCACGGTGGTCGGCAGAAGCATCGGTTCACTCATCGTGCATCCCCCAGCAACGAAGTAGCGGGGCACGCGCTCGCGGGCCCATGCGGCGCAAATCATGACGCCTTCGGCGCGCCCCGGCAACTCGCGCGAGGCCTTCAGCATCGTCATAAGGAAGGCACCAAGATGTCCCCGCGATGACCCGCTCCCCGTTAACGCCCCGCAGGTGGTCTTTAGTAACGTCCATCCTGAAAGTTCGAGGTGGTGAAACCTGTATGGCGACTTCCACTGTCACATATGCGGCAAGTGATGGACCCGTCAGAGCGACGGCGTCGGAGATGATCCGCCGCGCGACTGAATTGGTTCCGGTGCTCGCCGCACGCGCCGAGAAGTGCGAGCAGTCAAGATTCATCCCCAACGAGACTCTCGAGGACTTCATCAGGACCGGCATCATCCGCATCGCCCAGCCCGTCGCGTACGGCGGATTGGGCCTCGACATGGACACCGTGCTCGAAGTGGCGATGGAGTTGGGACGCGGATGCGGCTCCAGCGCGTGGCTCGGCAGTTTCTGGCCGCTTCACAATTGGATGGTTGGAATGTGGCCGAAGCAGGCGCAAGACGAATACTGGGCGGATTCGCATGACGCCGTTTCCTCGACCGCGTGGAACATGCTCACCAGTAAAATCGAGCCGGCCGGCGGCGGTCTTCGGCTTTCAGGCCATTGGGACTTCTCGAGCGGAATCGACCATGCGAGCTGGGCGATGCTGTTCATTCCAGGGCCGCGGATGGCGCTGGTGCCGAAAAAGGATTTCCGCATCGTCGACAACTGGCACGTGACCGGGCTTTGCGGGACGGGCAGCAAGGAGGTGTACGTCGAAAACTGCTCCGTACCCGACCATCGCATCTTGCGGATGGAAGATGCAGCCGCCGGCCGCAGCGTGGGACGCGAGTTATACGGAACGCCCTTTTACAGGATGCCCATCTACACCTGGCTGACCTACACGCTGGTCGCACCCGCGATCGGGATGGCGCAGGGCGCGATCGATTCTTTCGAAGAGTTGATGCGCGTGCGCGTCGAGGGCATCAGCGGCGGCCGCGCCGGCGAGCGCCAGTCGAATCATCTGCGGCTGGCGGAATCCTCCGCCGAAATCGACGCCGTGCGCTTGACCCTGCGCCACAATATAAAACTGCTGATCGATTCGGCTAACTCGGGCGACCAACTTTCGACCGGTGAACGGCTGCGCATCCGGCGCGATATCACCTTCGCCGGCAAGCTGTGCCATCGCGCCACGCAGCGGCTGTTCGAGACCGGCGGCGCGCACGCGATCCTGCGCGCCACTCCGCTGCAGCGCTTCACGCGCGACGTCGACGCGGCCTTTCATTCGGGCGTGCTGAACTGGGATCCTAACGGCGAAGCTTACGGCCGGTTCCGGTTGGGCCTGTCTCCCAACACGTTTTTCTTCTAGCCGCGAACTCCCACTCGACTGGTCGGAGGTTTGGGGCTACTCGTAAGGGTGTGCTAAGCGTCCAAAGCGCGTGAAACGATTGGGAGCCAGAGTAAGTTGATCGATCCGAAAAACTTGCCGGAACAGCTCGTAGACCTCCAGCGCAAGACCGTCAGCCCGCGAGTTTTTTCCGATCCTGAAGTCCATCAGATGGAGCAGGAGCGGATCTTCACGCGCTGCTGGTTGTACGTGGGGCACGAAAGCCAGTTGCCGAACCCCGGCGACTTCGTTGCCGGCTTCATGGGCGAGGAGCCGGTAATCGTATGTCGCGGTCCCGACCGGCAGATACGCGTGTTCCTCAATACGTGCCGCCATCGCGGGATGCTGGTGTGCCGGGTCGAAGAAGGCAACGCGAAATTTTTTCGCTGCCCCTACCATGGATGGACCTACGATCTCGAGGGGAAACTGACTGGCGTGCCGGACTACCGCAAGGCCTATCACGGGGATCTCAAACGCGAGCAATGGCCATTGCTGCAGGCGCCCAAGGTCAGTTCCTATCATGGGCTGATTTTTGCCTGTCTCGATGAACACGCGGTCACCTTGGACGAGTACCTGGGCGATTTTCGCTGGTACCTGGATCTGCAGTTCAACCGCACCGAGAGCGGGATGATGACGCTGCCCGGTACGCACAAATGGACGCTCAAGGCGAACTGGAAATTTGCCGCCGAGCAATTTGGCGGCGACAACTATCACACGATGTGGGCCCATGAGAGCGGCGTCCGGACTTCGATCGCGCAGCAATTCGGCGGTGAGCATCCGTGGATCCACGACTGGGAGGCCAAGACCAGGGAAGGTCATGGCTGGATCAATTTTGCCTTCGCAGACCCGCCGGGAATCGCGGAAGTCGTCGGCCCATACACCGCGTGGCTGCGCGAACAGGCCCGCAACCGCCTGACGCCCACTCAGATCGAGCAAATCGGATGCGTACACGTGGGCACCGTGTTCCCGAACTTCTCGATCCTTTCCTTCCTGGGATTTTTGAGCGTGCGAGTCTGGAATCCGCGTGGGCCGACACGGCTCGACGCGTGGTCGTGGGGCATGGTCGAACGCGACGCGCCGCCGCAAATAGTAAAACTCGCGCGCGACATCCAGATACGGACCTTTTCGCCGGCGGGAATTTTCGAGCAGGACGACGGCGAGATGTGGTCGTACTGCACCGAGGCGTCGGGCGGCGCGTATCGCCGGCGATTTCCGCTGAACTATCAGATGGGCGCGGGGCACGAGCGGGCCGACGCCGATCGTCCGGGGCTGATCCATCCGCCGCCGACTGAGATCGGCGTGTTCGGCTTTTGGGAACGATGGCGCCGGCAAATGGCCGACAAGGAAACGCCGTAATCATGGACCGCACCGGTTTGCGGCAGCAGTTCGAAGACCTGCTCTATCGCGAGGCGTGGCTGCTCGACCACGACCGGCTCGAGGAATGGCTGGACCTGCTCAGTGAAAACATTCACTACTGGGCACCCGTGCGGGCCGACATGAATCGCGGCAAAGAGGACTTCACCGCGCCGTTGCGGCTGGCCTTCTTTGACGACAACAAGGACGGGCTCAGGCTTCGCGTCGCACGGATTCGCACCGGAGCCGCGCATGCCGACGAGCCGCCCTCGCGCGTGCGTCACCTGATCACCAACGTTCAGGTGATGGAAGCGCCGGACGCGGATACGGTGAAGGCTGCGTCGAATTTCCTGGTATTCAAAAGCCGCCGCAACCGCGAGGAGAACCTGTTCGTCGGCTGCCGCGAGGATACCTGGCGGCGCGCGGGCGGTACATGGAAGCTCGAAGAGCGAATGATCCTGCTCGACCACAACGTGATCGAGAACATCACGGTGCTCTTCTGAACGGCGCGCCGCAGGCTGGAGCCGACACGATGGACCCGAGCGTAGCGCAACTGTTCGATCTGAGCTCCAAGGTTGCCCTGGTAACGGGCGGCGCTCAGGGAATCGGACGCGGCATCACCGAGGCGCTGGCGGCGGCGGGGGCCGCGGTCGCCGTTGCGGACATGGACGTCGAGGGCGCGAATTCGGTGGCGCAGGCGTTACACAAGCGCGGCTGCAAGGCGGTCGCTATCCAAGCCGACGTGGCCGAAGAGGAATCGGTAAAGGCCCTGGTGCAAGGGGTGTACGCGCATTTCAAGCGCCTGGACATCCTGGTCAACAACGCCGGCATTTTTCCGATGAAGCGGCTGCGCGAACTGGACGCGGCGACCTGGGACCGCACTATCGGAGTCAATCTTCGCGGGGCCTATCTCTGCACCCGACACGCCGCCGAGCGAATCATCGCCGGCAAGGCGGGCGGCCGGATTATCAACATCTCGACCATCAACACCGCGCGCACTTATCTGGGTATGGCGCACTATGATGCCAGCAAGTACGGACTCAACGCGTTGACCAAGGCGAGCGCGCTCGAGTACGCGCCGTTTGGAATCACCGTCAATGCGATTGCGCCGGGCGCGGTCAAAACTCCGGGGTCGCTCAAGGTGCGGAGCGAACTGGGCGGCGGATCGGTCGAGGCCGCGGATGCCGAGTTCGCAAAACGCATCCCGCTGGGGCGCTGGGCCGAGCCTGAAGACATCGGCCGCGCGGTGTTGTGCCTGACCGGAGCGGCGGCCGACTATATTACCGGGCAGATCATCTACGCGGACGGCGGCTTGATGCTCGGGTTCTGACCGAGGCCGCGCTCTTCGCGATAGCGGAAGGTTAACATGACCAGCGTTTCACAACTCGGATACCTGGGCTTCAAGGTTTCGAATCTTGACGCGTGGGAAAACTTCGCCACGCAGATTCTGGGAATCGAAAGCGTGGGCCGCAATGAAAACGGCGCCTTGATGCTCCGGATCGATGAATATCAATACCGCTTCGTGTTCGAGCACGGCGCCAAGGACGACCTCGACCTGATCGGTTGGCAAGTCGACGACGAGCGCGCGCTGGGTGCGGTGGCGGATCAACTGACGGCGGCCGGGGTTGAAGTTCAAACCGGATCGGCGGCGGAGGCGGAAGCGCGTCGGGTGGTGGCCCTGGTAAAGTTCAAGGATCCGAACGGGGTCGCATCCGAAGCTTTCTACGGACCGCTGACCCGGATCGATGTTCCATTCAAGCCGGCGCGGCCGATCGGCGGCTTTGTCGCCTCCGGGATGGGCCTTGGGCACATCACGATGGGTGTCGACAATATGCAGCGAAGCCTCGAGTTCTACCGCGACGTGCTGGGCATGCGGCTGAGTGACTGGGTGCAGCCGCAGCCCGAACGCGACGTTAAATCGCGCTTCAATATCGCCTTCCTGCATTGCAACCCGCGCCATCACTCGATCGCATTCTGGGAGGCGCGGATGCCCAAGCGGCTGCATCATTTCATGCTCCAGCTAGAGTCGCTGGATGACGTCGGAACCACCTTCGATCTATGCCAGCAGCGGGGCGTGCCGCTCGAGCTCACGCTCGGCCGCCATACCAACGACCGGATGTTGTCGTTCTATGTGCGTACGCCCTCGGGCTTCAGCGTCGAGTACGGATGGGGCGCGCGAACGGTCGACGATCGCGACTGGCAGGTGCAATTGCATCGCACCGGCAGCATCTGGGGACATCATAGAACGGGCGCCTGAGCGCCGACGGAGATAAGTACGTGGCAAACTATAGTAAGAAAGAGGCGCGCGATTGGGCATGGGCCACCATGCGTGGAGTGGCTAACGTGGTGAATCCCACGTTTACCGCGGATCTCGCTGCGCTCAACGAAAAGGCTATTCGCTACGATGTCCGCAAGGAAATCGAATACGGCTTCTGGGGTGCGTTGCTGATCGCCGAAACCGCGACCACGCCCGAGGAGTATATACGCTTTACGCAGTGGGCGGCGGATGAGGCGCGCGGCAAGCTGCATCTGATATTTCACGCCTCCTTCAACACCCTGGCGCAGAACGTCTCCGTCGCGCGCGCCGCGCACGAAGCTGGCGCGGAACTGGTGCTGCTTGCCTATCCGGCCAACTTCTATGCGCGTACCAGCCAGGACATCTACGATTACACCAAGGCCTTCTGCGACCAGGTCGACATGGGAGTGATCCTCTTCCCGGTGCCGCTGTGGGGCTTCGAGCGAATTCATCCCGCCGGAATGGAAATCGACTTGCTTCGCAAATTGGTCGACGACGTACCCAATATCGTTGCAATCAAAGCGGAAGGCGGTATGCCGACGATCGGCGGCTTCGTCGAAACGTATAGGACGCTCGGCAAACGGGTGATCGTGACTTCGCCGCTGGAATGGGACGGTATCCCGCTGGCATCGCTGGTGCCGATCCAGTTCATGGGCACCAGCAACTACGAGTTCTACGGACCGACCATCCCCAAAATGTTCGCCCTGACGCAGGAGGGCGAGTTCACCGAGGCGATGAAGCTGTTCTGGAAGATCCATCCGGCACGGCTGGCAAATCTCCAGGCGATGTCGCTGCTGGCCGGCTCCAACTTTCTCCATCGGATGCTCTGGAAATATCAAGGCTGGCTGCAGGGCTTCAATGGTGGCCCGCTGCGGCAGCCCACGATGCGCCTGGTGGATCGGCAGTTGCGGCCATTGCGCAGTGCTCTCGAGCAATGCGGGCTCAATCCGTGGCCCGAGCCGGACGGCGATTTCTTCGTGGGCCGCAATCCGGTCTGAGAGGCCATACCCCGATGCTGCTGTTGAACGCGCGCGAGGTGGAGCGCCTGGCCGACATGCGAAGGCTCGTGACGGCCGTGGAGGCCGGCGTGCGCGAGCAAGCCGCGGGACAGGTGGTGCTGCCGCCGCGTCTCAACCTGCCGAACGGACGAGGATTTTTTCGCCTCATGCCGACCGTCATGAACGGCAGCGGTATCATGGGCTTCAAGGCCTTTCACGGATCCGTGCAAGACGGCGTCCGTTATCTTATCGCGATCTACGAGCAGGCCAGCGGACGGCTGCTGGCGATGATGGACGCCCACTATCTGACGGCGGCGCGGACCGGCGCCACCACCGGCGTCGCGACCAGGTACATGGCTAACCCTGACGCGCGGCGCGTGGCGGTGATCGGTTCGGGGCTGGAAGCCCGCACGAATCTCCTCGGCGTATGCGCGGTGCGCGAGGTCGAGCGGGTCACCGCGTTCAGTCCGAATCGTGAGCGCCGTGTGGCGTTCGCCGAGCGCATGAGCCGAGAGCTGAAAATCGAAGTCAAAGCCTGCGACAGCCCGGAAAGCTGCGTGGAAGGCGCCGACATCGTGGTGGTCGCCACCAATACCACCGGCAAGGGCGACGGAATCGCTTTTCGCGGGGCGTGGGCGCGCGCCGGAATGCACATCAACGCGATTGGTTCGACGATGCCGAAGTTACGCGAAATTGATCCGGAATGTTTCGCCCGCGCCGGCCGGATCGTGATCGATTGCCAGACCAGGCAAATCGAAGAGGAATCGGGCGACGTCATAGATGCGCTCGCCAACGGCACGTACGACCGCGGTAAAGTCGTCGAACTGCAAGAGGTAGTCGCCGGGCGCGCAGCGGGCCGCGACGCGGACGATCGAATCGCGCAGATCACACTGTTCAAGTCCGTCGGCACGGCGGTCCAGGACGTCACCGCGGGGTACGCCATTTATCAAGAGGCGCGCCGTCTGGGGATAGGTTCCGAAGTCCCTGATTTTCTGGAACTGAAAACCTTTTAACCGCCGGCTTTAAGGGCGTCCACGCGCGGCCGCTCAGTCGAAATCATCTTCTATCGCACGAATGTTCCGTAGAGAGGACTGGCTATGGGTGTGAGAACCGGCAAGCAGTATGTCGAAGGACTTAGAGACGATCGGCGTATTTACATCAACGGAGAGCTGGTCCGCGACGTAACGAAGTATGCGCCGCTGCAAGGAGTCATTCGGGAGCTTGCCGCCCTCTACGATCGCCAGCATGAGCAGGGCTTCAAGGACGTAATGACCTACCGCTCACCCGGCGCGGCGGGACCGGTCAGCACGTCGTTTTTGATTCCCACTACACTTGAAGACGTCGAGCGTAGGGTGCGCGGCGAACGTGCCCGCGCCGAATTGACTAATGGAATGATGGGTCGTCTGCCGGACTACATGAACGCATACGTCGCCGACCTCGCGGCGATTCGCGACCTTCTCGGTCGCAACCAGCGGGCTTTCGGCGACAATACATGGAAATACTACCAGCTCTGCCGCGACAACGATCTGGCGCTCACTCACACGCTCGTCGATCCGCAAATCGATCGTTCCAAGGGCCTCGAAGCCCAGGCAGGGCTTCGAATCGTCAAGGAGACCAGCGCCGGGCTCGTGCTTACGGGAGCACGGATGCTTTCGACTCTCGCGCCAATCAGCGACGAGATTCTGGTCGCACCCTACATGCCGCGACGGTCTAACGAGGCCGAGTACGCGATAGTATTTGCCTTGCCAGTAGCAACTCCGGGACTGACTTTTATCTGCCGCGAGCCTTACGACGCCGGCCGCTCTTCGTATGATCGTCCCCTGAGCAGCCGCTATGACGAAGGAGATGCGGTCGCGGTTTTCAAGGAGGTACTGGTTCCCTGGGAGCGGGTCTTTGGAGCTCGCGACGTGGATACCTACAACCTGATCTCGCCCAGCATTCCCGGCTTCCTGCTGCTGCAGGCCGCCATCCGCGGTGTTGTGAAATTGCGCTTCATGACCGGCGTCGCAAGCCTGGTCGCCAAGGCGGTCGGACGCAGCGAGATGCCCCGGTACCAGGAGATGCTCGGGGCGCTGGTGGCCAACGTCGAACTCGCGGAAGGGCTGCTGACCTCCACCGCCCATGAAATCTGGAACAACCAACGGCAGCTCGCCACCGCCAAAGCGCCGGGAACAGCGGCGTCCGCCACCAGCTTCATTCCGGGTGTCGGTTCGATGTACGGAGTTCCAGGCAAGACCCTCATCGGATTGACAACGATTCGAATCTTCCTGCCGCAGGCGCATACACAGGCCGTCGATACCATTCGAATGATGGGCAGCAGCGGCCTTATAATGACCCCAACCGAAAAAGACTTTCGCAACCCGGAACTGAGCGAAGTCCTTTCGCAATACCTGCGCGGCGCGAGCATGGCTGCCGAGGAACGGGTAAGGATCAT
Source organism: uncultured delta proteobacterium (assembly GCA_963796565.1). GTDB lineage: Bacteria > Desulfobacterota > Binatia > Binatales > Binataceae > JAKAVN01. Next base: position 665,217 of record CAWCMA010000001.1, on the reverse strand, counting down.
GAAACTGGCGTGGGATGCGATCGGAGAGCAATTCGGCAGCCGCGGCCTGTTGTATGAATGGTTTTTCGCAGGCGATCCGATTAACAATCGAATCCTCTATTACCGCACGGACACCAGTACGAATTGTAGTGCGATGGCGCAGGCGTTTCTTGACTCCCTGGAAAGCCGCGAGTAGCGATACAAATCATAGGTTGGCGAACTTCACACGCTGTCTGTAAAAGGCGGCGTCATGAAATTCCGCTTCTTTCAGTTGATGCGATGAGTCGGCACTGAAGACGTCTTGGCCACCGCCGACCCCGACCCGCGCTCGGCTTCGAGAGCCTCGCGAACCCGGACGCACTAGGCGCGCAACCCGACGAATGTTGCGGCGGCGCCATCGAGCGAGCGGCTGCGGCCTTTTTCCTCGATCGCGCCTGCGAGCGCCTGCATCCGTGAGGCGCCAAAATTGCCGCCGGTGCCCTTCAGCGTATGCGCGGTCAGCCTGGTGGCGCCCGCGTCGCCCTTGGCCAGGGCCTCCTCGAGCGTCGCCAACTGGCGTGGAACCTCGCCGATGAACATTTCCACCATATCGCTCAGCAGGTTTTCGCCTTCGTCGCGCAATTCCTGAATGGCTGTCTGATCGATAGGAGCATCATCGACGTCATTGTGGAACACAGTATCCATATTATTCTCCCGTATTACTCTTGCGTATTAAGTCTTGCATATTAGTCTCGTGCGCTCTGAATCTTCGGACGTCCTTGTCGTGCCCGCGGATCCGGGTCCAGCCACAAGGATCGGCGGCTACGCGATCAAGGCCGGAAAGATTCGGTGCAACTTCAGCCGCACCGGCTCGAACGAGAACTGGTTGAACGGCTTGATCACATAGGCTGTAGCGCCCTCGTTCAAAAATGTATCGCGCGTCTTCTCGAACGGTATCGCGCTCACCACCACCACCACGACATCCGGAGCCTCACTTCTCATCGTCCGAAAGGCAGCCAGGCTGCTAACGCCTTCACGCTCCGCCATCATCACATCCAGCGTGACCAGCTTGGGCTTGAGTTCTCTGAAAAGCCGCAGGCCCTGCGCGGCATTCTCGGCTTCGCCCACGACGCGGAAGCCGAGCCTGACCAAATGATGGCGGATGATTTTTCGTGCAAACGGTGAATCATCTATTATCAATGCTGATACCGTCACGGCTGGTTCGCCTCAAAGATTGCTGCCGGCATCCGCGGCCTCGAACTCGGGGCGACTCCTTTGTCCGTTTTTTGTCGGTTTTGCCCGATTTGAGATTGTCATGCGTTTCAGCTCCCCTCTGCCATCCGCGCCAGCCGCTGCGTGAGTCGGACGAACAGCGCTGCGCCGAGACGACCGTGAATTGACTCCGCCGTCCCCGGCCGCGCTCATCCATACCTTCGCTTCAAGTCTACGTCAGTCAATCTTTGTGCAAGGAGCGATCCAATAGCGGGAAGCCCAATGGCTATTCGACAGAGCGATCGTACATTGACTAATCGTCTTACTGGTATGGATCATGCTCCCTTTTTGAACGATGCGGGTTTCGTCTGCATTTTAGAGTGTGGTCTGCATTTCCAAATGATGAGTCATGTTCAAACTGGAGATGATGTATCGCGAACGGACGCGAGATGGATCGATCGCGGGACACGTCGCGCCCGCACCTTCGGGCGGACTGGTCGCCCGGCCGCTTGTGACAGGAACCCGCAGGCGCCTGCTGGCGAGCGTACCGACGGTCAGACGCTGCGCCCTGGACTACCCAGATTATGACCAGTGAATAGGCGCGTCGGCGCGGGCGCCGCCGTGAATCAGCCGGAGGGAGTATGAGTTCAGGTCAGCACAACGGCAACGGCGTCAATACCGTTCCGTACCACGGCAACGGCCTCAACACCGGCCAGCACAGGCGGCGTGCCAGCCTCAATATCTCGCTGGCCGGGGGGACGCCGGCGCAGCGCATTACAGTGCGCGAATCGCTGGCCGCGCTCACCGACCTCAGGATGGAGATCGCCGAGGTCGCGTCCCCTGCGCAGGGGCTGGCGCAAAGCGACGCGGTTCGCATCTTGATGATACTGCTCGACGAAGACCCCGGTCTGTGGGACGAGGAGCTGCAGCCGTGGGTCGAGAGCGGTAACTGGTCGCAGGTGACGGCGGTGGTGACCAAGCGAACGCCCGAAGCGGTGCGCGGCGCCTTGAGCGCCGGCGCCAATGAAGTTCTGTTCATGCCGCTTGACCCGATCGACCTCGCGCGCTCGCTGTGGACGGTCAGCGAAATCAATCGAAGCGCCGGCGGACAGGTGAGCAAAGCGGCCTACGCGCTGGTCAGCGTTTCGGGTGGGGTCGGGGTCAGCAGCCTGACGGTCGCGTTGGGCCTCGCGCTGCGCCGCCTGACGCAAAAGCAGGTTGCGCTGGTGGACCTCGGCCTTCAGTCGGCCTCGCTCGCGGCGATCCTCGACCTCGAGACCATCCACTCGATCGGCGAACTGGCCGACCCCACCAGCAGCCTCGATTCGATCCGCCTGGAATCGGCCACCAGCAAGCATGCCTCGGGACTGTACCTGTTGGCCGCGCCGGCGCGGATCGAAGACGGCGAGATGGTCTCGCCGGGCACCATCGAGGCCGCCATCGGGATGATGCTGCAGCTCTTCGACTACATACTTGTCGATTGCGGACATCACGTGAACGAGGGCTCGGTGGCGGCGTGGGAGCGCGCGGGCAACGTGCTGTACGTGCTCGACCAGTCGATAACCGCCGTGCGCGCGGCGCAGCGCTTCCTTGACCTGTTCGAAAGGCTCAAGCTCAGACACGTCACGCTCGACCTGTTGCTCAACCATTATCGCCCGGCGCATTCGGTCTCGCTGGAGAAGATCCAGGCCGCGTTGCATCGCCCGGTGGCCTTTTGCATTCCGCATGACGACGCGGCGCTGGCTGCCGCCGAAGCGCATGGCGACGGACTTTCCTCGCTCAGGGCGGACTCGCCGATGCTGCTCGCGGTCCAACGGCTGGCGCAGACGCTGATCGGCGCTCCCCACGACCCCGACGGCGCGCGCAAGCCAGGCGTCTTCTCCAAGCTGATGAATGCGATGGGCCGCTAGAGGACGCGCCGCCGATGGGTCTTATAGATCGTCTGCAAGGCGACGGGGGGCAAGCGCCCTCGACCGCCGGGCCTTCGCTATTCGCCCCCGACACGCGCGAGCAAACGGCCGCCTCCGTCGAGGACATCGGCAAGGGGCGTTTCCGGGCGCTCAAGGACAGAATTCAGGATCTGCTGCTCAAGAAGATCGACGTCACCAAGCTCGAGGACGCGGGCTACGCGCCGCTGCTCTCGCAAGTGAACGCGGTCATCGACGAATTGGTCGAACAGGATCACCTGTTGCTGGCCGAGGCCGATCGGGAACGCCTGATCGAAGCCACCACCAGCGACATGCTGGGCCTCGGCCCGCTCGAGCCGCTGCTCCAGGACAACGACATCTCCGACATCCTGGTCAACGGCTACCGCAGCGTATGGATCGAGCGCAACGGCAAAATTCACAAGACCAACGTGCGCTTTCGCGACGATCAACACCTGATGAGCGTCATCAACCGCATCGTGTCGCGCGTAGGCCGGCGCATCGACGAAGCCTCGCCGATGGTGGACGCGCGGCTGCCCGACGGCTCGCGCGTGCATGCCATCATACCGCCGCTCGCGATCGACGGCCCCGGACTGTGCATCCGCCGCTTCGGCGGCCATAGCTTTCGGATGGAAGATATGATTGCCAACGGCACGCTGACCCAGGAGATGGCCGACTTCGCGCGCATCGCGGTGCTCACCCGCCTAAACATCCTGATCAGCGGCGGCACCGGCAGCGGCAAAACCACCCTGCTGAACTGTCTATCGACCTACATCCCCGAAGACCAGCGCATCATCACGATCGAGGACGCCGCCGAATTGGCTTTGCAGCAGCCCCAGGTCTTCCGTCTCGAGACCCGCCCGCCCAACGTCGAGGGCAAGGGCGAGGTCACGCAACGCGAGCTGTTCCGCAATACGCTGCGCATGCGTCCCGACCGCGTGATCGTCGGCGAAGTGCGCGGCGCCGAGGTGCTCGACATGCTGCAGGCGATGTCGACCGGACACGACGGCTCGATGGCGACCATCCATGCCAACTCTCCACGCGACTCGCTGGGACGGCTGGAGATGATGATGCTGCTGTCGGGAGTGGCGCTACCCGAGAAGGCGATGCGCCAGTACATCGCCAACTCGATCAACCTGATCATCCAGCTCGCGCGCCATTCCGACGGCACCCGCAAGATCATCAAGATAACCGAGATCACCGGGATGGAAGGCGATACCGTGCTGACCCAGGACTTATTCGAATACGTGCGCACCGGAGTCGACCCGTCCGGCAAGGTGTTGGGCCACTTCAAGACCGCCGGCACCCGCCCCTTCTACACCGAGCGCTTCGAGGCCGCCGGTTTCGCGATCCCGCAATCGATGTTCGTCCAACGTGACCTGCAATGACGCCAACTCGATGACACCAAAGACTTCGATGGCACCAAAGATTTCGATGACATTATGACGGAGCTGGTCACATTCATCTGCTTCGTCCTGCTGCTAAGTCCCGCGATCGCGTACTACGCGAACCGGCGAGAGCAGCAGAGCGCGCGCGACCGGGTTTTGGAGCGGCGGCTTGCGAATCCGCCGACGGGTCCGCGCACGCAGCGCGCATGGACCGCGCCCAAGGACGGGATGGCGCGGGTGCTTGCGTGGCTGAGCGAGCTGCCGTGGGTGGGCGGCTATCTCAGCGAGACCATGCGCCAGGCGAGCGCTCCGATGCTGATCGCGATACCGGCTCTGTTCGTTGTGGCTACAGTCTTTTCCAGCGAGTGGCTGGGCCCACCCGCCGCGCTGCTCTTCGGTGTCGCAGCGGCCGCGATGCCGCTGCTGTACCTGCGCAGAAGGCGCAGACAATGGCTCAAGCTGCTCGGCGAGCAACTGCCGTATCTGGTCGATCTGCTCAAGTCCGCACTCGAGTCGGGCCACACGATGCTGCGCGCGCTCCAGATGGCCGGACAAAATCTGCCCGAGCCGCTCTCCAGCGAGCTGCGTCTCATCATCGAACAGGTCCAGCTCGGGATGGCTCTGCCGCTGGCGCTCGAGGCGATGTACCAGCGCGCACCGGTCGAAGAACTGGGCTTCCTGGTGGCGGCGGTGCGCGTCCAAACCGACGTTGGCAACAGCCTGGCCGAGGTTCTGCTGCACGTGTCGGAAGGGATGCGCAACCGTCAGCGCGCGGAGCATCAGTTGCGCGCGCTCACTGCGCAGTCGCGGGCCAGCGCGATCATCGTCACGTTGCTCCCGTTCATCGTGCTGGCGGCCTTCAGCCTCATCAACCCGGCCTATTCGCGCCCGCTCTTCCATAACAAGTACGGGATAAAGATGCTCGAGACCGCGATCGTGCTCGACACAATCGCATACTTCGTGATGCGCAGAATGGCGCGGGTGAATTTTTAGCATGTCCTACATGATCGCCGTCTCCGTCTTTTTCCTCGCGATTGCCACCGTCATGGCACTGTATTTTGGCTTGACGGCGGAGCAGCCGCGAACTTCCTGGGCGCGCGAGCGTACCGCCGCGAGCTATGGCGACTCCAGCAGCCTCGCTCGGTCATCGCTTCAATGGGGCGGCGTCCTGGGGCAATTGCTCGGATGGTGGGTCAAAAAAACCGCCGCCGATCAGAACGCGCCCGAGGTTCAGCAAACCCACATCGCGCTGACCCAGGCCGGCTTCAACCAGGTCGAGCAATTGGCGGTCTTTCGGGCGACACGCGTTATCTCCTTCGTGCTGTTAATTCTGACCGGCCTCGTGATCGCGCACTTTTATCCAAGGTGGTGGATTCCGGCCGTTCTGGGCGGTGCGGTGATCGGTTACCTGTTACCCGGCCGTATCGTCAAAAACCTGGGACGCAAACGCCAACTGACTATCCAGCACGAACTGCCGGCCATCCTCGACCTGCTGGTGGTGACGCTGGAGGCCGGACAAGGACTGCTCGAGGCAATCAGGGTCGTCGGCCGCGAGACCGCGCGGCAGGGCCGCGTGCTGGGCAAGGAGTTGGCGACCGCGGCGGCCGAGATGAGCGCCGGCGTTTCGCTCGAGGACGCGATGGCCAACCTCAGCCAGCGGACCGGCGTCGACGACCTCAAGGCAATTGGCGCGGTATTCATCCAGAGCAAGGAAATCGGCGGGCGTCTGGGCCCTTCGTTGCGCGCGGCGGCCGAGCTGCTCAGCGCCAAGCGGAGTCTGATGGCCGAGGAGGCGGCGCAAAAAAGCTCGGTCAAGATGCTGCTGCCGCTGGTACTGCTGATTCTGCCCGCCATGATGCTCATCATTCTCGGTCCCGCGATCATCCAAATCTTCGAAATGCTTATGGGCGCGGCGTCATAGTCTTCCGTAGCGGCGTGATCCGCGGTGCGCGAGGTATCGCTGCCTTTCGCTGGGCAATTCTGCGCGCAATGCGGCGCAAAACCTCTTCTACGATCTCTCCGATACGATCTCTCCGAAGCCTTGGTGCCGATCGATACACATTAATGGCGCCAACGGCCGCAGCGACTCTCCGCGCATCGAGATTATTTGGTTCTTTAGGGAACGATTTCTGCGCTCTGGTGTCGTCTTTACTTTCACTTCAGGCCCTTGGACACATAAATTTTTTGCCGGGTTCGGTTAATACGCCGCACCGGCGGGCTTGGAGGAAAGCATCACCGGGCACGCTCGTTGCTCCATCCGGCTGTGCGGCGGCCTGGTTTATGGCCGTATCACTCGAGGGGGGTACTGATGGCTTCTACAAAAGCGGGAGCTGGGGTTCTGGCGACGGTCGTCTTGACGGTGGTGGTTTTAGCGATCGCCTCCCTGGCGGGCGCGCCCCGGGCGTTGGCGGATGACGCGGAGGCACAAGCCAAGGCACTCAAGCAGGTCGAACGCGAGCTGCGTCAACTGCGGGCGGATCGTGCGCACGACCGCAAACTGATCGAGGCGCTTGAACGAAAACTCGACCAGGTGCAGTCGCAGGCGCAGTCCAACGATAGCCAGGTGCGCACCACCAATCGGCAACTTCAAACGACTACTCAGCAACTGCAAACCAGCAATCAGCAGTTGCAGGCCAAGACTGACGAGGAGCTCAAGCAGATCCAGGCGCAGGTGTCGGCCGGGCCGTCACAGCCACAGCTCGCCAGGTTGCTAGGCGGCTACTGGGGCTCGCATCAATTCACGATCGCGGGCGGCGCGGCCGTCGACTACATCTACGACCACAAGCTGGGTCAAAATACCTTCTCGCTCGATTTCGAACCGATCATGCTCTTCCGCCTCAACGATTGGATGGCGTTCGAGGGCACGTTCGAAGCCGGCTACGATCCGGGCTCAGGCGCTTCGTTCGACGCTCCGGTCGTCACCGCGCAGATATTCCTCAACGACTACATGGAAGCGGTGCTGGGCATTTTCGACCAGCCCTTCGGCGATTTTTACGAAACCCAGGGACCGTTCTGGGTTAACCGCTTCATCACTGCCCCGCTGCCCTATGGGGCGGCGGCGCTGGTGCCGCCAAGCGATGTCGGGATGCAGTTGCGCGGCGGCTACCAATGGGGCCAGCTCGGCCAGGACGCCGACTACACGGTCTGGGTGGCCAACGGGCCGAGCTATGATTCCAATTTGCCGGAGCCGGTCGTCGGCCAGGAGCTCAACGGCTCGACCAACATCACCACCAACACCAACGGCAAAGCCTACGGCGGACGGTTCCGCGTGTATCCATTTCCGCTCGATAGCAACCTGGGACGACTCGAGCTGGGCGCCTCGACCTACAACGGCAAATGGCAAAACGGCTTGTGGCTGAATGCCTGGGGCGTCGACTTCGCCTACCTGCGCGGCAACCTGCAGACGCGCGGCGCCTGGATCTCAGCCTACCGGCAGATGCCGGCCGGATCCGGCCCCGACAACCGGCAGGGATGGTATTTCCAGGCCGGCTACTTTCTCAACGGATTGCACATTCCCGGCCTGGGCGAATTCGACAAGTACCTCGCCAAGCTCGAGCCGCTCGTGCGTTACTCCGGAGTCAACCAGCGTGCCGTGGTCACCGACGAGATCTCGACCAATCCCAGCTTCGGCTTCAGCGGTTCGCCCTCGGCCTTCGCGCCGCATGCGCGCGAGGTCGCGCTGGGTCTGGACTACTGGATAGCGCCGTCGATCGTGTGGCAGACCGAGTTCGACCTCGAACTGCCGCGGGCGGGCGGCACCTCCTATACCTTCGACGGCGCGAGCACGCCGTCCGTGGGCAGCGTCGGAGCGACCCCCAACGATCAGGCGATTCTGACCCAATTCGCGGTCGGCTTTTGAAGCGGACTTCCGGGAGGAGTGGCATGACCAGCGGCGGCGTGATGGAGACCGGCAGGACGGGGACTCGCATGAGAATGACCACACTGAGCAAACGCATCGTGATTCGATTACTGGCGATCGGGCTGCTGGTGCTAAGCGCCGGGCAGGCATGGGCGACGGAAAACGACCAGCAGCAGCAACGCGAGTTGTTCAAGGAGGGCGCGAAGCTATGGCCGGTCTACTGCGCGCAATGCCATAATGCTCGACCCGGCTCGGAGTTCTCGCCGGAGCAGTGGAACGTTATCATGATGCACATGCGGACCCAGGCGAACCTTCCGGCCAAGGATGCCCGCGCGCTGACCGAATACCTCAAGCGTTCCCATTAGCGCGCGCGGGCCCGGCTGATCCGCAACTGCGACGAAAGGAAAAGGATGCGACAGATGAAAACCCTGACGGCCCTGCTGGGCATTGCGGCGATCCTCGTGATCGCCAGGACGCCCGCACGGGCCGACAGTGCCCAGGACAATTACACCTCCTTCTGCGCGAAATGCCACGGGCCCGAGGGCCATGGCGACGGACCCTCGGCGTCGTCGCTGGCGACCAATCCGCAGGATTTTGCCAACTGCGCCGCGATGCAGAAGATCTCGGACGATACGATGTTCAAAGTTATCAAGGGCGGCGGCGCCTCGGCCGGCCTGCCGGGTGACATGCCAAGCTGGAGCGACGGACTTTCCGATCCGGAAATTCACGGCCTCGTGACTTTCGTGCGCACCTTTTGCAAGAAGAAATAACCGCGGCCGCTCCCGCCGCGGCAATCCGGAACTCCGCCTCTGGCGCGCGTGCCGCTTGCGTGGCGCACTTGAGCACCGCGCGCGCTTCGGATAGCTTCTCCCGGACGGCTTGCGCCGATTTTGCCAAAGCCAACGGCGGGCCGCTTCGAGGGAGGAAATTTCTGATGAGCGTTATCAAGTATCTCGCGGCCGGTGCCGCACTCGCGGTCTTCTGCACGCTCGGCGTGGTTCACCCCGCGGCGGCCCAAAGCAGTTCGCACCATAGCTCCAAGTCGCAACGACAGTTGGATATCGCGGCTGCGCGTGCCGACCGCAAGGCCATCGTGGGCGCAAATATGAATCTAACCGAAGCGCAGGCCAAGGCCTTCTGGCCCCTGTACGACGCCTACGAAGCCAAGATGGATAAGCTCGACGACCGCCACGCCGCCGAGGTCAAAGCTTACGCCGAACATTACCAGACCCTCACCGACGCCGACGCGACGAACAAGCTCGACGAGGTGATTGCGATCAAGCAGGCGCGCCTGGATGTGCAGAAGGAGTTCGTTCCCCAGTTCCGCGCCGCCGTCTCGTCGATCAACACCACCCGGTTTTACCAGATCGACAACAAACTGAGCGCGATGATCCAGTGCGACATCGCGCAGATCGTTCCGCTCGCCCGTCCGGGAGCCAAGACCGCGAACGAATAACGCGGCGGCGCGCTCGAGCACGGCGCGTCTAAATACGACCGGCGAAGGCGAAGCCGCGCGCATCCGCACGCGGCTTCGCCCCTCTTTTGCTAACGAGCCTAGACCCGAAGGCCCATCGTCCCGCGACAGGGCTTTTTCTTTGGCTTGCCACGCCCCTTCCCAGCCCACGCCAGGTTCGACTGTGCAAGCTCAACTGTGCCAGACAAGACAGCGGGAGCCGCGCGCTCGCGCGGCTCCCGCTGTTTGGTTCCCTATGCGCGCAGGGCGGCCGCACGGCTTTCAGCCGCGCGGCCGCCTGCCGCTTGTCACATCTTGCGTCAGGTTTTGGCGCCGAGCCGGATCGCCGTGGTGCAGTGATAGGCGAAGTTCTTGGCCCCGAAGCACCAGATGATGTCGTTGTCCAACTGCGGCCGGTAGATCGGCACCTGCCCCTTGTTGTTGTCGCAGAAGCAGCGGTTGCACACGTCCTTACCGCAGCAGTCGCGATACGCGATGATGTACTCCTTGCCGTCGGTCGGATGCTGGCACGTCCCCACCCACGAGGTCGGCGACGCCACCGTCCCCGGCGGACACGAAGTCAGCGCGCCCCCGCAGCAACTGCACAGGTAGCCGTCGAAGCCGCAGTAGCGCCAGTAATCGCAACTCGTCAGATCGCCGCCCTCGGCTTCCGCCCCGGCCCCGCTCTCCGCGCTCATCTGCGCCTGCGCTTGCTCAACCACCCGGTTGATCGGCAACAGCGGAATCATCATCCCGCCCACCAGCGCCTTGCCCAGGTAACCCAGAAAGCCGCGCCGCGAGGTCCGCTGCGCCACCGTTCGTGAAAGACGTTCCACCAGTGCGTCCATTCGCCGTCTCCTGTTTCAAAGCGCGCGCCCGCAATTCCCGAGGCCGTTTACCGCGGCGCTCCCCATCCAATATATCCTGCAAGATCCTATATCCTGCCAGCTCTCGCCCGCAGCATTGCCACTAGCATCGCCTACCCCGCGATCCCACCTGGCTCCCCGCGCGCAGCCCGGCGGACCTCCCGCTCAACTCCTACAGCCCGAACAAAGTGTAAGGATGCTGGCTGACTTCGTTGACCGTGCCCAAGTACCTGCCTTTGAGCGCCGAGAAAACCTGGAGCTTCGACTCGCTCGTGACCAGCGCGAACAGCAGCGGATTGTCATCCTGGCTCACCCGGATAGCGTTGGACAGCAGCGGCATCGGGATCTTCGCCACGCGCTTTTTTTCGTTGACGTCGTACACCCAGACCTCCGGGCCACCCGCCTTCTGCGTCCACTCGCCGCCCTGATGCATCAGCACGAATATCAGATGCTCCGGCGTGTAGCCTGCGACCGGCTGCCATCCGCCCGGCCTCCATCCGTCCTTCTTCTCCTGGTCGCTCAACAACGACCATGTATCTCCCGGCTCCGCCGGACTCGAGCCGAGGTTCATAGGATAGATCATCCCATGGTAGCTGACGAAGTAGGCTTTTTTATCGATCATCGCCGGCAGCTGAAAGACCGGGTCTTTCTCGACGTCGAAAAAGGGCTTGGCCGTGCGCTTTTGCGTGGTCACCTTGGCGCTGTCATCGAAGTCCGTGGTCAGCATCGATCCGTCGGCGCATACCGAGGCGAATTCGCGGTCTCCGAGGATCAGCACTTCCGAGCAACCCGGGGTCTGAATCTCACCGGCCACCTTTTTATTTTCCAGGTCGACGGCGGTAACCGACGTCGCGGGAGTCAAATTCAACATCAGCACGAAGCGCCCGTCCGGCGTCACATTCATCGAAGTCGGATCGGCAAGCGCGAGCTGGCGCTTATTCGAGAGCGGGATCTCACCGATGCGCGAGAGATGAGTGGCGTCGTAAATGGAAAGCACGTCGGTGCGATCGCCCTGCGTGCCGCGCGAGTAAAAAGTGTCCGCCAGGTAAAAATACTTGTGGTCGGGCGACGCCGCGAACATCGCAGCCAATCCGCCCGAGAGGTTGCCAAGCACCTGCAAGGTGTCGCCGTCGATCAGCACGATCGGCGTCATCATTATCGATCCGCCCAGTGGGGTCATGGTCGCAACCCAGTGCGGCGACGCTGCGGGCAACTGCAGGACGGTGACCTGTTCGTTCGGCGGCATCTGGGCGAGCGCGCCCGGCCCACTCCACCCGATGGCGCTCGCCAGGACCGCGGCAATAAGGAACCCCAACCGTTTAGCCATTCTAGTTCTCCTGCACCTTTGCGTTGTGCCCGCCCTAAACATCGCGGCCAACCATCGATCGCGGTCCAGCGGGCTCCGCCGGAGGTGACGCTCCCGGGGATTACGAGTTTTTCGTCATCGATCTCCCTGTCTCACAAGCTTTTATTCGGAACGGGAGCGTCTTTCCAGCCCACCCGACAGGTCGCGCCGCAACTCCACCGTGGATCTCGGACCACCGATGGGCCGGACGACGCGCCGCCGCTCGCATCCTAAGAAGCCTCAAATCGCGCCCGCGCCAGACCACGCGCGGACGCGTCGCCGTGGCGCGCGGACTCGGTGCCGATCTTATCCGAGGAGGCGCTTGCCGAAGGCGAGGCGGATGGCACGGCGCGCGAATTCGCGATAAACGACCGCGGACCGCGCAGCGCAAGAAATCGCCGCTCAACGGCGTGATAGTGCAGCGCGGCCGCGCCTACCGAGCCGAGCGCCAGAAGCCCAAACATCGGAAGGTAGCGGGCGGGCTCGATATAATGCGTCGAGAAGCGCAGCTTGACCTCCAGCGTTGCCAGCAACGGCGCGTGAAACAGATAGACTCCGTAGGAGATGCGCCCGAGATGGACCAGCGGCCGCGCCGCCAGCAGCCGCGCAATCCAGCACTGCGGCTGGAGGAAGATCGCGAGCAACAGCGTGCTCGACGCCATCGCCATCACGGTATAACCGAAAGTCTCAGTGCGCCATCGATACTGCGTGACCCACGCGATAGTGCCGATGGTGGCGAGCAGCGCCAGCGACGGAAACCATGCGACGGACTCCAGCCGGCGCCAGAGGCTCTCCAGACGCGCCTCGCGCAGCAGCAGCGCGAGCGCGCATCCCACCAGGATCGCGTCGATCCGGGTGTCGGTCCCATAGTAAATTCTGAAGAATGACGCTCTCGATGGCGCCGCGAGATGTCCGTGATTCATCCACACGTACCATCCAATTCGATATGCCGAGACCGTCGGAATTGCGATCAGCGAAATCAACAGGATGCGCCGCCCTCCCCAGCGCTTCATGACCGCCGACCACGACAGGTAGAAGTGCTCCTCCACGCACAGCGACCAGAAATGGCTGACGCCCCAAGGCCAGATCGCGGTCGACGCCATCCAGATATTGAGCGAGTAGGAAAGAAACAGCGGCCATAGCTCCGCGAGCCGGTAGGATTCGTTCCCGCGGGCGATTTCGAACAGATACGCGCCCGCGAGCACCAGCAGGATGGTCGAGAGGTAGGCCGGCAGCAGCCGCAACGTTCGCGCGCGATAGAAACGTCCGAGATTGACCGTGCCGGTGGTCTCGACCTCGACCGCGAGAATCCAGGTAATCAGGAATCCGCTCAGGATAAAGAACATGTCGACGCCGTACCAGCCGCGGCTGCGTATCGCCTCGAGCCACGGATGGCCGCTCGGCGGCGGCATGTGAATGAAGAGCACGGCCGCGATGCAGATCGCGCGCAGGCCATCGAGGCTGGGTACGTAGCGATGCTCGCGTGCAATCATTGCGTCTCGATTCGTCGCGTCGTGCTTCCGCTATGCCCGATTCGTCTGCGGCGCGCTTCGCCTCATGGCTGCAAATGCCGGAGGCTCTCGCGCCCGGGGCGAGTGGCAAAGCCGCGAAATCGGCTCAGTGATTATAAGTCACCGCGGCCGGTTTCGGCGAACGCTTCGGCAATACCCTGGACTGCGAAGAAATCGCACGCCGTGCAGCGGGTCTGGTGAGCGAATCCGAACAGATTTCAGCCGCGTGGCCGAAAATGCCGTGGTGGCATCTGGGTGAGCCGATCCTGATAGTTACATTTTGTAGGATTATCATCCAATTTATAGCGAGCTGAAGCTTTCGCAAACCGGCGTGCGCCGCCAGCGGGCGCCCGGCGGACAAAATCGCCGCCGCTTCAGTCGCCTAACGCCCCAAGCCGCGCTTTTATAGCCGGCCGGCTACCCAGATTGCATGGCCCACGACGTTAATGCCGTCGGCGGCCACGACTGCCGGCTCGTAGGCGGTGTTGTCGTTGCAAATGATCAGCTTGCCATCGGGACAGCGCTGGATGCGCTTGATCGACAGCTCTCCGCTCGCCCGTAGCACGTAAACTCCGTCATGACGAAAACGAGGGTCCCGCAGGTCGACCAGCACCAGATCGCCCTCATCGATCGTTGGCGCCATCGAGTCGCTCACCGCTTCCACCAGCATCAGGCTCTTCGGATCGGCACCGAACCGACGGCGCAGCCACTCGGCCTTGAACGCCAGGTAATCGACGATCTGGCGGCTCTGCACGGTTCCCCGGCCGACTGAGCTGCGCACGGAATTGCGCGGCAGATATACGTACTCGTCGGATTCCGGTTTTTGACCTTCGCCCTTGGCCGCATCCTGTCCCGTCGCGAGCCACTCGATCGAGACCCGCGCCGCGCGGGCCAGATTGACCAAACTGATCATGCTTGGTTGGCCTCGGCCGGAGACCCATTTGTAGATGGCGTTGTCCGATACTCCGACCGCGCGCGCAAGATCCGCGACAGATCCAAACTGTTGCATGATCAAGCGCAAGCGCCGACGGAACTCCTCCTCTCCTACTGTAGTTGACATTTTTCTCCCACTGTGGGATAAATTCCCGTGGCTACGTTTACTGAATTAGCTCGCTGAGTCATTTTTATGGGCTATTTTCGCCGCCCGCGCAAAGCCTGCCCGTCTTCATTTTCCAACGCATGTCAACCCATCAACTGCCAGTGCGATCTTGCCCGATAGTATCCGCTCGCGAGGCCACGCGGCACAGGACATGGACTTTAGTCTGCGGCCCGGGCGCCCGATTACGCAATTAGCGTGCCCCGCGTTATCCAACAAGCGTTCGTGCCACGCGGGAGGCGCGCCAATACCCAGGAGGACCGTCGCCATGGAAGACCGCCCCAGTTGCATCTCGATCGCCGATGTCCAACACGCCGTTGCTCGCGCGTTTTGTCTCAGTATGAGTGAGATGCTCTCGCGCAAGCGCCGCCATCGCCTCGCCGGGGCGCGCCAGGTTGCGATGTATCTCAGCCGCGAGATGGCGGGCGGTGGATGGGCGGGACGGCGGCGCCAAGCGGCTTCGTTTCCGCGTATCGGGATGGCTTTCGCGCGCGATCACACCAGCGTCATCCACGCCTGCAACGTGGTCGCGCGCCGCCGCCTGGCCGACGCCGACTTCGCGCGGATGCTCGACCGGATCGCACACGAGTTGACCGCGGCGGCGCACAAAACCGCGCAGGCCGCCTAAGACCTCATGCGCATCCCGATCGCAGCGGCATTTCGATGGCGGCCCACGTCAATCCGTCGCCGTCGCTCGCGACGCAGCATCCCGAATTGCTGCGTCAGAGTAACGCCGCTGTCCAGATCTGAAACATCGCCGCTTCAATCCGAACCTCCCCGAGCCATTGCTGGCTTCAGAGTAACGCCGCTGTCCAGATCTGAAACATCGCCGCTTCAATCCGAACCTCCCCGAGCCATTGCTGGCTGGCGTGGGGCGAGGGTCGAGGAGCCGACAAAAAAGACCATTTCGCACTGCCAACGGGTGGCGGAGGAAGATGACGCGGAGCCGCAGGCGAATCGAAACCCGGGGGGCAAACATTCATGCTGGGGTTCATCGTCGAGATCATTGGTGAAGAAGCGGCGGCCAAGCTGATCGCCAGTTTCGGAGGTACTCGCCTGTACGTCCCACACAGCCCGTGCGCCAACGACGCGCTGGCACGCGTGGTCGGCACGAGCGCGGCCATCAAGCTGGCCGAAATGTTCGGCGGCGAGCGCGTCGAGTTGCCGAAGCCACCGCCGCGGCGCACTCAGATCCTGGCGCTGCGCGCCGCGGGGCGCAGCGTCGAGGAGATCGCGCGAGCGTTGAGCTGCACGCGCCGGCGGGTATTCCAGGTACTGGCCGACGCGCGCCGCGAGGTTTGCCCGAGCGCCGGCTCCATCTGACGAGTCGCGCGAATCGCGGCCCGCGGTTCTCCGGCCCCGGATCGGACTTGCGCTCGTAATCTGTATCGCTTCGGCCGCCGCAGTGATAAGCGTGCGAAGCGCTCGCCGCGAACGGCGAGGCATTTTTCCGGCCGCCACGGACACCGCCGGCGCAACGTTCCGATAGCCCACGCCTGTTCGGAGGATCGCATGACGAGCCGCGAACGCCAGGGTTGGTTGATTGCCGGAGCGCTCTTTTTCGCGCTGTTCCTGCTCTGGGGCTCGGGCTACAACACCGCGGGTCTGTTCATCGCGCCGCTGCTCAAGCAGTTCGGCTGGGACCGCACTCGAGTGTCGCTGTTGTTCGCTGTGCTCGCGCTGGCCTCGGGCGTCAGCTCGCCGCTGGCGGGCAGGCTTTTGGAACGGGTCGAGGCGCGCACCATCATCGTCGTCGGAGCGCTGCTCGCGGGCGGCGGGCTGGTCGCGGCGAGCCGCGCAAATTCGTTCGGCCCGATGCTGGGCGCGTACACGATGCTCGGCCTGGGACTCGGCCTCTCGACTTTCGTGCCCACCGCGCTGGTGATCTCCAACTGGTTCGGAGAGCGCCGCGGCATCGCACTGGGGATCGTGATGGGCGGGCAGTCGCTCGGCGGGATGGTGATGGCGCCGCTGGTCAGCTACGCGATCGCACGTGGGGGATGGCGCGTCGGTGAGCTGGTGCTCGGGGCGCCGATGTTCGTGGTGGTTGCGCCGATGGTGCTCGCGCTGGTACGCAGCCGTCCGCCTGAAGCATCGATTGCGGCCGAGACGGCCGCGATCCCGCGTGGCCGCGATCTCTTCGCGGACGTCCCCGGCCTGGAGGTCGCGCAGGCGCTCGGCACGCGCTCGTTCTGGATGATCGTGCTGGCGCAGTTTCTCTATCCGCTGGCGGCAGCGGGCGCCTTCGTACACCTGGTGGCCTATCTTTCCGGAATCGGCTACGGCGATGCGGCCGCGGCCTGGGCGCTCAGCCTGGTGCTGTTGTTCGCGACGATCGGACAGCCGCTGATGGGCGTGGTGGCGGACCGGATTGGCGGCCGCCGCGCGCTCGCGCTGGCCTTCGGACTGCTCGCGCTCAGTCTGGTGATGCTGCTGGCGGCGACCCAGACCGCGATACTGGGGCTATTCGTGCTGGTGTTCGGACTGATCGTCGCGGGGCCGATCGTGCTGTCGCCGCTGGTGGTGGCCGAATCGCTCGGGGTCAAGCGCTACGGCTCGCTGATGGGGCTGGTGGGATTTCCCTTCACCCTGGGGCTGGCGTGCGGCCCGCTGGCGGCGGGCGCCATTTACGATCTCACTACGAGCTACGCGCGCGCGTTCGAACTGTGCGCCGTGATTTCGATCGTCGGAGTAGTCATATCGCTAATGTGCGTTCCGTCGGAGTGGGAGCGGCTTCCGATGGCTGCGGTTGCCGCCAAGGTCAACGCCGCGAAGCCCGATGCCTCTGTCCCCGAAAGGCCGGCATCCTGAGTCATAAGTTGATATTCAGCGATCCGTGGCTTTACTGTCATCCTGAGCGAAGTGAGTCAGCGAACGGGGTCGCGAGCAATATCGGGAAGGATCTCGCGCGGCATCCTGGTGCCGCATGCTTCAGTTGCCGCGCTTTGTCGCGCGGGAGACTCGGCGCGCTCATGGCATAAGACCAGGACGAGGAAGCGCCGCGGAAAAAGACTCCGGCGCTTCCTCGCTCGACCCCCACCTCAATCCTCCCCCAAGACACGGGGGAGGAGGTTTAGAAATACTCTTTTGCCCACAACTCCGACGACGGAACCCGCCGTTACTCAGTTTTCCGCAGTTGTGAAGGAGAATGTCGGAGCTTGCTCACTCCTGGACCTGCCCCGAAGTTTTGAGGAGGGCTACTTTGAGGGAGGAGATCGGAGCTTACTCAGTTTTCCGCAGTTTTTGAGAGAGGAGATCGGAGCTACTGAAATTCTTCGCAGTTTTAAGGTAGGAGGTCGGAATTACTCAGTTCCGCGCAGGTTTGCCGAACAATGTCGGAGCTTATTTACCCCCTCCCCCGTGTCTTGGGGGAGGGTTGGGGTGGGAGTCTATAGGCGGTTTTGAATCTCTGCGAGAACCTCCTCGGTCTGCAGCAGAGCTTCGCGATCCGAAAAGCGCAGCACCCGAAAGCCGTGCTCCGCGAGCCATCGTGTCCGCGCCTCGTCCCGCGCCCGTTGATCTTCGTGCTGCCATCCGTCCAACTCGACCACCAGCATCCGTTCGATGCAGCAGAAGTCGACGATGTACGGCCCGAGCGGATGCTGGCGGCGAAACTGCACACCTAGTTGATGCCGCCGCAGATCCCTCCAGAGCCGGCGCTCGGCGTCAGTCTGGTCGCGGCGCAGTTGCCGCGCTCTGTCGCGCGGGAGACTCGGCGCGCTCATAGCATAAGATTAGGACGAGGAAGCGCCGCGGAGAAAGACTTCCGGCGCTTCCTCGCTCGACCCCCACCTCAATCCTCCCCCAAGACACGGGGGAGGAGGTTTAGAATTACTCTTTTGCCCGAAGTTTTGCGGGAGGAGGTCAGCACCGCTTACCCGATCGCTGATCTATCCTTTTACAACTTCCTCCTACAACTTCCTCCAACTTCGCCCGCCGCGCGCGGTCGCACCCGCGTGCTTTCAGGCTGGAGGCTTCCGCTAATTCTCACCAAACCTTGGGTGAAATATTTCACCCTTATGCGGACCGGGCGGGACTGCGAGAATCCAGCCCAAGATGGATCCCCAGCGCAGCACGCAACCGCAAAATTATCCGCCGGCCTTCGCGCGCGCGATCGTCCGGGTGCTCGGCGACGAGGGCGGCTACGTCGACAACCCCGCCGACCCGGGCGGCGAAACCAAGTTCGGCATCACCAAGCGCCAGTATCCGGACCTCGAGATCGCGACGCTGACGCAGGCCGACGCGGTCGCGATTTACTACCGCGACTGGTGGCAGCGCTACCGCTACAGCGAATTGCCGGGTCCGATCGGAGCGAAATTGTTCGACCTGGCGGTGAATATCGGCCCCGATCACGCGGTTAAATGCCTGCAGCGCGCGTTGCGCGCGTGCGGCCGCCGGGTCGCGGAGGACGGCGCGCTGGGCCGCGAAACGAATACTGCGGTGGGCGCGGCCAACCAGCTCGCGATGCTCGCGGCGCTGCGCGCCGAGGCGGCCGGCTATTACCGCGCGCTGGCGGCGCTCGAGCGCGGGCGGCGTCCCGGCGGCGATCGGGTGTTCCTCGAGGGATGGCTGAATCGCGCCTACGAGTAGCGCGCGCCCGCAAAGGGACCCTCACCCTACCCTCTCCCGCAAACCACGCGGGCGAGGGCATCAAAAAGGACGGGAGAGGAGAAAGGTGGCGGCGCGAGGGTTGGTGAAAAAAATGCGGGCGGGCAATGAAGTATCGCGAGTCGGCAAACAGAGGACCAGCGGCGACTTTAGCCGCGACCTCGGAGCGGCGGCGCGAGGGTTGGTGAAAAGGATCAAACGGATGAAACAGGAGCAGCAATGAATATCGATCCGGGAATGGCAGCAGGTTACGTGCTGGTCGCGGTGGGCGGCCTGGCCGTCGGCGCACTTGTCGGGCGCTGGATGATGACCGAAATGGGCAACGCGATGAGCGCAATCGAGACGCGCCTGTCCTCGCTCGAGCAGATGGTGATCGGTCATTTCACTACCACCGGCTCGCCGACCGTGGCCAGTACCAACAACTCGGCCGCGCCGGTCCCCTCGGCGGCGAAGCTGGCACAGGTGGTCGTGGCACCGCTGCCCGCACCGGCGCCCGCGCCAGTCGCACCAGCGCCGGTCGCACCGGCCGCGCCCGCGGCGGCGTCGGCGCAGGCCACCGCCCTCGAGCATCATGCGAGCGCGGTCGAAAAGCTGGCGGCGGCGATCGACAAGCACGCGCAGGCGGTCGACGACCACGGCGCGGCCACCGTGGCCGCGGCGGTCGAGGCGGCAGCGCATCCAGCGCTGGTCACGCCGGCGGCCACGTTCGCGACGCCGTTGCACGCGGCCGGCGTGGCGATGGGCGCCAGCGTCGCACCGGTGGCGGCGGCCGCCGTGGCGGCCGTGCCTCAGAGCTGAGCCGGCACGCGCGGCGGACGGCAAGCTGATGTTCCCGATGTTGGCAGCTCAACTATGGAAGCCGGTGGCGATCGCGCTGCTGATCGCGGCGGCGCTGGGTTACCGCGCGCTGCTGCTTCATCAGCGCGACGCCGCGCGCGCCGAAGCCGCGCATCTGAGCGCCTCGCTGGCCGACGCCGAAGCCAGCAACGCGGCGCTGCAGAGCGCGATCGCGACCCAGAACTCGGCGGTGGCGCATCTGCGTGCGCAGCTCGAACAAGAAGCGCAGGCGGCGATGGCGCGCGAGCGCGCGGCGACCGCCAGCGGAGCGGCAGCGATGCGCTCGGCGGCCAGCGGCGCGCGGGCGCTCGAGAGCGCGCGGATCGACACCGGCTGCGAGGCGGCGATCCGATGGGGCAACGCGCAGGCGGCGGAGCTCAGCCGATGGTAATTCTTCGGCGGTATCGTCGCGAACTTGCGCGCGCGTCGCGCCGGGCGGGATCGTTCGGCGCGATCGCGGCGATGGCCGCCGCGATCGCCGGATGCACCGTCGGCGCGCCGCCCGCGCCGGTGGTGCGCCCGCTGATGGTACAGGTGCCGGTGCTGCACGAGACGCCGTGCCCGGTGCCGTCGCTCACCCATCCCGCACTGCCGTTAGCCGGGCTCAAGCCCGGCTCATCGCCAGCCGACACGATGCGCGCGTATGCGGCCGCGGTGATGATTTTGAAGGGAGCGGTGCGCGAGCGCGACGCGGTGCTTGCGGGATGCGCGCGGACCAACCAGGCGACGCAGGCGCAAGCGGAGAACACGCGATGAAGTTCGTGAGTGACTGTCTGACCGGCAAGGACAACGTGACCTATGACGCGGGCCGGGTGATCGGCGTGCTCGGGGCCTTGATGTACGTGGTGTTCTGGGTGGTGCAGGTGGCGGCGACCTGGCGTTTCACGACCGGCGACGCGGACGCCTACGGACGGGGGCTCGGAATGGTGCTGCTGGCGATGGCCGGGGCGCTGGCGCTCAAGGCGCATACGGAGCCCGAGCGCAAATGATGGGCTGGAACACGCTCGGGACGATGGCCGCGGCGCTGATGGCTTTCATCGCGCTCAACGCGGGGACGCTGCGTTGGCTGTTCGAGCGGCATGAGAGCGCGACCGCCGAGCAGATGGCCGCGCTCAAGCGCCAAGGCAGCGACTTCTCGCACGAGGTCGAACGCGAAGTGATGCGGCTCAAGGCGCAGTTGCCGTTGGAGTACGTGCGGCGCGAGGACTGGATCCGTTTCTCGAGCACGCTGGACGCCAAGCTGGACGCGATGCGGAGCGAGTTGCGGACCGAGATAACCGAACTCAAGGAGCGCATCGCCGAGCGGATCGACACGCTGTAGGACGGGCTCGAGCGGCGGCGGCGCCACCGATCGCAAGGCCGCACGGGGGCCATCCGGTGAAGCGGCCCAAACGTAAGCAAGTGGACAAGCGGAAAAATGGAAAAGTGAAACAGTGAAAGAGATGGATGCGATGAACCTGGAGCAGAAGCAGCGCGAGGAGGCCCGCTGGCGGATCCTGCGCGTGCTCGACGCGGGCCGCCCGATCGGAGTCTCGGAGACTATCGTGTGGCGCGTGCTGGCCGACATCAAGCTCGCGATCACGCTCAACGCGCTGCGCCGCGAGCTGACCTACCTGCGCGACCGCGGCCTGGTGGAAATCGAGGGCGAGGACAACGAGACCTGGTACGGGCGCCTGACCGCGAGCGGAGTCGACGTGGTCGAATACACGGCGCCGGTGCCGGCCGGAATCGCGCGCCCGCGCAAGTATTGGTGAGGGGGGCGCTCGCTCAGAGTTCGTGAGTTCATTAAGCAGGCGACGCAAAGTGAGCCGGGGCTGCCGCTTCGGTCATCCTGAGCGAGCGCTGCGCGAGTCGAAGGATCTACGCGCAGCGATTCGCTTCTCGTCGCGTCTGGCGGGCGGCGCCGCGTTGCGCGGGAACGATCGCTTCGCGTCGATCGGAGGCGCGTCGCGAGAGTCGGTGAACAAGAAAAGCGCGGAACGATGAAATATCGCGAGTCAACCGACAGAACGACCAGCAGCGCGCAAGCGCCGACCTCCCGGCCGCGTCGCGAGGGTCAGTGAAACATGCCGCCGAAGGGAAAGATCAAAACCATGACGCCCGCGCTGCGGGCCGAGTTTGAGCGCCGCCTGGTCGAAGGCTCCTTCTCCGACTATCGCGGCCTGGCCCGCTGGCTCGGCGAACACGGATGCCAGATCGCGCCTTCGGCGCTTCAGCGCTACGGCTATGGGCTGGAGCGCAAGCTGAACGCGCTCCGACTCGCCACCGAGCAGGCGCGCGCCGTGGTCGACGCCTCGGGCGGGGCCGACGACACGGTCAACGAGGGCCTGATGCGCCTGGTGCAGGGCGACTTGTTCCGCGTGCTGGTCGAACTCAAGGAGGTCGACCCCAAGAAGATCGACATCAATGCGCTCGCCCGCAACGTCGCTTCGATCTGCCGCTCGTCGGTGCACATGCGGCGGGCCGCCGAGGAGATGCGCAACGGAATCGGACGGCGGGTGCTCGCGGCCGAGCGCAAGGTGGTCGCGGCGGCGCGCCGCGGCGCGCGCGGCGGATTGTCGGAGAGCGCGGAGAGGCGGATCCGTGCGGCGCTGCTCGAGATCGCCGAGATGCCGGCGCCGGGCGGCGACGATCGGGCGTTCGCGGTAGCGCAGCCGCTCGCGGGCGACGCGCCGGCGCGCGAGGAAGCGGCGCAGCCGCAGCGGGAAGCGGCCAAGGCGGTGGAAACTCGGAGCGCCGCCGAGATCGGGAGCGCCGCGACGACGCGGAACGATCAATGACGGTCTCGGTCGCGCCGATACTTGCCGCGCGCTTCTCCGAGCTCTCGCCCACATGGCTTGCGGGAGAAGGCCTCAAACGGGAGAGGACAAACAGGAAGCGGCGACGCGAGGGTTGGTGAAAAAATCTGCGCGAGGGTTGGTGAAAAAAAGGGAGGTGACGAGATGAACAGCAAGCATACGCGAGCGCGAACAGCCGACCACGACGCGCCTACCCAGGCGCGGCCGCGGCGCGGCAAAGACGGCAAGGCGGGCGATCGGGTTGCCGACAAAACTCACGACAAGACTCGCGGAGAGACTGGCGGCAAAACCAGCGGCGCGACCGGCGATGCGCGCGGCGAACAAACCGGCGACAAAATCGCGCCGAGCATGATTCACACCGTGGCCCACGACGTCCTCCTGCCCTACCAGGTGCGCTGGATCGCCGACAACTCGGCGGTCAAGGTGGCGGAGAAATCGCGCCGGGTCGGGATCACCTGGGCCGAGGCGGCCGACGCCGCGCTCTCGGCCGCGGCCTCGGCCGGGATGGACACCTGGTACCTCGGCTACAACCGCGACATGGCGCGCGAGTTCGTCGAGACGGCGGCCGCGTGGGCGCGGCAGTTCAACAAGGCAGCGCACGCGATCGAAGAAATCGCACTGGAAGACGAGCGCCGCGATCTGCTGGCCTACCGCATCCGCTTCGCCTCCGGACACAAAATCGTCGCGCTCAGCTCGCGGCCCTCCAACCTGCGCGGCAAACAGGGACGCGCCGTAATCGACGAGGCCGCTTTTCACGATAACCTGCCCGAACTGCTGAAGGCCGCGATGGCGTTCACGATGTGGGGCGGACAGGTGCGCGTGATCTCGACTCACAACGGCGCCGAGAATCCGTTCAACGAGCTGATCAACGACATCCGCTCGGGGCGGCGTCCGTTCTCGCTCCATCGCGTGACGCTCGACGACGCGCTGGCCGAGGGCCTGTACCATCGGATTTGCCAGAAGGCGGGGCGGCGCTACAGCGCGGCGGCCGAGCGCGAGTGGCGCGCGCGCATCTTCGCCGAGTACGGCGACGCCGCGAAGGAGGAACTGCTATGCGTGCCGCGCGCGAGTGCGGGCGCGTTTTTGAGCTCGATGCTGGTCGAGAGCCGGATGCGCGCGGGCGTGCCGGTGCTGCGTTGGGAAGTGGCGGAGGAGTTCAGCGAGCGGTCCGAGGAGTATCGGGCGGGCGCGGCGCGCGAATGGTGCGAGCGCAACCTCGATCCGGCGCTCGCGGGGCTGGACAACCTGATGAGCTGCTTCGGCGAGGACTTCGGGCGCAACGGCGACTTGAGCGTTTTCTGGCCGCTGCAGATTCAGCCCAACCTGGTGCGGCGCACGCCGTTCGTGGTCGAGTTGCGCCGGGTGCCGTTCCGCCAGCAGGAAGAGATCCTGTTTTATATCGTGGACCGCCTGCCGCGTCTCATCGGCGGCGCGCTGGACGCGCGCGGCAACGGGCAATACCTGGCCGAAATTGCGCGCCAGCGCTACGGCGCGCGCGTCGAGCAGGTGATGCTCTCGGCGCAGTGGTATCGCGATAACATGCCGCGCTACAAAGCCGCCTTCGAGGACGGGATGGTCGAGCTGCCGCGCGACGCGGAAATCCTCGCCGACCATCGCGCGCTCGAGATCGAGCACGGCTACGCGCATGTGTCCGAACGGCGCGATCAGAAGGGGCGCCACGGCGACGCGGCGATCGCCGGCGCGCTCGCCTACTACGCGAGCAGCATCCGCGCGCAGGAACCCGCCTACACGGCGGCGCCGCGGCGCGCGGCCGCGATGCGGTCGTCGCGCGGCGAGCGCGATCCGTTCGGGCCGCCGGACGAAGCCGACGCGCCGCCCCTGGCCGCGCGCGGCGGCCGCGCGCGCGCCTGGGCGTGGATGTGAAAGGGGAGCACGGTGAAGGAGCGGCGGGCACCAGGCTCCCGCCGGACATTTCACAATATGTTTTGGCGGAAAGCAGAGCGCCGGCAGCGATTACTTCTTCGCCGGCTCTCAAACGCCAGCGCCACCTATACCAAGATGTGTACTAGCAAGCCGCATACCCACGCTGGTCATCCTGAGCGAAGCGAAGGATCAGCGCGAAGCGATTGTTCCCGTGCGGCGCGGCGCCGCACCCCAGGCGCGACCAGAATCGAATCGCTGCGCGTAGATCCTTCGACTCGCGCAGCGCTCGCTCAGGATGACAAAAGAGCCACCACCGCTCGACCATGGTCGCTCGGGAAGATCCCGGGGGTCCTTGGACGCGCGCAACGCTCGCTCAGAGTTTGTGAATTATTCGGAAGGTGGCGGAAAGTAAGCCAAGACTGCCTCTTCGGTCATCCTGAGCCGGCGAGCGACACGCGAGCCGTGTCGAAGGATCTCGCGCGGTCCTCCGCGCGTCAAACCGAGGCGATTGGCAGCCGACGGATGACCCCAGCGGGACATGGTCGATCTGAGTTCATCACCAGAATCCCGAAATCCGAAATCATGGATAACGCGCGGAGGACCGCGCGAGATCCTTCGACTCCGGCAGCCTTCGCTCAGGGTGACTGAAGAGAGGGCTTCGGCTTAAAGAAGAGAGCTTCGGAAAAGAATTCACAAACTCTCAGGATGCCCCGCCCCTTCCTAAAAGGAAAAGAGCGCAGAAACCAGACCGGTGAAAAAGCATGAATCTGTATGACGCGTACGGGCGCGAAGTCGACACCGAACAACTGCGCGGCCAGCAGGCCGCGCCGACCATGGCCGGGGTACGCAACATCTACTCGATGATGCATCCGTCGGTCGGGCTCACGCCCGAAAAACTGATAGCGATCCAGCGCGAGGCCGAAGCCGGCGATCCTTATCTATACCTGGAACTCGCCGAAGAGATGGAGGAGAAGGATCTCCATTACCTGGCCGTGATCGGCACCCGCAAACAAGCCATCGCCGGCGCCGAACTAATCGTCACGGCGGCTTCCGAAGCGGCCGAGGACCAGCGCGCGGCGGACCTGGTGCGCGACTTCATCGGCGGCGGCGCGTTCGACCTCGAGAGCGTGCTCTACGACATCCTCGACGCGGTCGGCAAAGGCTTCTCGGTGACCGAGATCATCTGGGACACGGCGGGCCGCGAATGGATCCCCAAGCGGCTGGTGTGGCGCGATCCACGCTGGTTCATGTTCGACTGGATCTCGGGCGAGGAACTGCTGGTGCGCACGCTGCGCGACCAAGGGCCGCTGACGCCGACCGACGCCGCGGCGCTCTCGCCCTGGAACGCATCGTCGAAGGCGTCGGGGCAGGAGGCGCCGCACTACCGGCGCGCGCGATGGTACGCCGGGACCGACGACGAAGCGCGAATCGGAATCCAACCGCTGACGGCGCCGCTCGCGCCGTTCAAGTTCATCGTACACGCGCCCAAGGCCAAGGCTGGATTGCCGGTGCGCGGCGGACTGGCGCGGGCGGCGGGATGGGCCTATCTGTTCAAGAACTACGTGCTCAAGGACTGGGTGACGTTCGCCGAGGTTTTCGGCCAGCCCCTGCGGCTGGGCAAATACAGTCCCGGAGCGACCGAGGCCGACAAACAGGCGTTGCTGAGCGCGGTCGCGAATATCGGCACGGACGCCGCCGCGATCATCCCGGAATCGATGCTGATCGAATTTGTCGAGACCCGCGGAAACGGCGGCGCCGAGCTTTACGAGCGCTTCTGCGAGTACCTCGACAAGCAGGTGAGCAAGGCGGTACTGGGGTAGACGCTGACCACCGAGACGCCGCGCGACGGCGGCGGCTCGCGCGCGGCGGCACAGGTGCACGACTCGGTGCGCCGCGACATCATGGAGTCCGACGCGCGGCGCCTCGGCGCCACGCTCACGCGCGACCTGGTGCGGCCGATCGTCGATCTCAACCTGGGACCCCAGCGCCGCTATCCGCGGATCGCGCTGGGGTTAAGCGCCGACAACGATATCAAGCTGTTCGCCGACATCGTGGCGGAACTGGCCGACCGCGGCCTGCGGATCGGCCAGCGCGCGGTGCTGCAGCGGCTCGGGCTGCCGGAACCGGCAGCCGACGAGCCGCTGCTGGAGCCGGCGGCGGCGGCGCGCCGCGCGTAGCGCGGGCGCGCCCTTGCCGTCGCCGGAGCATGCCGGGCGCGGATGGCGCGGGGGGCGTGTCGCCCCTCGCGCCATCCACGCCCGGCGAGGTTTTTTCGCCTGGGGGGTTGTGGTTGCGCCGCGGCGCTACGGCAGGCTCTTTACCGGCTTGCCGTCGGTGCCATACAGCGTCAGCGACGGAGTGCCGTCGTTGCTCAGCACCATCGCCGCGCGTGTCTTGCCGGTCGGGTCGAGCAGCGCGAAACCCGGTGAGCCGGCCTCGGTGATGTCCAGCCCCATGCGGGCGCCCTTCTCGTCATAGAGCCGCAGCGTCGGCTCGCCGCCGATCGCGACGTCGAAAGTGGCGCGCAGATGCTCCAGCCGGTCGAGCAGCGCGAGGCCCGCGCGCCCTTCGCCGGTCACGCCGAGCGCGGCCTGCGAAACTCCATTGCTGGAGTAGAAGCGCGCGCGCGCCGTGCCCTTCATATCCACCCCGATCGAAGCGCGTTCGATCTTGCCCGTCGGTCCGTAAAATTCGAGTAGCGGCTCGCCGCGGACCATCACGAGCTCGGCCCGCTTGATCCCCATCCGATCGACCAGGATGAACTGCTCGGCCTCGATCGCGCGCACATGATGACGCGTGGCCGCGTCGGCCGTAGCCGCCGGCCAGAGCCGCCCGGGCAATCCCGAGCTGACCATTATCGCGCCGACAACTCCGCCCGCGATCGCCATGACGAAGTTGCTCCATCGCTCCTTATTGATCATACGTTGCCCCTTCCGTGCGCCTTCGTGGCGCGAAGATTGTGCGGCCCGGATGCGCCCCCGCAAAGGGCAGCCCAAGGGCCGCTTCTATCGTACAACTTTGGAGGTGTCGGGCGACACTTGGGGATGCGCGGACGCGAGCGCGGGCGGATGAATCGCCCGCGCGATGCGGTCGGGCCGCCGATGGCGGAGAGATTGGGCTGAATGTTTTGTCTCGGGCTCTGTCTATAGCTCAACTATCCCAACGCGAGTCGCGCATGATCCACGATCCGGCGAAGCTCTTCACGTTGCCTGGCTAGATCCTGCAAGTTAGAGTTTTTGTGGGGCCTATTAATAATGAGATTTGTAACTTTTCTAAGTGTCGTGCTGGTAGGCGGCGGCCTCCTCATCATCGGCGCACCGCCGGCCGCGCGCGCCACGCTGGGCGAACCCGCCGCCTCGATAGCCGCCGACGCTGCGCAGATGGATGCTACGGCCGGCGCCAACCCGAAGCATCCGATGCCCGGACTTGCGGCCCGCAACGCTCCCACCTCGGGTAATTTCACCGTCGAGCAGATTACGACCCCGGACGACACCGTGGTGAGCGAATATGTTGACCAGGGCGGGACGGTGTTCGCGATAACCTGGAGCGGACCCAGGCCGCCCGACGTCTCGACGCTGCTCGGAACTTACTTCAAACAATACCGCGACGCCGCCAACACCGGCTCGCCGAGTCAATTCGGACTTCATGCCGCGTCGGTGCACGCGAGCGACGTGACGGTCGAAACGGCGGGCCACATGGGATTCATGTGGGGACGCGCTTATCTTCCGGCCCGGATGCCCGCGGGCGTCAGTCTTTCGGAGATCAAATGAGGCCGCGCAACGTGATGGTGTCCGCGATAGTGGCCACGGTGCTGGCGATGCTGGCGTCGGCAGACCCGGCTTTCGCGGCCGCCAACAATGTGATGAATGCCAACGTCACCCACGGAGTCACCGGCCAGGGGGTCGAACAGCCCTTCGGCGCGATCAAGGTATGTATACCCGGCACGACCCAATGCCAGATCATCAGCGGGCTCCTGATCGATACCGGATCGTTCGGACTGAGGATATTTTCACAGGCGCTTAGCGTGCATCTCCCGGTGCAGACGTCCGGCTCCGACAGAATCGCCGAGTGCGCGTTCTTCGGCTCGTTCGCGGTCTGGGGACGGGTCGCAACGGCCGACGTGACGATGGGCGACGAGCCGACGATTCACGACCTGCCGGTGCAGATCATCAATCCGAACTTCCCCGCCGTAGGCGGCCGCCCCGGAAGCTGCAGCCAGACCGGCCTGCCGTTCGCACGGAGCCCGCAGCAGTCGAACTTCAACGGCATCCTCGGCGTGGGGCTGCTGCAGTACGACGGCGCCGCCGCCACCATCTACTATACGTGTAGCGCGACCAACTGCGCTCCGACCACGCAGCCGCTCGACCTGCAGGTGCAGAACCCGGTCGCGCTGCTGCCGGTCGACAACAACGGGGTACTGCTGAAATTTCCGCTGCCTCCGACCAACGGCGCATCGAGACTGACCGGACAACTGATCTTCGGGGTCAATACTCAGACCAACAATATGATCCCTGACGGCTTTAAGGTTTACACAGCCAATGCGCAGCTGAATTTCATCACTACTTTCCAGAATGTTCCGACGGCCGGCTTCATCGACAGCGGCTCCAACGGCTACTTCTATGACAATCCCTACTTGCCGCTCTGCCCTGGATCGCGATGGTACTGTCCGGCGGGGCTGACCGCGCAACACGCGACCAACACCGGTTTTGATGGAATCAACACGGGCAGCACGGGAAAATTCAAGTTCGCCATCGCCAACGCGTACAGCCTGTTCATGACCGGCAACGCGGCGTTCTACGACCTGGGCGCTAATCTCGGGCCGACAATGTTCGACTGGGGGCTGCCGTTCTTCCTCGGCCGCAAAGTATTCGTCGCAATCAAGGGAACGACTATTCCGGGCGTGAGCGAATCGCCGCCGTTTTGGGCCTACAAAACCAACTAGCGTGGAAGGTGCGACTCCGCGTTTTTTGCTTTTTTACTTTCTTACTGCCTCACTGTCTCGAAAGGCCCGCGACCGTCTCATTTGCGAAAAACTTGCCGGAAACCTTTGAGTAGGCCGCTCGATAATCAACTGTAGTGTTTATTGATTCGCAGACCGTCCACGCCGGCGAATAGAAAGTTCTCACAAGCGTAGTGCCGCAGGACATAATAGGTAACGTTCCCCGAACGGAACGGCTCGTCTCTTGCAAACTAGCTATTCTATTTCGACCGTGACCCGTAACACGTTTTTGAGTCGAAAAGTTTGACTTGATGAAATTATCTTATATCGCCGTCTTCGCCGTCGTGGGTTTCGCGCTGCTCCTGCTCGTAGCGTCGCCCGTGCCGGCGCACGCGGTCCTGGGCGAGACCGTCGATTCGGTCACTGCCGACGCCGCCGCCTTGAATGCGAATACCGTTAGGCACGTGCCGCGCTCGGCCTTGAACGCGCCCGCGCTCAAGGCATACACGGTCGAGCAGATGACAACTGCGAGCGGAATCGCGGTCAAAGAATACATCGGCTCTGGCGGGAAGGTCTTTGCGGTGACCTGGCGCGGGCGCAGGCCGCCCAATCTGTCGATTCTGCTCGGGCCTTACTTCAAGCAATACCAGGACGCCGCCAACGCCGGCGGGCTTTCGGCGTACGGACTCCATCATGCTTCGGTGCGCGGGAGCGAGGTGGCGGTCGAGACGGCGGGCCATATGCGCGACATGTGGGGCCGCGCGTTGCTGCCCGCGATGCTGCCGCCGGGCGTCGACCAATCGGAGATACAGTGATGCGCCGTTACGGGCTAAAGCTTGGCGCG
The DNA here is from genome assembly GCA_963796565.1 of uncultured delta proteobacterium. GTDB lineage: Bacteria > Desulfobacterota > Binatia > Binatales > Binataceae > JAKAVN01. The sequence continues at coordinate 634,694 of CAWCMA010000001.1, read as the reverse complement.
GCGCTGATTTTGGCGGCGGCTATATTCGCGGCGCGCGGCCTTTCCCGCAGCCTGGCGGCCGCCACGGCGGCGATCGACGTGCCGCAGGCGGCGTCCACGGTGCAGCCGAACGTGATGAAAGCCAACGTATGGGCCGGGCCTTATAGAAATTACTTTAACGGTCCATTCACCACGGTGACGATTTGTCGGAGCGGCACCGCCGCCTGCGAGAGCATCAGCGGCATCCTGATCGACACCGGCTCGAGCGGGCTGAGAATTTTCGGCCAGGCCAATCATCTGAAGCTGGCGACGGAGACCGCGTCCGATGGCAACCCGATCGCGGAGTGCGTGCCCTTCGGTACGCTCTCGACCTGGGGCCGGGTTGCCTATGTCGACGTGAAGCTGGGCGGCGAGCCGGCGATCTCGAAAGTGCCGATTCAGATCGTGAACCCGAACTATCCGGTGATGGCGGCGGCATGCAAGGGCGGTCCGCCGCTGGCGCGGAGCCCGGCACAAGTCGGCTTCAATGGCATCCTGGGCGTGGGCCTGTTCGGAGCCGATTGCGGCGGCGCCTGCGCGACGCTGGGCCCGCAGAATCCCTCGATGTATTTTCGGTGTTCCGCGGGCGGATGCGCGGTCACGGCGGTGGCGGACTCCAACCAGGTGCAGAATCCGGTAGCGCTGCTGCCGCTGGACAACAACGGCGTAGTGATGAAGATCCCCATGATTCCGTTCATGGGCGCGCCTTCGGTCGCGGGCAAGCTCGTGCTCGGGATCAACACGCGCGGCAACAATCAACTGGGCGGAGCATCCGTCTATAAAGCCGACGGCTCGGGCAACATCGCCACCACCTTCAACAACGTCACGATGGACGGCTTTATCGACAGCGGCTCGAACGCGCTGTTCTTCAACGACAGTTCGCTGCCACAATGCGATCCGGCGCGGGCGCCGGGCTTCTACTGTCCGTCGTCGCTGTCCGTCCTTGGCGCGATCAACAGCGGCAGAAACGGCAGCGCAAGCGGCATGGTCTACTTCACCGTGGCCAACACGCTGGGGCTGGTGGACACCGGCAACAGAATATTTTACGACCTGGCCGCGACCTTCGGCGACAACTTCTTCGACTTCGGGCTGCCATTCTTTTTCGGCCGCAACGTCTATACGGGAATCGACGGACAGACCACGCTCAACGTCGTGGGCACGGAGCCGTTTTTCGCCTACTGAGCGAGGCGCAGCGCGCGCCGGCAGACTCCCTACAGGCGCATCCACAGGCGATCGATCGTCCGCCTGAACAATCCGCCGGGTCCGACCGCCGCCGTCGTCAGCATCGGGATCATCGACTGCGGCTTGCCATCCACCATCAGCACCAGCGTGCCAACCTGCTGTCCCTTGCTTACCGGCGCGACCAGGTAGCTCGAGTTAAACGAGCCCGTGAGCGTGACCTTGCCTTCCTGCCCGTGCTCGACCGTGACGCTGGGAATCTCGGCCGGCGCCACCGCAACCGAGTCGGCGGCCCCGGCGTATACGCGTAGCTTGTCGGGCAGCGCCTTGTGCCAGTCGGGCTTCACGCTGGTGAAGGTGCGGAACGCCCAATCGATCAGCTTTTCAGTCTCGACCCGGCGCGCCGTGGCCGACGGCGTCCCGAGCACGGCCGAGACCAGCTCCATCCCGCCCGCGTGCGCGCTGGCGACCAGATGGTACCCGGCCTCCTCGACGTGGCCGGTCTTGAGCCCGTTGACCCGCGCGTCATAGAACAGCAGTGCGTTGAAGTTGGGCTGATGGATCTTGTCGAAGGTGAAATCCTTGGCCCCGGTATATTTAACGGCGTCGGGAAAGCGCCGGGTGATCGCGCGGCCGAGTTTCACCATGTCGAATGCGGTGGTGTACATCTCGGGCACCGGCAGCCCGTCGGGATTTTCGAAGTGCGTCTCGGTGAGGCCGAGCTCCTTGGCCTCCTGATTCATCTGCTCGGCGAACGCGTCGCTCGAGCCGGCCAGGTACTCGGCCAACGCGACCGCGGCGTCGTTGCCCGACGACACCATCAGGCCGAACAGCAGATCGTTGACCGAGACGCGCTGTCCGACCTGCAGGAACATCCGCGACACGGTGCTGTTCATCGAGAGCCGCCACGCCTTCTCGCTCACCGTGACCATCGTGTCGGGCGTGAGGCGCCCCTGGTGCAGCGCCTTGAGCACCAGGTAGAAGGTCATCAGCTTGGCCAGGCTGGCCGGCTGGATCTTTTCGTGCTCGTTGAAGGCGTAGAGCGTCGCGCCCGAGCCCGCGTCGATCATTATCGCGGCCTTGGCGTTGAGTCCAAACGGCGCCGGGAGATCGCCGAGCACGTGGATCTGCTCGAGCGGCATCGCCGAGGCCGCCGCGGGCGTCGCACGGCGTCGGCCGCGCCGCGCGGCCGAGGCGGACGGCGCACCAAACGCGAGCGCCGCCGCCACCGCCACCATCGCAACAATCGCCAGCCTGAATCGGGAATTACCACGCACGTCCATCACCTGTCCGCCGCCTCCGCGTGCTTAAGGGTACGGCCTGAAGTGATTCGGAATCAAGGTGACCGGCACTGTTCGACGAACGGGGGGGGTTGTTCCATTCACCGCCGATTCCGACTATTGGATTGTGCCATGATGATCGATCTCTCGGTGATTCTGCCGGTGGTCAATGAGCGCGACAACCTGCGCGCGCTGATTCCGCGGCTGGGCGAAATCGCCGAACTGTTCCATCTTAAATACGAAATTATCGTCGTCGACGGTGGCTCGACCGACGGCACCTGCGAGACCGCCGCCGAACTCGGCGCGCGCGTGGTGCCCGAACGCCGGCGCGGCTATGCCGGGGCGCTGACGACCGGGCTCGCCGAGGCGCGCGGCGACTATCTGCTGACGCTGGACGCCGACCTGTCGCACGACCCGGCCTTCGTGGCCAAGATGTGGCGGGCGCGCGAGCGCGCCGACATCGTGATCGCCTCGCGCTACGTGCGCGGCGGGGTCGCCTACACCGACCTCGGCCGGCGGTTTTCGAGCTACGTGCTCAATGGGTTTCTGCGCCGGATGCTGAGCGTGCCGATCCGCGATCTGTCCAGCGGCTTTCGGCTCTATCGGCGCGCGGCGGTCGAGAAGCTCGAGCTTACCAGCCGCAACTTCGAGATCCTCGAGGAAATCCTGATCAAGGCCTGGGCTCAGGGCTTTAGCATAACCGAGGTCCCGTTCACCTACTTCCCGCGCGGGTCCGGGCGTTCGCACGCGCGGATGCTACGTTTCGGAATGGCCATCCTGCGCTCGTCGCTAAGCCTGTGGCGCCTGCGTAACTCGATCGCCTCGGCCGACTACGACGAGCGCGCGTTTTACAGCCTCATCCCGCTCCAGCGCTACTGGCAGCGCCGACGCCACGCGATCACGGTCTCGTGGACGCGCAACGCCGGCCACATCCTAGACGCCGGCTGCGGCTCGAGCATCATCATCCAGAGCCTCAACAACGCGGTCGGGATGGACTACAGCGAGAGCAAGGTGCGGTTCCTGCGCCGCTACGGAATTCCGCTGGTGCGCGGCTCGGCCTTCGCGCTGCCGTTTCGCGACCAGAGCTTCGATTGCGTGATCAGTTCGCAAGTGATCGAGCACATACCCTACGACGAGGTGCTGTTCGCCGAGATGAAGCGCGTGCTGCGGCCGGGCGGGATGCTGGTGATCGGGACGCCCGACTACGACACGATCGGATGGCGCACGGTCGAACCGCTCTACGGCCTGTTTCAGCCGGGCGGCTACAAGGACGAACACATCACGCACTACACCCGCGCGCGCCTGACCGAGATCCTCGAGCGCCACGGCTTCATCTACGAGGAGACCGCCTATATCCTCAAGAGCGAACTGATCATGCGTTTTCGCAAGCCCGAGGCCGCGAGCGCGCCGGTCACAGAGCCCGCGCCGATGCGTAGCGCAACGGCCTGAGCGGACCGCACGATGTGTCGAATACAAATCGAGCGTCGACTGCGAATCCCGCGTTCGATTGGCCCACGGAGGTCGCATGAAACTGCCGGGGCGTGACGAACTGATGGCGGCGGCGCAAATTGTCGGGGCGGCGCTTTCGCCCACGGCTCAGATCCGATGGCCACTGCTCGGCGTGCGGACCGGCGCCGAAGTCTGGGTCAAGCATGAGAATCACAGCCCCGTCGGCGCGTTCAAGCTGCGCGGCGGAATCGTCTATATCGACGGTCTCGCGCGCCAAGGGAATCCGCCGGCCGGCCTGATTGCGGCGACGCGCGGCAATCACGGCCAGAGTATCGCGTATGCCGCGGCGCGCGCCGGAATGCGCGCGACGATCGTCGTGCCGCTCGGCAACAGCCGCGAGAAAAACGCCGCGATGCGCGCACTCGGCGCCGACCTCGTCGAGCACGGCCAGGACTTCCAGGAGGCGCTCGAATTCGCTCAGCGCATGGCCGTCGAACGCGGCCTGCATATGGTGCCGTCGTTCGATCCGGCGCTGGTGCGCGGCGTCGCGACCTATGCGCTCGAGTTTTTGGGCACGGTCGCAGATCTCGACACGGTCTACGTCCCGATCGGCCTGGGTTCGGGAATTTGCGGGATGATCGCGGCGCGTGAGGCGCTTGGGCGGCGCACCAAGATCGTCGGCGTAGTGGCGGAAAACGCGCCGGCCTACGCGCTCTCGTTCGCGGCAGGCCGCGTGGTGACCACCGAATCGGCCGACACGATGGCCGACGGTGTCGCTTGCCGCGTCCCGCTCGAAGAAGCGCTCGAAATAATCAATCGATGGGCCGAGCGGATCGTAACGGTGAGCGAGGCGGAAATCGCGGCCGCGATGCGTTTTTACTTCAGCGATACGCACAATGTGGCCGAAGGCGCGGGCGCTGCGCCGCTGGCGGCGCTGCTCAAGGAGCGGACCGCGATGGAGGGGCGGCGGGTCGGGCTAGTGCTGAGCGGCGGCAACGTCGACCGCGACGTCTACGCGCGCGTGCTGGCCGAGGAATGATCGTTCGCCGCCGCCTGAGCCTTCGCCGACGTCCCCCGCGCTCATTCTGAGCCCTCGCCCACATCATATGTGGGAGAGGGCACAAAGAAGAGCCTGAAAAAGAAAACAGCGGCGATTTTTACCACAGCCAGCCGCGACATCGGTGCGGCGCCGCGAGGGTTGGTGAAAAAAGCTATTGCGCTGGGCGCGGGCGGGCGAGTCTAATCTGGAACCGTGGGTTCCTTCTTCGATTTCGCCGAGGTCTGCCAGTCGCTCAGCCAGACCCATAGCCGCCTCCAGATAGCCGCACTCGCCGCCGACCTTCTCGCCCGCCTCCCGCCCGCGGAGGCCGCGATCGCTGCGCGCTTCATGGTTGGCCGCGCGCTCGAGCAGGGCGGCGAACCGCGGCTCAACGTGAGCGGCCGCGCGGTATGGAAGATTGCCGCCGAACTTGGCGGAGGCGAGGATCAGGGCGAGGACATCTTCACCGCCGCGGCCGACTTCGGCGAGGCGATCGAGATGGTGATGCGGCTGCGCCGCGACCAACCCGAGCCGACGCTGACGCTCACCGAAGTCAGCCGCGCGTTCGAAGAGATTGCGGAAATCGAGGGACGCAGCGCGCGGCGGCGCAAGCTCGAGGGGCTGCGCCAACTGTTCGCGCGGATGACCGCGCTCGAGGCGAAGTACGCGGCCAAGGTGCTGATCGGCGAGATGCGCCACGGGATGAGCGAGGGCCTGATGCTGGAGGCGCTGGCGAAGATGGCCGGGCGGCCGGTCGACGAAGTGCGCCGGATGCACATGCTGGAGGGCGACGTGGGGCGGCTGGCGCAGTCCCTGCGCCAGCCGCCCCACGTCGCCGCGCGCGATGCCGGCGCGAGCGCCGGTGCGGCGCCGGTAAACGTCGGCGGGACGGGCGGCGAAGCCGCCCGTCCCGCCGACGGCGAAGATGGCGAAGCTGGGGCGGCGGCGGGCGCCTTCGCGCCCGCCGCCGCCCACAGCGTCGCCCATGCGCGGCCGCTGCGCCCGATGCTCGCGCAGCCGGCGCGCGCGGTCGCCGACGCTTTCGCGATTCTCGGCCCGCGTTTCGCTATCGAGCACAAAATCGATGGCGCGCGCGTACAGATCCATCATGCGCCCGGCGGCGTGCGAATCTTTTCGCGCCGGCTCAACGAGATCACGCCCAGCCTGCCTGAGGTCGCCGAGGCCGCGGCGCGCCTGGGCGACCGCCACGCCATCCTCGACGGCGAAGTAATCGCCGTCGACGCGGCCGGGCGTCCGCTCGCCTTCCAGGAGGTGATGCGACGCTTCGGGCGCGTACGCGACGTCGAGCGGCTGCGGCTCGAGCAGCCAATACGGCTGTTCGTTTTCGACCTGCTCGCGCTCGACGGCGAGTTGTTGATCGATCGGCCATACGAAGAACGCTACGGCGAACTGGTCCGGCTCGCCGAAGGCGCCGACCTGACGCTCGCCGGTCGAATCGTGCCGGCGGCCCTGGAAGAGGCCGAGCGCTTCTATGCGGCCGCCGTCGCCGCGGGATTCGAGGGCGTGGTGGCCAAGGCGCTCGGGAGCCGTTACACGCCCGGGGCGCGCGGCCGGGGATGGCTCAAGATCAAGCACGCGCACACGCTCGACCTCGTGATCGTCGCCGCCGACTGGGGCTATGGACGGCGCCACGGATGGCTCTCGAACTATCATCTGGCGGCGCGCGACGCGGAACGCGGCGGTTTTATCGAGGTCGGCAAAACCTTCAAGGGGCTGACCGACGATCAATTCGAGCAGATGACGGCGCGGCTGCGCGCGCTCAAGACCGACGAAACGCGCAGCACGGTGTTCGTGCGGCCCGAGGTCGTGGTCGAAGTCGCCTACAGCGATCTCCAGCGCAGCCCGCAGTATGAGAGCGGGATGGCGCTGCGCTTTGCGCGAATCGTTCGTATCCGCGACGACAAGCAGGCCGAGGAAGCCGACACGCTGGCGGCGATGGCCGAGGCGTTCGAGCGCCAACTCGTCCGCCCGGCGTAGCGGCGGCTTTTAGCTCTAACGCACCCCACCTTTTCTTGCCCTTGTCTTTTCTTAGGCGGATAGGTGATGGAAGTAGTGCGACGGGAACTCAAAAAATGATTGTACAAATTTACAGCATGACTTCGATCGCCGACGCCGTTGCGACCGCCGAGGCCGGCGCCGACCTCGTCGGCGTGGTAGTAGCCGAGCCCGGAGTTGTCGCCGAAGGAATCGAGGCCGCGGCGGCGCGCGGGATTCTGGCCGCGGTGCGGCCGCGCGCGCGTGGAGTGGCGTTATCGCTCGTGGACGATCGCGACGAAATCTGCGCGATGGTCGACGCGGTGCGGCCCGATATCGTGCATATCGCCGCGCGCGAGATCGAGCCCGAGGATTGCGCATGGATTCGCAAGCGGGTCGCGCCGGTCAGGCTGCTCCGCGCGATCGCGGTGCGGGCAGGCGAAACGATCGCCGAGGCCGACGCCCATCAGGAGGCCGCCGACTACCTGATGCTCGACTCGGGCGCGAAGGGGCTGCCGAAGCTCGGCGCGACCGGCGAGACTCATGACTGGTCGGTAGCGCGCACGGTGGTCGAGCGCTCACGCCTCCCGGTGATTCTCGCCGGCGGACTCTCGGCGGACAACGTCGCGCAGGCGATCGCCGCCGTGCGCCCGTGGGGCGTCGATTCCTTCACCCACACCGACGTGCCGGGGAGTCGCGGAAAGAAGGATCCGGCGCGCGTGCGCGCGTTCATCGCGGCCGCGCTCCGCGGTTTCGCGGATCTGATCGAATCGCCCGCACGTTAGGGTCGCGGCACGCGCTATTCCGTGAAGTTGAGATCCTTGAGGCGCGAGCGCGCTTCGTCAGCGTCGGCCGCATGCACCATCAGGCGCGACGGCACCGCCCCGGTGCTGCCCAGCATCCGCGAGGACTCGTCGTCGAAAATGAAGGTCTCGATTCCGCTGCCGTCAAGCAGATCGTGCGCCATCCGCACCTGCATCGGATCGATGCTGGCGAAGACTTCGGTCAGTTCGTCGGGATTGATCTGGTCTGCCATCGTAAAAGCATCCTTAGGCTCCGCAATCGCGGGGGCCGCACGAAATCGTCAGCCGGGCGCGGAGCCGCTGCGCGCGGAGGTGATTCCTTTAATCCGATTGTACAGCACCGCGGCGGCGCCCACGACCAGCAGCACCGCGATCGCGCCGTCGAAGCGATGAAAGTACGGGCCCAGATGGTCCCAATGCTGTCCGAGCTTCATACCGCCCCAGGCCAGCGCGTAACACCAGATGTATGAGCCGAGCAGCGTATAGATCGTGAACGGCACCAGGCGCATCCGCGCGACCCCGGCGGGCAGCGCGATGAAGGTGCGAACCACCGGCAGCAGACGGCTGATGAAGACCGCGAGCGAGCCCCAGCGGTCGAAAAAGCGATCGGCGAGTTCGACTTCGTGCGGCGCGATCAAAATGTAACGCCCGTACCTCAGCAGCATCCATCGCCCGCCGCTCGCGCCGACGAAGTAGGCGACATACGACCCGAGCAGGCATCCTACCGCCCCCGCCAGCGCGACCAGGACGAGATCGAAGCGGCCGGTCGACACCAGGTAGCCCGCAAACGGCATCGTGACTTCCGAGGGCAGCGGCACGCAGGCGCTCTCGATCGCCATCAGCAGCAAGATCCCTCCGTAGCCCATCGCGGAGATGATCGCGACGATAAACACGGAGACCGAAGTCATCAGCCGATCGATCATCGTGCTGTCGTCCCTGTGGTTGTGCCGGACGTGGTGGTGCCGTTCCGCGCTAGGCAGTTAGAGGTGCGATCCATGATCGGACAGGGTGCCATGCGACAAAAGGCCGCGCCAGATACCGGCGTACATCAAACCTTCCCGCGGCGGGAACTGGAGGTCTGAATTCAAGGCCGCGGAAGATAAAAGCCAGGAACCTCCGACGGAAGGTGCTTTACTGAGAAAAGGCGTCTTGGAACTCAATATCGTTTGTTCACATTGAGAAAGACCTGACTCGAACCGTCCGACATGGTGGCCGTGGTGATCGTCAACCATCGCCAGAGAAAATATTGTATCGAAGCAACCTTGGACGGGGTCTGGCTCCCGCTCTTAGCCAGGCTGGGCGATATGGAAACGTAGGTGTTTTCATTCAGATAGTGACCGAGTCCGACAGACTCGCCGTTCACGTTTACGCCGAGCGACGCCAAGCCCAAGGCTTGAGATAGAGCCTGTCCCGCGGCCCCCTCCGCCATGGATTGCGCTTGTTGCTGCAGTATCGCTTGTTGTCCCTGGCCAAGTTGCGCGGTCGTTTTACCGAAGAGAATGAGCGACAGAATGTCGCCCTGGGCAAGCTCCGGCTGACTTTTCAACTTGATCTCCGGCTTCGAGGCCGTGCCGGCGACGATTACGTCGACGACGTATTCTGACACTGCATACTGCGCGTCGATATCGAGCGTCGGATCGATTTCGGAACCACCGGTGAAAAGAATTTGTCCATTTACCAGCGTGAAGCGTCTGCCATGAAACCGCAGCCATCCTCGGACGGTATTGATTTCCCCGACTACTGACGTCGGACCGCCCCTCTGTTTCCTGATATTCAAGGTGCCATCCAGCTCTATTTGTACGTCCTCATCGCGAATCCATGTGCTTCGATGAATATTCACTTTCAAATCGATCGCCAGATTTTTGAGCATTTGTCCGTTGGCATGTTGGCCAGATGAAACTCTGGCGGACAAAACTCCAGGCGCGCGGGGTCGCGTTTTGCGGGCGACCGACAAAGCCTCTTCTCCAGGTTGAATGACCACGATGGTCTTGTCCGGGGGAAGCACCGAAGTTCCAGTTAGAAAAGCCAGGTCTGGATGGATAGTCGTATCGACGACGTCGATCTGCCCCTGGATACGCGGCTCGTCCAACGTGCCGCTCGCATGAATCTCCCCATCTATCCTGGCGTTGTACCGCCGAGTAGCAATCGCGGGCCACTGATGCATCTGAAGGTCAACATCGATCGCGCCGGGCGAGTAGTTGTCGTGAAGAGCTATCGAACCGCTACCGCGCAGAGTACCGCCGCCGGCTTTAGCCGACAATTCAGCAATCTCGATGCTGTTCGGCAAAGCTCGCAGGTGCACTTCGAAATCGGAGATTTTTATTCCGATCGGAACGATGTCACCTCCGGCGCCGGTGATAGTCATAGTCCCGTTCACCGCCGGATGGAGCGGCGAACCCGTCAGCTCGAGATCGGCCTGCAGCAGGCCGGCCGCATTTTTCAGCGTCTGTGGCGCAATGCCGGCAAACGGAGCAAGTTGTATTCCAGCGGAGTACACTCTCATCTTCTGGTTGTTGCCGATCGTCGCGGCGAAGCCGTGGGACCAGCTAAGGTTCACCGGAATATCGCCGTTGAGCCCCAGTTGATGGCTCTGATCCTGATTGAGTATTACAGCCAGTGCCGCCGCTGATGGTCTGTAATCGACCGTCGCATTCATATCGCCCAGTTTTTGAGATTCGAGCATCAGGCCGTTTGCGCGCATATTTGCGTCGATCAACGGCGCATTCGAGGTTCCGCTTAGTGTGATTTCAGCGGAGAGATCGCCCGCGATTCGTTGCTTCCATGGCATCAACGGCCTCAGCATCGCAAGATCGATAGCTTGGATGCGCAGCGCGGCCTTCTGAGTACCCGCCGAAGCGATGTCGGCATTGAGCGTCAAGCGGCGAACGCCGTTCACAAGCGCCAGATGCCTCACTGCTACGCGGTCCTCATCTTTTGTAAGTTGGGCCTGATGCGCCAGATGCCAGGCGCCGTCCGGGAGCATCACGCTCAACTGGTCCAGACTGCCCGCGATCCGCTTAGGTTGATAAACGACTGTCGCAGCGAGACGGTCGGCGTTGTTCTTCTCGTCATGAATTGTCATCGCGATGCTGATGCGAGGCGGCCGCCCGCCATCGATCCTGACCTGCGCAGCGATTGCGCGCAGTTTCATCCCGTTCGTCCGCAGCGCCGTGAAGTCCACGTTCGCTTCGCCCCGCGGCCAGCTACCCGGGCCGATTGTTTGTAAACTATAGCTTGCGTGACCACTGGCGATACTCAGATCCGATAATTGCACCGACTCGAGATCCATCTTGCCCTGGCTGCGCAGTACCGGAGCTTTCGCGCCGCGCAACGACCCTGAGGCAGTGCCATCTAGAACCACGCGCCCGTCGCCAGTCGTGCCAGCCAGCTTGAGCCAGGGAGCTATCCGGTCGGCGCGCACCCTGTAGGATAAACGGGTTGCGCCGCCGGGCGCGATTCCGGCGGTGCCCTTGAAACTTATCGTAGTGCCCTGGCTGAGGATTCTCGCCTCGGCGATATCGATCGCTCCGTGTTTGATCCGCGCTCCAATCGTACTTTCGACGGGAACACTTGCGATTACCGAATTGACCGCCCGAAAATCGACCTTCGCGTCGATGTTTTGCAGATCGGTGCCGCTACCCTGAATCGTCGTTCGGCTATTGAGATCAGTCGGCGGTGCCGACTTCGAAATTCTTGCAGCGTCGAAATGTTGAGTCGCGATTACTATATCGTATCGGAGATTACCAGTTACTATAGCTGTACCGTTTAGGTTCAAACGCCCCGATCCTTGACTGAGATGTCCGTCGAATCGAAGGTTTCCATTCTTCGCGTTGCCGGTGAATTCAAGGTTCCCGGCGTCCGTGTTTCCCGCTCGCAGGCCCTTGATGTTGATTGCGGTGTTCGCGAGCAGGGCTTCAAGATCGGCTCCTTTACCCCGAGCTTTGAGCGTCATATCAAGCACGCCGGCCAGCTTTTGCGACAATGCCAGCGCGTTCAGATGGAGCTGAGTGAGCGAAAGGTTGCCCTCGAAGGGCGGCGCTTTACGCGTGAGGTCGACCTGGAAATTCGCCCGCAGCCGGGCCTCACCAGCGGTCAAGTCGGCCACCGTGCGCATCTCGTTGGCGGTGCCCTTCAAACTGAGGCGTCCCCGGATATCCTGACGCACGGGATAACCAGGCAGAATCAACGACAGATCGGAGGCTGCCAGCTTGTGGACGTTGATGGCCACGTCGCTGCGCAACGTCGCAAGGTTGTGAATGGTGCCTGTTATCGAGACCGCCGAAGCCTGAGTCGTCAGGCGAAGCGCGTTGATTCGGACCTTCGCCGGACCATTCGCGCCGCCATAGGAAAGGGCCGCATACAGATCCGCCGGAGGCATCCCCGGCGCGACCACGCGAGTTCGCAACTCGCTTAGCTCAGCCTCGAGGCCAGCGGGTTTGATCGCGATACTACCGTCGAGGTCGACGGCATCGAAGCGATATCGCGGGCCGCCGGCCGCTTGCGGTGCAAAATCGACGGTCCCCTTACGAACGCCAAGCTGGTCGATATAGATGCCAAGGGCGCTCGAACTCGAACTCGCGCCCGCCGGCGACTTCAAGGCCAGCGCTCTCATCAGGTTCAATTCACCGTCGCTCTCGCGCCGGAGATCGATCACGGGGTCGATAGCGGCGACTTCGATTCGCGCATTACCCCACAGCAACGGAATTAATGAGTAGCCGAGATGAATTTGTGGAATCCATACGATCGTCTCGCCTCCATCCTTGATACTCAGGTCATGAACTGTGAAAGCACCCCAGACAGAAGTATCGATTCGGCCCAGGGTTATCTCGCCACGAAACTCAGTAGCCAGCAGATTACTTATGCGGCGCTGGAGCAGACGGCCAAAGGAGTCCGTGCGAACGTAGATCAGTCCCGCGACAACGACGACCGCCGCGAGAAGAGCGAGCGCCAGCAACGCCCGCTTCGCGTTTCTAAGGAAACGAGCCATCGCTCAGAAGTATTGCCCGATGCTGAAGTAAAACTGCCAACCGTTGTCGTCTCTCGGCTTCTGGGTAGGAAATCCAAGGTAAAAGTTGACTGGACCTACCGGCGAATTCATCCCCAACGCCGGACCGTAGCCACATTGGAGCCCGTCGACGCGCAAATCATATGGTTGCGTCGCGACCTGACCGCAATCGAAGAACAACGCGCCGTTAAACTTCCAGTACAACGGACGCCGTAACTCAACCGAGCCTTCGATCAGACTCAAGCCGCCCAGCGGATCGTTGCTGGTGCTCAAGGGACCAATCCGCCTCAGGCCGTAGCCACGAACGCTACCCTCGCCACCCGAGTAGAACCGTTCGGACAGAGGAACATCACCGACGCTGCCCAAGCTATCGGAAAGGCCGACCTTGAGCCGCGTCGCCAGGACCGTTCGCCATCCGATTAGTTGGTACTTCCTTGCTTCGGAGAGTACGCGCCAATAACGGTAATCGGCACCGAGGCTGTGATCCGAGAAGTTTCCCAGTAGGGATATAATCTCTCCGCTCTGCGGGTTGAAAGGATCCTCTGTATTATTGAAGGTCACGCCGGCCGACGGACCGGACAGGATGCCGTCGCGCCGGAATCCGCCAATCGCCTGCATCGTCGACGCGTTAACCGAGTTGAACTTCAGGTATTCGAGCCGCCATCCGGCGAACATGGTCAGCGACGATGAAAACTTGTAGTCGAAATGCGGATCGAAGCCCGAAATATTACCGGTATAGGTCTGGTAGGTTTGCTGCTGCTGAGAAGCCTCGATGGTCAGGCTGGAGTTGGGCGAGAACAGATGAGGCTGGAGGAGCTTGACGTCGAACGTGCTATTGACGTTCGAATAGGTTCCGGTGACCGTGAGATGACGACCTCCGCCCACAAAATTGTAGTCGCTCCATCCGAGAGTCGCGTTCAGTTGCGTCTGGGTGTTGTACCCTGCCCCGGCGTGCAGTGCGTGTCTAGGTCCTTCATGGAGCGAAATCGTAATCGGCACTACTGGTTGCTCGGCGGGATTTTGTTCCTCTCCGATATCGACCGCCGTGAACAGGTTGAGGCCAAGGATCGCGCTTCGCGATGCGGTCAGCTTGCTCGAGTCGAATGGCTCTCCGGTTTTGTAGGTCAACTGTTCCTCGACAAGTTCCGGATTCACCTCCTTGAGGCCGACGATTCTGGTGCCGCCGAAGACGCAGCGGCCGCCCGGCTTGATGTCATATTCGACGCGAGCCTGGAGCGATCCGACCTCGACCACCGCATGACGCCGCACCCTGGCGTGAGCGTACGCATGAGTCGTGTAGAGATTGAGCAAGTCCTGCGCGCCCTTCTGATAAGCCGCCTCGGCGAAGATGTCGCCCTTCTTGAACGGAAGCTTGAACGATCGATCTAATTCCTGTGGCGCGGTAGCGTCGCTGGCGACCGTAACAGCGATTTCGGCAATCCTGACCGGTTTGCCCTCGCTCACGGCTATATGAGGTGTCACTTCGTTCTTGCTGACAGTGAGATCATAGGTTACGCGCGCACTGAAATATCCATGGGACTCGTAAAAACGTTTGATGCGACCGATATCGTCTGTGAACATCTGCGGATCAAATTCAGGAAGCGGTTTCCAGACTTGATACCAGGGACGCGCCTTCGTCGTCATGACGGAGATCAGCGTGTCGCGCGAAAAAGCGTGTTCCCCCGAAAGATCGATCTTGGCCAGCTTGTAGTTACGTGACGGATCAAGATCTGCGACGGTAAAACCAAATGCGCGCGTGCTGGCGATCAAGAGCATGCTCACAAGCACGACGATGATCGGACCTGCGGAGAATCTCCAACACTGGCCCGAGGCGCCTCTTGGCGGCGAGGAAATTTTACAAAAGCAACGCATCGGTCCGTCGTGCTATCGCGACAGCTTCGAAACTGATGGAAGAGCGCTCTAACGGTGCAATCTTCGCGCCGGCGCATCCGCTAACTCTCTGCGGGATGCTTCGGTACTTACCGCGGCGCGATTCAATCTTGGCTGGGTACCTACGACTTGCGGATTGATCGCTGCCGGCCTAGACCGCCAAGGTCGCATCCATAGCGCCCATCGCAGGCTCGCGTTCCCAAAAGGGACCACGCCAGTTCCCAAAAGGCGCCGTTCGGCGAATTGCCAGGATTGCCGTGCGACGCCAGCGTAGCTCGTCGATTGAACGGTATTGCGAAAGTGAGCAGACTCACCGAACTCCGCGATCAGTCGGCCTACGTCGACGTACCGACGCCGCCAATCATACCGGGGAGCTTTACGATTTCGTGCTCATCAAAGTTGCCTTTGATGTCACGCGCGCGTTAGCGAAGGTGCTCTCGCAACACAGCCATATTCTGACTTATATTTTCCGGCGTCGGCAAGTCTCAGCGTGACGGGGTCGGACCGAACTTCCTGTGGTCTCCGCGGGACACGAGTCAGCCGCGCCGATTTCGCGGCGGCCGTCATGGCAGAAGCTGGCAGGGAAGGCGCGAGCCGTAGATGCCGCATGCGTCACCGGTCGCGGTTCGCGTGCGCCGCGGCGAAGTGCCACTGAACTGTACATATGTTGATTGACGGACTTGTCTTGGACGGCCGATCGGGCAAGACTGCCGATCGAAAGGAAGTTTCGCGCGACGAAAGGAAATGCCCATGGCAAACAACACGCTCACCGTGACCGACAACCGCACCGGAAAACAATACGAGATTCCGATCGAGGAAGGCGGCGTGATCCGCGCCGCCAAGCTGCGCGACATCAAGAACGGCCCCGAGGATTTCGGCCTGATGTCCTATGACCCGGCCTTCACCAACACCGCTTCGTGCCGGAGCAAGGTGACGTTCATCGACGGCGAGAAGGGTATCCTGCGCTACCGCGGCTATCCGATCGAGGAATTGGCCGAGCACAGTAACTACCTGGAGGTCGCTTACCTGGTGGTCAAGGGCGAGTTGCCCAACGAGCATCATTTCCGCGCCTGGGAAGAGAACATCAAGACCCACACGATGGTGCATGAGAATCTGAAGAACTTCATGCAGGGCTTCCGCTACGACGCGCATCCGATGGGGATGCTGGTGGGGACGATCGGCGCGATGTCAACGTTCTATCCGGACGCCAAGGAAATCATGAACCTCGAATCGCGCCGGCTGCAGACGCGCCGGCTGATCGGCAAGCTGCCGACGCTGGCGGCGTGGGCCTATCGTCACACGCGCGGCCTGCCCTACGTCTACCCCGACAACGAACTCAGCTATGCCGGCAACTTCCTCTCGATGCTGTTCAAGATGACCGAGCTGCGTTACAAGCCCAATCCGACGCTGGAGCGCGCGCTCGACATCCTGTTCATCCTCCACGCCGACCACGAGCAGAACTGCTCGGCCAACGCGATGCGCTCGGTGGGAAGTTCGCAAGTCGATCCCTACTCGGCGGTCGCGGCGGCCACCGCGGCGCTCTACGGGCCGCTGCACGGCGGCGCCAACGAGGCGGTGATTCGGATGCTGACCGAAATCGGTTCGGTCAAGCGCGTCCCGGAGTTCATCAAGAGCGTCAAGGGCGGCGAGCGCAAAATGATGGGCTTCGGCCATCGCGTCTACAAGAGCTACGACCCGCGCGCCAAGATCGTGAAGCGGCTCGCCTACGAGGTCTTCGAGGTCACCGGCCGCAACCCGCTTATCGATATCGCGCTGGAGCTGGAAAAAATCGGGCTCGAGGACGAGTACTTCGTCTCGCATCGCCTCTACCCCAACGTCGATTTCTACACCGGGATCATCTACCAGGCGATGGGCTTCCCGATGACCATGTTCCCGGTGCTGTTCGCGATCCCACGGACCTCGGGATGGATGGCGCAGTGGGCCGAGATGGTGCGCGATGCGGAGCAGAAGATCGCGCGTCCGCGCCAGATTTATGTCGGCGAGAAGATTCGGCAGTGGACCTCGATCGAAAAGCGACCCGCGCCGACCACGCGTGAGGATGCCGTGAGCGACCAGATCTGATCCGCGCGGAGCGGCACGCGACCGCAAACCGATTCACCACGCAGGCGGAGCGCTCCGCCTGCGTTTTTTTTTGCCAACCCGCGCGCACGCCTTGGGGGTGAAATATTTGGGGACTATGTTGATGAAGACAGAAAGACCAAATAGAATCTCACCCGACGTGACAGGCCGGCATCGGACACCTTTCAGGCCCGATCCTGTGGCTCTACAACGCGCTCAGGAACTTGAATTTGAGCCGCCGCTTGATGAGGGTATCCGGCAGATTGTGACTACGCTGATCGCGAATAGCGTAGAGACTTTTGAATCGTGCGAAGGCGGACGCGGGCATAGCTTCACCGAACCGACGGTCCGCTTTGAAGGAGGATCGTCGGAGGGACTAAGGGCGCTTTCGGTTGCCCTAGAAAATGGGCTTCCCGTCGCTAGACTTCGCCGCGTTTGGGGAATTGTTGACGGATCTATTCATGGGCCTTGGTGGGAGATCACCTTTTGGCCTCCAGTAGATTCGCCGCAATGGGCGGATCGAGATACGGCGGCAAGGTACGCCGCTCAAAAGAGCAACTAGCGGCTTTGTTGATTCAACCTTTGACAGTCATCGCAAAGCCGATAACCGCCAGTGCCAGTGCGACGCTCGTGATGGGGAATATCGTGCCCTGGAGGGCAAGCACTGTTGTTGTGATGGACGCGATTGGCGGGTAACTTTTTGGCTTCGTTGATGGAATGAAAGGCGGGGGTCGAAGGCATGGAACGTGTCCTCCAATGCTGACCTCTATTGCGCTGCCACAGTTAGCGCAAGATGGTTCAATTTAGGCGTATGGGCCATGCGGGCATTGTCGCCCATGTCCGCCGCCGATCCCGACCTGACATTTCCGACCAAGGAAGAAGCCGAAGTCGCCAGCGACGCGGCGGCGCGGGAGTGGTGCGCCATGAACTATCCGGGATGGCCCGTGCAGCCGATGTAGGGCAGCAGCCGACGTAACGGTGGAAACCCTTAGCCCCGGTAAGGCTCCGCGCTGGCCCAGAGGGCGGCCAGCGTTTCAGAATCTCGCTGCGAATAAGCGGCACTTAGCTTTGAGAATAGCTGAGGGTCAAACTGGAAAACCCATTCCTTTCGGAAGCCTATAGATCGCCGATCGCCTTCCGCCTTAACTTCTACAACCGCTCCGCGATCAGACAGCACACACAGCCTTACAGGCTCATCCCCAAACGCCCGACCGATTACCAACGAATTTCGTCCTAGTTCGTTTTGTAGGACCATTTGACAAGGACTCCTTATTGGATTAATCTCCCATGTGTCCAAGGCAACGACCAAAAAGTCCTAACACAAGAGGCGGATAAAATGGGAAACGAAACGCAAGAAAAAAGACCGCCAGCACCATATATAGCGTTCAAAACCTTCACTTCCTTCATCGCGAACATGCACGGCAAAGTGCCGATCCAGATAGATGCGAGTGTTCTAACGACAATGTCAGGAACCGCCCGCAGTCAGCTTCTTTCGGCCCTTAGATCTCTCGATCTCATAGAGACAGATGGAACCGTGAAGGATAGTTTAAAGGAACTAGCCGACGCTTACAACACAGAGAGTTGGAAACCTGAATTGCGAAAGCTGATCACACGCGCATATGCGCGAGTGCTGAACGACATCAACATTACCGCTGCGACTCCGGCAATGTTGCGTGACCGATTCAAAAACTTCGGCGGAGTGGAAGGTAAGACAATCGACAGCGCAATGAGGTTCTATCTTGGTGCGTTGAAGGAAGCGGAAGTCCCATTTTCTTCGCACCTGATAGTTCGACAACGGACTCCACGCGGATTGGTCCCGCGCAGGCGGAGCGCTTTGAGAACGGTAGCCGTTTCCGAAGAAGAAGAGGAATTAGAGATCGCCGATGGAACATTTGAGGTCTCGCTCACCATACTGGGCGTGAATGGGAAACTGCTCTTGCCCGAGGACCTTTCGCCCGAGCAATGGAAGGCCATCAGCGAATACGTGACGATGGTTATCGGGCTAAGACAGCGGGCACAAGGCAAGGCTTGAAAAGCATTGCGCCGCAGTGGGTTCAGCATTGCGGCGCAAAATCCCGCCCCGACTCAGGGCAAAGGCAGGTGTCTTAAGTGACGACTCGATTTATACCAGCCGTCGCGTCATAACGCGAGCCCAGGCTAGTCCTGGGCGGCCTCGGTTGCGAACTTGACCTAACTGCCGTGATGCGAAACTCTTGGCGAGCGTATTATCCTATGGCAACTCTTCTTGGTTATACGATTCCAGTTCAGTTCAACACGAATTGGGATCAATGTTTACGTGGCCAGCGATGCGGGGCACCTTTGGGGATGTTTTGGTCGAGACTCTGGCGGCATAGAAATCTGTTCTGGATCGGGCGATATTGCTTTTGCGTATTGTCTGTCATATCCGCGGGGCAAGCGTTTGGGCCTTCCCCAATATGCGGGAATCACGTATGGAATAGAGGGAGTGTGTCATCAAGCGGCAAATCGGATTCTTTACCCCGTGGGTAACGGCAGCTTGCTTGTTACACGAGCGAGAGGATATGGTTTGTCCCAAACGCTGTATGGGCCGTACGGCCCCGGCGGGATAAATTGGCCCGAACTTGCAAAGTGTGCTAGCGTTCATGGAACAGTAGGGGGCTCACCATCGGGAGGGCTTACCGTGGCTCCAAGCGACGACAAAAGCGCCCAACTGGCGGCAGACATCCGTCGAATACATTTACATTTCGGGCAAGGTGAACTCATGGCAGCTCGCGCGGAGCTGGAAGCGCTCGCGCGTGTGCAGCTAGGAGAGGATTACGACCCTCGAAAAATTGCTGTCGTTGCGGAGCGTCGGAATTGGTGGCGAGAGCAGCAACAAGTCGCGACCGTGCGTCTTGAACGTGGGGACCTGACAGCGGACAAATACGTGTTGATTCTCAGAGACTTGACTTCAGAAATGGCCGCACAGTGCGAGAAAGTATTGGGAGATCGGGATTTTGAACGTCTATTCGGAATTCCGGCTAAAGACGCGGCCAACCTTCTAACACCGCCAGCCGACCTGTGACTTTTTCGACATTGAAGTTGTCATTGGCGTCCCCGCTTAGGGCGCGCAGCATCGTCGTTTTCCTTCTTCGGGATCGCGACCAGCTTTTTCATCATCCTGTCGAACGAACGGAAGTCTGGCTTGTCGAGCAGCTTCCGTAGCTCGGCGTCTTTGTTCGCGGTGCTTGATTTTGATTTTGGTGCGGTGGTCAGCTTCGCCATGCGGCCATTTTAGCGAAGCGACCGTTTCTTGCCTACTGAGACACCGATGAAATCAATTGTGCGAACGCGTCGGGGTCTTTCCTGAAGTTGTGGCGGAAGCTGAACTCGTTCAGGTAGAGCGGCAGATAATCCTTGCTGACTTGATGATAGGTGCCGATCACGCCGCGTTTGAGCAGCGACCAGAACGATTCGATGTTGTTCGTATGGACCTTCCCGCGCACCCATTCTTCCGCCTTGTGATCGACGTGCTCATGCGGGAACTCGCGGCCTAGCTTCTGGTAGCCCGCTGCTTCGTCCGTCGCTACCAGGGTGACCTTGCTGTCAACGGTCTGGCGCACAAACCGCGTCATGGTCTGAGCGCTCGTATTCTCGATCACTTTGCAGACCACGTTGCCTTTACGAGCAATCGCACCGATAACTGGCGTCTTCCACTTCGGGCCGCGTCCGTCTTGCTTCTTGTCCCAGTGGCGATTGCGGTTCAGCCCGCCTACGTAGGTTTCATCAATCTCGACTTCGCCGCTGAGCGAAAACATGTCGCCCTTCATCGCGGCGCGGAGACGGTGACACATGAACCAGCAAGTCCGGTAATCACTGCCTTCGCTCTGGGCCATCATGCGGTGAATCTGAAGCGCGCTAATTCCCTTCTTCGATTGCAGCATCATGTACGCGGCTTTGAACCAAGTCTTGAGCGGGATTTTCGTGTCCATGAAGATCGTTCCGACTAGCGGCCCGAAGCGATAGCCCTTCGGCGCACACTTGTGGCACTGCCAGCGGAATGGCTGTTTCAGTTTGTAGACCTTCTCGTTGCTACAACGCGCGCAGCGCACGCCGTCAGGCCAGCGCAGCGCTACCAGATACTCCTTGCACGATTCTTCGGTCGGAAACTGCCGGTCGAAACCGTCTAGCGTCTTCATACTTCTAATCTAGCGCGGATTGTATCTTCTGTCAACAGCAACATAGTCCCCAAATATTTCACCCTTATGCGAATTCGCGGAATCCGGCACACTCCCGCACGATGAACGCGACGCACTTCAAGGCCATCGAGCATATTGAACGGGGCGGCCCGCTGGCGGTTCATGGCACCGCGATCGAGGACGCCGACCTTTCCTCCTGCGCGCCGCCCGAGTGGGTAATGCTGATTCCGGCGGGCGAGTTCAGCGGGCGCGACGGACGCGGCCCGTTTCGGCTGGCCAACGCGGCCCGAGTAATCGCGGCGACCGAGGCGCTCGGCCTGACCGCCGGCGTACCGATCGATTACGATCACGCGACCGATTTCGCCGCACTCAAGGGAAGTCCCGCGCCCGCGGCGGGATGGATCCGCAAGCTCGAAGAGCGCGACGGCGCGCTGTGGGGCTGCGTGGACTGGACCCCGCATGGCGCGCAGGCAATAACCTCGCGCGAGTACCGCTACATCTCGCCGGTCTTTCAGTACTCCCCGGACGGCGCGGTGACGCGGCTTTTGCGCGCGGGACTGACCAATAATCCGAATCTCTATCTGACCGCGATCTCGGCGCGTGCGGCCGCAGTGGTTGCGCCGCATCCCGAAGGGAGCAATGCGATGGACACGCTGCTGCAACAGTTGTGCGAAATGCTGGGGCTCGACGATGACTCCTCGCCCGACGAGGCGCTCGCCGCGGTACGCGCGCTGAGCGAAGGCGCTCACGGCGACGACGACGAAAACGACGATGAAGGCGAAGCGCAAGGCGATGACGGCGCGGACGACGACGGCGCCGATGCGATGGGCGCCGGAGCGGGCGCCGACCCGGCTCGTTACGTGGCGGTCGCGCAATTCCAGCGCGTGCTCGGAGAGCTGAATCAAATGCGCGCCGAGCGGGCCAACGAACGCGCCGAGCGCGCGGTCGACGACGCGATCAAAGCGGGCAAGCTGATTCCGGCGCAGCGCCAGTGGGCGATCGCGTACTGCCAGGCGGACTTCAAGGGCTTCGCCGCGTTCGCCGCGCGCCAGCCCGCCGCTTTCGGAGCGGGCTTCGAGAGCGCGGCCGCGACTTTCACTCCGCCGCCGGCCCGCGCCGCGACGGCCGCGCTGACGGCCACCGAGACCGCGATCTGCGCGCAGCTCGGGTTGAGCCCGGAGGACTACCTGGGGCGCAAACGCTCCGGCCGTGGCGATTTTCTGCGGCTCAACCGCGGCAACGAATAGACCGGACGCGCGCGCCGCGGCCGGACAGGCAAAGGCAGGATTCAAAGAGGTGACGAAATGGCGGCTCTAACCAGCTCACGCAACACACCCGAGATGTCCGACTTCGGGCGGGTGCAGAATTACCCGGTCGAGGCCAACACCACGATCTACCTGGGCTCGATGGTGGCGCTCAACGCCAACGGCAACGCGGTGCCCGCCGCCTCGACCGCGGGACTGCGAATCGTCGGCCGCGCCGAGCGGCT
The DNA here is from genome assembly GCA_963796565.1 of uncultured delta proteobacterium. Taxonomy (GTDB): domain Bacteria; phylum Desulfobacterota; class Binatia; order Binatales; family Binataceae; genus JAKAVN01. Next base: position 612,311 of record CAWCMA010000001.1, on the reverse strand, counting down.
GTACCAGGGAATGCCGGGACAGGACGCGGTCAACACGTCGTCGGCGAAGATCCCGGGGACCAATCAGCCGGCCGGCGCGGCAGGCGCGATCTCGGTGACTTGCGCGCGCGGTGTATACCTCTACGCGGTCAACGACGCGTCGATCGCGCAGCCCCAGGTCGGGATGCTCTGCTTCGCGGTCGACGACAACTCGGTGTCGCTGAGCGACGGCTCAGGCACGCGCAGCGTGGCCGGCAGCATCGTCAACCTCGACTCCAGCGGCCAGGTCTGGGTCGACTTCTGGCATCAGTCGGCCCTCGCCGTCTAGGACAACCGCCCAGCCGCCCGCGGCCGCGCCGTGGGCCAACACGGTAGCAACGATGGAAATCAGCGCAGCAAATCTCACCGCACTGTTCACCGGCTTCGACGTCATCTTCCAGCGCGGGTTCGAAACCCCGCCGAGCTACTACGAGCAGATCGCCTCGATCGTGCGCTCGGGCTCGCGGCAGACGACCTACCCATGGCTGGGCCGCACCACCAAGTTTCGCGAGTGGCTCGGCACCCGCGTGGTCCAGGCGCTCGAGGCTCACGCCTACACGATCGTCAACAAGAACTTCGAGGACACCGTGGGCATCGACCGCAACGATGTCGAGGACGACACCTACGGCGTCTACGAGCCGGTCATCGAACAGCTCGGCTGGGACACCAAGGTCCATCCCGACATGCTGCTCTTCACGACCATCAAGGCGGCCGTGAACACGCCCTCGAGCGTGCTCGGCTACGACGGCCAGCCCTTCTTCTCGGCCACTCATCCGGTGGGCCCGATGGGCAGCGGTCAGACGGAAGTCGCGAATATCAACTCCAGCGGCAGCGGCGCCTACTGGTTCCTGGTCGACGCCTCGCGCCCGATCCGGCCCTTCATCTTCCAGTTGCGGCGCGAGTACGCGGTCACCCGGATGAACACGCTCACTGACGAGGCGGTCTTCAACCGGCGCGAATTTCGCTACGGCGTCGACGGCCGCGCCAACACCGGCGTCGGACTGTGGCAACTCTGCTACGCGAGCAACATGGACCTCAGCAATCCGGCCAACTACGGCGCGGCGCGCGCGGCGATGCGTTCGGTCAAGACCGACGGCGGGATGCCGTTCGGCGCGCTCTCCAGCCGCAAGGGCGTGCCTGCTGGTGCCGCCGTCGCTCGAGGAAGTCGGCCGCCAACTGCTCAACTCGGAGTTCATGGCCGGCGCCGGCACCAGCGCCTCCGTGCCCACGACCAACATCTGGCGCAACAGCGCCGACCTAATCGTCAGCGAGTACCTCGCCTAGCCCTCTCCTCCCCCTGCGAGCCCGGGACGGAAGCCGCAAGGCTCCGTTCCGGGCCGCCCGCCCCGCACGCGAGCGAGGGCCAGCGACAAGGAAGAATTGGCCATGGTTTACGCAGAGCCCTCGGACATGATCGCACGCTACCCCGCGACCTGGTGCAGTTGACCAACGAGGATCCGACCCTCACCGTGGTCGATCAAACAGTCCTGCAACTGGCGTTAGCCGACGCTTCGGCCGAGATCGACGGTTACCTGGAAAGCCGCTTTACTCTGCCCCTCACCGATCCGCCCGCCGTGCTCGCGCGCCTGGCCTGCGACATCGCGATGTACCGGTTGCAGGCGCTGCGCCCGCTGCATGATCTGGCCGAGGCGCGGCGGCGTTACGAGGACGCGCTGGCGCTGCTGGTGCGCGTCGCCGACGGCACCGTCACGCTGGGCCTTGCGGCCGACAACCAGGAACCCGCCGAGGCCGCCGGCATGGTGGTCACCGAGGCCGGTGGCGATCGTTCGGGCGCGATGCCGCAACGCGTTTTCAGCCGCGGCAGCTTGAAGGGATTCTGACCATGGGCGTGACGTTGGACAGCGCCTGGGCGGGACAGATTTTCGCGCCGCCCACGCCGCTCGATATCGCAACCATCGAGTCGGCGATCGCGGCGCAGCTTCGCGCACAAATCAGCGCGATCGAGATCGCGCAATTTCCGGACAAGCCCGCCGCCTACCGCCTCACCCATCGAATCGGCGCCGCTCTGGTGGCCTGGCGCGGCGCGACCTACGGAGCGTTGATCGATACCGCGGCGATCGTGCAGGCGCGGCGGCTCGAATTCGAAGTCACCCTGCTGGTGCGCGACCTCGGGTGGAGTTTCGGCGGCGATCCGTCGGGGCCCAACCCCGGCGCCTACGCGCTGCTCGAAGCCATCCGCGCCGCGCTGACCGGCTTGCTGGTTCCCGGATGCCGCAAGATGTTCCCGTTGCGGGAACAGTTCCTGGGCCGCGACCCGCAGGGTGGCGTATGGACCTGGTCGGCGGTCTACGCGCTCGAGACGATGGCGCTGGAAGCGTCGACGCAGGACAACTTCCCGCTCTTCATCAAAGGCACCGCGTTGGAGGACGGCGGACAGACGGTCAAAGTCGCCACCCTAGCCGTATACACGTTCAATGCGCAGGATCTGATCCAGTTGCCAGTGGGCAATGTCGCCAACCTCGTGGTGACCCCCGCCGGCGGCGGCAATCCCTATCTCGCCGACATCGACTACACGCTGGACGCGGTCAACGGCGTCATTGCGCGGGCCGCAAGTGGCGCAATCGCACCGGATGCGACGGTCGACGTCTCCTATAGCTATTCCGAGACCGTTACCGCGGTCGCCGGCGGTTCCTCATCGCCGACGGCGCCGACCAACTAGACGCAACCGAGCGGCAAACTCCCGCAGGCATTAAAAGAAGGTGAAAGCAGATGCCAGCCAGTTTTCTACATGGAATTGAAACGATCGAAGTTTCCACCGGTCCGGTCCCGATCACAGTCGTTAAGTCGGCGGTGATCGGCCTGGTCGGCTCCGCGCCGCTGTGGGCGGCCGTCGGTGCGCCCGCGATGTGGCAGCCCGGCAGCGTTGTCGCGGCCGGCCAGCAAGTGGTCGACCCCAACGGCAACCTCCAGCAGTGCGCCACCGCCGGCACCACCAACACGACCGCGCCGACCTGGGCCACCACCCTCAACGCCACCACCGCCGACGGCACCGCGGTCTGGAAGCTCGTGACTATCGCCGGGACCCTGTTGCAGACGCCCACGCTGGTCAATTTCACGGCCAACCCGAATATCGCCGGTTCGGCCGCAGCCTATGGGCCGCTGATGCAGGGTTACACGATTCCCTACGCGCTCGCGGCCATCCAGGCTCGGGGCGCCGGCCAGGTGATCGTGGTCAACGTCTTCAATCCCTACGTCCATTGCACGGCCATCGCGGCCCAGGCGATGGCGATGCCGGCGTCGGGGCCGCAGGTGCTCAACCTCGGCCATATGGGCGTCTGGAACGTGGTAGTCACAAACAGTGGCGACTCCACTACCTATATAAACGGAACTGACTATACGCTCGATTCCATAAATGGAATCGTCTCGCAGAAAGCAGGCGGCGCAATCACCATCGGCGAAGCGCTGAGCGTCTCTTTCAGCTACGTCGACCCCAGCAAAGTACAGGACAGCGACGTCGTAGGCTCGGTCACCGGCACCATGTATACCGGAATCCAGGCGCTGCGCACGACCTACGGCACGATGGGATTTTTCCCGAAGATTCTGATCGCGCCGGGCTATTCGCAGGACGCGGCGGCCGCCAGCGCGCTGGTCTCGACGGCACAGATGATCCGCGCGATCGCGCTTATCGACGCGCCGCCGTCGATCTCTCCGGCCACCGCCATTGCCAACCGCGGCGTCGCCGGCAACGTGTTCGACACCAGCTCGGACCGGGCCGTGCTCTGCTACCCGCAGGAGAAATTCTTCGACCTGGGCCTGATGCCGGCCGGCGTAACGCTCAATTCGTCGGGCGCTCCCGTGCAGAACGCGGCCAACCTCACTGCGGTCGGACCCTACTCGCAATGGGTGGCGGGAACGATCGCGGCCAAGGACCTGCAGCAGGGTTACTGGTGGTCTCCCTCCAATACCCAGATGAACGGTCCGCTGGGTCCCGACGTCACGCTGTATGCCTCGGTGCTGGACGCCGCGAGCGACGTCAACAACCTCAACGCGCAGGGCATCCTGACCGTCTTCAACGCCTTCGGAACGGGCTTGCGCGTATGGGGCAACCGTTCGGCCGCCTATCCGACCTATACCACGCCCAACAATTTCATCAGCGTGCGCCGCACGATGGACGTGATCGAGGAATCGGTGGAACTGTCGATGCTCCAGTTCATCGACCAGCCGATCAGCAATGCGCTCATCTCGGCGATCCTCGCCAGCGTCAACGCCTTCATCCGCGGCCTCATCGGACGCGGCGCGCTGGTCGCGGGTTCCGCCAGCTACAACCCGGCCGAGAACCCGCCGAGCCAGATCGCTGCCGGACAACTGGTCTTCGACATCGACGTGATGCCGCCGCCGCCGGCCGAGCGCCTGACCTTCAACGTGTTCATCGACACCACGCTGTTGAGCGGGCTCGGCAACACCAGCGCGCTGACCGCGGTTACGCTCAACGCCTGAGCACACACTAATCGGGGCCACGGGCGCCGCGCGCGCCTGGGCCCGACGAGGCTCATCTCAATGGCAAACCTTGCCGTAAATCGAATCACCAACGCCAACGTCTACCTCGACGGCATCGGACTCCTGGGCCGCGCCGAGGAAATCGAGGTCGCCAAACCCAAACACAAGATGGTCGACCACAAGGGGCTGGGCATGGCCGGCTCGGCGGAGTTCTGGGCCGGAGTCGACAAGCTCGAGGCCAAAATTAAGTGGGCGTCGATCTATCCCGAGGCCGAGGCCGCGCTGAACAGCCCGTTCCAGGCGCACTACTTCCAGGTGCGCAGCAACCTCGAAACCTACACCAGCCAGGGACGCACCCAGGAACAGCCGCTGGTCTACCTGATGACCGGAATATTCAAAGACGCGGGCGCGATGAACTTCAAGCTGCACGAAGGAGTGGATACCACGTCTTTAATCTCAGTCTATCACTCCGAACTGTATATTGGCGGCACGCAGATTTTCCTGTTTGACGTGATGGCGAATATCTACGTGGTCAATGGCGTCGATCAGTTGAGCACCTTCCGCGCCAACCTGGGCGGCTAGCGTATCCGTCAGACTCTGGTGTCGCGCCGCTCACCAGGGGCGCTCTTGAACATTCAATCACGACTCGCCGGAGATGATCCTCATGGCCGATATACAACCATCCGAGCAGTTCGCAGGGACGTCGCAATTGCGAAGCGTAACGTTGCCCTCCGGCAAGGCCGCGGCCATCCGCAGAGGCAAGGGACGCGACCTGATGCGCGCGCAGCGCGCAGTGGCGGGCAATCTCGACCCGACCGCGGTGGTCTTCGCTCTGATTGCCGAGCTCGCGCAAATCGACGGCACGCCAATCGTATACGAGGACGTGGTTGAGATGGACCTGGGCGACGTGCTGGTGCTGCAGGCGGAGGTGACGGGAGCAAATTTTCCCGAGCCGGCGCAGGACTTCCCAGCGCCGGCGGCTTCGCAGGACTCGTCCGCTTTGGATTCGGCGTCGGAGAACTAGCGGCGATGGAGTTCGAAGAGATCGAGTTCTGGATGGCGGCCGTCGCCGATTACAATCGCGCGACCGACGTGGCAATGAGCGAGCATCGCGGCGGCAAAGTGTGAACAACTATCCCCTATGATGTCGACAGATACCACGTTCGATTCGCACGACGTAGTGGCTCACCTTAGTGCTATTAAACCGATAACGCGCAGCCGAATCAGTGCATATTCACTGCTGATCGTCGCCGTCGGTGCCACAGACGTCCTTCTTCGGCGGGTCAAATTCACCGCGCCAGGCACGTATCGGATGCCTGTACGCCGTCCAAATCCGCCGACCCACGAGCTTGTACACGCCTCCCAAGGTGATGGGCCGACCGCGTGCGATCTGATTTTTCATCCACTCAGCATGATGGGCGTCGAAGCGAGTGCCGAGCTCGTGCAAATCCTTCGCCCCAGCGATCCAAAGCAGAATCAGCTTCAGCGCGTCGAAAACAAACGACACCATGAACATAAAAAATGAAAGCCCCAGAAAGCAAATGAGCAGCGCTCCCACTAGCTGGTACATAGTGTCATCCAGATAAACTCGTCTCTCTAAGACTAAGCGCAATGATTACGACGGGCAAGATATCCACCGCGGCGATTGCGATTTTCGAAGCCACAGCCGGCTTGCGCAGAGCGTTGGTTGTCATCGAACAGTTCGCGAACGCGGCGCAGATCTCTAAGCAGGCAACGCGCGTAACTGATCTTAGTTCATCGGTACTGCAGGTTCAGCTGGCTGATGGACACCTTCGAGGCGCTGTCCAAAAAGCGACCGTTCCGTCTACCTCAGCGCACGCGGCCGCGCCGCATCGCAACGCTGAAGAAAATGGAACAGCCCCGTCAGGCATCACCGCTAACGCACCTACACTAGCATCATGGAACCGACCCGGAATTGATGCCTTGTCCGTGAAAGGGCCATGGGATTTCGCTACGGCGTTTTCCTTACTTAATAAAATACTGAACTTGACAGGGGCCCGAACGCGAATGACACGCGGCCTGGGAAGGGCGACTCCGAGCGCACGCCCGCTAAGCCCACTTTGGGTGAAGCCTATGCGAGGTTCCTCAGCAGCCTTTCGGCTCTGGAAGGAGCTTCTATAGCGGCTTTCACACCGACACTTATTCGGGCGCTTGATGGTATTGCGTCTGGACTCGATCGCCTGGCCCGAGTCGCACGAAACCATTCTGTGATCTCAGCCGCTATTGTCGGGATTCCGGCGACAGCTTTGGCGCTGATAGGCCTTGGCGGTGCGCACAGGTTCTTTCTGAGGACGCTTCGCCCCCTCTTTCTCGTAGGACTCCGGGATGTTTTGTGGCTACTGCGCAAGTTAGGGGTAACAAGCGCTCTTCGTTGGTTAAACTGGCTGGTCACTGGATTAACCGAATTCGCGGACATTTTCGCCGGCATCGAGTTCGGTTCACTTTTGCTCGTCGAAGGTGTAATCACTGCGGCCGCCGGGCTTGCCGTTGCCAGGTACGAACTATACCGGCATTGGGACCCTGCTAAGCGACTCCTCTCACGTTCGATCGAGTCGGCGCACAAAGCCCTTGCCAACTTGATGAAGTGGATGGCCGACAAAACCAGGAACGCAGCCGCGCTCACAAGCATTTCTATCGCTAGTATCACGGCGACACTCCCCAACGCACCACACTTACTCACCGATGCAGCACGAGCAATGCGCGGCCTCAATAACTCGCGAGCCGTCGAGCGCGCCGCCGCCGGGGCGCGGCCGGCGAGGCTGCGCGCCATCAGGCAAGCCGCGGCGGCCGCCGCGTTCGCCACGCCACTCATGTTGGCGACAGCGCCCGCCGGCGCTTTCGCGCCGCCGCTCGTTTCGACCAGCGACACAGCGCGTATCGCGGCGACCCTGTCAACGACGCGCATGACGCAGGGCGCGATCGTAATCAACTATGCGCCTAATGTGACTATCCATTCAGAGGGCGCGGCCGATACCGCCGCGCTCAAGCGCGGCGTACTGGAAATACTCGAACGCCACGGGCGCGAGTTGCACCAGACGCTGACTCGAGAGGTCGTCCGGCAGCAACGCAGAGATTTCCAGCCCCGATACTCGCACGAGCAGCGATAGGGATTCCCTTCAGGCAAGCGTTATGTTCGCACTACTCGGTGAAATTTCATTCCAGGTGACCGGCTCACCCGAGATCTTCGAGTCCAGCCGGCGCTTCGACTACGCCGAGCATCGCGTAGTCGAGGATCTTCCACGTCTGCAATGGCTCGCGGCGGAACTGGAAAACATCACTCTGGCGATGCTGTTCCACGCATCGTTTACCGATCCCGCGGCGCAACTCGCCGCGCTGCTGGCCGCCGGCCAGGACCATCAGGCGCGCGCCCTGGTCCTCGGCAACGGCGTCTTCCGCGGGTTCTTCGTGGTAGAATCGATCGCGACCAGCGACATTCAGCTAGGCGCCGATGCCACTCCAATCGCAATCCGCGTACAGGCGAGACTTCGCCAATGGGCGGCCGGCTCCGAGTTCGATCCGGCCGCTCCGCCACGGCTGGGCTCCGTTCCGCTCGGAATTGCAACAGTGGCTATCAACTATATTTCGCCCGCGCCGCTGCTCGGGGCTGCGGTCCCTCCGGTGGGTTATACGGCGCCGACTTTCACTCAGCCTGGTGTCTCGGCGCTGGTCGACAACCCACTGCCCGGAGGTGCCGGCGGCCCCAGTCTTTCATACCCGGATGTGCCGGCGGCCGCGATCGTGAGGTCGCCGCAATGAGCGCGCCGCAGTTCATTCAGCATTTAACCTACGCCAGTGAGAGATGGGACCTGCTGGCCTGGCAATACTACGGCGACCCCACTAACTACAGCATTATCATCATGGCGAACCCCGGAGTACCAATCGAGCCTGCATTCGAAGCGGGGATGACGCTGGCAATTCCGATCATCCAGCAGCAGAACGTCTTGACCAGCGATTTGCCACCCTGGAAGACCGCAGGCAGCCCAACCTCTGCCTCATACAGTCGAGATTGAAGTCAATGATGTCTGCTTCGACTCCAACGACGATACAGGGAACGAATAGATGACGGCTCCGATCGCATATCCAGTACGATCGCCCGACTGGATACTGACTTACAGTGGCGTGAATATCACCGCCGACATATCGCACATGGTCTTGTCCATCAGTTATGCAGATGAGCTTGGTGGACGCTCCGGCGAGCTTGAAGTCGAGCTGGAGGATCGCGAGCGGCGCTGGCAGGGAGCATGGTTTCTGCGGCAGGGCGATGTGGTCAGCCTGCTGATTGGCTACGGCGGTGAACTTCTGCTGCCGTGCGGTGACTTTCAGGTCGACGACCTCGAAATCGAGGGGCCGCCCGACGTCCTTCATTTACGCTGCCTGCCAGCGTGGATCACGCCGTCTCTCCGCACCCGGAACAGTTTCGGATACGAAAACCAGACGCTGCTACAGATCGCGACGACGATCGCGGCGCGGCACGGGATGACTGTGGTCGGAGCGCCCAACCAACTCGATTTGACTTATCTGCGTATCACGCAAAAGCAGGAAACCGATCTTGAGTTTCTCCGTCGCGTCGCGATCGAGCACGACTATGACTTCACGGTGCGCTGCGCACAACTCGTCTTTTACGCGCGCACCGATTTGGAAGCGCAGCCCGCGGTACTGACGCTTTCCCGGAACGATGTCGAGCGCTTCAGCTTCGTGTCCAAGACTCATCAGACTTACAAACAGGCGCAGGCGGCCTACTTCGATCCTTATAGCAAGCAACTATACACGCAATCGGCACAGGCGAATTCCGCAGTGGCGGTTGGCGATATGCTGAAGGTCGTCGCACGCTGTGAAAACGGACAGCAGGCCCTGGAGCGCGCGAGCGCCGCGTTGCACGAGACCAACCGGCTTCTGGTGACATGTCGTCTGGTAGCACCAGGCACGACGCTACTGGTGGCCGGCAACAACGTGGCGCTGTCTGGATGGAAGGTAATGGACGGAACGTACATGATCGAACGCGCGCAACATCGCCTGTCGCGCGCGGCCGGCTACGTTACGGAAGCCGACCTCAGAATGGTGTCGTAACGCGCGCCACTGAAGCCTTGGCCAGGGGCGGGGGATTTCCGACCAGGATGAACACATTTCCTACAAGGGTGAGCCGGCAAACATGTTTCGCGTAGGGCTGGTGAAACAGCAAGACCTTCAGGGTGCCCGCCTGCGGGTCGTATTTCCGGACCGCGACCAGATGTTGTCGTACTGGCTACCGATCCTTTTTCCGAAGACGCAAAACGACAAGAGCTATTGGGTACCTGATATCGGCGAGCAGGTAGTATGCCTGATGGACGAGCACGACGAAGCGGGGGCGGTGCTGGGAGCAATATACTCGAGCGCCGATACCCCGCCGGTCCAGAGCCCTGACAAGTGCCACGTGTCATTCAAGGACGGCGCAAGCGTCGAATATGACCGCGCGGCGCACGCGCTCGCGGTGAGCCTGCCCAGTGGAGCGACGATGAACCTAAGCGCCAACGGCGCGGTGATCGCAATCGACGCCAGCGGCAATATCACCGTTCATGCCGCGGGCGGAATCAACCTGATCACTTCAGGGCACAATGATTCGGTGGACGGAATGATCAACACCTACAACGGGCATACCCATGCAGACCCGCAGGGCGGGAACACGGCGCCGCCGACACAACAGATGTCATGATCGTTTCACCGGCACATCGCCTGCTTCCGATGCCGCGGCTGCTTTTAGCGCCCTCCTTTCGTCTCTGGAAGATGGGGAATTAAATGCCAGCCGGGACAATCACACTTGCGGATATCGCGTCGGCGGACTGGTCGTTGATGCTCGATTCGGCGGGGCAGCCAGGGTCGGCAATCGGCAGAGTGGTCACGGGGGTCGATGACGTCGACCAGTGTATCGCGATCATTCTGACCACACCGAAGGGCACGGACGTGCTGCGCCCGAGTTTCGGCACCGACCTGTGGAAATATATCGATGCACCGATTAACCAGGCGGGACCGGCCGTGGTCCGCGAGGTTACTCAGTCGATTACTCAGTGGGAGCCGCGAGTTAAGGTGCTGTCGGTCACAACCACGCCGCTGGCCGGCGTCGCGACGCAATCGGGCGCTCACGTTGAAATCACCGTGGCGTGGCAGCTCAATTTGGGCGGCGCGCCTGGTCCGGCGCGGAACACGACGGTCACGCTGGCGAACGCGAACCAGCCAGGATAACAAGCGCGGGCGCGCGCCCCAATTGCGAAGGGAATCCAGATGGGAGCCGGAATACCGAATCTACCGCCGCCGACGTTCATCAACGACGTCGATGGGCTGAACCCCAACCTGATCCTGGCCGACATGGTTGCGGCCTTCCAGGCCGCGGCCGGCCGCACGTTGCAACCGGCGCAGGTCGAGCGCCTGCTGATCAACCTGTACGCTTATCGCGAGTCGTTGGTCCGCAATGCCATCCAGTACGCCGGGCAGCAGAACCTGCTCGCCTTCGCGGTCTTTCCGATGATCGATTACCTCGGACAGTTGCTCGGGGTGAACCGGCTCGGCGCGCAAGGTGCGGTGACGACGTTGCAGTTCACGTTGCAAAACGCGCTCACGCTGCCATATACGATCCCGGCCGGCACGCAGGCTGGCACCAGCGACGGGGAATTCGTATTCGCCACCAGCGCCGATCTAATCGTGCCGGCGGCAACGACGGTCGCGGGCATCACTGCGACCTGTACCACGGCCGGCCCCAATGCCAACGGCTATCTACCCGGCCAAGTCAACGTGCTGCTCAACCCCAACGTGCTGATCGCTTCGGTGACCAACACCATAACGACCGGCGGAGGCTCGGCGCCCGAGACCGACGACCATCTGCGCACCCGCATCCAAGCGGCACCCAATCAGTTCAGTGTGGCCGGCCCCGCGGGCGCATACCGCTTCTTCGCCCTCGGTGTCGATCCTTCGATCATCGACGTCGCCGTGGTATCGGCCGCACCCGGCACGGTCCAGGTCTACATCCTGACCGGACCAATTGCGGCGCAGCCGGCCGCTTCGCCCAACAACGCGGGCGTCGCGAATTCGGCGCTGCTGGCCAAGGTCCAGCAGACGCTCGAGGCCGACGACGTGCGTCCGCTCACCGACACGGTGAGCGCGCTCGCGGTGAGCGAGGTTGACTACCAGATTGCGGGCACGGTCACGCTATTCGCGGACGCCGAACCGATCTCGACCATGGCCGCGGTCAACGCCGCCGCGCAGGACATCGCGCTCAATTTGGCCGCGCGGATCCAGCGCGACATCGTACCGAGCGAGATCGTGGCCGCACTCTCGGTCCCAGGCGTTTACCAGGTCGTGCTGACGCAGCCGTCCTTTACGCAACTTATCGCCGGGCAATGGGCCAACTGCACCGCGATCACGCTGGCGCAGGCAACCGCCACGGAGCATTCGTGATGGGCGCGCCGGCCACGCAGTTTTGTCCGCTATGCCGGGGCGAGTTGTGCATGCCGGACACGGTGCGCGCGCATCTCGTCGCCGACCACAAGCGCAGCGCGGCCGAGGCCGACGAGCTAATCGCGCGATTCGACACGGCCAACCCGATTCCCGAGCCGGAACCGGAGCCGCATATGTATTGCGCAGCGGCGAAGCCCGGTAGCGGCGGACGATTGGACCACCACGGCGCGGAAGCGCCGGAGATGCTGGTGAACTGATGGCGCAGCTTCAGCTACCGCCTTCGATAAACGACCTGCGTTCGCAATCGCTGATGGCGACGGTCGAACGGCTCGACGCGCTCGATCTTACGCCTCTGCTGATCTACCGGCTCGACTCGGCTCCGGACTCGGCGCTGATCTTTTTGGCCTGGCAATTCGATATGCTCGATCCGCAGTGGCAACTTGCGGCGAGCACCTCGGGCGAGAGCATCGACGCGCTGACCAGCGTCGACACGCTGACCGATGTAGACACGTTGTTGTCGTCGTCGGGCAGCGCCGGGCCGACCGACTTCGATTCCTGGCGCGCGCTGCTGCAGACCTCGATTCCATTGCATCGCGTGCATGGCACCTCCTATTCGATAAGTCAGGCGCTGGCCTCGCTGAACTGGACCAGCGTTACCTTCCTGGAGGGGCAGACGAGCTGGGGCGGCAGCGCGTGGCCCTTTTCAGAGGGCTGGGCGGTGTTTCGGGTGGTGGTGAATCTGGGAGCCGGACAGACGGTAGGAATGAACGACGCGGCGCGGATCGTCGCCGCGGTGAACTTCTTCAAGCCGGCGCGAAGCTGGCTCGACGCGCTGGTGTTCGAGGCGGCGCCGCTCGGCGACGCGGCGCCGGCGCCGGTGAGCTTCACCGGTGCGGTCGACTACGCACCCGCGCCGAGCGATCTGCTGACCGCGCCGCTGGCGCCGCTGACGGAGCGGCGAGTGATCGCGCCGGTATATAACCGGCATTACTACCATATCGGGATAAGCTACGGCGCCAACGAGCCGGCGGTGGCCGACTCGGGCGTGGTCGCCAACGGAGTGCCGATCTCGGCAAATGGATAAAGCAATTATGAAACGGCCAAAAGGAATAGTCAGAATCTTCAGCCGCGGCGCGCTGGTATGGGAATGCCGCAATCTGTTCGTCAACGCGGGGCTGCCGGCGCTGGCCAATCTGATGGCCGGGGTCACGACCGGCCAATACGCACTGGCGGTCGGTTTCGGTTCCAGCGCCACGGCGCCCACCGTGAACGACACCGATCTGGGCGCAGCGCCCAAGTACTACAACGCAGTGGGCGCGTATACTTTTCCCAACTCCGGCAGCGTGCAGTTCAGTTACGCGCTATCGGCGACCGCCGACTACGGCGCGCTCGGGATGACCGTGCAGGAGGTGGGACTGTTCGGCAACGGCTCGACGATCGCATTGCCGGCCGCAATCGGCACGGCGAATCCGGCCTGGGCGTCCTCGACGGCCTGGACAGCCGGCAATCTGATCGTCGACGCCAACGGCAATATTCAGCGGTGCACGACGGCGGGCACGGGCGGCGCGACGGCGCCCACGTGGGCGACGGCGCTGAACGCCACCACCAGCGACGGCGCCGCGGTCTGGACTCTGGTCGCACTGGATACGGCGCCGGCTCCGATGCTGGCGCACGCGGTAGTGCCGGCCTTCGCCTTCAATGGCGCGGCGAATTACCAGGGCACCTGGACCTTCACGTTCTAAGAAAGTTGCACATCCTGAGGTGCACGTTCTGAGGTAAATGATGGCAACGCTTATCGACAGTCCGGAATTTACTGCCAACGAGATCTACGAAATTCAGCAAACCGACCCGGTCGAAGGTGCGGGCGCCGGCGCGAGCTTCAGCGGTATCGGGGTGAGCAACGAGCCCCATCAGCAGCTCGCCAACCGTACGGCGTTTCTGTACGGGCGGCAGAATACCAACATCGCAAACATCGGCGCCCTGCAGAGCTTCGTCGCTAACTTCACCGGCTCGCTCAAGACCGCTGGTTATCTGAGAATCCCGCTGACCGACGTGAGCCGCGGCCCGATGATCGCGATTATCCAGTGGGGATATTACGCTCTCGCCCAGCAGAGCATCTCTAACGACACGACATTCACGGTGACCTGGCCGATCCCCTTTCCCAACGCCATCCTGCTGCCGCCGCTGGCGACCAACGTCTACTACTCCACGGTCGGCGGCAACACTGCCGCCTCGGTGATCAGTTACGGCGCTTCCGGCGCGACGTTCGTGCTCGACGTTCCAGGAACCCTGCTGGCCCTGGCAGGCTTGGGCAATGAGCACAGCAACGGGTTCTCTTGGCTGGCAATCGGATTCTGACGGTCTCATATCATGCATAAATCGCTACTGAAAATGTTCCTCGGATCACTCTTGGCACTGGCGGCGATGGCCGGCGCCGCGGCGGCACAGTACCAGCCGATTCCGAATTTCACCGGCATCGGCGCCGGCTTCAACTTCCGTCAGGCGATAAACCAGCACCTGTCTGGCGCCCAGGCGATCGCGCCACAGATTGTCGGCTTGCCGTTCGCGAGCCTGCCGGCCGAGCAGGATGGGCTGCTCCTCTGGTGCAAGGATTGCCAGGCGACCAGCCATTGCAGCGCCGGCGGCGCTGGGGCGTGGGCGATGGGCTCGCGCGGCGCCTGGTCTTGCGCCGCCGGCGCACTCGAGCAGGATCTGAATGCCAACGGCCACAACATTCTCGCCGCGGCCAGCGTGCAGGCAGGGCTGCCCGGCGATTCCCAGTATCGCGAGTTGATGGTGCCCGGCAATGGAATCAAGGTCGGCAACGGCGCGACCACGCCTTTCACCGTCGTCGACGAGAACGCGAACATCAGCGGCAGCGTTAATGGAGCAATCAGCGTCAAGGCCCCGCCCTATCTTGCCAAGGGCGATGGAACGACCGACGACACCGCGGCGATACAAGCGGCGGTCAATGCCGCTTGCGCGGCGTCCGGGGCTAACAAGCCGGAAGTCTACTTGCCCGCAACCCCCGGCGGGCTGTGTTACAGGACCAGCGCGCCCATCCTTCTCAACTGCTCGCTCAAGTTCAACGGCGGGGGATGGCAGCAAACGGCGATTTGTCAGAATTACCTTGGCCCCACAATCATCGCACAGAGCGCCGAGCCGGGATGGAAGCCTCCGCTGGCGTCGAGCGTCACCGCTGTCTGGACGGCCTCGCATAGCTACTCGCAATACAAGGAAATTCGTGACTCCAACGGCAACGTCGAGGTCGCCACGACCGGCGGCACTTCCGGCAGTGGCTCGCATCCGACGTGGCCAAATACTCAGGGCAGCACCGTCACCGACGGCAGCGTGACCTGGACGCTTGCGATGATCGGTACTCAGCTTGCCACCGGCAGCGGCTCTGCGCTTGATGCGGTAAGCCCTGAGATGTGGCCGGGCGCGGGATTTGGCTCGAATAACGCCACGAAGGAACTTGGTAATCCCGGCGGCCCCAACGACGGCGCTCTTAACGGCCTGTCGCACTTCACAGTTGAGTTCTATTTCAACACGATTACGCAGACTGGCGGTACGACTTATTATATGGTCGGTATGGAGGCGGGCGCACCGGAAGCCTCAAATCTGGCCGCCCTCCAAATATACATTGCTGATGCGCAGGGATCGTGCCCTCACAACTGTGTAGCAGCGATCCTCGACATTGGCGGTTCACGCATCACATTGCAGCCGACCACTGCCGGAGCGGACGCCACGCCGGGAATAACTCATCATCTTGCGGTTACCTATGACGGCTCCAATGCAAGGCTGTTTCTGGACGGTGTATTGCTTAAGACCACGGCCGCATCAGGCAACTGGACTGTCCTGCCTTACGAAAGTTTCATGATCGCCGACCAGGGTGTGCAAGTTTACCCGGGCATGCAAACGACCGCACCCACTCCCCTGGCCTACTATGATTCCTTACGAATCTCCAACTCCGCGCGCTATACATCAAATTTCACTCCGCCGACCGCGAAGTTCGCTTCTGATAATAATACTGTACTCCTGCTCAATTTCCCGACTGGGACTCCCACCGGAACCATCGAGGGCTACTCTGGCCCGGCCGGCAATCCGTCTAACAAAAACGTGTTTATCCCGGTCGAAACCTCAGACGGCGGCGCCGACCTCAACCCGCTCTACATCGGCAATCTCTCGCTGAGCGACAATGGCATCTGGGCCACATGGATGCTGAACTCGACCATCGAGAACATCAACATGCGGGCGCGGGACGAACCTGTGTCGATCTGGCGAACAACGACTACCAGGACACGCTCCGGCGGGTTCTCTGCGCCGTCGTCCCGTTCCCTAAGACCAACGTCGGCTTCCTGTTTCTGAACCAATCGAATAATAACCTCTATGACCACTTGCAGTGCGACGGACAGTATACTTGCATCGAGCAGGCAACTGGTTCGGGGCATTACATCATGCCTGATTTCAGTGATCGTGGCTATGCAGTTTACCCACTTGCGTTCATGCAAGGTCAAGCGGTGTTAGACAGTCCGGAACTTGATATCGAGGACACGGCTGCCAACCAGCTAGCGGCGGTTTACTCCAACGGCGGATACGCTCCAGTCATTATCAACGGCGGGCAACTGTTCAGTGGCAGCACGGGGGCTGCGTACCTCGCGATCAACGGCGGCGCACCTTTCATCGTCGCCGGAACCCTGTTCGCTGGGGGTAGCCCGGCTGAACTGCTCAACGTGATTGCCAATCCATCGTCCCCCATCATTATTCATGACGTGATACAGCCCACCGGTCTCGCTCTTACCAACGCAGGAAAGTCGTGGTGGCTGAACGAAACCCGGGCCGGTCAGGACCTGGGCGTGAAGTTCGCCGACCTGCCAGGCAGCGTTACGAACGGGGTTCGGCGTTACTGCATCGATTGCGATCCGCCGGCGAATCCGCCCGTGGCATGCACGAGCACAGGCGCCAAAACCGGGGCTTGGATTAACGGACTCAACGGCACTTGGGTCTGCGTTCCATAGCATAGCCGCCGCGGCGCGAACCTTGCACCGCGCCAGTCCAACTGGCAAGGTTTGAGCGAACTTACGAAACGACAATTGACGCCCGATGATTGCGCAGGCATTCAGCGTCGGGCATCGACTTCCGACTTGAGTCTCTGTATATGCGCCGCGCGAGCACACTTCCGCCAAAGGCTCGCGACAGCTCAGCACCGGCTTCGGATTTTGTCTCACGCGCGGCCTCGGGGCTGACACGGAGCGGGGCTCTCGCGCTGCTGTGGGTGGTGGTTTTCGCCCACGTGGTGCGATTCACGGTTCACGCTGCCTCCGCGCTTCAGCGATTTCAATCATTTCTACGTCGCCGCGCTTTCGTTCCGTCTGGGAACAAACGCTTACGTCGTAAAATACGACGAACTCGCACGTTCTCTGGGATTGGATATAGGATTGATCAATAGCTCCAATCATCCGCCGACGTTTGTGCTGTGTTTCGAACCGCTCACCAAGCTTGGTCCGCGTGTGGCCTACTGGATATGGATGGGCGTCTTAGTGGCATCATTCGTGTTTGCGTTTGCACTGCTATTGGCTGCCGAAACCTCACTTGCTCCCCGACAGACTCTTCTGCTGTGCGCGTTGACGTTTCTGTACTCGCCTCTGTTTGAGAATTTATATCTTGCAAACACGCAGACCGTGATCCTGCTCTTGATAGTGGTCGCGATGCGCTGTTTGAAGCATAGGTGGGATTCTGGAGCGGGCTTCAGCTTCGCCATCGCGACGGCGCTAAAAGCGTATCCGTGGATTTTTGCCTTTTACCTGGTATGCCGACGGCAATGGCGTCCGCTGTTCTGGATGGCCGGCGGAGGCGCGCTGATCGGCGGGCTCACCTTATGGGAGATCGGAGCGACAAACTTCTTCTCATTCTTTGGTACGTGGGGATTTACGAATCGCCGGCTGCTCCTCGGGCAGATCGACAATGTTTCGCTCAACGCGGTCGTATCGCGCGTGTTCTGGCTTCAGAGCAGCGCGCCCCTGGCTCCTCACGTCGAGCTGATCAGGAAAGTTGCCGCCGCGGCTGTGAACCTTGCGGTGTTCGCGCTAACCGTCGCGGCGACCGCCGGCGTCGGGCCGGAGCGCCGCTGGCGAGCGCTTTCGCTGTGGCTGGTAGCGATGATCCTGTTGTCACCCTCGTCGCGTTTCCACTATCTCATCGTGCTGATAGTACCGTTCGTGCTTATCGTCGAAGCGGCCCGCTACGGTGAAACGGAACCGCGCGTGATCTATGCCGCCGTTGCCAGCTACCTGCTGACGTTTTCGAACTACCCGCTGGTCTTCCTACACCTTCATCTGCACGGTTGCGCCTGGTTTTTTCGAATTGCCGACGAGTACCGTTTTTTATCCCTCGCTCTCGGCTATCTGGCGGCTTACTGGTTTGCGAGCGCGCGGCGAAGTGTCGCCTCGGACAGCGTATCCGCCCAAGTGGCGGCCGCCGCATCTTCGCTTCCGGCTCACTGAACGGCTTCCTTTGAGATGGCGGGACAGCGGGTTGCCGAAGCCTTGCGTCACTCACATCCAACTGACAAGGTTGTGCGCAGGTGCGAGCGCCGCGCTAATCCCAGTTAGTTATAGGCGCTGGTATTCGCTGTCGCCCATCAGCGGAAGCTTTAGCCTTGTAGGTGAAAAACGGCAGAGATGTCTCGGCCAATCGTTCGTGACCGCTCGTTATCGACGGCGAGCTTTCTGCCGCGCGCGATTTCAGCATTGACGCGTCCGCGGGTACTCGCACTGCTGTGGCTCGTGGCGCTCGTTTACGCCGTCCGGTTCGCCCTTTTCACACTTCCAGCTCCGCCAAAGTTCACCGACTTCAATCACTATTATGTCGCCGCGCTGTCGCTTCGCATGGGATCGAACCCCTACGTGACTCCTTTCGACGCACTCGGAGGCTCACTCGGATTGGAGCTGAGTGACTTAAATCTCGAAAACCAGACGCCGACGTTTTTACTCTGTCTCGAGCCGCTTACCAGAATCGGCCCATATGCCGCCTATTGGATCTGGGTAGGAATATCATTAGCGGCTTTGGTCACCGCCCTATGCCTGCTACTCAGACAAACCTCGCTTGACACTCGCGAGGCGCTTCTGTTCGGCGCATTACTATTCCTTTACCCGCCTGTGTACGAGCATTTCTATTTTGCCAACCTGCAGATCGTTATCGCTCTGCTGATAGTTATCGCGATACGGTGCATGGGGCGCGGTGCGGATCGTTGGGCGGGTTTGTCGCTGGCCTTGGCGACGGCGCTCAAGGCGTATCCGGCATTCCTCGCCGTCTATCTGATATGCCGCAAGCGGTGGCATGTTCTGTTCTGGATGGTAATATGGGGCGGCACCATAGGCGCGCTGACCTTGTGGGGAGTGGGGCGAGTGAGCTTCTCGTTCGCGAACACATTTGGTTACACGACCGCCAGACGCTTTCTCGGGAATCCCAGTTTTTTTTCGCATCGATTCGGTGGTGTCGCACCTGTTCTGGCATCGAAACGTACCGCTGACCCCTTTTATGGACGCCATGAGAAAAGCCGCGATTGCGGTTGCGAGAGCTTGCGCTGTTCGCGCTGACGCATTTTGGCCACCGCGAGCGCCAGCCCGGACCGTGGCTGGCGTGCTTTGTCGCTCTGGGTGACGGCGATGATCCTCTTGTCGCCCATAGCGGAGCCTCATTATCTAGTCCTGCTGGTGGTGCCATTCGCAGCGATCGCTGACGCGGCGGCGCGCGGCGCGGCTGAACCTCGGGTGATTTATGCAGCGATCGGCAGCTACGTGGTAACATTTTCGCGCTACCCGCTTACACTGTTGCATCACTATAATCTGGGCTCCGCCACTTTTTTCTGGATTGCGAATCAGTTCTGGTTTTTTTCCATCGCCCTCGCATACCTGGCGACCTACTGGCTAGCCACATCGGCACTGAACTCCACCCAGAACGACATATCCTTTGCGCCAGTTGTGGCTGCCGCACCCGGTGCACGCTGAATTCTGCCACGGCCCCCCCGAGTCTACCGATGATGCGAAGCCTCTTTAGAGGATCCGGGAATACACCTTTACTCTGCGCGATTGGAATATGCCTGGTCTACGCGGCGTTTTTCCCAGCGGTCATCTACTCCGTTGATGGGAATTCGATGGTTGCGGTGGCGGAATCGCTAGTCACGAAGCATGGCTTTACGGTGCCAATACCCGGATTGGGGGCGATCGGGCGCCATGGCTTGTACTACTCGATGTGGTATCCACTGATGTCGATTCTGGCATTGCCACCGGTGGCGATCGGGGTGTTTGTCAGTCATCGTTTGGGCCTGCCTCAACACTATGTAGCGGCGATGTTTGCCCTGACTTTGTCGCCGATCCTGGCTGCCGCAACCGCATTGATGGTGGCCCTGCTCGCCCGGCGCCTGGGCGCCACTACCAGGGGCTCGATACTTGCCTCGCTCGCTTTCGCTTTCGGCACTATCGCCCTGGTCTACAGCCGGCTGTTTTTCGCCGACCCTTTGCTTGCGCTGCTCACGGTAACCGGAATTTATTTGACGCTGGGCGGCAACTCGCGCGGGACGGCCGCCGTTGCGCTTGCGGCAGTGCTGGCCAAGCCCACTGGAATAGTCCTTGGCCCGTGCCTCGGTGGCTACCTGCTCTGCAAGCGGCGGCCGACGGCAAGGTGGATGGCACCGCTATGCGGCACGGCGGCGGGACTGCTGATCTACTTCGTCTATAATTGGATTCGCTTTGCGAACCCGCTGAATTTTGGCCAGCCGGGACACTTCTCGCTCAGCGTGGTCCCGATCGCGCTCGCTGGACTCTTGATGTGTCCAGGAACGGGATTGCTATGGTACTGCCCCGCGATTATCGCGGTGGCTGCTGTGCCGCCGGCCGCAATCTTCAAGCGATGGGAAGGCGCGCTGATTTTGGCCGTGGCCGGCGCGTATCTGGCGGAGCACTCGGTCTGGGGCTACTGGGAGGAACCGTGGTCCTGGGGTCCGCGCCTATTGCTGCCGGGATTGCCGGGATTGATGGCCTTTACGGCGCTGCTGGAGCGGCGGTGGCGATGGTTACTGGTTGCACTGACTATCGCCGGTTTTATCGTCAATGCACCCACGCTTATATCTTTCTACGAGCGGTACTACCAGGAAGCTGCCGCGGCGAAAATCAGCGACGAGGCGCGAGTATGGAATCCTCGCTACGCGCCGCTGCTTCGAATCTGGGGCGCCGCCTGGAGAGAGACCGCCGATGCCTATCACGACGCGGATCAGGTTGGCACCTTCGTGCATCAGGCGGGCAATGTCCCGCTAGCTAGTAACGTCGAGAGTTCGCGCGCGCTCAGAATCGTTAACCTGTGGTGGTGGATGCTCCCGGCGGTGGGAGTTCCGCGCATCGCCGGCGCCGCGGTTTCATTGGCGCTCCTGATTATCGGGCTGTGGCTTATCGCGCGCGCGCTGGCCCGGGCGCCCGACGACGACGGGGCTCCTTTAGCCGCCGGGCCCTAGAAGCCTTCATCGGCACCGTAGCTTCGATCCGAATAAGCGGCGCGCGGCCGCGCAGTCAGCTCTTGCCAGGTGGGGGCGGCTCCGGCGCGGGAGGCGCGCTCGCCCGGGGTTCGGTCACCACTTCGGCCCCCGCGGGCATCATCGCGGCCTCGGGCTCGTGCCGCACGTCACGTCCATCGGAGACGGCGGCCGGGGATGACTCCGCGGACTCGGCCACCAGGGGCCGTTGCGATGCCAGGGGCGCGAGGTTCGGCGTCCCAGGCATCGACAGCGAGAGCGCGGGATCCTGCGTGATCGCGTCGAGCGCGCGGCGCGAAATCTCGTCGGCGACCTGCACCGCGTGGCGCGCGTCGGCCGGGTAGCGAATCGTCAGCTCGATTCCGCCGGTGCCCAGGCGCAGCCGGCTCTGCGGGCGCGGCGACTCGAACTTCATGCTGAGGTCGCGCTCGAGCTCGCTGTACTGGCGCTGCACGGTGTCGCGGTAGCGCGCATAGACGTCCTCGACCACCTCGAGCAGGCGCTTCTCGGCCAGCCGATAATCGCATTCCGGCGACAACGTCAGGCGGAACTCGTTCCACACGAAGCTGGTGCCGGGAGTCTGCTTGAAGAAGTTGCCATTGGCCTGAAAAACGACCGAGTTGGGAAAGATTACCACCCGCCCGGTCGGCTGGCGCGAGTTGCCGTCGCCCGCTAGCTCCATCAGCGCCAGCTTGAACAGCCCTATATCGATCACGTCGCCGTTGATGCCGGCAATCTGGATGCGGTCGCCGACCCGGATGCCGTAACGGCCAGTGACGAAAAAGTAGCCGGCAAACGACAGGATCACGTTCTGCAGCGCGAGCGCGACACCGGCCGCCGCCAGTCCCATCACGGTCGCCAGCGTCCCCAACTGGCTGGAGAAATCGAACAGCAGCACCAGGCCCACCACCACTGCCACCGTCAGCTTGCGCAACTGAAGCAACTGTCGGCGCCGGCGCAGGTCCTGAATGTAGCGGAAGGTCAGGCTGCGCCAGATGAAGGCGGCGATGAAAACCGCCAACAACAGCAGGCCGAGCGCGGAGAGCCGGATGATGAGCCGGCGCAACTGGCTGTTCGAGCGCTGATCCACCGCGCCGCTCCATTGCTGGAGATTTGCGACGTATAGCTGGAGGACAACGCCCTGCTTGGCGAGCGGCACCAGCGCGTCGGTGATCGCGGTGTGACGCTTGATCAGATCATCGAACTGTTGCTTGCGCGCACGGTTCGCGGCCACATCGTCGCCGCCCGGCTGTGTCGCCATAGCGTCGGCACTCGCGTTGAGCTCGTGCAGGCGGGCGATTAATGGCGCACGCGCGGCATCAGTCGCCGCCGCCAACTGACGGGTATCGTTAGTCCGATCGGTGAGCGCACTCCGTTCCCTTCCAAGCGTTATCAATGTTTCGACAGTGCCCAGCACGCCGTTATCCGACGCTGGCGCAGACTGAACCGCGCCACGCGTCGTGACCGGCGCTACGGGCGCAGCTTGCTGCGCAACCGGCACCGCGCCCCTGGCCGGTGCGGTCAACTGAGGCACGCTGCGCTCGAGCGCGTCGATCTGACCCGAGAGCCCGGCGCTCTGGTTAGTGGCCGATACCGCAGTGGTTTCGAACTGGATGAGCGAGTTATAGGAATCAAGGCGCGACTGGGCAAGTTCGATCTGGTTCTGGACGACCGCGAGCTGGCGCGAGAGCAGAGCGCGCTGGCCGGCCTTGGCTCGGGCGCTCCCGGCTTTGAGTTGCTCGGCCTTCTGCTTGAGCCGGTCGAGACTGTTTTGTTGCTGCTGAGCCTGCGCCATCAGGGCGACAAGCCCTGGCAGCTTGGCAGGGCCGCTCTGTTCCGCTCCGCCAGAGGCGGTCGCCTGGGCGGACGGAGCGGCGGCGGGCGGCCTCTCAAACTTTAACAGCGCGGCCTCCGCACGGGCATATTGAAAGGCGAGCTTCACCACCTGGAGCGCCATCTGGCGGCTGCCGCTCAGAAAGAACGCCTCGGCCGGCTCCGTTGCAAGTCGATCCTCGGTTGCGAGTTGCTGATACCATCCGATCGTTTCGCCGAGAAACTTGATCGTCTCGGCGCGCTCGTCGGGCTGTGGCGATGCGGAAGGCTCAGGGTGCGCAAGCGGGCTCGGCGCGGTGGCATGCGCGCCCGCCGCCGCCGACGCCGCTGCGATCGGGTGCGCGGCGGCGCCTGCTACGGGCGCCGCGCTTCTGGCGGGCGTGGGCGGCGGCGGATTCTCCGCCGCCGCCCACGCCCGTCGCTGCACACCCGACGTCACGCCAAGCATCAGGGCGAGCACGAGTGCCGCCGCGCCCGCCCGCCGGGCGGGCGCGGCGGCACTCGTGCTCGCCCTGGTCGGTTGCCTCAGTGAACGCATGAAGGGTGCTAGCGTGCGGCTCGCGCCCCGGATGGGGCGCGAGCCGCACGCTAGATCAAACTATCATCTGCGATACGCCCGCAACACGCCCGCGTCCGACGGGGTCTGGCACGCCTGGCGGATGAAACGAAAAAGGGGCGGCGGACCGATGGTCCGCCGCCCCTTACAGTCAATTCGCCGCGAGCGCCCGCGCTACGCGGTGACGCGTTTAGGAATCGTAGTACATCGCGAACTCGTACGGATGCGGCCGCAGCCGCACCTGGCTGACCTCGTGCGACATCTTGTAGTCGATCCAGGTCTCGATCAGGTCTTCGGTGAAGACGTCGCCTTTGAGCAGGAATTCATGGCTGCGCTTGAGATTATCGAGCGCGGCCTCCAGCGACGGCGGCATGTTGGGCACCTCGGCCAATTCGGCCGGAGTGAGCGCATAGATGTCCTTGTCCAACGGCTGGCCCGGATCGAGCCGGCGCTGGATGCCGTCGAGCCCCGCCATCAGCATCGCCGAGAATGCCAGGTACGGATTGCAGGTGGGGTCAGGGAAACGCACCTCGATACGCTTGGCCTTGGGCGACGGCGAATACATCGGAATACGCACGGCGGCCGAGCGGTTACGGCTGGAGTAGGCCAAGTTGATCGGCGCCTCGAAGCCCGGCACCAGGCGGCGATACGAGTTGGTGCCCGGATTGGTGAAGGCCGCCAGCGCCGGCGCATGGTGCAGGATGCCGGCGATGTAGTGCAGCGCCATCTCCGACATCCCGGCGTAGCCCGAGCCCGCGA
Organism: uncultured delta proteobacterium; assembly: GCA_963796565.1. Taxonomy (GTDB): domain Bacteria; phylum Desulfobacterota; class Binatia; order Binatales; family Binataceae; genus JAKAVN01. The sequence continues at coordinate 587,715 of CAWCMA010000001.1, read as the reverse complement.
ACAGCGGCGTCTCGCCCTTCCAGATGCTCTGATGGGTGTGCATGCCGGAGCCGTTGTCGCCGAAGATCGGCTTGGGCATGAAGGTCACGGTCATGCCGTGGCGGATCGCCACGTTCTTGCAGATGTACTTGTACCAGGTGAGCCAGTCGCCCATTTTCACCAGCGACTGGAAGCGCATGTCGATTTCGGCCTGGCCCGCGGTGGCGACTTCGTGATGCTGCTTTTCGACCCGGATGCCGACGCGCTCCATCTCGCGCACCATCTCCGCGCGAATGTCCTGCAGGCTGTCGTTGGGCGGCACTGGGAAGTAGCCTTCCTTGTAGCGCGGCTTGTAGCCGAGGTTGGTGCCCTCGCGTCCGCTGTTCCAGGCGCCTTCATCGGACTCGATGTAAAAGTAGCTCGAGTGCTGGTTGGTGTCGTAGCGGACGCCATTGAAGATGAAGAACTCGGGCTCGGGGCCAAAGTAGGCGGTGTCGCCGATGCCGGTCGACTTCAGGTACGCCTCGGCCTTGCGCGCGACGTTGCGCGGGTCGCGCGAGTAGTCGGCGCGGGTAATCGGGTCGGAGATGTCGCAGATCATGGTGAGGGTGGGCTCTTTGGTGAAGGGCTCCATCACCGCGCTGTTGGGGTCGGGGATGACCAGCATGTCGCTGTTGTCGATCGCCTGCCAGCCGCGAATCGACGACCCGTCGAATCCCAGTCCTTCTTCGAACGGCGATTCGTCCTGGAATTCACTGATTGGCGTACTAAAGTGCTGCCACTGCCCCAGCAGGTCCATGAACTTCAGGTCCACGGACGTGGCGCCCTTGTCCTTGATCATCTGGAGAATTTGTTTGGGAGTCATCGAACGCGTAACCCTCCTGGCCGCTTTAGGGGCGGCAATCCCGTATTTCCGGTTAACCTAACGCACGCGTTTCATTTCGTGGAAGCGATCACAAGATTTATGCCGTGCTGAGGGCGCCCTGCAATCCCGGGCGCTAGCGGCGCCCCACGCTTTGTGTCACGAAAATTCGCTTAACGCAACGCTCGTGGGCCATCTGCCTTGGCGCCTTTTTGGGCAGCATCATGCCGACCCCGCAGGCTCAGCCGCAACCCGTGCGGTCGCACGGCCTCGCCGACTCGTTGCTTTTCGCGAGGAAAATCAGCCGCCTACACTCGCGGAGCGCTCTACGCGTCATCCGGCGACTTCGAGCCACGCAAAGTAGATGCCAAGTAGAACGAGGCCCATCGGTATGCCGATTTTCGCCCAGCTACCGGCGCCGATGCGCAGCGCGGCGGCGGCTACGATGTTGGTGATGTTGCCGGGGACGAGCATCCCGCCCGCCACCAGCAGCGCGATTATCGCCTCACGGGCCCGCGCCGGGTCCATCGAATGGATTTCCAACGCTACGAGCGTCGCATTGTCCATCACCGCCGAAATCGTGTTGGCCCAAAACAACTCCTCGCGGCTCAGCATCGGCACGTAGCGCAGCGCGAGGTCGGTGAAAGCGCTGCTTACCAGCACCAGCGCCGCGACAAAAACATAGACCTGCAACCCGCGCAGGCACGAGTAGAAGAACGACTCGCGCAGATGCGTCAGCGCCAGTAATACCGCCGGCGCCGCGCCCTCGCCGTGTTCGCCCGAGGCGAAGAGCCCGGCCACGATCGAACACGCCAGTATGCCAGGCAGCACATACGGCGCCAGCAGGCTGAAAAGCCCGGTGAAGCCCAGCCCCAACGCGTTAGCGGCCAGCGTGGAGAGCGGTTCGCCCAACGGTGTGAGCGAAGCGCCCAACCCGATGGCGAAGCATCCTGCCACCGTGACTCGCAACCGCACGCGCGCGCCCAGGCGTAAGAGGCCGACCGTCTCGACCAGCATCAGCGCCGCGACGATCGCGGTTATCATGCTGGATAACAATGCGACCAGGAACACCACGCTCGCGCACAACAGCGGCCGCGCGACTCGCGCTCGCATCCACGCCATCGCGCGGTCCATCAACCCGCGCAACTGGTCGAAGACGACGCCCGCGCCGATCACCGCCAGGGTGATCCAAACAGGCTCCTCGACGGCGCGGAGCGTTACCTCCCATTGCCACGCCCCCGCGAGCGTCATCGCGAGCAGGCCGATTGCCAGAAAGAAGGTCTCGATGCGTTCTTCGATCAAACGCGAAACGACCGGCCCGATGAGCAGCAGGCCGATCAGCGCCAGACCAACGGCAGAGTTCATCGGAATCCAACCCGTCCCGGAATTGTGTCTGGCCACGAGCTCATCCCATTTTTTATAGGTGAGCGCGTTAAGGCAGTCGACGTCCCGGGGGCGATGCGAGCGGTTTAGATTGGACGCGGTCAGGTTGTAATAATGGGGTGAGCGGTTAAGATGCCATAGTCAAATCGGCGCCGGGCGGCGCGCCGCTGCTACGCTCTTTGCAAGCAACACTTCATTTCAACGGATGGTGACATGGACTTTGATCTGACCGAGGCACAGCAGGAAATCGTGCAAGGTGTGCGCGCGATGTGCGCGCGTTTCGACGACGAGTACTGGCGCGCCAAGGACGCCGCGCACGAATTCCCGCACGACTTCTATCAGGCCGTCGCCAAGGCCGGTTACCTGGGGGTGGCGATCCCCGAGGAATTCGGCGGCAGCGGCCTGGGGATCACGGAGGCCGCGCTGGTGATGCGCGAGGTCGCCTACGCCGGCGCGATGAACGCCGCCAGCGCGATCCACCTGTCGATCTTCGGCCTCACGCCGATCGTGATGCACGGTACCGAGGAGATGAAGCGCCGCTACCTGCCGCGGGTAGTCAGCGGCGAGATGCACGCCGCGTTCGCCGTGACCGAACCCGACGCCGGCAACGACATCACCCATATCAAGACCTTCGCCCGGCGCGAGGGCGACAACTACGTGATTAACGGACGCAAGGTCTTCACCACCAAGGCGCAGGAAGCGCACAAGATGCTGCTGCTGACGCGCACCACGCCGTTCGAGCAGGTGGCTAAGAAGACCGAGGGGATGAGCCTGTTCTTCGCCGACCTCGACCGCGATGCGATCGAGGTGCGTGAGCTGCTCAAACTCGGCCGCCACGCCGTCGATACCAACATGCTTTTCATCGACAACCTCAAGGTCTCGGCCGCCGACTTGATCGGCGAGGAAGGCAAGGGCTTCCGCTACCTGCTCGACGGACTCAACCCGGAGCGCATCCTTATAGCCTCCGAGGCGATCGGAATAGGACGCGCCGCGGTCGACAAGGCCGTGCGCTACGCCAAGGAGCGCATCGTCTTCGGACGCCCGATCGGCCAGAACCAAGCCATCGCCCATCCGCTCGCCGATGCCTACTCCAAGCTCGAGGTGGCCGAGCTGATGACGATGAAGGCGGCCTGGCTGTTCGACCATCGCAAGCCCTGCGGGCCCGAAGCCAACATCGCCAAGCTGCGCGCCGCCGACGCCTCCTTCGAAGCCTGCGATCGCGCGGTGCAGACGCTGGGCGGCTACGGCTACATGCGCGAATATGACGTCGAGCGCTATTTTCGCGAGTGCCGGATGCTTAAAATCGCGCCGGTCTCGCAGGAGATGGTGCTCAACACGATAAGCGAGCACGTGCTGCACCTGCCGCGTTCATACTGATCGCTCCGCGGGCGGACGGCAGCGGCCATGCGCAAGGGTACGCTTTTCATCGTGCTGGGAGCGATGGCTTTCGTCGCCGTCGTGTTCGTGCTGCTGCTGCACGTGCAGCCGATAAAGGTAATCGACAGCCGCCTCGAGCACGAGGGCGATAACGTGTTCGTGGCGGGCGACCTGCGCAACACGGGCACGCGTCCCGCCTCGCTCGATCTGGAAATTCATTACTACGACCACGCGGGCCGTCCGCTCGGCGAGGACCGGCTCCAGGTCGGGCCGCTTGGCGCCGGCGCTCGCGAGCATTTTCGCGGCCCCATCCACGCGGCGGGCTCAGTCGAGGATTTCTCGCTCTATCTCAACCAGGGGCGCAATCCGTACGGCAATTGACAATCCGTAGGGCACCTGGCCGAGGCAATTGAAATTGACCGGCACGCTCGCGCTCGGCCCGGCCGCCGAGCCCGGCCGCTAGAGAGGATCTCCGATGCCAAAAGCGATTCAACGAACTTTCGGCGCCGCCATCCGCGAGCGCCGCCGCCAACTCGATCTCACTCAGGAAGACGTCGCCACGCGGATTAAGACTTCGACTCCGTATATCGGCCACCTGGAGTCCGGCAAGCGCCATCCGTCGGAGAAAGTGATCGCGCGGCTGAGCGAGGTGCTCGGCCTGCAAAGCCGCGAACTCTACTTCCTCGCCAACCCCCGCACGCGCGATCTGCTCAGCACCGCGAACAGCGGCGGCCGCCGCTCGGCCTGGGAAGAATTCCGGCACGACGATCGCCTTCGGCGCGCGCACAACATCAGCGCAGAAGAAATGGACGTGCTGGGGCGAGTCGCGGCGATGGGTGAAGCGCGCGCGCCACGCGACTTCATCTATATTCTCAACGCCATCCGCCTGGCACTCAGCCTCTAGGTGGCACGGGCGGCTCGGGACGGCGCGAGTGGTCGAAGCGCGGCAGTTGGTAAAGTCCGCGCCGCCCAACTAAGCTCGGCGCGGACTTGCGATGCCCGATTCATTCCCAGCCGAGGCCACGGTTGCGATGGCGGTGCGCTGGCCGCGGCGCTACACCGTCATCGTTCTGTTCGCGCTGTCGACGGTGCTCTGCTACGTCGACCGCGTCAACATTTCGATCGCGATCATCCCGCTCGCCCACGCCAAGGGTTACAGCGAGGCCCAGCGCGGCCTTATCCTGTCGTCCTTCTTCTGGGGCTATCTGTGGTTTCAGTTGCCCGGCGGATTGTTCGCCGATCGCTTCGGCGGCAAGCGCGTGCTGGGCGCTGGCGTGGCGCTGTGGTCGATTGCGACATTCTTCACGCCGATCGCGACCGCGTCCTTTGGGCTGCTGCTGTTCATGCGCGGCGCGCTCGGCGCGGGCGAGGCGGTCAACTTTCCCGCGATCCATTCGATCGCCGCGCGCTGGACGCCGGCTTCGGAACGGGCTCGCGCGATCTCGCTGCACCTTAGCGGCACCGCGCTCGGCACGATCATCGCCCTGCTCGCGAGCCCGCCGATAATAATCGCCTTCGGATGGGAGGCCGTGTTCTACATCTCGGGGCTCCTCGGATTGTTGTGGCTCGCGACCTGGTGGTGGAAGGCGGCGGATTGGCCGGAGAACGCGCGCGGCGTGAGCACCGCCGAGATGGCCGAGATTCGCGCGGGGCGGTCTGAAGTTGACGCCGCGGAAGCCATCCCGTGGGGCAAAATCTGCCGCGAGCCAGCGGTGTGGGCGATCGTGATGGCCCATCTGTGCAACAACTTCGGCTTCTACATCCTGCTGCTCTGGCTGCCGAGCTATCTCGATCACACCTTTCACGTGCCGCTCAAGGACTTGGGCGTGATGGCGGTGGTGCCATATCTGGCGGCGTTCGTGGTCGGCAATTGCAGCGGATGGCTCGCTGACGGCCTGCAGCGGCGCGGGATGCGGATGACGGCGGTGCGCAAGACGCTGCAAACGATCGCTTTTGGACTCGGCGCGGCGGCAGTGTGCGCGATGCCCTTTGCGCACTCGGCCGTGCAGGCGGTGATACTCGCGACCGTATCGATCGGCGGTACCGCGATCGGGATGGGCGGCTGGGGCGTCAACCATCTGGACGTAGCGCCGCGCTACGCGGGAATCCTGATGGGTATCTCGAACACCTTCGCCACGCTGCCGGGAATTATCGGCGTCGCCGCCACCGGCTTCATCGTGCAGGCTACCGGCTCATACTCGGGCGTGTTCTACCTTGCCGCCGCCGTCTACCTGGTGGGGCTCGTCGCATACGACGTCTGGGGCAGCGGTGAGCGCAAGATCTAGCGGCGGGGCACTGCCGCGCTTGGCGCTCGCGACCGTCGACGCCACTATTTCCTGATTAGCAGCTTGCTCAGCGCCGCATGCAACGCCGGGCCCGCGGCGACGAAGCCGTCGAGCTTGACGTGCTTGCGATTGAAGCGGATCGGATCGCCATGGATGTCGGTCATCACGCCGCCCGCCTCGGCCAGCAGCGCGGCGCCCGACGCGACGTCCCATTCGCTCTTGGGCGTGGCAGTGAAGGTCCCGTCGGCCTGGCCTGCCGCCACCAGCGCGAGCTTGTAGGCGACGCTACCGATCGGCTTGGCGACAATCTTATCCTTATAAGCGCCCCACTCGCCGCGCGCGGTCTCACTGCGGCTGGCGAGCACCACCGAACCGGCCAGGCCGGCGGCGGCGGTCACGTGCACCGGGCGATCGTCGAGAAAGCAGCCGGCGCCGCGCGCGGCCCAGAACAGTTCGCGCTTGATCGGGTTGTAACTCACGCCGAGCACCGGCACGCCGTCCTCGGCGAGCGCGATCGCGACCACGAACTCCGGGATGCCCTTGATGAATTCCTTGGTGCCGTCGAGCGGGTCGACGATCCACACGCGCCGGCGGGAAAGCCGCGCGGCATTGTCGGCGGTCTCCTCGGAAAGCCATCCGTAGTCGGGAAAGGCCCGGCTCAGATGCTCGCGGAGCGCGGCGTCGGCCTCGAGGTCGGCCGAGGTCACCGGATTGTCACGGCCCTTGGAGCCGACCTCGTAGCCGCCGTCGCGGAAGTGGCGCCGGAGAATTTTGCCCGCTTCCAGAGCCCCCGCGCGCGCGTGCTCGAGCTCGCGCGCAAGCTCGCCGCCCGGCGTTTTCTTCATCGCATCGCTCACGACTCGCCCCGGCGCAGCCGCTTGCGCCGCACGCGCTCGTAGGCGGTGCGCAGCCGCGTCATCATCGTCTCGCGTTCGTCGTACAGGCGCCGCAACCGGCGCGGCTTGCGGCGCGCCAGCGCGTAGGCCGTGATCAGCGGCAACGCCACCGTGGAGTCCACGTAGCAAACGACCGAGTCGGGCAGGCGATTGGGATCGATCTTGCCCCAGCTCACCGCCTCCGACGGGGTCGCGCCGCTCAGTCCGCCGGTGTCGGGGCGCGCGTCGGTCACCTGGAGAAAATAGTCGTGGCCTTTTTCCGCCACGCCCATCACTTCCTGGATTTGCGGCTCGGTTTGCAGCATGAAATTCTTGGGCGAGCCGCCGCCCAGGATGAACACCGCGCTTTTCATTCCGGCGGCCTTGGCCGCGTACACAATCGCCGCGGTCTCGTTGACGTCGGCGAGCGGGTCCAGGCGCAGGCCGTAGCCCTCGATCTCGAGCAGCGCCAGGTTCATCCCGATCGACGAATCGCCGGGCGACGAGGTGTATATGGGCACCGCGCAGGCGTGCGCCGCGGCCAGCATCGAGCGGCTATGCAGCTTGAGCACGCGCTCGCGCTCGGCCACGTAACGGCCGGCGCGATGATGAAACTCGGCGCTGCTCATCGGATGCTGGAACTCTTCCTGCCGCGCGATTTGCCGGAAAAAAGCGTCGGTCGAGAGCAGCACGCGGTAGTCGAAGAAGATGTCGTAGATTCTGACCACGCCGGCCTTGTGCAACGCCACGTCGTCGGCCTCGGCCGATCCCTGGAACATCTGCAGGCCCAGGGCGAAGTGCGTGTCGTGATAGAGGTTGGCGCCGGTCGACACCGCCCAATCGACGAAGCCGTTTTCGATCAGCGGAATGAGACACGACATCCCCAGTCCCGCCGGCGTGAGAGCGCCGGTGATGCTCATGCCGACCAGCACGTCGGGCTCGAGCATTTTTTCAGCGAATAGCCGGCAGGCCTCGCGCAGGCGCCGACCGTTGTATGCCAGGAACGCGGTATCGATCAGTTCCGCGGCGGTCATGTCGCCGCGCACCGGCGCGGGATTGATCGGTGCGCCGCCAATTCGTGATTTGCGTCGAGCTATCGCCATGGTTGCGGTGATCCTACCAATGATCTTGCCAATGATCTTGCAGGAGCGAGTACCGGCCCACGCCACGCCATCCGCTCTGAATTCCGCGTCGCGGAGTGACACGCGCCGCCAGCCGGCGCAAAAATCCTATCCGCCCGCGCCGCGCAAAGCCATCGCACCGCGGTTTGCCACGTAACCGGCGAGCATTTAAGATTGCGCCGGGGGATTTTATCTCGCGCACCCATAATCTGGCGCACCCGAGGGACCGCCGATGGCGATAATTGCGATTAGTCAGCAGCTTGGCTCCCGCGGCACCGAGCTCGCGCACATGGTGGCCAAGCGGCTTGGATACCGGTTCCTGAGCAGAGAGGATCTGATCGCGCAGGTCTCGCGCATCTACAACGTCACCGCCGAACAACTGGTGGTGCTCGACGAGCGCCAGCCGCACTTCTGGTCGCGCCTGAAGACCGAGAGCGCACGCTTCGTGTCCTTTTTTCGGGCCAATCTGCTGCGCGAGATGGCGCAGGACCGTTTAGTCGCGGTCAGCCAGACCGCGGCGGTGTTCATGCCGCCCTACGGCTGCGGGCTGAAGGTCCGCGTCGTCGGGCCTTTCGACGATCGGGTCAAGTTGGTGGCCGAAACGGAAAACCTCACTCCGGTGGCCGCGCAGCGACGCGTGCGCGACCATGACCGCGAAGTGCGCGCGCGCATCCAGACCCTGATGGGCGTTGATATCGATGACTCCGCCTCTTACGACATCGTACTCAACGGCTACGGGGCGCCGCTGGAAATCAGCGCCACCGGCCTCGCCGCATGCGCCGAGCAGATTGACGCGCAGGTCAGCGCCGAACAATGGCAGCAGACGCGCGACGAGGCGACCGCCGCTCAGGTGCGGGCTGCCTGTCACGCGCATCCCAAACTCGGCCACGCGCCGATCGAGGTCCTATGTGTCCAGGGCGCCGTGCAGGTGCACGGGCCCGGGCTGGTGCCGCCGTGGGACGAGCTCGCCAACCAGGTCGCGAGCCAGGTCGAAGGCGTGCGCTCGGTGGCTGTGGAAGCCGACGAGCCACCAATCCCCGTCCGTTCCGACTAAGACCGTCCCTATTTGTGCGCAAGCTGATACTTTTCCTGGCGACCGGATTTTACAGCGGCTACGCGCCGTTCGCTCCCGGCACCGCCGGCTCGGTGGTGGGATTGCTGCTGGCGTGGGGCGTCACGGTGCCGCTGGAGCATCGGTCGCCACTCGGCGCGCTCGCCCTTATCGCGGCGCTGTTCGCCGTGGGATGCTGGGTTTCGGAACGCGCCGAAAAACTTCTCGATCAGCACGACAGTTCACATATCGTGATTGATGAAATAGTCGGAATGGCGCTAACGATGTATCTTTGCCCGGCGGCGGGCTGGATCGCGTTCGGTGCGGGCTTCGCGCTGTTTCGCCTGTTCGACATTCTCAAGCCCGAGCCCGCGGGGCTTATCGATCGCCGCATGCGGGGCGGCGTCGCGGTAATGCTTGACGATGTGGCGGCGGCCATATATGCGAACCTCGTGCTGCACGCGCTCGCGCTGGTAGTTTCGCTGTAGCGCGGCGCATTTGAGCGGCCCGGCACGCGCGGGCAAGGAGCCAGCGATGATTCATGAGGCGGTCATTCTCTCCACCGGTGACGAAATCACCACCGGCCGGATAGTGGACACCAATTCCAACTACCTTGCCGACAAGCTCGCCGAAGCCGGCATCGAGGTCGTCGCGGTCCTGACCGTGGGCGACGTACCCGAGCGGCTGGAGTGGGCATGGAAGACCGCCATGGCGATGGCCGACGTGGTCGTTTCGACCGGCGGAATCGGTCCCACCGCCGACGACCTGACCAACGAGACCGTGGGACGCATCACGGGCAGGAAGCTCGTGCGCGACCAGGAGAGCGTCGACCACATGAAACGCATCTTCGCGTCGATCAACCGCGTGATGCCCGAGAACAATCTCAAACAGGCCGACCTGCCCGAAACCTCGGAGGTCATCCGCAACCCGCTCGGCACTGCGCCGGGGTTCCGTATGGCGGTGCCTCAGGGAGACGGTCATACCTGTCATCTGGTCGTGCTGCCGGGCGTGCCGCGCGAGATGAAACCGATGATGGAGGACAGCGTCCTCCCGTGGCTCAGAAAGAACCGCGGCAGCGACACGATCTACGCCGTGCGGGTGTTCCAGACTTTCGGCATCAGCGAATCGGGACTCGACGAAGCGGTCGCCGGACTGATCAAGCCCGAGGAGGCGCGGGTCGCGTTTCGCGCCGCCTTCCCACAGATTTCGCTGCGCGTTACGGTCGAGGGCAAGCCGGGCGAGGCCGAACGCAAGCTCGAGGAACTGAGCGCGCGCGTGCGCGGAAAGGTCGCGGACTTCATCTATGCCGAAGGCGACGCCTCGATGGAGCAGGTGGTCGCGCAACTGTTCACCGAACGCGGCCTGCAGCTCGCAGTCGCCGAATCCTGCACTGGCGGCCTTATCGGCCATCGCATCACCAACGTGCCCGGCAGCTCGAAGTTCTTCAAAGGCGACTTCGTGACCTATTCCAACGAGCTCAAAACCGGCCTGCTCGGGGTGCGCGAAGAAACCCTCAAGCAGCATGGTGCGGTGAGCGAACAATGCGTGCTCGAGATGGCGGCCGGGGCGCGCGAGCGCGCCGGCGCCGACGTCGCAATCGCGACCTCGGGCGTCGCCGGACCCGACGGCGGCACCGCCGAGCATCCGGTCGGCACGGTCTGTATCGCGCTGGTCGGCAGCGACGGAACCCGGGCCGCGCGCCGCTATCAACTGCGCGGCAATCGCGATTGGATAAAGATTCTCACCGGACAGGTCGCGCTCGACTGGCTGCGCCGCTACGCACTGGGACTTCCGATCGGCGAGGCGACGCTGTTCCGCCGCTAACTTCCGACTCCGACTCTCGCTCGTTCCGGGCGGAAGCCCGGGGGTAGCGGTCCACAGGCGCGCAGCGAAAGCGATAGCCGTTCCAGAATGTTACGGGAAATTGCGGTTTCGTTTTTGCGCCTCGGCACCACTGCCTTCGGCGGCCCCGCGGCCCACATCGCGATGATGGAAGAGGAATTCGTGCGGCGGCGCGGATGGCTCTCGCACGCGGAATTTCTCGACATGCTCGGCGCGACGAATCTGATTCCCGGGCCGAACTCCACCGAGATGGCGATTCATATCGGCCATCAACGCGCCGGCTGGAAGGGGCTGGTGGTGGGCGGCGTATGCTTCATCGTTCCCGCGATGCTTATCGTGATGGCCGCGGCGTGGGCCTACGTCCGCTTCGGATCGCTGCCTCAGTTCCAAGGAATCATGTACGGGATCAAGCCGGTCATCGTCGGCGTAATTTTTCAGGCGCTCTGGCGGCTCGCGCCCACGGCGATCAAGGGCGGATTTCTCGCTCTGGTTGGCTCGCTTGCTATGGCCGCTTCGATGTTCGGCGTCAGCCCGCTGATAATTCTCTTCGTCGCGGGTGTTGTCGCGGCGGCAAGGGCGCGGATCGATCGGGGGCGCATCCCTGCGGCCTCGGCCGCGATTCCGGCGTCAGGATGGCCGGGCATCGTGCCGATGCTCAAGAGCGCGGGTGCGGCGGCGGCGATCGCACCTTTCAGCCTGCTGGGGCTTTTTCTCTTTTTTCTCAAAGTCGGCGCGGTGCTCTATGGGAGCGGCTATGTGCTGCTCGCCTTCCTGCAAACGGACCTCGTGGATCGCCTGCACTGGATTACGCAGTCGCAATTGCTCGACGCGGTCGCCGTTGGTCAGGTCACTCCGGGACCGGTCTTCACCACCGCGACCTTCATCGGCTACCTGCTGGGCGGTGCGACCGGGGCGGTGGTTGCGACGATCGCGATTTTCGTCCCGGGCTTCGTTTTCGTAGCCGCCAGCCGTCCGCTGATTCCGCGCATCCGGCGCTCGATGATCGCCGGAGCCTTTCTCGATGGAGTCAATATTGGCGCGCTCGCGCTGCTGGCGGCCGTCACGTTGCAACTCAGCCGGGCCGCGCTGGTCGACGTAACGACCGCCGCGGTGGCCGCGATCAGCGCCCTGCTGTTGATTTACTGGCGAGTGAACTCCGCGTGGCTGATCTTCGCGGCCGGAATGGCCGGCTTAGCCGCGACGCGATGGCTCGGCTGAGCGCCTCCGAACGATCTAAGATGCGCGCCTTGACATCGTGGCGCATTGGCAGCATTGGATGGATGTCGGGTGGCTCGATGCGCCGCATCGTATCGCATTGTATAATGACGAACCTTTGAGTTGAGGCGATGACGCAGTACTGGCCATTTTCGAGCCTGATCCGCCATGGCGCGCTGCGCGAACGGCTGATCGTGTCGCTCGACCTGGGGACACCGGCCGAGGCATTGCGACTGGTCGACGAACTGGCGCGCGTGGTCGGGATGTTCAAAGTCGGCAAGCCGCTCTACCTCAACTGCGGACCCGACTTCGTGCGCGAGATTCGCCGCCGCGGCGGTGAAGTCTTCCTCGACCTGAAGTTTCACGACAGCGCGCCCGCCGTAAGCAAGGCGGCCGTCGAGGCGACCCGTCTGGGCGTGCGAATGTTCGACCTTTATCCCCACGGCAGCTTCGAGATGATGGACCGGGTGCGCGGCGAAGTGACCCGCGTGTGCCGTGGCGAGGGACTGCGCCGCCCGCACATCATCGCGGTCGCGATGCTGGCGGCACTCAGCCGCAATCATCCCGCGCCGGCGCCGTCGGAGGGCGGGCGGGGCCCGCGGCGCGTTGTGCAGATAGCCAAGCTGGCAGCCGACGCCGCACTCGACGGCGTGCTGACTTCACCGCACGAGACCGCGCGGGTGCGCGCGGCCTGCGGCCGGCGCTTCACCGTAATAAGCTCGGGGATGGGCCGCAGCCGCGGATGGGAGGCGAGCGAATACCCCTTCGGCGCGGCAGAGGCGGTGCGAGCCGGCGCCGACTACCTGGTCGTCAGCAACCCCATCTGGCGCTCCAGCGAACCGTTGCGGGCGGTGCGCGAGATAACCGACGAAATGGAACGCGGGTTGCGCGCCAATCCGCGCCTCGCCCTCGAACTCCACCCCTCGCGCCCTTTCTGAGTCGTGTCCTGCTGCGCGCTCCTTGGCCCGGCCAAGCCTCGAATCATCGACCGACCATTCGGAATTAAGACTCTCGCCGGAATGAAGCTCCTCGATCGGCGCGGCACACCGGTTCGATTCTGTCGCGCTCGCGCGTATTCTCAAGGCGCGGAGTTGAGAGAGGGGAACAGCGGCTGATGTTCATCATGCTGGGGCTTTTGGCGCTCGCCGCGGGCGCGGGGTTTATTGGCGCGCTCTCGGGCCTGGGCGGCGGAGTTTTTATCGTGCCCGCGCTGTTGATCTTTGCACACGTTCCGATGGAGGTCGCGGTCGGCGCGAGCATGATTTCGGTAGTCGCGACCAGCGCGGGCGCCAGCGTCGCCTTCGTGCGCGACGGCTGGACCAATCTGCGGGTGGCGATGGCGCTGGAGTGCGCCACCGTGACCGGGGCGGTGACCGGCGCCTACCTGGCCGGGATCGTCCCGACGTGGGTGCTGGAGCTGTTGTTCGCGCTGATGATGCTACAGTCGGCCTACTTCACGGTGACCAAGGTCGGCGACTCGGTTTTGTCCCACAGCGACGCACTCGCGGAACGGTTGAAGTTGGGCGGCCGGATACCGGCCGAAAGTGGCGAGCGGGAAGTCGATTATGGGGTCATCAACGTGCCGGGTGGCGCGACCCTGATGGTGGTGGCGGGGCTGATGTCGGGGCTGCTCGGAATCGGCTCGGGAGCGCTCAAAGTGATGGCGATGGACTACGTGATGCATCTGCCGCTGAAGGTCTCTAGCGCGACCAGCAACTTCATGATCGGCGTAACCGCGGGCGCGGGCGCGCTGGTCTTCCTGGCGCGCGGCGACGTCGCCACCGTGATCGCGGCCCCGGTCGCGCTGGGTGTCACGGCCGGCGCGCTCGTCGGCAGCCGCCTGCTGCCGCACGTCAACGTACAGTCGCTGCGCACGATGTTCGTGGCGATACTGCTGCTGATCGCCGTCGAAATGGGATGGCGCGCGCTGAGCGGATTCTAGATGGACAAAACCACCTCCGACGAAGAACGCATCCTGCGGGTCTGGACTCCGATCATCCTGCGCACCATCCTGGTGGGAGCGATCGTACTCCTGCTTTTAGGCATGCTCAGCATGGCGTGGCAGGTTCCCGGCTACTACGCCGCGCATTTTCATCGCCTGCAGGCTCACGTCCGCCACCAGAATCGCGAAAGTCTGGTCTTGCTCGCATCGACCGCGCTTAACGGTAATCCACGCTCGATACTGACGATCGGCTTGATGGTGCTGACACTGGTGCCGCTGGCGCGCGTAGCGTTCTGCTTTCTGCTCTTCGTCAAGGAACGCGATAGTATCTACGTCGCGTTCACCGCCTACGTTCTGATCGGTCTGGTGATGGGAGTCATCCTGGGCCGAGTCGGCTAGCCCTCCGTGCTGGCTTAGAAAATAATTTATTCCATCGTTAGCGTTGCGATCGCGTGCCAGCGCCGGCGTGCTGAGTATTTGAATGTGAAGGGGTCACGTGCGATCGATGTCCGATAGACCTCGAATCGCTCTGTAATCGATGGCGCTCGCATGCGAAGGTTAAGCGATGGATCACGGAAGTACCGCACCACTTGGAATCGCGCTGCTCGGACTGCTGCTCGGGATGCGCCACGCGACCGACCCCGATCATGTAATCGCGGTGACCGCTATCCTCAGCCGCGAGCGCCGTCTCGCCGCGGCCACCCGGATCGGCGTGATCTGGGGCCTCGGACACACGATGACCGTGCTCGCGGTCGGCGCCGCGATCATCATTTTCAAACTCGCCGTCCCGGTCCGTCTCGGTCTCGCGATGGAATTCGCGGTCGCGATTACGCTGATCCTGCTGGGGCTCGGCACGGTCGGTGCCGTGGTGCGCGGAATCGCCTCACGTCTCTTCGGAACTCGGCCGCCCAACGCGGCCGACTCATCGCGAGATTTGTCGCGAAATTCGCCGCAGGATTTGTCAGAGGATTTGCCAGCGGATCTGATCGTCCATTCGCACTCTCACACTCATGGCGGTGCGTCGCATCGCCATCCCCACGTTCACGGTGCGGATCGCGAATTCCATCGTGAACACGTCCTTGCGCCCGACGCACTGCCGCCGTTGGCCGCGCGCCGTCCATTGCTGAGGTCCTTTGGCGTCGGTCTGGTCCACGGACTGGCCGGCAGCGCGGCGATCGCGTTGCTGGTCCTCAGTGCGATCCCCGAGCCGCTATGGGCGACGCTTTACCTGGTGATTTTCTGCTTCGGGACGATCATCGGTATGGGCTTGATCACGACCGCCATCGCCACGCCGATGATCGTCGCGGCGCGGCGGATGTCTTCACTGCACCAGCGGCTTGTTACCGGTTCGGGACTCCTCAGTTTCGGCTTCGGCCTGTTCCTCGCCTACCAGATAGGCATCGTCGACCGGCTGTTTGACGGCGTCCCCATCTGGATTCCGCATTGAGCGCCGGTGCGCTCTAAAGCGCACTTCTGCTGTCGCGACAAACGGGTCCACGTCCGCGCGAACCTTCGGTTTGCAATGCGTTTGCCGTTGGAGGCAGTCTAAATCAGAATTTAAAGACGCGGAAATTATGCCATGCAGGAAAAAATCAAAGTTGGATTCCAGACGTTTATTTCCGACGGTGGCGAGGAGTTCGGCGCGGTGCGTGCGGTGGCGCCCAACGGAGAGCCGGAGTTGGTGATCTACGTCGAGAATGCCGGCGAGTTCACCGTTCCTCTCGACGCTGTCGAGTCAGTGCACTTCGAAAAAGTCATTCTGAATTGCGCCAAGCTGGATCGCCGCCTCCGCAAGGCTATCGGCCACGCTCACGACGCCGAAAAGCCCGGCGCATGACCCGATCCGTTATTTCACCCGCGTAACCGTCCGCATGTCGCAAGCCGAAAAAATCGCTATTCCAAAAAAATAGAAGAGCCGCAAAACTCGCACGTCCCGGAGGACGCGCAGATCACAGCGCTGGAATAAAAGCTCTGCGATGAATTGCGGGAGACTTATATGGATGGGCATCCGTTCGGCTCCATCAAGCGCCAGGTAGCCGCGATCGGCCAGGGAACCTGGTATATCGAAACCGCCGAGCGTCGCTCCGCAATCGCCGCTTTGCGCCGGGGCCTCGATCTCGGCATGTCCCATATCGACACTGCCGAGATGTATGGATCGGGCCAGGCGGAGGAAGTGGTTGCTGAAGCGATTCTCGGCAGACGCGATGAAGTGTTCCTGGTCTCCAAGGTCCTTCCGCAACATGCCTCGCGAAACGGGACGGTCGCGGCTTGCGAGAATTCGCTGGCGCGGCTGAAGACGGACCGGCTCGACTGCTACCTGCTGCACTGGCGCGGTTCACATCCGCTGGAGGAGACGATCGCGGGTTTCGAGCGGCTTCAGCGCGAGGGGAAAATTCGCTCGTGGGGCGTGAGCAACTTCGACGTGGCCGACCTCGAGGAGGTCGTGAGCATCGCCGGCGAAGGCAGCGTCGCGTGCAACCAGGTGCTCTACCATCTGAGAGAGCGCACGATCGAACACGCCGTGATTCCCTGGTGCGAGGAGCATGGCGTCGCCGTCGTTGGGTATAGCCCGTTCGGTCATTCGGTTTCTTTTTTTGGCCCGAAAAGAGCCGCCGGCCGCGTACTGAATGAAATCGCCGCCGCGCACGATGCAACTCCCCGCCAGGTCGCACTACGCTTCCTGATCCGGCGTCCCTCGCTCTTTGCGATCCCCAAGGCTTCGAGTCCCGCACATGCCGCCGAAAATGCGGGAGCCGGAGACCTAATGCTGACTGCGCGCGAGATCGACCTTATTGATGAAGCCTTTCCGCTCGATCGCCACCGTCGCCGGCTTCCGATGGGTTGATCCTGGAGTCGAAACTCTGGCGTCCGATGCATGAAATGTGCAGAACTGCGTAGATATGGAAATCAAAGGTAGAACTGCTGTCGTTACCGGCGGCGGATCGGGAATCGGCCGCGCTACGGCCGTGCGTCTGGCGGCAGAGGGCGCCGCCGTCCTTGCAGCGGACCTGGATGAAGCGGGGTTGCGCGAAACGATCCGGCTGATTGAAAGCGCCGGCGGACGCGCCGCCGCCGCGCGCGTTGATGTGACTGACGCGGAACAGGCGCGGCACATGATGGAGACCGCGCTCTCGACCTTCGGCCGCTTCGATATCCTGCACAATAACGCGGGAATCGCGGTAGGGACGCCGGCCTTTCCGCAATGCGACCTCAACCGGTGGCGGCGCGTGCTCGATATAGATTTACAAGCGGTCATCCTCGGATGCTTTCTAGCGGGGCCGATGATGCAGCGCAACGGTGGCGGCGCGATTGTCAACACCGCTTCGATGGCGGGGCTCTATCCGTACATGGACGATCCGGTCTATGCCGCCGCCAAGGCGGGTGTCGTCAACCTGACATATTCGCTGGCCCCGTGGGCGCAGCGGTTCAAAGTCCGTGTCAACTGTGTCTGCCCGGGCGTGGTAGACACGCCGCTGGTCAGGAAGGCGATCGAAATCCAGCAGAGCGGCGGGCACGAAGTGAGCTTACCGAAGCGAATCCTGCAGCCCGAGCAAATCGCGGATGGAGTCGTGCGCCTTATTCGCGATGACGCGCTTTTCGGACGCGCGCTCGAAGTCAGACCTTCCGAAGTGCGTATTGTTGACGTGCCGGGCCTACCCCGAACCCAGCGCTAGCCGCGCCGTTCGGTCTTCGAGACGACGACCGGGTTGGGCTCAGGAGCAGCTTGGGCCGGTCGCAACGGAGGGGATAGATTCGCTCACCTGAAGCTCTCTATTCTGACCTGAGTGTCCTCACCGCCAGCCGGGCCCGCACCAGCTGGCGACGTGGATTTATAGCTAGTTGCCGCGAAGGCTCTCAGCAACCTCACTGGGCTTCATATTGCGCTCCAAGCACCACCGATCGATTACCTCGGCATTAAAACGCCAATCAGTGCCGATGCGAAATCCCGGCAGCTCGCCGCGCCGTAGCAGCTTGTATATGGTTGATGGATGGACCCGAAGGTAGGCAGAAAGCTCCTTCACAGTCATCACGCGGGGCAGATTGTATTTTGCTTCTGTCGCCATTTTCCTCTCCAACGCCAGCAAGCTCTTTGCACCGCCCCCTTAGGGTCAAAGACTGCTGTGCTTGTTATATCCTGCTATAACGAATGCTACCTTAAACTCGCTTTAACCGCAAGTGACCTTCGCAAAACCGCTTGCGCTGATCAAGAGGCCCTACAGGGGCTATCAACAACGTTGTCCGCATTTGTCGCTGTACGCCTCATTTCCTCGTGGATTACTGTCCGCAAACGGATGCATCGCGCGTATACAGCGCCTTGCAACGCGTCGCTCCCTATTAGGAGGCCATCATATGGCGGCTTATGTCAAGTCGGTTCCGATACTTATGATTCTCGCCTCGTTGCCCCTTACCCGTCCCGCCGTCGCGCAAAATATCCCAAACCTGAGCGTCACGAGTTCGGCATTCGCGGCGGGAGCGACCATTCCTCTCGTTTATACTTGCAAGAGTCCCAATGTTGAGTCACCGCCGCTCGGCTGGAAAGACGTTCCAAACGACGCTAAAACGCTCGTCCTCATTCTCAAGGACCCTGACGCTCCTAACGGTACATTCGTTCACTGGGTTATCTATAATCTGCCGGCCAGTCTCAGGGGATTGGACGCTAATGTGCCGCCCACTGAGAAGCTTGCCAACGGTGCGACCCAGGGCGCCAACAGCCTAGGCCATATAGGCTATAAGGGCCCATGCCCTCCGCCAGGTAGCTCACCCCATCACTACCACTTTGAGCTGAGCGCGCTCGACACCGCGCTAAGCCTCGAGCCAGGCGCCACGGCCGCGCAGGTGGAGGAGGCCGCCCGCGGACACGTCAAAGCCACCGGCGACCTCGTCGGAACCTTCGCCCGCTAGCCGCGCGCAAAATAGCGCGTGCGATGCCAGGCAACTGCGGCTAAGCTCAGATAATGCGGTTCGAGGCGAAATTCGTGACTTCCGCTTTTGCGCCGGAGGGCTATCCGCGATGGGATCGCGCCGAGGTCGCCCTGGCTGGGCGCTCCAACGTTGGCAAGAGTTCGATGCTCAATGCGCTCGCGGCGGCGAAGAACCTCGCCCGCACCTCGCGCACGCCGGGCCGCACGCGCGCACTGAACTTTTTCTCGCTCGGCGACCATCTCGCGATCGTCGATCTGCCGGGCTACGGATT
Organism: uncultured delta proteobacterium; assembly: GCA_963796565.1. Lineage (GTDB taxonomy): Bacteria > Desulfobacterota > Binatia > Binatales > Binataceae > JAKAVN01. Next base: position 568,589 of record CAWCMA010000001.1, on the reverse strand, counting down.
CGCCAAGATGGCGCGGACCGAGGCAGCGCGGATAGCGGCGATGATGCGAGACTATCTCGACCAGAGCGATCGGCTGGTGGGACTTGTGATGCTAGTCGACGCGCGGCGCGGGCCTGAACGCGAGGAGCTTGAGCTGGCCACTCTCGCGACCGGTCGTGGAGTAAAACTCATCGCCGTGGCAACCAAATCCGACAAGCTCCGGCGCTCCGAGCGCGCCGCGGCGCTCGCACGCTTCAAGCCGCTGGGCCTCGAACCGATTCTCTGCTCCGCGTTGAGCGGCGAGGGAATGGACGATCTGCGCCGGCGGATAATCGCCTGCGCGCGCAAGGCGCGGCGCGCGGACACGCCTGCGGACGACGACGGCGCGGCGGATGCGCCTTCGCGATGACGCCCGAGATAAGCGTAATCATCCCTACCCACAACCGGCGTGCGATGCTGCGCGAAGCGCTGGCCTCAGTCGTCGCGCAGCGCGGCGCAAACTTCGGCGTAAACTTTGAAGTGATAGTGGTCGACGACGGTTCCACCGACGGCACCTGCCAAGATCTCTCCGGTCATGACCTGTCGGCCCAACGCGACAACGTGCGCGCCGTGAGAACCGAGCGGCACGGGCCGGCTGCCGCCCGCAACCGCGGTATTTCGATGGCGCGCGGCCGGCTGATCGCCTTCCTCGATTCGGACGATCTGTGGATGCCCGAAAAGCTCGCGCGCCAGAGTCTCTTCATGCGCGCCCATCCCGACTGCGCGATCTCGCAGACCGGCGAGATGTGGCTGCGCGACGGCAAGCGCGTCAATCCCGGCCGCCGCCATCGTAAACGCCCCGGCGATATCTTCATCGACGCGCTCCGCACCTGCCTCATCAGCCCGTCAGCGGCAATCTTGCGACGCGAGTTGCTCGACGAAGTCGGCGGCTTCGATGAAGATATGGCGGCGTGTGAGGACTACGACCTGTGGCTTCGGATTCTCGCGCGTCACGAAGTGGGACTGCTCGACGAGCCGCTGGCCGTGCGCCGCGCGGGCCATCCCGGCCAGCTCTCGGCGACCGTTGCGGCGCTCGACCGTTACCGGATTCTCGCGCTGGCGAAACTGCTCGCCGACGACTCGCTCGCCGCCGCCAAGCGCACGGCGGCGGCGGAGGTAATGGCCGGGAAATGTCTCATCTACGGTAAAGGGCTGGCGCGCCGGGATCGCCACGACGACGCCGTCTTCTTCGCCGAGGTGGCGCAATCGGCGCTCGAGCGATGGTCCCGCGAACCCGACGCGGCGCTTAAGACCGCAGGCGTGCGGATGCGCGCCATGCTCCGGCCTTGCGACCCGTCGGATATGCCGGCCGAACCAAGGATGCAACAGCCGGCGGAGCGCGCTGACCAATGAGCGGTGTTGATGTCGCCCAGGCGGTGCGGGCGTGGGCCGAGCCGCATCATCTCGACCGCGCGCATCTGGAGCAATGGCTGGCGCTGGATACAGACAGCGCGGCAGCGGTGCTCGACGCAGTCAGTCGTCTGCGCCTGCGTGTCGGCCAGTTGCAGGACGCACTCGGGATGCTCGATGAGATCGCACTCGTCGAGGGAACGCAGGTTGCGGCCGTGCTTGCCCGGGCGCCGCTCAAACGGATACTTGAAGGGGTTGGGCCCGCGCCGGCGCGCGCACGCGCATTCGTCGACGAGTTGCGGGCGATGCGTTTTCCGCGCCTGGGCCGCGCGCTCGAACAGATGAAAGCGGAAGTTGTCGCGCTCGAGTTGCCGCGCACGGTGACTGTGGCGCTGCCCAAAGACCTCGGCTCCGATGAACTTCGGATCGAGATTCGGGCGCGTAGCGGCGCGGAGTTCCGGGAATCGCTGCGGGCGCTGGCGGAAAGGGCTGAGGGCGTGGAACGAATACTGGACTTGCTGGGCGGCAAAAACTTTTCGCAATGAATTTTGACCTCGACGAAATCGTAATCGAAGAGCGATGTCGGCAAAGCGCGCTGGCTGCGCGCGTCATCGCCCGCGCTCCCGCCGCGGTGCCGGTGAATTTCACCGCCGACGCCCGCGCCGCCGTACGCCCCGCCTTGGGCGCCGCCGATTCGTTCGGCGCGGGCAAGCGGCGGATGGTCGTGATGCGTCGGCGCGCGCCGTTCCTGATGGCCTGTCCGGCGGGATCCTCCGAGTTCGCCTGTTGCGGATACCTGGTGCTGGTCCTGGCGTCGAACTGTCCGATGGATTGCAGCTACTGCTTCCTGCAGGAGTATCTGGCCGACAATCCCGGATTCCAGGTCTACGCCAACTACGCAGACGCCTTCGATGAACTGGAGCGGACGCGTCGCCGCGCACCGCGGCGCGCACTGCGCGTCGGCACCGGTGAGCTTGCCGATTCGCTGGCCTTCGACCGGATGACCGGGATCAGCCGCGAGCTGGTCGAGTTTTGTGCCTCGCGCGAGAGCCTCCTGCTCGAGCTCAAGACGAAGACTGACGAAATCGACAACCTGCTGACGGTCGATCCGCGCGGACGGACGCTGGTGTCGTGGACGCTGTCGCCGCCGCATGTTTTTTTGAACTCCGAAAAGCGCACGGCCTCGCCGGCGGCCCGTCTCACGGCGGCCCGTCGCGTGCTGGAGGCCGGCTACAAGGTTGGCTTTCATCTCGACCCCGTGATCGCCTATCCCGGCGCCGAGCGCGATTACCTGGCGTTGCTCGACGATCTGTTCGACGCCATTTCGCCCGCGCGTATCGCCTTCATCAGCCTGGGCGGCCTGCGGATGACGCCGGCGCTGCGCACCGCCGCGCGCCGGCGTCATCCGCACGACCCTCTGCTGTGCGGCGAAGAGGTGCTGGCGCCTGACGGGCGCTATCGCACCTTCACGCCGCTGCGTGCGAGCCTGCTCGGGGCGCTTCAGCGGCGTATCGCCGCCGCCAGTCCCGCCATCATGCGCTACCTGTGCATGGAGCCGCCGAGTATCCATCGGCGCGTGCTGGACCATGCGCCGGCGTCGGCGGCAGCGCTCGGCGCGGCGCTGGCGGGGCGCTGATGGCGACGCGCAGCGGAGGCGGACGCGGGACTCGCGGACGAGTAGGCGGCGAGGCGCCGCCTACTCGTCCGCGAGTCCCGCGATCGTCGCGGCGCACAACGCCGCGCGTGCCCGCGGCGAGCGTGGCCGCCGAATCGGCGGACACGTTCGCCGCGGGCAATGGAAAGGTCGGGAACCCGGGGCGCGCGCGCCCCCCGGGCCGCGCCGCGGCCGACAACCGCGCGCGGCCGATCGGCGTATTCGACTCGGGAATCGGCGGCCTCACGGTGCTCAAGGCGCTGGTCGAACTGCTGCCGCACGAGGATTTCATCTACCTCGGCGACACCGCGCGGCTGCCCTACGGCACCAAATCGCGCGAGGTGATCGTGCAGTACTCGCGCGAGAACACGGGCTTCCTGCTCGCCAAGGGCATCAAAATGCTGGTGGTGGCGTGCAACACGGCGAGCGCCGTAGCGCTGGAGGAGATCGCTCGAGAGACGGTGGTGCCGGTGGCCGGGGTGATCGAGCCCGGCGCGCAGGCCGCGCTGCGCACGACGCGCTCGGGCAAGATCGGGGTGATCGGCACCGAGGCGACGATCGCGTCCGGCGCTTACACTCGCGCCTTGCAGCGGATACGGCCCGGTGTGGAGATTTACACCCGCCCTTGCCCATTGCTGGTGCCGCTGGTCGAGGAAGGATGGACCGAGGGCGAAGTGGCCGAGCGCACGGTCGCGTATTATCTGGAAAGCCTCAAGCAGAGCGGCATCGACACGCTGCTGTTGGGCTGCACGCACTATCCACTGCTGAGCGCGCTGTTCGTACGGGTGCTCGGCGCGGAAGTCCGACTGGTCGATTCGGCGATCGCCACCGCCGCGGCCGTGCACAAACGGCTGGGCGCGCTTGATCTGGCGCGGCGCGAGGGGCGGGGCGCGCAGAGTTTCTTCGTCACCGAAACGCCCGACCGCTTCATCCGGGTGGGACGGCGCTTCCTGGGACCGCAGGTCGATTCGGCCGTGCGGATCGAACGCTAAAAGATTGTTCCGCGCTGAAAAAATTGTCCGGCGCTGAAAATTGTCCGGTGCTGGGGTAGAATCGACGCATCAAAGTGCGCATCGACCCGCGCCCGCAGCTCCCGCTATATTGGTTCCTACGAAATGGCATCATCTTTTACCGCTGTTGCACACAAAGTCTTCGGCTCGAAGAATGACCGCGAGCTCAAGCGCTTGCGGCCCACGGTAGCCGCGATCAACGAACTCGAGCCCCGGATCGCGGCTGAGAGCGACGACCGCCTGCGCGAACTAATCGCCGGATGGAAGGCCAAGCTAAGCGCGATCGAGGAGGACGAGGCCCTCGTCGAGGCGATGGACGAGGTGCTGCCCGAAGTTTTTGCGGTAGTACGCGAGGCCGCACGCCGCACGCTCGGCCAGCGGCACTTCGACGTCCAGCTAATCGGTGGGATGGTCCTCCATCGGGGCAAAATCGCCGAGATGAAGACTGGCGAGGGCAAGACGCTGGTCGCCACGCTGCCGGCCGTCCTCAACGCGCTAACCGGCCGCGGCGTGCATATCGTGACGGTCAACGACTACCTGGCGCGGCGCGACGCCGAGTGGATGGGCCGCATCTACACCTTTCTCGGGTTGACCGTCGGCGTGGTGGTGCACGGCGTCAGCGACCCCGAGCGCAAGGCCGCCTACGCTTGCGACATTACCTACGGCCAGAACAACGAGTTCGGCTTCGATTACCTGCGCGACAACATGAAGTTCAACCTGGAGGATTACGTTCAGCGCAAGCACAATTTCGCGATCGTCGACGAGGTCGACTCGATTCTGATCGACGAGGCCCGCACTCCGCTCATCATCTCGGGCGCCTCCGAGGAATCCACCGACACCTACTACGTCGTCGACCGCGTCATCCCGCGCCTGAAGCCCGAGGACCACTACACTATCGACGAGAAGCTGCGCACCGTCGCGCTGACCGAGGAGGGCGTGACCAAGGTCGAGCAGCTACTGGGGATCGACAACCTCTACGACCCGCGCAACATCCTGCTGGTCCATCACGTCAACCAGGGGCTCAAGGCCCATACGCTGTTCAAACGCGACGTCGAATACGTCGTCAAAGAGGGGCAGGTGGTGATCGTCGACGAGTTCACCGGGCGGCTGATGCCGGGGCGGCGATGGAGCGACGGATTGCACCAGGCGGTCGAGGCCAAGGAGGGGGTCAAAATCGAATCCGAGAACCAGACCCTGGCGACCATCACTTTCCAGAACTATTTCCGGATGTACCAGAAGCTGGGCGGGATGACCGGCACCGCCGATACCGAGGCCGCCGAGTTCAAGGAAATCTACGGTCTCGAGGTGGTGGTCGTACCGACCAATCAGCCGATGATTCGCATCGACAATCACGACGTCATCTACAAAACCGAAGACGAAAAGTTCGACGCGGTGATCGAGGAGATCCAGGATTGCCACGAACGCGGCCAGCCGGTGCTGGTCGGCACCGTATCGATCGAGAAGTCCGAGCGGGTCGCCAACCAGCTCAAGAAGACCTCGGTCAAGCATTCCGTGCTCAACGCCAAGAACCATGAGCGCGAGGCCGAGATCGTGGCCCAGGCCGGCCGCTTGGGTGGGGTCACGATTTCGACCAACATGGCCGGCCGCGGCACCGATATCGTGCTTGGCGGCAACTCCGAGTTCATGGCTGCGGCGGAAGCCGGCACCCGCGACCCCAACGACGAAAAGTTCCGCGTCGCGCTCGAAAAGTACCGTGCCCAATGCCTGGCCGAGCGCGAGCAGGTGCTCGCGGCCGGCGGCCTGCACATTCTCGGCACCGAGCGCCACGAGTCGCGGCGCATCGATAACCAGTTGCGTGGGCGCTCGGGGCGCCAGGGCGACCCCGGCAGCTCGCGGTTTTTCCTTTCGCTGGAGGACGACCTGCTGCGCATCTTCGGCGCCGACAAGCTCAAGGGCCTGATGGGCCGGATCGGGATGGAGGACGGCGTTCCGATCGAGCATCGATGGATCAGCAAGGCGATCGAGAACGCGCAGAAGAAGGTCGAGTCGCACAACTTCGACATCCGCAAGCACCTGCTCGAATACGACGACGTGATGAACCGCCAGCGCGAAGTGGTCTACCATCGGCGCAAGGAACTGCTCTCGGGTGCGCCGATCAAGGACGACGTGGTCGACATGTGCGACGCGCTGATCGAAGAGATCGTCAAGGCCCACGTCGAGGCCGAGGTCGCGCCCGAGGAATGGAACTGGAAAGCGATCGAGGACGCGTTCTACAAACAGTTCCATTTTCATTTCAATTTCCGCGAGAACGCCAACGGCCGCGTCATCGACCATCCCGATGACCTGATTGAAGTCGCCGGCGAACGCGTGCGCGCGCTCTACGACCAGCGCGAGCAGGAGTTCACGCCGCCGGTGATGCGGCAAATCGAGAAGATCGTGATGCTGCAGACGCTCGACTCCCTGTGGAAAGATCATCTGCTCGCGATGGACCATCTCAAGGAGAGTATCGGGCTGCGCGGCTACGCCCAGCTCAATCCGCTGGTCGAGTATCAAAAGGAAGGCTTCTCGATGTTCGAGGCGCTGATGGCCACGATGCAAATGGACGTGGTCGAGAAGGTCTTCTCGGTGCAGACCGTGCGCGAGCAGAGCGTGCAGCAGCTCGAGCAGCAGCAGCGCTCGCAGCGCGTCGTGATGAGCCACGGCGACCAGACCGAGCAGGCGGCGGCGGGCGCTCCGCCGGGGGCGGTCAAGCGCGAGGCCGACAAGGTCGGACGCAACGACCCGTGCCCGTGCGGCTCGGGCAAGAAGTTCAAGCGCTGCCACGGCAAGTAGGGCCGTCGCGGGCTCTTTTTTTCTGGCCCTCCTCCACCTCAGTTTTGGGGCGGGGTTGGAGTGGGGGTCGAGAGGAAGCGCCGGATGTCTGCTGCTGCTGCGCTTGTCCTTATTTTCGTGCGACGTGTGCGCGTGGCGCTTCTCCCCCTAGGCAAGCCACAGCGACTGCGTCGCGACCCCGCCGTGTCCGAGACCACAAGGCGTTGTTTCAAAACAAAGGCGGTCCTCTCAAAGATTCAAAACAGCCTTTCGACCCCCACCCCACCCTCCCCCGAGACAATTGGTGGAGGAAGTCCGACGCGGCAACAATCAGGAGTTGACTGCGGGCAGCACGCATTGCCTGCCTCACCCGCCCGGCGCTTGCGCCATTACCAACGCGGCACTATAAATCGCCCTCGGAGGCGCACCCCTGATGGATCTGACCCTGGAACCTCGAGTGGTAAAAGGCTTTCGCTTCGCCGGCGTCGCCGCCGGTCTGCGCAAGGAGCCGGGACGCAAGGACCTCGGCGTGATCGTGGCCGAACGCCCGGTCGCCGCGGCAGGCGTCTTCACCACCAACCGGGTCAAGGCCGCCCCGGTCGTCGTCTCCCAGGAACGCATACGGCGCGGTCGCCTCCAGGCGGTCGCCGCCAATTCGGGCTCGGCCAACTGCTTTACCGGCAAGGCCGGAATCAAGTTGGCGCGGGACTCATGTGCGGCGCTGGCGGCAGGACTCGGATGCGCGCCCGAGCTGGTGGCGCCGTGTTCGACCGGGGTAATCGGACATCTCTACGATCTCGAAAAATATCGCGGCGGGATTCGCGACGCGGTCGCCGCGCTCTCGCCCGAGGGGCTATCGGATTTCGCAAGCGCGATCATGACCACAGACACGCATCCCAAAATAGTTTCGGCGCGCCTTAGGCTCGGCGGCGCCGAAGTGACGGTGGCGGGATGCGCGAAGGGCGCCGGAATGATCGAGCCCAAGATGGCCACGATGCTCGCCTTCGTCGTGACCGACGCCGCGGTGGGAACGCTCGATCTCAAGCGCACGCTCAGGCGCGCGCTGCCGACCAGCTTCAACGCAATTACCGTGGACGGCGATATGTCAACCAATGACACGCTGCTCCTGATGGCGAGCGGCTCCGCCGGCGCGCGCGCGCTCAAAGCGCGCGAGCTGGCGGCCTTTGGCGAGGCGGTTACGGCGGTGGCGGGTGCGCTCGCGCGCGAACTGGTGCGCGACGGCGAGGGTGCAACCAAGCTGGTCACGATCGAGGTGCGCGGCGCGCGCAGCGCCGCCGACGCCGACCGGATCGCGCGGCAGATCGCCAACTCGCCACTGGTCAAGACGGCTTTCTTCGGATGCGATCCGAATTTCGGACGAATCGTGATGGCGGCCGGCAAGGCCGGCGTCGCTCTCGACCTCGAGCGGCTCGAAGTGCGGATGGCCGGAATCCGCATCGCCAGCCATGGCGCGCTGCACACCGACGCGCTGGCAGCCGCGGCGGCCAGGATGAAAGATCCCGAGTTCCGCCTGACGATCGATCTGAAGCTCGGCAAGGCCAGCGCCAGTATCGTGACCTGCGACTTCAGCTACGATTACGTGAAGATAAACGCCGAGTACACAACCTAGGGGCACCGTCCGGCGAGTACACGACGTGAGGCTGCCGCCCGGACCGGGCAAGCCCGCGTTGCATCGGCAGCTCCCGGCCCCATACAATTTGCCCGCAGAAACGGAGGCAGGTGGGCGCGTGGCAAACTTCGTGAAAGCCGCTCGGCGCGGCGAGATTCCTGACGGCAGCGGTAAGACGGTCGAGGTCCGCGGGCGCAAGATCGCGCTGTTCAACGCGGGCGGTCAGTTCTACGCCATCGACAACACCTGTCGCCATCGCGGCGGCCCGCTGGGTGAGGGCGACCTGATGGGCACGACGGTGGTGTGTCCGTGGCATGGATGGGAATATAACGTGACCAACGGACAAAGCGTCGACGATCCCAGCGTCAAGGTTGCCTGCTTCGCCGTGCGGGTGGACGGCGACGACATTCTGATCGATGCTTGATTTCTGATCGATGCTTGATTTCTGATCGATGCTTGATTTGCTGATCGATGCTTGAAATGGCCGACCCGTAAATGGCCCTCGGTACGGGCAAAGCCCGTGCCGCCCGCGCGTTCGCGGCTGGACGCGTCGAAACCGCGGAAGCATCGAACTATCGATGACCTGATGAAACCCAACATGGCTGCGACTTCTAAACAGGCGGCGGGTGTGCGCCTGCCCGACTTTATCGCCATCGGACCGCCGCGTACCGGCACCACCTGGCTCTATCGCGCGCTCAGCGGACGGGTCGGGCTGCCGCGCGACACCAAGGAGACCGACTTCTTCTCGGCCCACTACGCCAAGGGAATGGATTGGTACCTGGAGTTCTTCCGCGATTGCGCGGCGGGTCTCCCGATGGGTGAGATCTCGCCCAACTACTTCGCCGCGCCCGAAGCGCCCGAGCGGATCGCAAGCCATATTCCGGAATGTCGCATCATCTGCACACTACGCGATCCGGTCGATCGCCTGTACTCGTTTTACCGGCTGATGCGGCACAACGGATGGACGCGGGCGACCATGGAGGAGCTGGCCCGGAGTGATACGCCGGCGACCGAGGGCAGCCGCTATGCGCACTATCTTGCCCGCTGGCGCGAACAGTTTGGCGCCGGGCGCGTGCTGGTGGCGCTTTACGACGATCTGGAGCACGCGCCGCAGAGTTTCCTGGATACGATCTGCGGCTTCATCGGGATAGCGCCGATCGCGCTCGAGGGCTCACCGCTGCTGGGGAAACGGGTCAACAGCGTTACGCGTGGTCCGCGCATCGCGCTGTTCGCCGAGCGAGCCTGGCGGCTGCGGCGATGGCTCCAGGAGCGCAAGGCTACGGCCACGATCGCGATGCTGCGTAAGGCCGGCGTATGGCGCTTCAGCTTTCGCGGTGGCGGCGAGTTCGGCCCGCTCGACCCCGTACTCGATCGGCGGCTGCGCGAGCGCTTCCGGCCCGAGGTGGAAGCGCTCGAAGAGATGCTTGGGCGCGATTTGTCGCAGTGGAAAAAGCCGGGCGGAGCAGGGGGTTCCGGCGTCTCCGAGATCTAACGCGGTGAAATTTTCCGCGAGCGGATTACCGCTTGACAGTTTCTAACCTCGAGCAAAAGACGCTAAAATCGCCGCGCCGGGTAGTGGTGATTGCACAACGTCCAGCGGCACCGCAGACAAGAATTGACAAGCGCGCACGGTAACTGGCCAAGGCGGGGTAGCCGAAATTGATCGCAAACGATAAGTCACGCGGCAGGGGCGTTGGGCGCCTACCCAGCTTTTTGTTGGTTGGCCCGCCACGCACCGGCACCACCTGGCTGCATGGCGTGCTGTACCATCGCGCCTGCCTGCCGGAGCGTACCAAGGAAACCCACTTCTTCGACATGTTCTATTACAAGGGGCTCGACTGGTATCGCGCCTACTTCCGGCGCTGCCGCGATGAGGCGGTGGCCGGCGAGGTGACGCCGACTTATTTCAGTTTACCCCAGGTGCGCGAGCGAATCGCGCGCGATCTTCCGGAATGCAAGATCGTCTGCACGCTGCGCGACCCGCTCGCGCGCGCCTGGTCGTGGTACCGCGTGTTGCATCGCGAGGGACGGATCCGCGCGGATTTCGAGCACGAGATCTTAAACGGCATCGAACCTCAACTGCGCGAGGCCAACCGCTATGCATTTCATCTGAGCGCCTGGCGCGAGCAATTCGGCGCCGCCAACGTAGGCGTGTTTCTCTACGACGACTTGGTGGCGGATCCGCAACGCTTCGCCGACTCTCTGCTAGGCTTCCTTGGCCTGCCGCCCGTCGTCATTACGCCTGCGGTGGAGGCCCATCTGATGCGCAACCAAGCCAACTCCGATTGCAGGTTCCCGTCGGTGGCTTATCGTGCCTGGCGCCTGCGGATCCGGCTCAAGTCGATGCGCGCCGACGGCACCGTGGAACGGCTGGGGCGCCTGGGATTGTGGCGACTTTGCTTCGGCGGAGGCGACCCGTTCGCGCCGCTGGCTCCGAAGGTCGAAGCGCGGCTCAGGAGCTTTTTCACGCCCGAGGTCGAGGCGCTGGAGAAATTGTTGGGCCGCGACTTGTCGGCCTGGAAGCTGCCGTTGCCGATGCCCAATGAGCGGATCGCGGTGCGGGCTTGAGCGATGACGCACGCGGGAAATGATTCAGCGGGACGCCTGCCGGATTTTTTTGCCATCGGCCCGGCGCGGACCGGCACGACGTGGCTGCATGGGGCGCTGTTCCATCGCGCTTCACTGCCCAAGGGCACCAAGGAGACTCATTACTTCGACTGGTTCTACGACAAAGGGATCGACTGGTACCGTGCTTATTTCGTCGATTGCCCAGCCGACCGGCCGGTGGGCGAGATCGCACCGACATATTTCCACAAGCCCGAGGTTCGCGAGCGCATAGCGCGGGCCGTGCCGAATTGCCGAATAGTCTGTACGCTTCGCGATCCGGTCAAGCGTGCATACTCGGCTTACCGAGTGTTTGTGCGTGAGGGCGAGACGCGGCTGAGCTTCGAAGAGGAACTAATGCGGCCTGACTCGCGAATCCTCCAGAGCAGTCGCTACGCGTTTCATCTCCGCGGATGGCGGGAGACGTTCGGCGCGGCCAATGTCGCGGTATTCTTTTACGATGATCTCGAGGCAGACGATCAGGCCTACTTCGACTCGATATGCGACTTCCTTGGCGTTCCACGGCTCGATCTCACTGAAATCCGGCCATTCCTCGTTCGCAATGCGGTGCGCCGCGCGCCACGCAGTCTGCGCGTCGCCGACTGGGCGCATCGGTTCAGAGTTTGGCTCTGGTCACGGCGCGCCGACCCAGTGGTGCGCGCACTCGACAGGTGGGGCGTGTGGCGGCTGATCCAGGAGAGCCAAAAGGACTTCGCTCCACTTAGTCCGGAATTTGAAGCTCGCCTTCTAAGATTGTTCTTGCCCGAGGTCGAGGCGCTGGAGGAACTGTTGGGCCGCGATCTGTCGGCCTGGAAGATGCCGTCGCCGGAGCGCGCGGAGCGAATTGCGGCGCGGTTATGAGAGAGATTGGACCCTGATAATACCGCGCGTGTTATTGGTTGTGTGCGTGCGGAAGTGCTAGTTTTCTGTCTATGAGTCGAACCTCGGTTATTATCCCGGTGCGAAATGGCGTCGCCACCATCCGGCGAGCCATCGACAGTGCACTCGGGCAGGAAGGCGAACGTCCCGAGGTGATCGTCGTCGATGACGGTTCGACCGATTCAACACCGCGCATCCTGAGCTCTTACGGCAATCACATAAAGGTCCTGCGCCAGCCTAACCGCGGGCCTTCCGCCGCCCGCAACGCGGGCGCCGCGGCCGCCAGTCCGGGCGCGGAGTACTTTACCTTCCTCGACGCCGACGACATCTTGCAGCCCGCGATGCTCAAGACCCTTACGGCTGAGCTGGAAACGGCCGCCTCGGTAGCGCTGGCGTTTTGCGACGTGGTCCCGGTAGACGACTACGACCACGAACTTGACATCAACTTTATCGACGAATACACGGCGCACGCGCCTTCGATGGATGAGCTGCTGACGCGATGGTGGCCGATCCTGACCAGCGCGGCAACAATGCGCCGCAGCGCCTTCGAGCAGGCCGGCGGTTTCCACGAAAGCTTCACCCGGCCCGGCTTCGAAGACCCATACATGTGGCTGACGATGCGCGAGCAGGGCGATTTCGCCTATGTGCCGCGGCGCTTGGTGAGATATCGCACCACTCCGCCGAGCGAGCGGATGATGAAGTACGCCAAGGGCTACCAGATTTTCGGGCGATTGGTGTCCGAGCGTTACGGCGAGGCCGGCCAGCGACTCATCCGCGAGTCCAGCAACGCCTTCGTCTCGGCCTGGGGTTACGCTGGACTGGTCGCCTTGCGCGAGGGCGACAAGCTGGGTGCGCGCCGCGCGTTTGCCTGCGCCATGCGCTATGGGCCGTTCCAGGTCCGCTCCGCGTCGCGCTGGCTGCGCACGTTCCTGCCGATGTCCATGGTGCGCGTGCTTAGCGGACGTATCGTCCGCGGGCACCGTACGAAGCCTGAGCTTGAGAACTATTTCCGTTAGACTGATATGTCCGGTTTTCTGCCGGGCGATTATGTATCAGAGTGACGACAGGTCGTGCGCTCCCGCAGTGGGTGGCGCAGCCCAAGCCGCGAAGTCGCGCCGACGGCGGCGCGCAGGGAGCCGATGAGTAACAAATTCTGGCGCGGGATCAGCGAAACGCTGCTGTGGTGGCGCCTGTCGAAGGACCAGGAGGAAAAGAGCCAGTACATGGCGCTGTATAAGCGCCTGCTGGGTTACGCGCGTCCCTACCTCTTTCCGGACCTCACCCTGGCGGTGTTGGCGATGCTGGTGCTCAGCGCGGCCAACGGCGCCATTCCTTACCTGATCAAGGAGACCATCAACTCGCTCTCCGCGCTCAAGGCCACCGACCCGCTCACCGTGTACCGGTTGCACATGTTGAGTCTCGCGATTCTGGCCGTGTTTATCGTGCGTGCGCTCACCGATTTCCTGGCCAGCTTTCTGACCGACTATATCGGGATGAAGACGGCGATGGACCTGCGCGGCGAGTTCAACGATCGTCTGCAGCGGCTGCCGCTCTCGTTCTTTAACTGGACCCCGACCGGGAATCTGCTCACGCGCTCACTATCCGACGTTTCGCAGGCCTCTTCGATCATAACCAACAGCTTGTTTTCACTGATCGGAGACAGCCTCACACTCATCGCACTGATCGGCGGGCTGTTCTGGATGGATTGGAAATTCGCGCTGCTGGCGTTCGTAGTGTTTCCGGTCGCGATCCTGCCGATTATCGGAGTCGCCAGAAAGGTGCGCAAGATGTCCAAGCGCGCGCAGCGCAAACTGAGCGACATATCGGTGTTGATGCAGGAGGCGGTGCAGGGCTGCCGCGTGGTCAAGACGTTCGGGATGGAGGATTACGAGTCCCAACGCTTCCGCGCCATGCTCAACAAACAGCTTCAGATCATGCGCCGGGTGCTGCGCGCCGGCGCTTTCAGCAGCCCATTCATCGAGGTCCTGGGTGCCTGCGGAGTGGTGCTGGTTCTGTGGTATGGAACCTCCGCGGTGCTGACGGGGGCCCGCTCGCCCGGAACATTTGCGGCGTTTATCGGCGCGATGCTGATCATCTACCGGCCGTTCAAGAGAATCGCGGGCACCAACAACTCGATCCAGCAGGGACTGGTCTCGGCCGAGCGCGTATTCGCGATAATCGACCATCCACCCGAGATCTACTCCGCACCGGGCGCGCTCGAGCTCAAACACGGCCCGCACAGCATCGAGTTCCGCAAGGTCAGCTTCCGCTACGACCCCGCGGGCGAGTGGGTGTTGCGCAATATCAACATGAAGATCGGCGCGGGCGAGACCGTGGCGCTGGTGGGAATGAGCGGCGGAGGCAAATCGACGCTTTCCGATCTGATTCCGCGCTTTTACGATCCCGGGGAGGGCACGCTGCTGTTCGACGGCGTCGACGCCAGGCGCTATTCGCTCAAATCGCTGCGCGCCGAGATTGGCCTGGTCTCGCAGCACACTTTTCTGTTCAACGACACCATACGCACCAACATCGCCTATGGCAGCGGCACCAAGGACTTCGACGAAATTGTCGCAGCCGCCAAGGCCGCGAACGCCCACGACTTCATCAGCCGCTTGCCGAGCGGCTACGACACCCTGGTGGGCGAGCTCGGAGTGCGGCTCTCCGGCGGCGAGCGGCAGCGGCTTGCGATCGCGCGGGCACTGCTCAAGAATGCGCCGATCCTGATCCTCGACGAGCCGACCTCGAACCTCGACTCCGAGGGCGAGCGCGTGGTGCAGGACGCGATCGAACGCCTGATGGCCAACCGAACCACCCTTATGATCGCCCATCGGCTCTCGACCGTGCGTCGCGCCGACCGCATCTTTGTGATCGTCAGCGGCGAGATCGTTGAAGAGGGCACCCATGAAGAATTGCTGGCGCTCGACGGCGCGTACCGCAAACTGTGCGACCTGCAGTTCTACATGCCGGAAGACGGCGAAGTCCCCGCGCGCGGCGCGGCGAATGGCTAGCGGGTCGGGCTTCGTCGACCGAGATGGCAGCACCACTGGTCGCGGTGATAATCGCCGTTTACAACGGCGAGGAATGCGTCGCACGCGCGATTGACAGCGTACTCGCGCAGCAATTCGAGAGCTTCGAGGTGATTGTCGTGGACGACGCCTCGCGCGACGCCACACCTCGCGTGCTGGCCGGCTATGGCGGCCGCATCAAATACTTCCGCAACAAAGAAAATCAAGGGCTGGCCGCGGCGCGCAACTTCGGCGTTGATCACACCGGAGGCGAGTTCGTGGCCTTCCTCGATGCCGACGATGTGTGGCTTCAGGGGCGGCTGGCCAAAACCATGGAAGCCCTGGACACTCATCCGACCACCACCATGGCATTTTCCGACGTGGTCCCGGTCGGCCCTGACGGCGTCGCGCTCGCACCTACGTACTTGCATCCAGGCATGGCGCGGCCGCCACTGATGGAGGACCTGCTGGAAGAGGGATGGTGGCCGATTCTGCCCAGCAGCGTGACCATCCGCCGCTGGGTCTTCGACCGAGTGGGCGGTTTTGCCGAGGAGTACAAAGGCGCCGCCGGCTTCGAGGACACCGAGCTGTGGTTTTTGTTGCGCGAGCTGGGCGATTTCGCCTTCGTGCCCGAACCGCTGGTGAACTATCAGCTCGATCCCATGGTCGAACGGTTGCGCAAGTACGCTCCCGGCTTCAGGCTCTTCGCGGACCGCATGCGCAAGCGTTACGGCGAGCCGGGAGACAAACTCGCGCGGCGCTCAGCGGGGCTGTACCACTGGCTGCTGACGGTAAAGGGCCTGCGTTGCCTGGAGGCGGGCGACATGCACGAGGCGCGGCGGGCGCTATTCTGTGCGCTGCGTTACCAGCCCAGCCTGGCACGGCCGGACCTGCACCGTCAGCTTCGCGCGATTTTTGAAAATGGTCAGGCTCCGGTCTCCAACGCTAACCTTCCGGCCGTGGACCGCCACGATGTGCTCAGGGCGTGGTACTCGCTTCTGCCGCATCGGGCGGCGCTTGCGGCGATGCGCCGCAAGGGACTGCTCGAGATTCCACCCGCGCCACCTAGCCATGCCGGCTTCGCCGAAGAACTGCTCGCCGGCGGGGCTCCGCTCGCGCTCTACTAGCGGCGCGCGATGAATCAGCGCAACTGCCTGATCCTGGGTTCCGGCCGCAGCGGCACCAGCCTGGCGGCCGGAATTCTCGCCCAGGCCGGCTACTTCATGGGCGAGGAGCTGTGGCCGGCTGACATCGGCAATCCTAAGGGCTACTTTGAGGATCGCGAGGTCAACAAGATCAACGACGAGCTAATCGCGCTCGTCGCCCCGAAGACTCCGCCGCGTGGACTGCGCAAGCTCCTGCTCGGCGACATCCCGATACTTGGTCACTACCAACACTGGGTTGCGGTACTGCGCCCCGATGTATCGATCACATGCCCGCCCGCGATGCGCGAGCGTATCGCCGCGGTCACGGCGCGGCAGCCCTTCTGCTTCAAGGATCCCAGGTTTTCGTACACCTTGCCCGTCTGGCGCCCCTATATCGGCGACGCTCTCTTACTATGCGTTTTCCGTGATCCCAGCGTCACGGCGTCGAGCATGGTTCGCGAATGCAAGCGCGCGGACCACATGAAGGGTACGAAGGTGGACGAACGCTGGGCGCTCAAGGTGTGGGAGGCGATGTACCGCTACATCCTGGACGTGCACTATCCGCAGGGCGGCGACTGGCTGTTCGTCCACTACGACCAGTTGCTCGATCGCTCGGCGGGCGCGGAACTGGAGCGCCGGCTGGGGGTCAGAATCGATCGCGGGTTCGCGTCGGCCGAGCTCAACCGTTCGCGGCCGCGCGCCGCGGTGCCGCGCCGCACGGCCCGGCTCTACGCGCGGCTGTGCGCGCTCGCCCGCTACGGCAGCGGCCGCCGTGACGCGCCCCCGGCATAGAACGGGCAGCGCCCGATGTTCAAACGGGCGTCTTCTCCGACACCACCAGCATCCGCATGCCGGTGAGCCGGCGCGAAAACGGCCGGGTGACCCAGTCTTCCGTTTTCATCAGCGCCGACAGTCCGCGGCAGATCAAAAAGCTGTGCGCGCTGAATCCCCCGCTTAGCGGATAGAGCAGGAACCCGAATTTTCGAGCCTCCACCAATTTGCACGGGCCAAGCTCGGCCAGCGTCGTCCGCGATCCCGAGGCGCAGTCGACCTCGACGGTGGGCCGATGTTTCGCCAGCGCTCCGATGCATCGCGCATACCAGTGAGCATAAATCGCGCGCAGCGCCGGTTTGCGCCTCCATACTTCGCGCTGATATTCGATATCGGTCGCGTAATTCCGCATCGTTGCGCCGATCGGCCTTGCGCCACCTTCGTCCGGCGATGATTGTCCTCTGGCGCTTCTGGGCATCGTTGACTGGGTGCTCCGCCAGCTTCTCAGCGCGCGCGCACCTCGACCAGGTTCAGCTTTGCAATCAGGCGGGGATAGCACGCTTCCGCGATTGCGATCCGTTTGGGCGGAATCAAACCTCGACCGCTGAGGATCAACACGGGCGCCTGACTGCATTGGTCCGTCATCGCGACGGCTGCCGCGCGGCGCTCGCGTGGCATGTAGAACCGCACCACGTCGGTACAAAAATTTGGAATCACCGCGACCTGCTCTACCCCCGTGGTTCGCATGGCTGCCAGCATCGTTGCGTCCCGCCAGGCGGCCTCGTAAGGATGCCTCATCAAGTCGTGCACCGGACCTACAGAGAGATGTATGAGTAAAATGACCAGCGCAATGCTCAACGCGGTGAAGCGCACCGATGCGGCGCCCAAGGCCGCCAAGGCGAACATACCGACGAACGAAATAAGTACGTAACGCGCAAACTCGAGCGGGTGAATGAGATAAGTCACCGCCATCACCGCCAGGATCGGGCCAGCCATCCAAAGTGCGAAAAACTCAACTACCAGCCGCCCCGAACGCCATTGCCGCCAAACACCGAAGGCGGCGAGTGCCACCAGGATCCAGAACAGCGTCTCGTTACCAGTCGAGTCTCGCAGCGTCGTGTACGGCCACGAGATAGGCTGTAGTTTGATCCAGCTGATCGCGCCCCCCTTCACCGCGTTATGCGACGAAGCAAACGCGCGGGGCAGCCAAGGCAAGAGGATCGCTATGCCTGCGGCCAGTGCGCAAGCGGGACGCAATACAGCCAGCCGGCGTGACTGCGTATCCCAGAGCGCCACGAGCAGCAGCCAGCCGAGCCACAAGGCCTCCATCGCTAACAGAAAATTTGCGGTAAAATTAGCCGCGACCATCGCCGCAGTGAAGACCGCGACAGCCAAGTAGTTTAGCATCCCGCCGCGGCGCTGCGCGCGAACAAAGAATGTAATTTGCAAAAGCTCCGCGCACAGCACCAGCGGATACATCCTCACTATGCGGTCCGACAGCACCATCTGGAGACTGGTGGCGTACAGGAGCGCAGCGAAGGCGCCAGCCAGCTCGCCAACCGCGGCGGCCGCTTCGCCGCCCAGCGAATGACAGATCTCGCGCACGGCGGCGAACACCAGAACGATCGCGATCGTCCCGAGCGCAGCAGACATCGCGCGCATCGCGAACAGACTGTCGCCGAGGACCCCTATCCATTCGTGTAGCATCACGTCGTAGAGGGCGAGTTTGCCGGGATCGACCCGCCGCTCTATCTTGGCCACCTGCTGAACGCTGGGCGCGGATGCGGCTGCCCAGGACGCGCCTTCGTCGCCGTTCATGTCTACTCGCGCCAAGCGATGGAAGCGCAGATACGCGCCGATAACGATCGCGATTAGTAACAACAGGAACGCGAACAATCGCGTGGAGCGCCAGGCCATTAGCGCTATCTCCCACGCCGCCTCACGCGACTGCGGCGGCCAGGCGGCTGTCCAGCGCTCGGCTGAGGTCAAGCTAGTTTGCTGATTCACGATGTCGGCCAGAGATAGCGGGGATGCGCCATCGAGGTCAACGCCGCCTGCCCAGAAGTGGCAAGTCGCGAGGTGGCAGCCGCCCCGCGAGCTTCAGCGGCGCGCGAACAGGCGGCCTGCGCCGTAGGTCACCGCCGCGGCGACGATGCCGGTCGCCATGCTCTCCAGTCCGCTCCGCCACCACGGACGCGCCGTGATTATTGTCTTGGCCGCGCCGACCGCGAACAGGGTCGCGATGGTCGCGACAACCGAAATGATCAGACCCTCGCCGGGCGGGACGAAGAGGTAGCCCACCACCGGCACCGTTGCTCCCGCGAAATAGGACAAGCCCACCGTCAGGGCCGAGCGCAGCGGTTGGTCGAACGATTCGACGGCCATCCCCAACTCCTCACGCATCATCACATCGCTCCAGCGCTCGGGGTCGGCCGTAATATGGTTCACGATGAGGTTGAGTAACTCACCGGCGAAGCCCTTGGCACGATAGATGGTGCGGATCTCCTCACGTTCGCGTTCGGGCCATCGGCGGATCTCGTCGCGCTCGCGCTGAATCTCGCTGTGGTAGAATTCAATCTGCGAACGCGCGGAGATAAAGGCTGCCAGTCCCATCGAGACCGCGCCGCCGAGCATCTCGGCCAGGCCGGCCATCACTACGATATTGCCCGAGGTGAACGCGCCGGCCACGCCGGAGGTGACCGCGAACGAGGCGACCAGGCCGTCGTTGAGCCCCAGCATCAGGTCGCGCAAACTGGCGCCGCCGGCCGCGTGAACTTGCTCGGTATGGTGGTCGTACTCGCGTCTGCGAATCGAAAAGGCCATAGCTGCGCGATGTCCCGTCGGTGTTTGAGTGGTCAACCGCCGCGTGGCGGCGGCGCAAATCGATCGGCGACGGACGGCCCCGCACCAGGCGCGAGACTTGCGGGCGGCTGGAGCGCTGGCGCGAGGCGCGGCGCGCGGGCGCGATGGCGGCTCTCGAGGCCGTCGCGCAGTCGCAAGAACTGCTGAACGATCCGCCGTCGGTCGGCGCGCTTCAGGGTGCCAGCCCCGAGATAGTCGTAAAGACAACGCAGCCGCGCAGGACGATTCAGGAAACGTCCGATACTGCGGTCGAGATGAACGAGGTTGAGCAGCCTTCTGTGCCAGGAAACCGTGCGCACCCGGCGGAAATCCTCCAAGTCGACAAAGCTTATCCGGGGCGGCGTGCTGTCGTACGCCTGCACCATCAAATTGGTCTCCTGAAGGTCACGCGTGTAGAGACCCGCGTCGTGCAAGCGGCGAACCTCGCGCGTTACGGCGCTGAGCAACGTGCGGCGGTAGCGAAAATGTACTCTTCCCCCGTCCAGCACTGCGCCGCTCAGCACGGTCGCATCGCTCAGCGCCTCGCACGCCAGGTAACATTCGCTCACCGCGCCCGCGCGGCGCACCTCCAACGCGGCCAGCGGCGCGGGACGGTTGAACCCCGCCGCGGAAAGCATCGCCGCCCCGTCGAGCCATCGCCTCACGCGCGAGCCACTGGCGGTGGCGATAAGCCCTCTCGCCCACGACCCGGTGAGCATGCGTTTGACGAAAACCCACGCGCCGTCGGGCCCTTTGAGGAGGCCGGCCCGCGTGCGAGCTTCGTCCTTGAGTGCACGGAATTCGCCGTCCGCCACCAGCACGTCGAGCCGCTCGGCCATCGCGGCCCATCGCGGATCCGCAGCGAAAAGCACGCGCTTATGCATCACGAGATAGCGTAGCGTATCGGGACACTTGGCGCATGGGGCAATGAATTTGCCGGGGTGGTTTTAAAGCGCGGCCCGAGAGCCGATAATGATAGGACATGAATGATTTATACGAAGCGCTAAGTTCTCGCAGGCCGCAACGACAGACAGCCATCCACGATTGTGACACAGCGGTCAAATCCCGCTCAACATTCAACGCAGCCCTCATGGGCGCCATCTTCCTTGCCGGCACGCTCTGCGCTGTGGCCCTGATGCCGGGACCGGCACGCGCACAGGCGCCGGCCTCCGCCGCGATGATGGGAGGCGACCCGACCGTGATGGTCAAAGCGGTCGTCGACCAGGCGACCGCGGTGGTGCGCGACACTCAAACGCCGACAGCGGATCGCGACAAACGGCTGCGCGCGATCGCGGAGGCCAATTTCGATTTCGCCGACATGGCGCGCACCACGCTCGGCTACCATTGGCGCCAACTCACGCCGCAACAGCAGGCCGAATTCGTCCCTCTGTTTACGTCGTTCATGGAGAACGTTTACCTTAGCAAGCTGCAGGAATATAGCGTGCAGAAGCTCCGCCAGAGCGTGAACACTTCCAACGTCAGCTTCACCGGACAACAGTACGATGGGGCCGACTACTCCGAGGTCCATAGCACCGTGCTGCTCAAGGGCCAGCCTCCGCCAATCAAGGTCGACTACCTGTTGAGGCGCGACGGCGCGAGCTGGAAGATCTACGACCTCAACATCGACGCGATAAGCGTGATGGCCAACTATCGCCAGCAGTTCAACCGCGTGCTCAACAACGACGGCTACGCGGCGCTGGTGGGCATGCTGCGGAAAAAGGTGCAGGAGCTGGGCTCGGCGCTCGACAAGTAGATGCTGCGGCGGGCGCCCGCGCCGCCGATCGCGGGCTCAGCCATTGAACTGCTTGCAGAGCTGGCGCCAGGCGTCTTCGTCGGCGCCGGCCTTGTATGGCATGTAGAAGGCGACGCGGTCGAGCAGGCCGTCGTAGCGCGCCTTGACCTTGGCCGCGATGCCGTCCCACTTGCCGCTCACCGAATAGGTCTCGAGCATCTCGTCGGTGATCTCTTTGGCCATCCCGGTCCAATCTCCCTTGGCGGCCTTCTCGTTGAGACGCGGCGCCACGTCGCCCCATCCGTGCGTGTCGAGCACGACCTGGTAGGTGCGGGTGGAAGCATAAAAGGCGATTTGCTGGCGCACCGCCTCGCGCGCCTTTTCGATCTCCTCGTCATTGCTGCCCACCACCACGAAGGCGGTGGTGAAGATGGTGAAATCGTCCCGCGATCGGCCGGATTTCCTGAAACCTTCTTCAAGATGCGGCAGCACGAACTCGCGCAAGTATTTGGGCGAGTTGAACGGATGCGCGTGCAGGCCGTCGCACAGCTCGCCTGCCAGCCGGCAAATGTGCTCGTTCACGCCCGCGATGTAGACCGGGATCCTGAACTGATGCGGCCGCGGCGCGAAGAACGGCGTCATCAGCGAGAAGTTGTAATACTTGCCCTTGTACGAGAGCTTCGCGCCGCCTTCGTTCCAGCATTTGAAAATCGCGGCCAGCGACTCCAGGTACTCGCGCAGCTTGGGCACCGGCGGCTCCCATCGCATCCCGTAGCGCCGCTCGATGTGACCTTTTACCTGCGTGCCGAGCCCCAATACGAAACGCCCCTCGGAAAGGCGCGCGAGGTCGTACGAGGTGTAGGCGATCGCCATGGGGCTGCGCGGAAAAGCGATCGCAACCGCCGGGCCCATCTTGATCCGCCGCGTATGCTCGGCGGCGAGCGCCAGCGGCAGGAACCCGTCGTTGCCCGCCTCCATCGACCAGAGGGCGTCGAAGCCGGCGTCCTCGGCGGCTTTGGCCGCCTTGGGAACTTCGTGCAGATCACGGGCGGAGAGCATTGTGTCGAGTTTCATCGATTTCACCTCCGGGCGCCACGCTCGCGGGAGCGCCGGAATCGTAACAGAAGCTCGTCACGCCGGGAAAGCGCGCCAACGCCCGGTGCGGCGCAAGCGCGGTCCGCCAATGCGAGCGTGGCGGCGCGCCGGCTACAGCAGCGCGAGCAGGCGCGCGGGAAAATCCGTGATGATGCCGTCGACGCCAAGGTCGAGCATCGCGCGCATCTCGGCCACCTCGTTGACCGTCCACACGTGCACCTCGGCGCCCATCCGATGTGCGGCGGCGACGCTCTCCGGCGTCACGAGCCGCCACGACTGGTACTCGGGCGGAATCTGAATTGCGTCGCCGCATGGCTCGTACGGTTCGTTGCCGGGCGCCAGCGATGCCATGAAGCCGGCGACCTCGCGAGAGGGAAATCCGGTCGGAAGATTCGGGGCGAGCGCACGCATCTCGTCGATTGGGGCCTGTTCCTCGCTCGCCACCAGCACGCGCCGGCGCATCCCGGCCCGCTCGATCACCTCGAGCAGCGCCGCCGCCAGGCTCGGCGCGTTCTGCTTGATCTCGATTATGTAGCGCTGTTCGGGAAAAGCCCCGAATACCTCGGCCAGTGTCGGCACTTCGATCCCGCGCCCGCGAAACGGGAACTCCCGGTCGGCAGTAGCGGCCATGCTGGTGGCAGTGAAACCCCATCCCGCGTCGGCCCGCTTCAGCTCCGCGAGCGTCAGATCGCGGATTGCCGCATCGAGGCCGCAGGTCCGGCTGAGCTCCGGGTCGTGGCTGACCACGACCACGCCGTCGCGCGTCATATGGATGTCGAGCTCGAAGTACGGCGCGCCGGCCTCGGCAGCAGCGCGAAAGGCGTCCAGCGTATTTTCGGGGTAGTCTCCGCTGGCACCGCGATGGGCTATTACTCGAGGAGTGGGAGGATCGAAGAACTCGCTATCCAGTGCGGAACGGGCCACGGCAAACGCGCAGAATCAGCGCGCCAGTGTGGTGCGCCACGAGTGCCAATGATGACGCGAGCGCTGCTGCGAACCCTGCGCGCCCGCCAGATGCGTGGCCGTCTGACCCGCCGCAGCCCGCGCGCTCAAGGACGTCTTGGCGCCGACATGGAAATGACCACCCAGGTCGGGCAGCTTCGACAGCATCGCGAGATAGTTGTCCTTGAACTGATCGAACAGCGTCCGCATCCGCGGCGACACCTGGTGGTTGACGCCGAGGCTTTCGGTCAGGGGGTTGACGTAGTGACCCTCCCGCTCCAGCGCGAAGTGCAGGTGCGGTCCGGTGGATAAGCCACTGGTGCCGACCCGTCCGATAATTTCGCCCAACGACACCCATCGTCCACGATCCAACCCCGGCGTGATTTCCGACAGGTGGCCGTAGATGCTCACCATGCTTTGTGAGTGATCCAGCCGCACGCATCGCCCCAATTCCCCGCACCATCCGGCGTACTCGACCCGCCCGTCCGCTATCGCCTGGACCGGGGTGCCATACTTGGTAGCCAAATCGACGCCCACGTGCGGCCGGTACTCATGGAGAATCGGATGATAGCGATGGAAGGTGAAACCCGACGAAATGTAGCTGAACTTGACCGGGAAGCGCAGGGTCTGCGGCCGGCCTAACTCCTGACCATCGGCGTCGAACAGGCGCGGATCGCCGTGCTCGTCGCGAAAAGCGAAGGCGCTCATGACGCGGTTGTCCGACTCGATCTGCGCGGCCTCCACACCGGTCACCAGCTGATAGCTGCCGTCGCGAGCCACCTTTTCCTGATAGATGAGCTTGACCACCGCGCCCGACGGCAATTCGTCGAGCGAGTGATGGTCCTTAAAGGCGTTCTCCAGCGTATAGACGATTGGCTCGGGCAGATTGTGGATCTGGGCGGCATTGCGGAAGCTGCGATTTATCTGAAACGCGACACTCACCCGCCGGACGTCGTATTCAATGAGGTCGCGCGAAGTGCGGATGACGCCGGCGCCCAAGGCGTGCTCGCGAATCGCGATGTTCGTGTTAAGGTCGTACCGCAGGTCGCGCAAATCGCCAGTTTCAGGATCCTTGTACAGGACAAGCGCGTGGCCTTCCTTCATCGTTGCGGTGTTGGCGGCCTCCTGGAAATGGTTAGCCCAGTTCTTCGCCTCCGCCGGGTCCAGCCCGGCGTCCTCGAGATAGCGCAACACCGAAGCGGAGCGGTCGAGGGTTAGCTGGATTATGATCGGGTCGGGAGCGGGGGTGGCACTTTCGGCAAGCTCGGCGGGACCACTATCAGTGCGTCCGGCCTGCAAGTCCATCAAGGCTACGGTCGGGGTGGGAGGCTCCCCGGCCTGGAAAAAGAGATGAATCGAAGCAAGTGTAGCAAGGGCGGCGACCACCAGGGCCGTGAACAGACGTGGAAATAAGCGAGTCAAGATCCCCCCTACCATCGCGCCCAACTTAGGGTATTCGCTTCACATGCGCAACCCTTCGGTGCCTCTGTATCAACAACTTTGACTTATGAGATACATCAGAGCCTTTAGGGCATAATATGCCTGTCGTTGGAATCGATTTCGGCCGAAAGCGAATCGGATTGGCCATCACTGACGGTCACGGGGCTTTTCCGCTCGGAGTGATGGAACGCCGTTCGTTGAAGTACGACCTGGAGATGATCCGCTCGCGGCTGGCCGAGCGCGCTGTCTCGCTCATCGTCGTCGGCCTGCCACTGAACATGGACGGCACCGAGGGACCGACTGCGCGCGCGGCGCGGGCTTTCGCGGAGCACGTGGGCTCGGCGACCGGCCTTCCGTTCGAGATGTTCGACGAGCGGCTAACCAGCTTCGAGGCTGAGGAACGGCTGCGGGAGGCGTCGATGTCGCGGGCGTCGAGAAAAGCCGCGCGCGACGCCATGGCCGCGGCAGTAATTCTGGAGGGATGGCTGGAAAGCCGCCGGGCGCAGCCGAAGTCGCGATGAGCCCGCATTGCAGTCCAATGAAACCTGTGCAAGACCGATGAAACTTGCTCGAAGCCTCGATATGCTCGACATAATACGTCCTCTTCCGGCGGTGCCTTGGTGAGCCGTTACTTCAAGGCCGCAGCGGCCCTGACGACGCTTGGCCTGGTGGCGGCCGCAGGATGGATTGCCTTCGCGTGCCTTGTTCCGGTCGCAAAATTTACGGCGCCAAAGGTCGTGGCCGTCAACCAGGGTGATTCGCTAGGCGTGGTGGCGCGCAGGCTCGCCTCAGCCGGTGTCGTCCGCAGCGCGCGCGCGATGATGCTGTATGCCGAATTGAGCGGTGGCGGACGCAATATCAAGCCCGGCGACTACGCCTTTGCCGGCGGCGAGCGCGTCGCCGACGTGTTGCGCCATCTGGTCGCCGGCGACTTCGTGACAGTGACGGTGGCGATTCCCGAGGGTGCGACACTGCATCAGATAGCCGAGCGGCTGGAGGAGGCAGGCCTCGTATGCCAGCGACGGTTCGAAGAGGCCGCGCGATGGGGTCCGCTGCCTGCGGCGCTGGGGCTGGAGCCGCTGGGCGCCGAAGGCTACCTGTTTCCGGCCACGTACCGCTTTTCGCCGCACGCGAGCATCGGACGGATACTGGGCGCGATGCTGGGGCGATTCTACCGTGCTTTGCCATCCCCCACCGAGGAGCGGCTGTTCGAACTCCATTTGAGCGCGCACGAACTGGTGACGCTCGCTTCCATCATCGAGAAGGAGGCAAAGGTTTCAGGGGAACGTCCGACCATCGCCAGCGTGTTTTATAACCGCCTCAGGCTGGGGATGCCGCTTCAGTCCGATCCCACGGCCCAGTATAATCCAAGTGGAGAAATTGAGCCTGCGGCTACAGCGGTGCATACTGCGTCTTCCTACAATACGTATTCGTTCGCAGGACTCCCGCCGGGACCAATTGCAAATCCTGGAATGTCATCGATAATGGCGGCGCTCTACCCGGCGCACACGGACTATTTGTATTTTGTGGCGCGTAACGACGGAACTCATATTTTTTCGCGCACGCTGCAAGAGCACGAGCGCGCCATCGAGATCGTGCGTAAGCTGAATGCCGGGGATACCGCTCTGAAAGCACCAGGGCCCGCAACCTACGCTGCGCCGCTACCCGGATCCTCCATCAAGAGATGACACAGGTCGTGGTCAATCCCGTCGAGCAGATCGTAGCCGCCCGCCGCCGGCTCAAACAGGTCGCCGCCTTGCGCGCGGGACTGGCGCTTTGTGTTCCCGCATTCACAGCGATGCTGTTGGCCGCAACACTTGGGGCAATCGGCGCGGCGACGTGGGAGCGCGTCGGTTACATGCTGGCGCCGGCGAGACTTGGTAGCCTCCGCCTCGTCCTGCTGATCGCGGGCGTCGCCGCGCTCGCCGGATGTGCCGTGATGGCCTGGCGGGCCTACCGCGCGGCCGACGATTTCATGGATGCCGCCGAGCGCGTCGACGAAGCGGTCGACGGCCATCAGGAAATCGTCACGCTAGCGAGCCTGGCCGATCCCGCCGAATCTGCCTCGCAACGCGCGCAGCAGACCCCGTTGTTTCCGCTGTTATGGCGTCGCGCCAGCGGCTATCTCGAGCGCTTCGACCCCAACGGCGCGTTCGCCTTCGAGGTGCGACGGCCACTCGTGCGTTCGCTGCCCGTCGCAGCCGTCATGGTCGTGATGCTCGCCGCGGCGGCGTTGGCGCTGGTGCGTCCGCCCACGGGCGAACAGTTGCAAGCGCGCAAACTCCGCGCGGCCGCTCGGCAGCTTGCAAGCTCGCCCTCATCCGCCGACAAGGAACTTGCCTCCAAAATACTCGCCGCCGCCAACGCGCTGGAAAATCCCGACCTTCCGCCGCTGGAGAAACTCCAACGGCTGGCCGAAGCGATGAGTGAGCTGCAAAGGCAACAGCCTCAGCAGGGCTCGTCGCCACAGCAGACCGCTAAGAACGCCTCGGGCAGCGGCAGTGGAAACGGCAAGGGCAATTCCGAAAAAGGATCGGGACAAGATAACGGGCAGGGCCAGAGCAGTAGCAATGGCCAGAACAAAGGTCAGGGCCAGGGCCAAGGTGAAAACCAGGGTCAAACCTCCAACGGCCCCAAGACCAAAGAGCAGATAGTCGAGTTGCGCAATGACCTCTCCAAGGCGCAGGCGCAAATCGAAACCGGGTCGGGCTCCCAGAGCAACGCCCCCAAGCCGGGCCAGGGCGACAAGGGCAACGCGCTCAAGCCCGGCGCCAATCCCAACGAAAAGGGTTCCTCACCGCAGCCGGACGCGATGGCCCAAGGCAACCTCCCGCGGCCCGATACTTCGGCCAAGGGCCAGATGCCTTCGGGCGGCGCGAAGAGCGGCAAAAACGAAAAGGGCGGCCATGGCGATACCCATCTTGGAGAATTTCCGGCGCCGGAGAATTTCCAGCGCTTCTACAAACCAGGCCAGGGGCCGCCGATCGAAATTCGCGACGCGCGTTACGTGCTGTTCCGGCTGCCCACCGAGGTGGTCTCCGCCAGTGGCGGCAAAATCGTCCCCGACACCAACCGGCCCACCGCGAGCGTCCCGTACGCCAACGTCCCGCTCAAGACCGCGCCGCTTGACGCCACGCCCCAGGAACGTCAGCTTGTGCCGCCACGCTATCGCGACCTGATCCACTAAGGCGGCGCGCGCGGCATGCATCAATTGGAACAAGGAGAAGGCATGGGAGCTGCCCCGCAAATTACTCCGACCGAACGGGTCGCCGAATTCCGGCGCATTTTCGCGCGCGCCGAAGCCGAGGTCGGCAAGGTAATCGTCGGCCATCAGGACGTCATCCGCAAAACTCTGACCGCGCTGTTCGCGGGCGGCCACGTCCTGATCGAAGGCGTCCCTGGACTCGGCAAAACCCTGATGTGCAAGACGGCCAGCGACGCCCTGGGGCTGAGCTTCAAACGTATCCAGTTCACGCCCGACCTCATGCCCTCCGACATCGTCGGCACCCAGGTCCTGACCGAGGCTGACGGACGGCGCGAGTTTCATTTCAAGCCTGGCCCGATTTTCGCCCACGTCGTGCTCGGCGACGAGATCAACCGCGCCACCCCCAAGACCCAGTCTGCCGTGCTGGAGGCAATGGAAGAACGGCAGGTCACGGTCTTCGGCATCACCTATCCGCTCGACCCGCCGTTCATGGTGCTGGCGACGCAGAACCCGATCGAGCTCGAGGGCACCTATCCGCTGCCCGAGGCGCAGATGGATCGCTTTCTGTTCAAGGCCGTGATGGGTTCGCCCAAGCCGGAGGAGCTGCGCGAAATCCTGATGCGCACCACCGGGGCCACCACGCATAGCGCGCAGCCAATCTTTACGCCGATCGACGCGCCCGTGGCGATCGAGCACCTCAAGGCACTGGTGCGCGAGGTGATGGTGGCCGAGCCGATCGAGCGCTACGTGATTGGCATAATCGGCGCTTGCACGCCTAACGGCCCCGG
Organism: uncultured delta proteobacterium; assembly: GCA_963796565.1. GTDB lineage: Bacteria > Desulfobacterota > Binatia > Binatales > Binataceae > JAKAVN01. Next base: position 539,708 of record CAWCMA010000001.1, on the reverse strand, counting down.
CGCGATTCCCGAGGTCTCGCAATATCTGCGCTTCGGACCGAGCCCGCGCGGCGCTCAGGCGCTCATCCTGTGCGCCAAAGTCAACGCCCTGCTCGACGGCCGCGTAAGCGTCAGCTACGAAGACGTCGCCGACGGCGTGGCGCCGGCGCTGCGCCATCGGCTGCTGCGCAACTTCCAGGCCGAAGCCGAGAACATCACCACCGATTCGATCCTCGAGCAGGCGACCAAGCGGCTCAAGAAGCCGCGCACGTAGGCTTCGATGCTGGGACTGCCCGAGGAATTCACGCCGGACTTTCTGGCTCGGCTCGAACATCTACGGATCAAGACGCGGCGCGAGTTCGAGGGGCTCGGCAGGGGCACTCATCTTTCGCCCCGGCGGGGCTCGTCGCTGGAGTTCAGCGACTTCCGCCATTACGCGTTGGGCGACGACTTCCGCTTCATCGACTGGGGACTTTACGGCCGCACCGACAAACTCTACATCAAGCTGTTCAAGGAAGAGGAAGACCTCCTCACCTACATTTTTCTCGACGCCAGCGCCTCGATGGGCTTGCCCGAGGCCGACCGCAAATTCCCGATGGCGGTGGCGACCGCGCTGGCCTTCGCCTACGTTGCCCTGGCGCAAGGCGACCGCGTGATGATCCGCGTGCTGGCCGGCGACGGCAAAGCGTCCACGCCGGGCTTCGTCTACGGCCGCCATCGGATCGTCGAACTGGCGCAACGCCTTGGCGCCATCCGGCCGGCCGGCCAACTCGACCTCGCCACGGCGCTCGCACGCGAGCTGGTTTCGGTGCGCCGCGCCGGCAAGGTCTTCGTGATTTCGGACTACCTGATGATGATCAATTCGGTCACTCGCGGACTGGGCCTGTTCACTGCCGCCAACATGGACGTAACCGCGGTGCAGATTCTCGGCGGCAGCGAGATCGCGGGCGCCGGACTGGCGGGCGACGTCGAGCTGGTCGACGCGGAGAGCGGAGAGCGCGTGATGGCATCGATCGGCAACCGCGAGCGTGAGCAGTATCGCCAAACGCTGCAGCGCCTCTCGCGCGAGATCAAGACGTTTTGCCTGCGCCATGGCCTGCACTACACGCTCTATACCACCGACCTGAATTTTCATGACTTCTTCCTGCGCGCGACCGCCGACTTCGGCCTAAGGCATTAGCGGTGTGATGGGATTCCTCTACCCAGGCGCGCTTTATTATCTGTTCGCGCTGATCCCGGCGCTCGCACTGGCCTATCTCGTGCGCGAGCGTCCCCGCCGCGTCGTCGTTTCCAGCGTGCTGGCCTTTCGCGCGCTACGGGCGCGGCGCGGACGACGCTTCGGCGGATGGCCGCGGCTCGACTGGATGTTCTTCGTCGAGATGCTCATCATCGGGCTCGCGGTGCTCGCGATTGCGGGGCCCTACGTCACGCGCAAGGGCAATCCGATCGCGGTGGTGCTCGACGACTCGGCGGCGATGCAGGCCGCGGCGGCGTCCGGGCACACCCGCTTCGACACGGCGCGCGCGGCGCTTATGGATGCGCTCGAGCGGGAAGGCCCGGGCGAGGTCAGCCTTTATCTGACGGCCCCGCAGCCTCATCGCGCCGGTCCGCCATTCGCAAGCGCAGCCGAAGCGTCGGACGCGCTGGCGCACTTGCATCCCGCCGATGCGCCATCCGACCAGGCCGCCCTGAGCGTGCTCTTAAGCGGGCTTGCTTCCGACACGCGCCTGCGCAGGGTGATATACGCCGGCGCGCGGCCGCTTGCGGCGCCCGTACCGCCGCGGATCGAGGCTTTCGCAGCCGGCGATCCGCTGCCCAACTACGCGATCGGTTCCTTCGTGCTCCGCCGTGAGTCGTTGGGACAGGCCGCACTGCACGCCCGTTTGACGGTCGCCAACTTCAGTCCCGCGCCGCAGACGCTCCATCTCGCGATAACCGGCGACGGCAAGCCCGTCGGACACGCGCAGGCGCATCTGGAACCGGGCCAGATCGGCGTGATCGAATTCCCCAACCTCGCGCCGGCCGGGGTCTATCGCGCGGAGCTTACGCCAGCCGACGGTTTTGCGCTCGACAACGTCGCCTGGGCCACTGCCGGCGCGGTCAAATCGATTTCGATTCTGTTCGTGACGCCGACCCCCGCCGACGCCGCCGGCCTCGATCGGCTGCCGGGCATCTCGGTCCGCGTCGCGTCGCCCACCAGCTTCACACCCAAGGACCTCGCCTCCGCGGACCTCGCGATCTTCGAGTACGCGGTGCCCAAGGAGATGCCGCCGGTCAACACTTTGCTGGTGATGCCGCCGCCGGATGATCCCGTTTTCGGCTTCAACGTCCAGCCGACCGCCAGCGTCGAGATCACCGGATGGCCGCCGACCGGCCCCCTCACCGACTCGGTGAATTTTCGCTTGCTCAATCTGTACGGCGGCGAATACCTCGGACAGCATCCGTGGCTCCAGGCGATCGTCACCGGCAGTGGCGGCGCGCTGCTGCTCGCCGGCGAGCGCTCCGGCCATCGCCTGGTCGCCCTGGGCTTCAATCCATTTCCCTATCTCGGCCGTCAAAACCTTCCGATGTCCGTGCTCACGCTGAACTCGCTCAGCTATCTGGCCGGCTTCGGTGCCGAGACCGGCGGCTACCATACCGGCGATCCGTGGATCGTGCCGGCCGGCGTCGACACGATCGTGCCGCCCGACGGGCGAAAGATCAAAGTCACGCCGGGGATGCTGTTCACGGACGCCAATTTTCAGGGTCTCTATCAACTCGTCTCCTCGGACGGAGCCAAATCGCTGCGCGCGGTTAATCTCGCCAACCTGCGCGCCTCCGATCTCGAAAACACGCCGGCCATGAAGATCGAAGCGACCGGCTCGGGCGCGATGGCCCAAGTCGCGCCGCGCCGCGCGCCGGTCACCAGGGACTTCATCCTGGCGATCGTCGCGCTGCTGATCTTCGAAGCCTTGATTGCGTATCGCCGCCGCCGTCTGGTGGTCACGGTCTAAACATGAATTCTGCGATGAACCCGGGCGCAATGCTGGCCGGCGTCAAGCTGGCGAATCCGGGCGCGCTCTGGCTGTTGATCGCGGTCGGCGTGATTCTGGGTTGGTCGCTGCTTGGCGTGAACACGCCGCGCAAGCTGTTCGCACCGCTGCTGCGCGCCGTGGTGCTTGCGCTATGCGTGTTGGCGCTCGCCGATCCGCAGACCGTCACGCGGAGCGAGGGCACCACGCGGCCGGCGGTGGTCGACGCTTCGGCCAGCATCACCGAGGCGATGCGCGCGTGGACGGCCAAACTCCTGCGCCACGATCTCCGGTTGCGTGCCGGCGATCCGGCGGTGATCTTCGCCACCGATCCCGAGCCGACCACGGTCGCGGGCGCGCTGTCGAAGCTGGAAGCGGCGGCGGGATGCGCCACCTGCGCGCCGGGCGCGACCGACCTCGAGGCGGCGCTCGATAAGGTCGCCGCCAATCCGGCCGCGCACGACGGCCCGGTCGTGTTGGTGACCGACGGATGGGAGAACCATGGCGATGCGGAACGCGCGCTCGGCGCGATTCGCTCGGCCGGAGTGCGGCTGTATATCTTCACCCCGCCTGGCGCGCGCGGCATCTCCAACGTCGCGATTACCGAGCTCGCGATGCCACCGGCGCTGTCCAAGTCGGAGCCGTTCGCGCTCGGCGTCACCGCCACCAATTACAACTCGGCCCCGGTTAGCGGAACCATTTCAATTTTCCAGAACGGCCGCGCGATCGATGTCCGCACCGTCACTCTGCAAAGCGGCCAGCAACGCTTCGACTTCCCGGTCCATGCCGAAGCTTCAGGGCTGACCTCCTACACCGCCGTGTTCAAGCCCGCCAATCCGGCGCAGGACGCGTATAGCGAAGATGACTCGCTCACGGGATGGATCGGGATCGGCGCGCAACGCAAGGTGCTCATCCTGACCGGTTCGGCGCGCGACGCGCAGTATCTCGAATCGGTCGTGCATCGGGTGGGCCTGGATCCGACCGTGGTCACGCCCGGCAGCTCGTGGAGCGGCAATCTCAAGGGCTACGACGCGGTGCTGCTCAACAACGTGCCGCGCTCGCGGCTCTCGCCCGCGGCCCAGCAGGCACTGGTCAACTACGTCGAGGAGGGTGGCTCGATCGCGATGGCCGGGGGCGACGAAAGCTTCGGCCTGGGCGGCTACCAGGACAGCCCGCTCGCACGCGCGCTGCCGGTCATCATGAAGCCGCCGCAGCATCGCCAGCGCACTCGCGCGCTGGTCCTGATAATCGACAAGTCGGGCTCGATGGGCCGCGACAACAAACTCGAGTACGCGAAAGCGGCGGCGCGCACGGTGACCAAGACAATGACCGACAGCGATTTGATCGCGGTCATCGGGTTTGACTCGCAACCGTTCGTGATGGTCCCGCTGACGACGCTCAGCCAGAGCCGGCCCTACTTCGACCAGTTGATCAACCGGCTCAAGGCGCGCGGCACCACTTATCTGCTGCCGGCGATGGAGGAGGCCGAGCGGATGCTGGCCAGCAGCAATGCGTCGATAAAGCACGTAGTGGTCATAACCGACGGCGAGACCGGCGGCACGGCGGCGATGTACTACGATCTCGTCTCCACGATGCATCGCGAGGGTGGCGTGACGATCTCCACCATCGCGATCGGCCGCGAAGCCAATCTGTCGCTGCTCGAATCGATCAGCAAGTACGGCGGCGGCAGCTTCTACCAGACCGACAGTGCCGCCAACCTGCCCGAGTTGTTTTTGCAGGACGTGAAATCGCACGGCGGCGAGACCACGATGGTCGAGAAGGATTTCACGCCAATCACGGTGAAGCCGGACCCGCTGCTCAAGGACCTCGCCGGCCGCCAACTCCCGGCGATCAAAGGCTTCGTCGCCACCGAGCTTAAGCCGCAAGCCACGCTCGACGCTTTCATCAACCGCGCCAACGCGCATGACCCGCTTATCGCGAGCTGGCATTTCGGGGCCGGCAAGGCGGTCGCGGTCACCACCGACGCGAGCGGGCGATGGTCCTCGCCTTGGGTTAAGGACGGAATCTTCGGTCAGATCTGGAGCAAGGTGCTGTCCTGGATGACGCCACAGACCGCGGCCACGGAACAGAAGTTCGACGTCGCGCTCGGCTACCGCGAGGGCCGCATCCACCTGAGGCTCACCAACTATAGCGATCGGCCGGCACCGTCGGCGGCACTGGTCAGCGCGACCATCACGCGCCCCGACGGCACCCGCGCACAGAGCGCGCTTTCCGAGGAAGTCCCGGGCGAGCTTTACGGCAGCTTCGACGCGCCGCGCCCCGGTACGTACAATATCGCGCTGAAGGCGGCCACCGCGGAAGCGCTCGCCTTTCCTCCACTCGCATACACGGTCAGCCCCGCGATCAACGCTGAGCTGCCGCGCCCGGAACCCAACTATACGCTGCTGGAGCGCCTCGCCTCGAATACCGGCGGCCGGCTCAACCCCTCGCCCGCCGACGTCGGCCTGACCCGCCCCGAGCATGAGCTGCGGCAATCGATGGCGGCTTGGCCGTTGCTCGCGGCGATGATCTTGCTGATCGGCGAGGCGCTGGTCCGCCGCCTCACGTTCTAGTTTTCTCGACGCGGTTGCGGCCCGCCGCCTCGATCCGCCAAGCTTTCTCTCATGACCGATGAAAACGATCGTCCGGTGGAGCCGCGCCACGACATCCAGCATCAGTACCCCACCAACGTGCGCTTCTGCGCGCTCTGCGGCGGCGCGATGGAACTGCGCACGGTGCTGCCCGACCGCAGGCGCCATAAAGTGTGCTCGCGATGCGGCTTCATCGACTTCCAAGGCCCCAAGCTGGTGGCCGGATGCCTGGTGGTCGACTCCGGCCGCGTGCTGCTGCTGCGCCGGGCGATTCCGCCGCGGCTGGGCTATTGGACTTTTCCCGGCGGTTACGTCGATTTCGGTGAGACTCCCGAGCCGGCGGCGTTGCGCGAGACGGCAGAGGAAGTCGGGATGAACGTAACGATCGAGCGCCTGTTCGGCGTATACGCGGATCCGCAAAATCCGATCGCGGCGATCATCGTCTATCTCGCCAGGCCCGGCCTTGAGAGCCCCGGGCTCTCCGACGAAGCGAGCGAAGTGCGCTACTTCGCGCCCGCCGAGATTCCGTGGGAAGAGATCGCGTTTCGCACCACCCAGGTCGCGCTGCGCGACTGGATCACGTATGCCGGCGGTGCCGGCCCCAAATCCGGACCATTAGTATAAGCTCGTAAGGATGGCTCGACAGGAAAGCGCCAAGGCGTCCGACGACGGCTTCGAGTTGATCGCCGACAACCGCAAGGCCCGCCACGATTTCTTCATCGAGGAATCGCTGGAGTGCGGGATGGCGCTGACCGGCACCGAGGTCAAGTCACTGCGCGCGCACAAGGTAAACCTGCGAGACAGCTACGCGCGGATCAAAAACGGCGAAGCGTTCCTGCACGGCGTGCATATCGGAGCCTACGCGCCGGCCGGCCAGTTCAGCCATAATGAAATCCGTCCGCGCAAGCTCCTGATGCATCGGCGCGAGATCGACCGTTGGTGGGGACATGCCCGCGAACAGGGCTACACGATCGTGCCGCTCAAGATTTACTTCCGCCGCGGGCGTGCCAAGGTCGAACTCGGTCTGGCCAAGGGCAAGAAGCTCTACGACAAGCGCGAGGCGATCAAGCGCAAGACCGTCCGGCGCGAAGTCGAACGCGAACTGCGCCATCGCAACCGCTAGCGCGACTCTCCGCTCGCGCGTATCAGCCGCGCGGGGTAGGGGCTGCCGCGGCCGCACCGGCTGCCGACGCTTCGTTGAGCAACGCGCGCAGCCGTTCGATACGTCGCCCCAGCGGCGGATGAGTCGAAAACAGGTTAGCGAAGAAGCCTTCGTTGTCGTCGCGTGCGCCCTGCAACGGATTGACGATGAACATGTGCGCGGTGCCGCGCGAGGCGTTGCGCAGCGGTGATTCGGTCTCGGCGATGCGCTCGAGCGCGCGCAGCAGCGCCCGCGGATTGCGCGTAAACTCGACGGAAGCGGCGTCGGCAAGGTATTCGCGCTGGCGCGACACCGCCATCGCAAGCAATTGCGCGAAAAACGGCGCCAGCACCGCAAGCACGACCACCAGAATTCCAATCAGCGCGCCCGCGTTGCCGCCGCTACTGTCGTCGTCACGGCTGCTGCGGCCCCTGCCACCACCGCCCCCAACGCCGCCCGTGTACCACATCGACCGGTAAACGAAGTCAGCCAGCATCGCGATCCCCGCCACCAGCACCGCGATCATCATCATGGTGCGGATGTCGTAGTCGCGCACGTGCGCCATCTCGTGACCCAGCACTCCCTGCACTTCCTCGCGATCCATCGTGTCGATCAATCCCTGGGTGACGCAGATCACCGAATGATGCGGGTCGCGGCCGGTCGCGAACGCATTGGGCGACGGATCGTTCATCAGGTACGCCTTGGGCACCGGCATCCGCGCCGCCAGCGCCATCTCGCGCACCACGTCGAGCACCATCTGATGCTGCGGCGTGTCGGGGGCCAGCTCGCGCGCCCGTACCGAGGCCAGCACCAGCGACGCACCGCCGTAGTATGAGAGCAGCGATTGAAAGATTCCGAAGCCGAGCGCGATGAGGGTCAGCAGCGGGAAGCCGGTCAGCGATCCGTCTACGATCGCCAGGTTGTGAAAAATGAAATCCAGTCCGAAGCCGAGGGTGGTGAATAGCGCGACGAAGACCACGACCAGCATCGCGGTCTCGCGCCGGTTGCAGCGCTCGAGCTCCCAGAAATCGGTGCGCGCCGCCGCCATCTCCGCTCCGTCCCCGCGCCGAATCGTCAGGCGCGCGGCGGCGGCGCGCCCCCGCCCATCGCGAGATCGACCTTCGGCACCGCCTGGTCTTCGGGCGCACCCTGGAAATACTCGGCCTGCTTGAAGCCGAAGTTGTTGGCGAGCAAATTCGTCGGGAAACTCTCGATGCGCGTATTGAGCTGCATCACGGAGTCATTGTAGGCCTGGCGCGAAAAGGCGATCTGGTTCTCGGTCGTGGTCAACTCCTCCTGGAGCTTGAGCACGTTCTGATCGGACTTGAGCTGCGGATAGTTCTCCATCACGGCCAGCAACTTGCCCAATCCCCCCGTGATCTGATTCTCGGCCGCCATGCGCGAGGCTTGGTCGGGGGCGCTTATCGCCTTGGCGCGCGCCTCGACCACTTGGGTGAGAGTGTCGCGCTCGAATTGCATGTAGCCCTTGACCGCCTCGACCAGATTGGGGATGAGGTCGTGGCGGCGGCGCAGTTGGACATCGATTTGACGCCACGCGTTCTGCACCTGGTTGCGCAGGCTGACCAGGCCGTTGTAGCCGAGCACGGCCCATCCGACGATCGCAATCGCAATTAGCAGCACGACGAGCGATGCGCTCATATTGGGATGCCGTCCTTTCGCCGGAAACCGTTCGCCGGCCGCTCTTTCGCCGCGCTATTGGAAGAGAGAAAAGGCGCGCCGCGCACTTTAAGCGCGCGGCGCGCCATTCGATCTTTACTACTATCTCTCGAAAATGACTACTAGCTCCCGAGATTGACTACTAGTTCTCGACGTTGACCTTGATCTTGGTCGGCTTGGCTTCGGGCTTCTTCGCCACCGTTACCTCGAGCACGCCGTCGCGATAGGTCGCCTTGATCCCCTCGGCGCTGGCATCCTCAGGCATCGCGAACGAGCGGCGGATCGTGCCGTAGCTGCGCTCCGACAGATGAACCTGGGCGTCTTTGGGCCACTCGGGCTGCTTGCGCTCCGCCTCGACCATCAGGCGTCCGTCCTCGACCTGAACGTTGACCGAATCGGCCTTGATACCCGACATGTCGAAGTAGAAATGATAGCCTTCGCTATGCTCGATGACGTCGGTCCGGGGTAGCACGTGACCATGCGACTCCGAAGCCGTCCGTCCCGCTTCGTTGAAGAGCTGGTTCAGTCTGTTCATCCGATCGTAGAGCCATCCATTCGCATATCCGTTTCCAAGTACCACTTCCATCGTTCAATCCTCCCGACCGCATGATTTGCCGGTCAATTTTTTATTTTCGCTGCGCACACAGGGCTCGTTTTCCCTCCGCGCCTCGCTGAACAGAACTTAAGTACGAACCGTGCGCCGTCAAGCGCCCCGCCACCGCGCAATGACCGCGAAATGGCTGCCCGGCAGCGATTTCGGACACCTGCAGTATCCTTTGGCGGGTCAGCAAAACTCCCGCCACCCCAATTTCCTCGCTTATTCCCCTTCGGAATTCGCAGATGCTCTGGCGCGTTCCATCTCGGCCGCGAACAGGTGCGCCATTTTCGGATGGCCCTCGCGCTCGGCGAGATCGTGTCCCTCTTTGAGCACTTCAAGCGCACGCGCTACGTTGCCCTTGGCGAGATAGACGCCGGCCTTGCGAAAAATGCGCGCGTAGCGCTCGCCGTTGGCGTTGGAATCCATGCTTAAACGAACGATTGAACCAATCGCGGAAGAAACGCTCGACTCGATCCTAGGCGGGGCACTGCGCCTTTACCAGCCGCGCCGCGGCTACCGCTTCTCGGTCGAGGCAGTGCTGTTGGCCCGCTTCGCCGCCGCGCGTCCCGCCGCCCGCGTGTTGGAGTTGGGCGCGGGATGCGGAGTGGTGGCACTGATGTTCGCCGCCCTCGCCCGGCCGCGCGAAGTAGTTGCGCTGGAAATTCAACCGGCGCTCGCGGCGCTGATCGCGCGTAACGCTGCGCTCAACGGTCTTGGCATGGTGCGCGCCATATCCGCGGATTTGCGCAGCCGCCGCGCGCTCAACGCGGCGGGCGGCTTCGACCTGGTGCTCGCCAATCCGCCCTTTCGCGCCCGCCAGAGTGGGCGCGAAAGTTCGCTCGCGGGCCGCCGCCTCGCCCGCGGCGAGGCGGCGGCCACCCTCGAAGACTTCGTGGCCGCCGCGGCGCGCTACGCGCGCCACGGCGGCCACGCCGCCTTCGTCTTCGCGGCGGCGCGCAGCGCCGAGCTCATCTCGGCGCTGCGCGCCCATCGCCTGGAGCCCAAGCGCATCCGCTTCGTCCACCCCTACCCCGCCGCGCGCGCCTCGACCATGCTGGTCGAGGCGCGCAAGGGCGGCGGGGTCGAAGTCGAGGTCGAGCCGGCGCTGGTGATGTACGACGCGCCGGGCGTCTACAGCGACGAGGCACGTGCGCTGCTGGAACGGCCGTAGCCGGCCGCTCCAGCAGCGCACATAGTTGCCCGGCCAGCAATCGATGGTTACCCTCCACTTTCCAAAGGGACATCGCTCTCAGCGCGGTAGGGAGGCTTCGATGGCGTCGCAGAAAACCGTCGGCGTGCTGCTCTTCGAGGGCTTCGAATTGCTCGACGTGTTCGGCCCGCTGGAGGCGTGGGGAATGCACGCTCAGCTTTCCAGCGGGTGCACGATCTTGACCGCCGCCGAAACCGCTGGCGGGGTCAAAAGCGCGCAGGGGCCGAGCGCGATAGCGGACTACGCGCTCGCCGATTGTCCTCGGATCGACGTGATAGTGGTGCCGGGCGGTATCGGCACGCGGCGCGAGGTCAACAATGTCCCGCTGCTGGAATGGTTGCGCCAGTGCGCGGCGGAGGCGGAGATCGTGAGTTCCGTATGCACCGGGGCGGCGCTGCTGGCGCGCGCCGGATTGCTCGACGGACGCCGCGCGACCTCGAATAAGTTCGCTTTCAAATGGGTGACCGAACAGGGTCCGGCAGTCGAATGGATCCGGCAGGCTCGATGGGTCGAGGACGGCAAGTTCGCGACGTCATCGGGAGTCTCGGCCGGAATCGACATGACGCTCGCTTTGATCGCCAGGCTCGCCGGCGCCGAGACCGCCGAACAGATCGCAATCCGGATGGAATACGAATGGCATCGCGACCCGTCGTGGGATCCGTTCGCGAAAATCCATGGATTGGTTTAGCCGCCTGATCATTTGCGGTTGAAGAACTCGGCCGCCATCCGGGCGACCATTTCCGGCTGTTCCATCGGCAGAAAATGGCCCGCGTCCGGAACTGTGACGACGGTGCCGTTCACCAATTGCGCCGCGATCTTGTCCGTGATTTTGATGCCTGTCGAGTCGCTTTTTTCGCCGAACATCACCAACAGTGGCGAGCGGCTCTTGAGCATCAGCGTCAGGCCAGGGAACTCGCGCGCACGCGAATAGAAATCCGCCTCGATTTCAGGCAGGCATTTCAGTTCCACTCCGCCCTCTGCCACAGGCCGCGTGCCGAACTCGCAATAGTCACGCAGCATATCGCGCCGCCAGGTGTTGAACGGCGGTTTGTGCTCGAGGTTACGGAACATCGCCTCCGCGCTCTCGAACCCTCGTTTGCGCTTGCGCGTGCGCTCGCAGAGCGAGTTCTGTACCGACTCCGGCACTTCGTCGTCGAACACCACCGGCTCGACCAGCACGGCGCGCGAGATCAACTCGGGATGCGCGCCGGCAAGCGAGCCGATCGCGGTCGCCCCGGCCGAATGGCCAAGGCCGCGCGCGCCCTCTAGCTTCATCGCCCCGATGAACGCCTTCAGATCCGCAACCGTGCTCGCCCAACTGTAGTCGCCGTCGGCCGGGCGCGAGCTGTCGCCGTGGCCGCGCTGGTCGTAGCTGTAGACATGGCCCATCGATCGCAACGCAAGCGCGATCGGCCGGTACACCCGCCCCAGGAATCCGGTCGCGTGCAGGATTACGATCGGCGACCCTTCGCCGCCCCAGTCCTGGCAGCTCAGCCGGATGCCGTTCGCGTCCACCAGGAAAGTTTCAGGTTCCGGGAAGATTTTAGGTTCGTCGTTGCGCCCGCTCTCCATGCTCGCGCAATATAGGCGAGCCGACGGGGCGATTGAAAGCGCTCTCCGCGTGTGAGCATGCGCGCGTTTGCCATCGGGAGAACCGCACCTAGCCAGAGCCGCGTTGCGCGCTCCGTTTGTTTACGATTAGCTCATCGGGATGGATCGTCTGCTCGCACGCGGCAAGTTCCTGTTCGAGGGCCAGCGCAAGTTCCACGCACGCGGCGTCTCTTACGGACCGTTCAGTCCCAACTCGCGCGGCGAGCGCTACCCGGAACCCGCGCGCGCCGCGCAGGATTTCGCGTTGATCCGCGAGCTGGGCGCCAACGTCGTACGCACCTACGTGCCGCCGCCGCCGTGGATGTTCGAGCTGGCCGCGAAGCACGAGCTGCGGCTGATGGTCGGGATGCCGTGGCCGTTTCACATGGCGTTTCTTGACTCACGCCAGATGGCCGCCGACATCCGCGGCACCATCCGCACCTCGGTCAACGAGATGCGCAGCTTCGCCGACGTGATCTTCGCCTTCAGCCTCGGCAACGAAATCCGCTCCGACATCGTGCGCTGGCACGGCGCGCGCGCGGTCAGCCGCTTCCTGGGCGACCTTTACGAGCTTGGCAAAAGCATCGCGCCCGACTCGCTTTTCACCTACTCGAACTACCCGTCATCCGAATACCTCGACCTGAGTTTCCTCGACTTCATCTGCTTCAACGTCTATCTACATCGCGAGCCCGACTTCTGCCGCTACCTGACTCATCTGATGGCCGCGACCGGCGAGCGACCGCTGGTGCTCAGCGAAACCGGGATGGACACCATCCGCGAGGGTGAGGCGCATCAAGCTGAGCTGCTCTCATGGCAGGCGCGCGCCACCTTCGAACTCGGCCTCTCGGGCTTCATCGTGTTCGCCTTCACCGACGAATGGCATACCGGAGGCGCCGATATCAGCGATTGGGCCTTCGGGCTGGTGACCCGCGAACGCATCCGTAAACGCGCTTTCGACGCGGTCGGCGAGGTTTTCAAGGGCCCGCTCCCACCGCCGCTGAAAGAGCCTCCCAAGGCCTCGGTCGTGGTGGCCGCCTACAACGCGGAGGCGACGCTCGGCGAGTGCCTCGACTCGCTCGCCCATCTCAACTACCCCGACTACGAAACTATCGTGGTCGACGACGGCTCGAGCGACACGACCGGTGAAATCGCGACGCGCGCGGGCGTGCGCGTACTAAGCGTGGAGCATCGCGGCCTCGCGGCCGCGCGCAATAGCGGGATCGAGGCCGCAGCTGGAAGCTGCGTTGCCTTCATCGACGCCGATGCACGCGCCGATCGCGATTGGCTCTACCACCTCGTCGAAACCCTGACCCGCCGCGACGCGGCGGCCGCCGGTGGTCCCAATTTCGCGCCGCCACCCGGCTCGGCGCTCGCGGCCGCAATCGCCGCCGCGCCCGGACAGCCGCGCGAGGTTCGCGCCGGCGACGACACGCTCGAGCAAGTGTGCGGATGCAACATGATCGTTGACAAGGCCACGGCCCAGGCGGCCAACGGATTCGACCCGATGTTCACCGCCGCTGGCGACGATGTCGATTTCTCGTGGCGGCTTGCCGAGCGCAAACTGACGATCGCGAGCGCTCCCGCCGCGGTCGTGATCCATGAACGCCGGCCGACGCTCGGCGCGTATGTCCGACAGCAGCGCGGTTACGGCCGGGGCGAGGGATTGCTGTTTCGCAAGTATCCACTGAAGGCCGGCGGCGCGAGCGCTATGTACGGCGGCGCCTCGCGTCTCGGCGGCCTGCTGGGCAGCGCGCGTATCTACTACGGCGCGTTCGGCCGCGGACTGTTCCAGAGCGTCTATCCGGGCGCCGAGACTTCACCGCTTGTGCAATTGCCGCTCACGATGCCCTGGGTCGCGATCGCCATCGTCATGATCGTCGCCGGCATGGCGAGCGCGCCGATGGCGTGGCTGGGATTGGCCGCAATCGCGCTGACGCTAGCGAGCACAATTCGTATCGCCACGGTCAGCCGCGCGCCGTCGGACGGCGCGCGGCTGACCGTGGCGGCGCGCGCGCTGCTCGCACCCGCCGCGCTCGCGGGAGTGCTCGCCCGCAGCGCGTCACGCGAGCGCGTCATATGGGGATCCGCGCCCCCGCCTGGACCCACTGATGATGAGGCTGCAACGGTCCGCGCACGCGGCCGCGTGCTGGTCACGCTGGCGGAACGGCTCGGACCCGGCGGCGTCGAGTTGTTGCTGGAAGCGATGCGCGCGGCGCTGGTTCGCGGCGGCCTCGCCGCCGCCGCGGGCGGTCAGTACGAAGCCTATGACCTCGTCATCGTAATTCCACCGGGGATGCGCGTGCACCTCAATGGTCTGGAACTGGAAGACGGTCGCTTCGCGCTCTCCTGGCGCGCCGTTCCCGCGTGGTGGCGAATCGCGATGGTGGCGGCAGCAATGGTGGTGGTGATGCTGGCGACCGGATTCTCTGCCAGCAGCGCGTTAGCCGCTGCCGGAATCGCGGGACTATGCGCCGCGGCACTCTCCGTGCTGCATCTGAGCCGCCTGCCCGCTGCACTCAAGGCCGCCGCCAGGGAGGCGGTGGCGACGCTCGGCGCCCGCGCCCACGTGGAGGAAGAAGCCGCCTGATGAGTACGCTCGGGCTCATCGGCGAGGTGCTGCGCCGCACGCGGCCGCATCTGGGACGCTTGGCGCTGGCGGTGCTATGCGTGATGCTGGCCGCCGCGCTGGAGGTGCTCAAGCCGTGGCCGCTCAAGATCGTGATCGACAACGTATTGCACGCGACGCCGCTGAGCGCTGCATGGCCCGCGCGTGCGGCGCAGCTTTCACCTGCGAACCTGCTAATCGCCGCCTGTCTCGGGCTGGTGGTGCTCTACGTGGTGCTCGGGCTGATCAACGTCTTCAACAATTACATCTCGATTTCGATCGGCCAGCGGATGGTCAACGACCTCCGGGCCGAAATGTTCGACCATCTGCAGCGCCTTTCGCTCTCGTTCCATCGCGGCCGCCCGATCGGCGATTTGATGGTGCGCATCACCTACGACACCTTTTCCGTGCAGACCATCGCGATGAACGGGCTGTTCCCATTGCTCTCGTCCATCGTGATGCTGGCGGAGATGTTCGTAGTAATGATGCGGATCGACCCGGAGCTGACGATCGTGGCGCTGGCGGTCGTACCATTTCTGGCCGCGCTGATCGCCACCGCCAGCAAGCCCATCGACCGTATCGCCGCCGCCGCCCGCGTCAAGGAGAGCCGCCTCTACACGGTGGCCCATCGCTCGCTTGCCGCGATCCACGTGGTCCAGGCCTTCACCCGCGAGGCCGAATCCTACCGTGAGTTCGTCGAATCGAGCAGCGAGAGCCTGGGCGAGACGTTGCGTCTGTACACCTTGCAGACCGCGTACGCCGGCGCGGTGAACGTGCTGATTGCGATCGGCACCGCGGTAGTAATCTACATCGGTGCGCTGCACGCGCTGAGCGGTCGCCTCACGATCGGCGATCTGATCGTCTTCGCCACCTATCTCGCCTCGCTCTACGCGCCGATCAACCAGATGTTTCAAACCTACGGCATGGTGCAGGGCGCGATGGCTGGGCTGCGGCGATGCCTGGAACTGCTGGAGATCGAACCCGAGGTAAAAGATCGGCCCGGGGCGCGGGAGCTCGGGCGCGCGCGCGGCGATATTGAATTTGCGAATGTCGTATTCGGCTACGCACCCGGCCATCCGGTGCTCAAGGGCGTGAGCTTTCGCGCCGGGCGCGGCGAGACGGTCGCGATCGTCGGGCCGAGCGGCGCGGGCAAGACCACGATGGCAAGTCTGCTGGTACGCTTTTATGAACCGCAGCAGGGCACGATCAGCATCGACGGGCACGACGCGCTGGATTTCACGCTGGAGTCGCTGCGCCACAACGTCGCGATGGTGCTCCAGCCGCCGCTGGTGCTGTACGACACGATGCGCTCCAACATCGCGCTGGGCCGCCCCGGCGCAAGCCAGCGCGAGATCGAACGCGCCGCCTCGGCTGCGCGCCTCGATCCGGTGATCGCGCGCCTGCCGGCCGGGCTCGACGAAGTCGTCGGCCAGGGCGGCCACAGCCTCTCCGAGGGCGAGGCGCAACGGGTGACGATCGCGCGGGCGCTCCTGCGCGACGCGCCGGTGCTGGTGATGGACGAGCCGACCAGCGCGCTCGATGCGGAAACCGAGTCGCTGGTGCTGGACGCGGTGCGCGAGGCGATGCGTGGGCGTACCACGCTGGTGATCGCGCATCGGCTCTCCACCATTCAGAACGCCGATCGTATCCTGGTGCTGCGCGACGGTGAAATTGCCGAGCAGGGATCTTTCGCCGAATTGCTTTCGCGCGGCGGCTTCTTCAGCTACCTCTACAATCTCCAGTCCTGGGGACGCGAGGCGGCCAGCTAAGAGCGGCGCGGCAAGGGCGGGGGCCACCGTAACGATGAAACCAATCACTATCGGGCTCACTGGCGGAATCGGTTCGGGCAAAAGTACCGCGGCCAGAATTCTGAGCGAGCTGGGCGCTCCTGCGATCGACGCCGACAAGGTCGGCCACGAGATCTACCAGCCGGGCGCTCCCGCCTACCGGGAACTGATCGACGCTTTCGGCAAAGGCATCCTCGCCTCCGACCGCACGATCGACCGCCGCAAGCTCGGGCCGATCGTGTTCGCCGATCCCGCGGCGCTCAAACGGCTCAACGCGATCGTGCATCCGAAGATGTTTGCGCGGATGGGCGAGATGGTCGCGGAGATGCGCCGTGGCGGAGAGACGCGGCCGATCGTTATCGAGGCGGCCATCCTGATCGAGGCCAACTGGCAGCCGCTGTTCGACGAAATCTGGCTGGTAACCGCCTCCCGTGAGCGCGTGATCGAACGTGTCGAGCGCGACCGCGGGCTGAAGCCCGAGCAAACCGAGGCCCGCATCCGCGCGCAGGTTTCCGACGAGGAGCGCCGCAAGCACGCAACCTCGGTGATTCGCAACGAAGGCACGCTCGAAGAGCTGCGCGCCGCAGTGACACGGCTGTGGCAGGACGCGCTGGCCCGCACCGACTGAAGAGGACAGCGATGAAAATTCTAATCATGGGAGCGGGCGCGGTCGGGCTTTTTTACGGCGCCCGCCTGCAACAGGCCGGCGAGGATGTCTACTACTGCGCGCGCGGCGAAAATTTGCGCGCGTTGCGCGAGCACGGGCTCGAGGTGAAGAGCTTTAAAGGCGATTTCCGGTTGCAGGTCAAAGCGACAGACAACCCGCGCGAGTTCGCGCCTTACGAGCTAATCCTGTTCTGCGTCAAGTCCTACGACACGATCGCCACGGCGCGCCTGCTCGACGGATGCCTTGGCGAGGGCGGCGCGGTGATGACGATCCAGAACGGGGTCGAGAACGAAGAGGCGCTCTGCACGGTGCTGCCGCGCGAATCGGTGATGGGCGGCAACGCGCGGGTGGGCGCCGAACTGACTGCGCCCGGCAAGCTGCTCCATACCGCGTCGGGCATCATCGAATTCGGCGAACTCGACGGCCGCGAGACGCCGCGCGCGCTGCGCATGGCCGACGCCTTCAAACATGCGGGAGTTTTTGGCCAGCTGACCCGCGATCTCAAGAGCGTGCGCTGGAAAAAATTGATGGGCAACAACGGCACCAACACGGTGAGCGCGCTCGCGCGCTGCACGCTGGGCGGGATGTTCGCCGAACCCGAAGGCGCCGCGTTGGTTCATCGGCTGATGACGGAGACGGCGATCGCGGCACGCGCCGAAGGCGCGCACATCTCGGACGAGGATGTCGAGACGTACTACAACATCGCGCGCGGCTTCTCCAACGCGAACGCGGTCAAGACCTCGACGCTGCAGGACCTCGAGCGCGGCAAGCGCCTGGAGTACGACGCGATCAGCGGCGCCGTGGTGCGCGCCGCACGCCGCCACGGGGTCAGCGTGCCGGCCACCGAGACCGTGCACGCGCTACTGAAGCTGCTCGACGCGCATCGCGGCTCGTAGGCTGCGACGCGCGCCGCGGTCGCTTGCGCCTAGCGCTTTTCGTACTGCTTGGGGCCGAACAGCGCCTGCCACGACTCCTTGTCTGGCGGCCCGTGATGCAGGTGCTCGGACATGACCGCGCATCCCTTCTGCACCGCGGGGCGCTTTTCGAGTTCGTCGTACCAGCGCTTGAGATGCGGGAAGTTCTCGAGTTCCTGTCCCTGCCATTTATGCGGCCGCAGCCACGGATAGGTCGCGATGTCGGCGATCGAGTAGTCGCCGGCGAGGTATGGCGCTTCGCCCAGGCGCTTGTCGATCACGTTGTAGATGCGCCTGGCCTCGTTGGTGTAGCGGTCGATCGCGTATTGAATCTGTTCGGGCGCGTAGCGGCGGAAGTGATGCGCCTGGCCGAGCATCGGGCCGACGCTCGCCATCTGGAACATCAGCCACTCGAGAACGTTGTAGCGCCCGCGCGGCTCTTTCGGCATCAGCTTGCCGCTCTTCTCGGCAAGATAAATCAGCATCGCGCCCGACTCGAAAATCGAGATCGGCTTGCCGCCCGGACCGTCATGATCGACCATCGCGGGAATCTTGTTGTTGGGGCTCACCTTGAGGAACTCGGGCTTGAACTGATCGCCTTTGCCGATATTGATCGGGATCACGTTGTAGGGCATCCCCAACTCTTCCAGTGCGATCGTGACCTTGTAGCCGTTGGGGGTCATCCAGAAATAAACGTCGACCATAGCGTCTCCCATGGCAGCTCCTTGATGCTGCTTGCGGCGGGCGCTGCATCATGCACGCGCCGTTTGATTTTGCGCCATCGCGGCGGCACCGTACAAGCGCGGTCAGAGCCGACCTCAGGCCGGGGCCACCTCGGCGCCCGATTTTCGCACGCCCATCAGGTAGGCCTCGATAAACGGATCGATCGCGCCGTCGAGTACGGCGTCGGTGTTGCCGATCTCGACTCCGGTGCGATGGTCCTTGACCATGCGATACGGTTGCAGGACGTAGGAACGAATCTGGCTGCCCCAGGTGATGTCCTTTTTGTCCTTGGTGAACTGCTCGAACTGCTCGCGCTTCTTGCGCTCCTCGAGTTCGAACAGCCGCGCGCGCAGAATCTTCATCGCCATCGCGCGGTTCTTGTGCTGCGAGCGCTCGTTCTGACAGCTCACCACGATGCCGCTCGGAAAATGCGTCATCCGGACGGCGGAGTCGGTCTTGTTGACGTGCTGGCCGCCGGCGCCGCTGGCGCGAAAGGTATCGACCCGCAGATCGGCGGGATTGATTGTCACCTCGACCTTGTCGTCGATCGCGGGAAAGACGAAAACCGAGGCGAACGAGGTATGGCGGCGCGCGTTGGCGTCAAACGGCGAGATGCGCACCAGGCGATGGATCCCGGCCTCGGCCCTGAGGTAGCCATAGGCGTAGTCGCCTTCGACCGTGATGGTCGCACTTTTGATTCCGCCGCCGTCGCCCGGCTG
The DNA here is from genome assembly GCA_963796565.1 of uncultured delta proteobacterium. Taxonomy (GTDB): domain Bacteria; phylum Desulfobacterota; class Binatia; order Binatales; family Binataceae; genus JAKAVN01. Next base: position 520,496 of record CAWCMA010000001.1, on the reverse strand, counting down.
TAGGTCGGCAAGCTCGGTCTTGTAACCGCGCCGCTCGGCCCATCGCAGGTACAACCTGAGCAGCATCTCGGCCCAGTCCTGCGCTTCGAGCCCGCCGGCGCCGGGATGGATCGATACGATCGCGCCGAGCCGGTCGTATTCGCCGCCGAGCATCACCTGCAATTCCTGGCGCTCGATTTCGCCGCGCGCCCTGCCTAGCGCCGCTTCGGTCTCGTGCGCCGCCTCGGAGTCGTCGCGGCCTTCCTCCTCGGCCATCGAGAGATAGAGCCGTGCCTCGTCGAGCGCCGCGCGCAGCCGTTCGAAGCCCGTGAGCTGTTCGTTGATGCGGTCGTTTTCCTTGAGCGTGGCTTGGGCGGTATCGGGCCGATCCCAGAAGCCGGGCTTGCCGGTCTCTTTCAGCAGTTCTTCGTGACGAGTCCTAAGGCGAGCGACGTCAAAGACGCCTCCCGAGTTTTTCGGTGCGGGTTTCGAAGTCGGCTACCTGATCGCGCATTTCGCTGAGTTCCATGCTTTCGTCTCTCTCCGAGCGGGACATCGCGTCCGCTGCATCGATCATTGTGCCAGATACAGACCCGCAGCTTAATGGCCTCGACGAACACCGCTGCCGCACCCGTCAACCACTCCCATTGCGATTGAGACCGCCGGCGGCCGGTGACGGTGCCGTTTGTACACCGCGGCCGCGCAGGATCGCGAGCAGCACCCCGATCAGCGTCAGGACGAAGCAAATCTCCGAAAACAGATCGCCGACCACCGTATAGACCGTGCGCCGCGGACGCCAGCTCACGTCCTCAATCTCGGTGCCGCGCTTGAACAAGGGCGTGCGCGCCGTGATTCTGCCGTAGGGGTCGATCACCGCGCTTATCCCGGTGTTGGCCACCCGCACTACCGGAACCTTGGTCTCCACCGCGCGCATCGCCGTCATCGCAAGCAACTGGTATGGGGCCGAACTCTCGCCGTACCAGGCGTCGTTGGTGATGTTGACCAGCACGTCGGCGCCACGCTTGACCGCGCTCCGCGTGAGATCGGGAAAGATGCTCTCGTAGCAAATCAGCACGCCTAGCTTAGCGCCCTTGAGCGGGAACAGCGTCTGCACGCTTCCAGGAATCATGTCACCGAAACCATGCACGATGCGGTTGACGAGAAACCCCACCAGCGGACGCATCGGCACGTACTCGCCGAACGGCACCAACTGGATCTTGTCGTAGTAGTCGACCACCTTGCCCGTGCCCGAGACCAGGTAGGCGCGGTTGTAGGTGCCAATCTGGCCGTCGGGGGCAACACCGAGCGCGGGCGCGCCGAACAGGATCGGATCGCCGGTATCAGCCGCCAACTTGAGCAGGCGGTCGCGGTAGAGCGCGTCGCCGGCGAAGCGCGGCGGATAGAGTGCGGTGGGCTGGAAGAAAAACGCCGCCGCCGCCTCCGGCCATACCACCAAGTCGACGTGATGGCGCGAAGCCTGCTGAGTCTGGTCCGAATAAACGTTGAAGCTGGTGTCGAGAAACGCCGGGTCCCACTTGATGCTCTGTGGGATGTTGCCCTGCACCATCGCAACCCGCAGCCGCCCCGCCGGCTGCTGCGATTCCACCGCGTTCATGCGCACAGCCCCGAAAACCAGCGCCGCCAGCATCAGGGCCGTCAACGTGCCGAGGCTCCAGGTCTGAACGCGGCGCGAATGGCGCCCGAACAGGACGATAAAAACCACCGCATTGAAGAACACGATCAGCGCCGAAACGCCGTAGACGCCGGTAATCTCGGCGAACTGGATCAGTTCGAGGTTGCGATAAGCCGTGTAGCCGAGCAGGTTCCACGGAAACCCGATCGGAAAAAAACTGCGCAGCCATTCCACCGCCGGCCACGCAATCGGCAACGTGACGAAGATCGGCAGCCCGAGACGTACAGTCGCCAACTCCGCCGCCCAAATCGCAAGTCCCGAAAACAGCGCCATGACCGCCGCCAGCAACACCAGCGGCCCCGCGGCCAGGATGGGATTGACGCCGGCGAAGTGATGTAGCGTGAACTCGATCCAGTAAAGCGACACCACGTAGCACACCAAACCCTGAAACCAGGCGTAGCCGAACACCCGGCCCGTGCTCTCGCCCTCGATCGCCTGGAGCAGCGGAACGAAGGCGACCCACGCGAGCAGGTTGATGTCGAACTTGGGAAAAGCGACGCCCAGCGCTACGCCGCTGATGACGCATAACGCAAGGCGGGTCGGGGTATTGAGCGGGCCGCTCAAGACGTCCCGAACAGCTCGCGAAGCGGTATCACTCCGGCGCATGGCGGCTGACCCTGGAAGCGGTCGTAGATTTCGTCGGCGTCGCGCCAGCTCTCGACCAGCGCAACCGCGCGGCTGGCAGGCAGGGCGAGATCGCCCGCGAGCCGCCACTCACGCTCATAACTCCAATCGATCGGCACGTCACGCTCAAGTTCAAGGGCGACCACGCGCCATCGCTCGCCCGGAGCGAGCAAACTTTCAGCTTCGTCCCACGGCATATAGATGACCGGTCGCGCACCCATCTTGAAAGCATACCTTTTCTCAATCGCGACCCCGAAGGGCTCATAGCGGCGTCGGTTGCGCTGGTCAAGCAACCCGCGCAAATCACGGATCGGTACGTCGAACATGCATACGACGGCGCGGCCTTCACGCACCATCCGCGTCGAACCGCGGATGACGCCGTCGCGCAGGATGCTGATCAGGTTGTCGAGAGCGGACTCCGTCTTTCCAGCACGCGTGAAATGCGTGAGCATCGCGGCCGACGGCATTTTCAGGCGCTGCGCGGTCATCTCTTCGAGCCTCGACGCGGCTTTGGCTCTCCGCGCGCCACACGCACCGCGCGCGCCGGCGCCGCGGGTTTGGCCGGTTTGGCCGGCCGCGCGATGCGCTGCCGGCCAAGCGCCGCGGCTAGTTCGCGCTCGCGCGCGAACATCCGTCGTGCCTCGGCCAGCGAGCGCTCGTGGTCGTAACCCAGCAGATGCAGCAAGCCATGCACCAGCAGCGTGCGCATCCGCACCGCCGGCGCGAGGCCGAGCCGGCGCGCCTGGCGGCGCGCCGTGTCCACCGAAATCACGACGTCGCCCAGCGCCGTCCCCGGAGCCGGCACGAGCGTGCCCGCTGGTGCCGGCTCCGCAAGCCCGCCGGGTGACGGCGGCGCGGCGGCGATCCCGCGCCGCCGCCGGCCGGCCGCGAGGTCCGGGTCAGCGCCGCGCGGCTGCGCCGCGCGGCGCTGACCCGGACCCGGGCGCACTTCCTCGGCGCGCACGTCGTGCGCTACATCAAGCTGCGAGAACGACAGCACGTCGGTAGGCCGATCCTTGCCGCGAAAGTCTCGGTTGAGCGCCTGAACGAAGGCGTCGTCGGCGATGACTATCGACAGCTCGCACGCCGCAAGCCCCACGAGCGCCATCAGGCGCCGCGCGTCGACGCGCAGCCGCATCGCGTACGGCCGCCCGCGGCCGGTCTCGCATCGCAGCGCGACCGCCACTCCCTATTCCTTGGGGGGTTTGATTCCGTTATCGGGCAAGGCCTCGAGCCGTCCCTCCGAAGCCGCCTCGTAGGCGGTGATCACCGCCTGCACCAGGCGATGGCGGACGACGTCGCGCTCGTCGAAGTAGACGAACGAGATTCCGGGCGTGCGGGCGAGGACCGTGCGCGCCTCCTTCAGCCCCGACAGCTTGCCGCTTGGCAGATCGATCTGCGTGATGTCGCCCGTGATCACCGCCTTGGAACTGTAGCCCAGGCGGGTGAGGAACATCTTCATCTGTTCGGAGGTCGTGTTCTGCGCCTCGTCGAGGATGATGAACGAGTCGTTCAGCGTGCGCCCGCGCATGAAGGCGAGCGGTGCGACCTCGATCGTGCCGCGCTCGAGCATGCGGCGCGCGCGGTCGAAATCGACCATGTCGTGCAGCGCGTCGTAGAGCGGCCGCAGGTACGGATTGACCTTCTCGGCCAGGTCGCCCGGCAAGAAGCCGAGCCGCTCGCCGGCCTCGACCGCCGGCCGGCACAGCACCATCCGCGTGACCTGGTTCTTCATCAGCGCCGCCAGCGCCATCGCCATCGCCAGGTAGGTCTTCCCGGTACCGGCGGGTCCGATACCGAACACGATGTCGTGCGAGCGGATCGCGTCGATATAACGCTTCTGGTTGACGCTCTTGGGCGCGATCACGCGCTTGTGCGCGGAAATATAGATGGTGTCGAGAAAAATGTCCTTGAGGTCGACGTTGCCGTCGGCGCGCAGGATGCGCACCGAGTATTCGACGTCGCTGGGATAGATCGGATGGCCCTGCTTGACGATCTCGTAGAGTTCGCTCAGCACCTTGCCGGCCAGCGCCTGCTCGGGATGCGCTCCCGAGACACGCAGCGTGCTGCCGTTGACGCCGATCCGCACGCCGAGCGCCTGCTCGATCACATGAACATGGGCGTCGTGCTGGCCGAGAAGATCGGTAAAGATCCGATGGTCGTCGAAGTGGAGCTCGAGAGAATCTTCGGTGGCTGGCTGAGAAATGGTGTTGCTAAGCCTCGTGCCGTCTATTCACGGGACCGAGACCCGCTAGCCGGGTCAGTTGGGCCGCCGCGTTGGCGAGGATCGTAGCTCTTTTCGCGCTCACTTTTAAAGCCCGGCCTTGTGACGCGCAAATTAAACGTGTGGTTGAGCGCAAGTTACCAGATAAATCACGCGATCAGCGCGGCAACGCGTTCCAGCGCCTCGTCCAGGCGCGAGGGGTCGCGACCTCCGGCCTGTGCGAAGTCCGGCCGCCCGCCGCCTGTTCCGCCGATGATCGGAGCAATCTGCTTCACGATCTCGCCGGCCTTGATTCGGCCGGTCAGGTCAGGTGTGACCGCGACCAGGATTGTCACCTTGTCGTCGACCACCGAGCCGATCGCGACCACTGCCGAGCCATATTTCTGACGCAGCCGGTCGGCCATCTCGCGTAACGCGCGCGGGTCGACGCCTTCCACGCGCCGCGTGACGACCTTCACGCCGCCGGCCTCACGGACCTTCTCGGCATCCGCGCCGCCCGCCACGCCGTCGCCCGCAACCAGCTTCTGTTCGAGCGCGCGGAGCTTTTTCTCGAGCTCTTTCTCGCGCGCGAGCACCCGTTCGAGGCGCTCGACCACCGCGTCGTCGCGCGCCCCCAGATGGCCTCCGATCGTCTCGAGGATTCGCTCGCGGCGGCGAATCGCCTCCAGCGCACCCTGCCCCGTCGCGGCTTCGATTCGGCGCACGCCCGCGGCAACGCCCGATTCTGCCTCGAGCTTGAAAACTCCGATGTCGCCGGTGCGTCCGACGTGAGTGCCGCCGCACAGTTCAACCGAGAAGTCGCCCATCCGCACCACGCGCACCACGTCGCCGTACTTGTCGCCGAAAAACGCGAGCGCGCCGGCCTTGATGGCGTCGTCGTAAGCCATCTCTTCGGTCACGACCTCGGCGTTTTCGCGAATGCGCGCGTTGATCTCCTCTTCGATCGTCGCCAGGTCGCCCTCGCCGATCGGGCCCGCGTGCGCGAAATCGAAGCGCAGGCGGTCTGGCGCGACCAGCGAGCCCGCCTGATGGACCCCGGAGCCGAGCACGTCGCGCAGCGCGTAATGCAGGATATGGGTGGCCGAATGATTGAGCATCGCGGCGTCATGGCGCGCGCGATCGACGACGAGCTTGACCCGCCGCCCGCGCTCGAAGTCGCCCGGCTCGCCGCGCACGAGGCGCCCAACATGGAGGATCGAGCCGTCGGCCTTGCGCGTATCGACGACTTCGAGGATCGCTCCGGAGGCGGATTCGATTACGCCACGGTCACCGATCTGGCCGCCGCCTTCGGGGTAGAAGGGCGTTTCGGCGGTCACCACGAAGATGCGATTTTCGCCGTCGCGATGGGCCGCGAGCACTTCGGAGTCGGCGTCGTAGCGATGGTGCCCGATGAAGCGCGAGGCGGCGCCGGCGTCCAACTTTATTTCGAGAGCGACCGTATCGTCCTTGCGCGCGGCGCGTCCGCGCTCGCGCTGCTCTTCCATGAGGCGATTGAACTCGGTGACGTCGACCTCGATTCCATCATCGCGCAAGACGTCTTGTGTCAGGTCGAGTGGGAACCCATACGTGTCGTAGAGCCTGAAAGCAGCTTCGCCCGGGAGTTCCTTTAGTCCTAAGCTCCTCACGCGCTGTCGCTCTTGGCCAAGCGCGCTGAGGCCGAGCTCAAGCTGGGCATCGAAGTTGATTACCTCGCCCCGCACCACCTCTACCAACCGATCTTCGTTTTTGCGCAATTCAGGATACGCATCGCCCATAACTGCAGCGACCGTTCGACAAAGTATACTTAGAAATTCGAGATCTACCTGAAGCTTGCGCCCATGGCGTGCTGCTCTACGAATCAGCCGTCTTAAAACGTAGCCGCGACCGGTGTTGCTAGGTTCGAGGCCATCAGCGATCAAAAAGCTGATCGCTCGAATGTGATCCGCGATGGCTCGGTACGAGACGTCGTATTCTGGCGAATCGCCGTATTTTACGTGGTTTCCTACCGAAACAACGAACTCCTGAATTGCGAGCGGCCAGCCGCGCCTAGTGCGCTCGTTCAGGCCTAGTTCTGATTGTGGATCAACAATGATGCGTCTGAAAACATCTGTGTCGTAATTGCCGAGAACGACATCCTTTCCGAGCCGCTTCGATTCCTCGAGGCTCTGCAATACCGACGCGACGCGCTCCAGGCCCGTGCCCGTATCGACGTGTTTCAGCGGCAGCGGCGTCAGCTTCCTCGACGCGTCGCGGTTGAACTGGATGAACACCAGATTCGCCAGTTCGATAAACCGCGAGCATCCCTCGACGTTGACCGCGCACTGTTCGCTCGAATCCGCGTGGCCGCTCTGGTTGCAGGCGGCAACGCCGCGATCGATATGAATTTCGGAACATGGACCGCATGGCCCGGTCTCGCCCATCTCCCAGAAATTGTCCTTCTCATCGCAGCGCAGGATTCGTTCGCGCGGCAGGTATCTCAGTTCGAGCCAGGCGTGTTCGGCCTCGTCGTCGTCCTTGTAGACGGTCGCCCATAGTCGGTCGGCCGAAATGCCCCAGACCTGGTTAATCAGCTCCCAGTGAAACGCTATCGCCTCTTTTTTGTAGTAATCGCCGAACGACCAGTTGCCGAGCATCTCGAAGAACGTGTGATGGTACGAGTCGCGGCCGACCGCTTCGAGGTCGTTGTGCTTGCCGGAAATCCTGAGGCACTTCTGGCAATCGGCGACGCGCGCCGCAGCCGGCGTGCGGAGACCGAGGAAATAGTCCTTGAACGGGACCATCCCGGCATTGGTAAACAGCAACGTCGGGTCGCCCTTGGGCACGAGCGAGGCCGAGGGGACGATCTGATGACCGCGCTCTCTGAAAAAATCGAGGAATGATTGACGGATTTTGTCTGTGGTCCAGCGCATGTGGAACTATTCTAACGCAGACAGCCATCTCAACTGTAGGGGCCACTAGCGGCAGAAAAAAGGCCGTTGTCCAACGGCACCTTGTTACAAAGAGCGATGCAAGTCGGATCCCTTACGCTCTTTTCCGAGGCTTATAACGATCGCGGCGCCGACCAGAGCGAATGATGCCACCGTCGCCAGCGCCGTCGCGTACGACATCCGCTCGGCCATCAGGGCCTCGACGAACGCCGCGTTGGCCGCGAACATCACGCCCAACTGGTAGGCCAGCCCGGTGAACAGCCCCCGCACTTCCGGCGGCGATAGTTCCGAAAGATGCGCCGGTATGACTCCCCATGCGCCCTGCACCATGAACTGCATCACAAACGCGCCGGCCGTGAGCCATCCGAGCGAATGCGGATAAACCCATAGCGGTACGACCAGCACGGCGAGGATCGCCGCCCCCGCCATCGCACGCCGCCGTCCGATGCGGTCCGAGAGCCATCCGACGGTGACTCCGCCCAACAGCGCGCCGACGCTGTAGAGCACCGCCATCGTCGCGACCGCGCGCGGGTCAAGGCCGCGCTCGCGCTCGAGAAACGTCGGATACATGTCCTGGGTCGCGTGGCCCATCAGATTCATCATCGTCATCAACACGACCAAATAAATGAACTGCGGCAAGTTGGTGCGCACCGCGCGCAGAATCTTGCGCGTATCCGGGCGGACGCGCTTCCACGCCAGCGATTCCGGCACCTTGGTCCGGATGTACAGCGTAAGCAGCGCTGGCAAGCCGCCGACTATGAACATCGCGCGCCATCCGAAATGCGGAAAAATGAAAAAGTAAGCGGCCGCCGCAAGCAAGTAGCCGACCGAGTAACCCTCCTGCAGCAGTCCCGAGAGCGTCCCGCGCCATCGCGCCGGCACCACCTCCATCGCCAGCGACGCGCCGACGCCCCACTCTCCGCCCATTCCGATCCCGTAGAGCGCGCGCAGCACGAGAAAGGCCCTGTAGCTCGGCGCAAACCCGCTCAACAGCTCGATGACCGAGTAGAAAATCACGTCGATCATCAGCGGCAGGCGCCGCCCCCAACGGTCGGCCATCCAACCGAACAGCAACGCTCCCACCGGACGCATCATCAGCGTCGCGGTGATGGTGAAGGCCACGTCGGCCACCGAACGATGGAATTCCTTCGCGATCGCCGGAACCACGAAAACCAACACGAAGAAATCGAAGGCGTCGAGCGTCCAGCCGAGGAAGGCCGCCGCTAATGCGTGGCCGGCCCCGATAGCGGTTGTGCCGCCGTCCGGAGCGACATACGCACGCTTCTGCTCGGCTTCCATAGCCTGCATGTCATATTCGATACGCTCGACCGCGCATAGCTCGTGCACGGCCTGCTATGGAGTTTTCGTGAGAGCTTGCGAGAGAACTTGGAGCTTGAGCTGTGCGATTGAACGAATGCCGAAAATGAGACAAGCAAGTAGCATGCGCATCATGCTCCGCCGCCGGTCGCAGACGACGCCAATCGCAATCTCCGCGGGTCCGACACTTGCGGCCATCACCCTCGCCTTCATCCTAACCTTCGCGGCGGTATGGCCCGCGCTCGCGGCCGAACCGTTTCACTTTTCGGCTGTGCTGCGGAGCGGAAAAAAGATCGGCGACCTGGTGCCCGGCCTCAGCGCGCTCGACGAGGTGGTCAAGATGTTCCCTGTTGCACCGCAAGACTACCCGGGCAAACCGCGCCCGCCCGTCGGCTTCCCGGAGGTCAAGATCGGAGAGGTCCGGCCCGAGCCGGCCACGGTCTACAACCCGCCCGAGAGCAACTACGCTCTGTTCTTCGATGACAACGACAAACTGGTGATTATCGAGGACGCCCACTCGCCGCTCGCCGGCCTCGGTCCGGAGGTTGTCCACCAGCGCTATCCCAAGCTCAAAGGCACTGGGCACGACGAGCGGGTGATCGAACTCCAGGGCCAGATCGAGCCGTGCATCGTGATGATGGTGCTGTTCAGCGCACAGACGCGCAAGGTAACCAAGGTCGCGTACGCGTTCACCTGTCCGACCAGCGGCTCGGAAAGCACTCGCCGCGACGAGCTTCTTCCGTACTCTCACCGCCGCCGCAGTTGATGAACAAGGGCCGCCTCGTCGGAGGCCTCATCGCCGCCGAGATTTTTTCGATGGCGGGATATGCGGCCTTCGCTTCGCTGCTGGTCGAATTGTCGCACCGCTGGCAGCTCGACCCGGTGCAGGCCGGATGGATCGGCAGCGCGTACTTGCTCGGCTATGCGCTTGCGGTGCCGGCGCTGGTCGGGATGACCGACCGGATCGATTCGCGCGCGATCTATCTGGTCGGCGCGGCGCTGGGCGTGACCTCAGGTTGCGGCTTCGCATGGCTGGCGCGTGGATTCTGGAGCGCGATGCTGTTTCGTGCGCTGGCCGGGATGGCGCTGGCGGGAACCTACATGCCCGGCCTGCGCATCCTGACCGAGCGCCTCAAGGGAACGGCGCGAATCCGTTCCGTTCCCTACTACACGGCGGCTTTCGGCGTGGGCGCGAGCCTGTCGTTCTTCGCCAGCGGATGGATGGCACAGCGCTACGGATGGCCGGGCGCGTTCTGGGCGAGTGCGCTCGGTTCGGTCGCCGCGGCAGCGCTGATGCTCGTTGCGGCCTCGGGAATTCCGGTCGAGCGCGAACCCGACGCCGTCGCGAACAGCCGCCATCCGCTCGACTTCCGCCCCGTGCTCACCAATCGCGACGCGCTCTCTTACGTGCTCGCCTATGGCGGCCACTCATGGGAACTGTTCGGCTTTCGAGCTTGGCTGCCTGCCTATCTGCTGTTCGCGTGGACGCGTTTTGGTGGCGGCGCGCCCGGCTCCGCGATCACCAACTGGGCAACCGTCGTCACGGTGACGAGCCTGCCCGCCAGCATCATGGGCGCCGAGTTGGCCATCCGCGGCTCGCGCAAGCGGCTGATTCGATGGTTCGCGATCTCGAGCGTCATCATGGGCCTCGTGACCGCCTTTTGCGGAAATTTTTCCTTCGCGCTGACCGCCACGATGCTGTTTGGCTACGCCTTCGCCATCTCGGCCGACTCGGGCGCGTTGACCGCAGGCGCGGTGGCAGCGGCGCGGCCGGGCGAGGAAGGCGCGACGCTGGCGGTCTATTCGCTGGTGGGTTTCGCCGGCGGCGCGCTCGGGCCACTGGCGGCGGGCTTCGCGCTCGACGCGGGGGGCGGCCTCAGAATGCCCGGCGCGTGGCCTCTCGCGTTCGTCGCTCTCGTGATTGGTTCGTCGCTGGCCGCGATCGCGATCTCGCGATCTCGATCTCGATAATTCCGCAGACGCTTGCGAATCCGGCACCGGCTCCAAACAGTGGGCAGCAGCGCTCAGGCGGCGGTGGCGTCTTTGCCTGGCGGAGCGACGCCGGCGATGCGGTACGCAGGATGGTCGGACAGCAGGCGTGGATGGCCCGCGCCGAACAGGTTCTCGCGCAGCGTGGCGCCGTCGTAACCTGTGCGTGCCCGGCCGCGGCGCTGCAACTCGGGCACCACCAACTCGATGAAATCGGTGAAACTGCCGGGTTGATAGATCGGCACCAAGTTGATGCCGTCGATCCCGGTCTCGTCGACCCAACGCTCGAGTTCGTCGGCGACGCGTGCGGGCTCGCCGACGAGCAGCGGCATCAGGCTCGCAAGCTTCATCTCTTCGCGCGCCTCGGCCAGCGTCAGCGGCGAACGTTCCGGATGCACCGCCGAGAACCATCGCGCGGCCGACTTGATTCCCTCCGAAGGAAAGCGGTCGAGTACGTCGCCGTCGCGGAATTGCGAAAGATCAACCCCGGTCCATCCGCCAAACAGCGCGAACGCTCCGTCGGGGCTGGCGTAAGAGCGCAGACGTTGCTCCTTTAGTCGGGCCTCCTCGTCGGTCTCGGCGACGATGACGGAGAGCGCCAGGACCAGCTTGACGTGGTCGGGGTCGCGCCCCTGCCCGCGAATGGCGGCACGGATGCGCTCCACCCGCGCGCGCGTGACCTCGATCGTCGGATAGACCAGGAACAGCGCCTCTCCGTGGCGCGCGCCGAACGCGATGCCGCGGCTCGATTGGCCGGCCTGCAGCAACAGCGGCGTGCGCTGCGGCGAAGGCTCGCACATATGCGGCCCCTCGACCTCGAAGTATTTGCCCTTGTAATGGATCGGATGGACGCGCGCGGGATCGGTATGCATGTCGCGCGCGGAGTCGCGTACGATCGCGTTTTCCTCCCAGCTCGCCTCCCACAGCTTGTACGCCACCTCCATGTATTCCTCGGCGCGTTCGTAACGCTGGTCGTGCGGGAGCATCTCGCCCAAGCCGTTGCGGCAGGCGCTATCGAGATATGAGGTCACGATATTCCAGCCGACGCGGCCGCCGGTGAAATGGTCGAGCGAGGAGAAGAGCTTGGCGGTATGGAACGGCGGATAGTAAGTCGTGCTGTAGGTCGAGATGAAGCCGAGGTGGCGGGTCGCCTGCGCCATCGCGGGAAACAGCATCGTCGGATCGTTACCGGGAAACTGCACGGCGTGGCGAATCCCGGCCTCCGCGCTGCCCTTGTAGACGTCGTAGGCGCCGTGGACGTCGGCGAAGAAAATGGAATCGAAGCATCCGGCTTCCAACGTGCGCGCGAGATCGACCCAGAAGCGGGTCGAGGTGTATCCCTGGGAGGTGCGATCGCGCGGGTTGCGGAACTGCCCGAACGATTGCAGCGCCGCCGAGCACTGGTTGAACGCGTTGAGATGAATGATTTTTTTCATATAATGGGCGGTTCCGGGCGGCCTGGAACCTCAGACAGAATATTCCCCAATCGCGCGTTCGAAGCGAGCGCATGGAAAGCGAAGGAATCCTCGATGGGACGCGTCGACGAAATCCTGGAGTTCTGGTTCGGCGATGGCTCCAACCCGGAGCACGAGCGCCGATGGTTCGCGCAGGACGACGGCTTCGACCGGGCCTGTAGAATGGGCTTCCTCGCCGATCACGAACGTGCGGCCGGCGGCGAACTCGATAGCTGGAAAGATTCGCCCTCCAACGCGCTCGCGCTGATCCTTCTGCTCGACCAGTTTCCGCGCAACATCTTTCGCGGTACCCCGCGCGCTTTTGCGACCGATCCCAAGGCGCTCGCGACGGCGCAAGATGCGGTCGCGCGCGGATTCGATCTCGCGCTGGCGCCGGCCCGGCGGCCTTTCATCTATCTGCCGTTTCAGCACAGCGAGAACCTCGACGATCAGAACGAATCGCTGCGGCTCTTTCGTAAGCTCGCTGCGGAACATCCCACGATGGCCGGGTACGTCGAGTACGCCGAGCATCACATGGAAGTCATCCGCCGCTTCGGCCGCTTCCCGCATCGCAACGCCGTGCTCGACCGTGCCTTGACGCCCGAAGAGGCGGAGTTCCTCCAGCGCTCAACTTGACCACAATTCCGGGACCCACCTATATTGAACGTCCAAGGCTGCAGACCGCCCACCGAGCGATCTCGTTGTCACAGACTGATACCGATCTACATAACACCGACTTCGACCTGACGCCGATCCACCGCGAGGCAATGAAACGACGCGAACAAATGACCCGATGGGAACGCCTGTACCTGGGCGAGGTCTTGCGCGGCCTGGTGATCGTCAACGCCCACTTCATGCGCAATCTGGCGTTGCATATGGCGCACGCGATGGGCTTTGCCAAAGAGCGCAAAGCGGCGACCACGGTACAGTACCCCGACCAACGCAAGACCTACCCCGACGGTTATCGCGGAAGTCATCGCCTGACGCTCCGCCCGGACAGTTCCGTGCGGTGCACGGCGTGCTTTTTGTGCGCGACCGCCTGCCCCGCTCAGTGCATCTATATCGAGGCCGGCGCGCATCCCAATCCCGAAGTCGAGAAGTTTCCGCTGCGCTACGAGATCGACACCCTGCGATGCATCTATTGCGGACTGTGCGTCGAGGCCTGCCCATGCGACGCGATTCGGATGGACACTTATGTCCATCCGCGCATCTGGGGCTTCGACCGCAAGGACTTCGTCGAGACCAAAGAGCAACTCATGCATCGCTCGCGCGTGCTGGCCGCGGAGGGACGCGAGGGCAACATGCGCGAGATGTTCCAGTGGTACGACGAGCAGTCGCGCGCGGTGTACGATCCGATGCGTCCCGAGCTCAAGACTTACAGCGAACGCGAACAGCCGCCGGCCTGGAAGGAGGACGGCGCCGGCGCGGCGCCCGAAATTCCAGCTCTGGACCGGCATCATCTCACCGGCAAGTAGCTGTTGATGCATTTGCCGATGCATCGGTGAGACCGCGCGGCCGGGCGCCGTGCGCCCCGTGACGAACGGCGTCCGCATGGAGTATAAGTAGTCTCTGGAAACGTTTCACCCGAGGTATGTCCGACATGACCCAGATTGAAGCCGCGCGCAAAGGCATCGTGACCCTGCAGATGATCGAGGTGGCCGAGGACGAGGGCCTCACGCCCGAAGAAATTCGCGGACTCGTCGCCAGCGGCGAGGCAGTCATCCCTCACAACATTCATCACGAGTTCCGCGCGATCGGAATCGGCAAACGGCTGCGCACCAAGGTCAACGCCAATATCGGCGCTTCGAACTTCCATCAACTGCTCGACGAAGAGGTCGAGAAGCTCTATACCGCCGTGCGCTTCGGCGCGGATTCGGTGATGGACCTATCGACCGGCACTGACCTGGACAAGATTCGCGCTGAGTTGCTCTCGCGATGCACCGTCATCCTTGGTACGGTGCCGATTTACCAGGTCGCCTCCGAGCATTCGATCATGGAGCTGGAGCGCGAGTTCTTTCTTGAAGTGATCGAGCGCCAGGCGCGTCAAGGCGTCGACTATATGACGCTGCATTGCGGGGTGACGCGCGAGAGCGTCGCCCGCCTGCGCCAGCATCAGCGCATCGAGGGAATCGTATCGCGCGGCGGCGCGTTGCTGGCGGCCTGGATGGAGCGTACCGGGCGTGAGAACCCGCTCTATGAGCACTTCGACGAGGTTTGCGCCATCCTGCGCGAGCATGACGTGACGATTTCGCTCGGCGACGGGCTGCGCCCGGGCGCCACCGGCGACGCCACCGATCGCGGCCAGATAGCCGAGTTGCTGGTGCTGGGCGAGCTGACCGAACGCGCACGCAACCTGGGCGTGCAGGTGATGATCGAAGGGCCCGGCCATGTGCCGCTCGACCAGATCGAAGCCAACGTGCAACTGGAAAAACGCATCTGCGGCGGCGCACCGTTCTACGTGTTGGGCCCGCTGACCTGCGACGTCGCTCCCGGTTACGACCACATCACTGGCGCAATCGGCGGCGCGATCGCCTCCGCCGCCGGCACCGACTTCCTGTGCTACGTCACCCCGGCCGAGCATCTGCGCCTGCCCGACATCGACGACGTGCGCGAGGGCGTAATTGCGACCCGAATCGCCGCGCACTCAGGCGATCTGGTCAAAGGCGTGCGTGCGGCCAAGGTTTGGAACGACCAGATGTCGCGTTATCGCAAAGCCCTTAACTGGGAGGGCATGTACGCGATGGCGATGGACCCGGACAAGGCGCGCCGTTACAAGGAAGAGAGCGAGGCCTCGGGCTCCAACGTATGCAGCATGTGTGGCTCGTTGTGCTCGGTGAATATCGATAACGCGGCGATCAAGTTCGCCGCTCGCCGCGCGCTAGGCGAGGCCGAGGCTCATGCCGTCCACTGAGGGATTGCGCGCCGGCGACGACTTGGGCGCGGCAGCCGAGATCGCGGTTCGCGACCAGCATGGCAACGAGCGCCGGCTGGCGGAGTTTCGCGGGCACGGGCTCGTCGTTTACTTCTATCCGGCCGATGACACGCCCGGATGCACGGTCGAGGGCAAGGAATTCCGCGACCTCGGCGAAGCCTTCGCAGCGCTCAAATGCGCGATCGTCGGCGTCAGCGTCGATTCGGTGGAATCCCATCGTGCTTTCGCCGAAAAGCACGCTTTCCAGTTCATCCTGCTCTCGGACCCCAAGGGCGAGCTGGCGAGCGCCTTTGGCGTGCTCCGCGGCGGGGTCGCCGCGCGTTCGACCTTCGTACTCAACGCCGACCTGCGGGTGGCGCGCGCCTTCCATGAGGTCACGCCGCGCGGCCACGCCCAGCGCGTGCTCGACTTCGTTCGCTCGATACTCGAATCGCATCGGATGCTCGGCGGCTGAAGGTAAGGCCGGAGCCTCGACAGCCGGGAAATGATGGTTATTTTCAGCTCTAGCATAATAGATGACTAATAGCGTAATCTAAGGATTAAATTCCTCAGCCGGTACGGTTCAAAGCTATGGCCAAGACTTCAAAGAATATTCTCGACGAGGCGCGCGCCCAGATTAAGTCGATCGATATCGACGAGGCGCGCCGGATGCTGGAAAAGCCGGGCACCGTGCTGCTCGATGTCCGCGAGGGCGACGAATGGCGCCAGGGACATATTCCGCAGGCGGTCGGTATCCCTCGTGGCTTCCTCGAATTGCGCGTCGAGGAGAAGGTGCCCGACCACAAGACGCCCGTCATCCTGCAATGCGCCTCGGGCACGCGCTCGCTGCTGGCGGCGCGGTCGCTACGTGAGATGGGCTACGAAAACATCTACAACCTGACCGGCGGCTTCAACGCATGGAAGGACCGCGGCCTGCCATGGACGGCGGACCGCCAGTTTACCGCCGACGAACTCACCCGCTACTCGCGCCACTTCGTGATTCCGGAGGTCGGCGAGAAGGGGCAGGCCAAACTGCTCGACTCCAAGGTGCTGCTGCTCGGAGCGGGCGCGCTGGGATCGTCCTCAGCGTTCTACCTGGCGGCGGCGGGCGTGGGCACGCTCGGACTGGTGGACTTCGACGTGGTCGATCTCTCCAACCTGCAGCGCCAGATCATCCATACGACCGACCGGGTCGGGATGCTCAAGACCGAGTCGGCGCAGAAGTCGATCAACGCGCTCAACCCCGGTATCAAGGTCAACCGCCACGAAGTCCGGCTCACCTCGGACAACGTGATGGACATCATCAAGGACTACGACGTTGTGGTTAACTGCGGCGACAACTTTCCCACGCGCTATCTGATAAACGACGCCTGCGTGTTAGCGCACAAGCCTCTGGTCGACGGCGCGATCTTCCGCTTCGAGGGCAACGCGACGGTCTTTTACCCGGCCAAGGGCGGGCCGTGCTATCGATGCCTGTATCCGGAGCCGGCGCCGCCGGACATGGCGCCGTCGTGCGCCGAGGCTGGGGTGCTGGGCGCGCTGCCCGGAATAATTGGTTCGATCGAAGCGCTCGAGGCGATCAAGCTTATTCTGGGCGCGGGCGAGTCGCTGATCGGCCGGATGGTCTACTTCGACACGTTGTCTAAGGACTACGTGCGCGTGCTCAAGATCAAACGCGATCCGAAATGTCCCGTCTGCAGCGACCATCCGACGCAGACCGGGCTCATCGACTACGAGGCCTTCTGCGGATTGGCGGCGGCACCGAGCGCGGGCGCGGCAGCCAACGGACATGCCGAGGCCGCCCCGGCCGCCGGCCGCTGAGATACGGCGGATCGATCCGGTCAACCGATCCGCCCGACTAATCCAGCGGGTGTGCGCTCTCGTTTCCTCACCGCACTTCAGGTTAAATGTTGGCGGGTGCCGCTCTCGGGCGCCCGCCAAATGTTTTAGCGGCGCGCGGGCGGAGACGTATGGCACTGGGGCCGTTTTACGTGGCGGAAAAGCTCAAACAACCGGGCGGCGTGCGCGGCGTCGCGCTCCTGATGCGCCATGGCGAGACGCCATGGAACCGGCAGGGCCGCGTGATGGGCTGCAATCCGGTCGAGCTCGATACTCACGGCCGCGCGCAGGTCGCCAGTCTGGTCGACTTCGTTCGAGCGCTCAAGCCCGACCTGATCGTGACCAGTCCGCTGGTCCGCGCGCGTCAGTCGGCCGAGATAATCGCGGCCGGCCTGAGCGGCGGCGTACCGATCCGCGAGGACCAGCAAATCGCGGAGGTCCAGTACGGGCGCTGGGAGGGGATGACCTACGAGGACCTGATCGTCGACGAAGACTACCTGCGCTATCGCGACGAGCCGATCCTGAGCTCGACGCCCGGCGGCGAAAGTATCGGCGAGGTCCAGGCGCGAGGCGTCGAGGCAGTGATGCGCACGCTCGGCGAAACTGACGGACAACGCGTGCTGTTCGTCTCCCACGGCGATATCATCCGCACCGTCCTGTGCCACTTTATGGCGATGGAGTTGCGCCACTTTCGCCGTATCCGGGTCGACAACGCGGCGCTCTCGGCGGTCCAGGTGGCGGGCGACTTCGCCGAGATCAAGTTTCTCAATATCATCCCGGACATCGGACGCACTTTCGTCGCGCCCTTCGCGGTAAAAGCGCGATGAATCCGCTCGTCGCGCATTTCCAGATGATGGCGCGGTACAACCGGCTCGCCAACGAGCGCTTGTACGATTGCTGCGCTCAGCTCTCCGACGCCGAGCGCAAGAAGAATCGGCAGGCGTTTTTCAAAAGCATCCACGGTACGCTCAACCACATCCTGGTAGGCGACCGCAACTGGATGACCCGCTTCGAGGGGGGGACTGCGTCGTCTGCCCATCTCGACACGATCCTGTACGACGATTTCGAGGAGTTGCGCGCGGCGCGGATTCGCGAAGACGAACGGATCGAGCGCTTCGCCGCCGACCTCAGAGAAGAATTCCTGGGCGGCGAGATCGCCTACGTCACCCATGAAGGCAAGCCATCTAGCAATCCGACACGGATGCTGCTGGCGCATCTTTTCAACCATGAGACGCACCATCGCGGCCAGGTTCACGACATGCTTTCGCAGGCCGGCATCGCCACGCCGGTACTCGATCTGCCGCGGGTGATAGTGGCGTAGGCCAGCTAATATCGTGCGGGGTCGTTGAAAAGGCTTATGGACCGCTATCAGGGCCGGCGTACTCGGTGCCCGAGCCTACCGTCACGCCCTTGCGCACGCGCACTGAAAGCTCAGGCCTGCCCGGCACGTCAACGCGCAGGCTGCGGTAGCCGGGGCGCGAGGGGTCGGGTGCCACGAATCCGGCCGTGTATTGCTCGCGCAGCTCATTGCTAATCGCCGAGCAGTCCTGGCGCAACGCCTCGCCGTCGCCGACTTCGCGTACCACGAAGGTGCGCGCGCCGCTCTCGGTGGACAGCGCGGTAAGCGTCTGCGTATCGACGTGGTCCATGTCGCCGCCGAACATGAACGGCCCGATCGCGATTCCCATTCCGCCAGAGTTCGGGTCGCCGATTCCGATCGAATAGATCAGCACGCCCATCCGCCGCGCCTGCCCGACCACCTGCTGCAGCGTCGCCTGGCTCGTGTTATCCATCCCGTCGGTCACCACCAGCAGCGCCTTTTTGTCGTAGCGCCCATGCCTCACCATGATCAGGCCGTCCATGATGGTGTCGAACAGCGCGGTCTGGCCGTAGGCGTGCAGCAGCGCGAGGCGACTCCTGACCAGGAAATGGTTGGTGGTGAACGGCTGGAGGAGGAACGGGCGGTTGGAAAACGCGAACAGGAACACGTCGTCCTGCGAGTTAAGGTCGCCGATGAATTGCGAAATCGCGGCGCGCAGTTGTTGCAGCTTGGGCTCCATGCTGCCCGAGGTGTCGGCCAGGATTCCAACCGACACCGGAGTGTTGAGGTCCTGGCGCAGAAACTCGAGCGGCCGTTGGATACCGTCGACGTAGATACGGAAGTCGCCTTTTTGCAGGCCGGTAACGTAACGGCCGTTCTGGTCGGTCACCGTGACCGTCACCTGCTCGTAGCCCGACTGATTGCGCAGCTCACGCGAGGGCAACTCCAACTCCTGGCCCGCCTGCGGATTGAGCCGCGGCATCGTCAGCGCGTCGTTGCCGCCCTGCTGAGCGGCCGGCGTCGTCGGCAACTCGAGCACCGAGCCACCTTGGCCGTTGTTTAGCGGATGAGACGGCGGAACGTACCCGTGCTGTTGCGCCGCCGCCGGTCCGGCCGCGGCGAACAGAAGGGCCACGAGCATCCCCACCAGCGCTGTCGCTGTCGCCGCCCGACCGCAGCACCTGCGGCCGCCTACGCTCAGCATTGCGACTGTCCTCGACTGCAAGTTTCCAACCTCGAACCCCAAAAGGCTCCGAGCACTCTTCGATATTATGATCTTCCTATTTGCCCCCGCCTTGAGCAAGCCGGGATAAAACAGCATAAGATTCGGACGCTCGCCCGGGCACATCTATTCGGTTTCCCTCGACTCCCTCAAGCCCGGCCCTCATTTCCCTCAACCAATTAGACGCATCCGCGCGTTCCCCGTTTCGGCTATTGTCCCCGCGCCAGCCACCGTCGTAAGGTGGCGTGAAAGCCCCCCGCGGCGGCCGCGCGGCGGACCGGGCGCAAGGAGGACCGGATGAAATTCGGTATTTTCATGGCGCCATTCCACCGCGCCGGCGAAAACCCCACGCTCTGCTTCGAGCGCGACCTCGAACTAATCGAATGGCTCGACCGGACCGGCTATGACGAGGTCTTCATCGGCGAGCATCATTCCTCCGGATGGGAAATCATCTCCTCGCCGGACATTTTCATCGCCGCCGCCGCGGGGCGCACGCGCCGCATCATGCTCGGTTCGGGCGTGGTCAGCGTCCCGTACCATAACCCGTTCAACATCGCGAACCGCTACGCCCTGCTCGACCATCTTACGCGCGGGCGCGTGATGCTCGGATGCGGTCCGGGTGCGCTCGCAGCCGACGCGCACATGTTGGCGATCGACACGACCCAGCAGCGCCGCCAGATGGTCGAAGGCGTCAAGGCGATAATGCGGCTCTTCACCGAGGAGGGCGGCATCACGATCGACGGCTCTTTCTTCCGCCTCAACGACGCCCATCTCCAGGTCAAGCCCTACCAGCAGCCGCACCTGCCGATCTTCGTCGCCAATACTATCTCGCCCTCGGGGATGGTCGCGGCGGGCGAGCTTGGATGCGGGGTGCTGTCGGTCGCGGCATTCGCCACCGGCGGGCTCGAGGGGCTGCCCAAGCGATGGGCGGTGGCGGAGGAGACCGCCGCCGAGCATGGCAAGACGGTCAGCCGCGCCAACTGGCGGATGGTGATGCCGATCCATCTGGCGGATTCGAAAAAGGAGGCTCTCGAGGACATCCGCGAAGGCGGCAACTCCTGGATCCAGGACTATTTCATCGACACGTTGGGCGCGAAGATCCAGTTCGAGGAATATCCGGGCCAGCCGCGCGAGGAGATGACAGTCGATCGGATGGTGGCGCGCGGCGGCGCGATCGTCGGCACACCCGACGATGCGATCGCGCGCATCCGCGAGGTCCAGGAGGCCAGCGGCGGCTTCGGCGGCCTGCTTGGGCTAGCCCACGAATGGGCCTCGCGCGAGAAGACGCTGCGCTCGTACGAACTGTTCGCGCGCTACGTGATGCCGCAGTTCCAGGGCACGGTGGCCGAAATCGAATACTCCCAGCGATGGGCGGCCGGACAGCGCGAGCTGCTGTTCAACAAATCGGTCGCTGGAATCATGACCGCGATGAACGACTACAAGCAGCATCGCGAGGCCAAGGGCGAGAAGCCCTCCGAGATAGCCGACCAGCCGATCACTCGCGTCCGTCCGTAGACAGTCAGCACGCCAGTTCAACGCGCGCAGCCGCTCCGATCGAGGCGGCTGCGCGCGTTAGGGTGGCGCGGCCTCCGCTGATTCGCGCTGGTGGGCATCGCGATTCGCGCTCGTGCGCATCTTGCGATGCGCACATTTCACGCCGCGCACATTTCACATCGCGATCGATTTACCTCCGAGCTACCGCGTTGACCCGCCCACCCCACGTCGTTAGCGTGATCGCTATCGTCGGATTCGCGCGCCTCGGGCCGGATGCGCGCTTTTCCTCTGGAGCTGCTGGTTGTCACATTTGAGCGAAGCGCAGATTCTTCGCTTCCTGGTCCAGCTTGCCGTGCTGCTGCTCGTAAGCCGCACGCTGGGCGACCTGGCTAAGCGGCTGGGACAGGCCCCGGTAATCGGCGAGCTGCTCGCCGGAGTCATCGTCGGACCCTCGGTACTTGGCAGCCTCGCGCCGGCTCTGTCTGCCGCGATTTTCGGCGGCGACCCGATGTCGCACCATTTGCTCGAGGCCTTCTCCTGGATCGGCGCCATCCTGCTGCTGCTCTACATCGGGCTTGAAACCGACCTCGATATCCTCCGCGGACAGGGACGCGCCGCTGCCTGTGTATCGGTGTGCGGGATGATGATTCCGTTCGGCGCGGGGATGCTTCTGGGGCTGATGCTGCCCGCGCAATACCTCGCCGCCCCGGACCGGCGGCTTATTTTCGCGCTCTTCATGGGCGTGGCGATCGCAATCTCGGCGGTCCCGGTGATCGCGAAGATCCTGATCGAGCTGGGCTTGATGCGCCGCGAGCTGGGCATGCTGATCCTGGCCGCCGGCTTGATCGACGACACCACGGGATGGCTTCTGCTCGCGCTGGTCGCCGGGCTGGCGAGCGGGCGCGCCCTCTCGCCCGCATCGGTCGGCCTGTTGCTCGGCGAGGCCGCCGTCTTCATCGCGTTCTGCTACTTCGCTGGCGTGCGACTGATGATTTGGCTGATGCGCTGGGTGGACGATCGCGGCGCGGCCGAGCATGGAAAGTTCAGCGCGATGGTGCTGGTCGCGTTCGCCTGCGCGATCGTGACCCAGGCGATTGGTTTGCACGCCGTGTTCGGCGCGTTCGTGGCGGGGCTGATGCTGAGTCGCGCCCCGCGCGTGCGGGCCCGCGACCGCGCCGAGATCGAAGCGGTCACGATGGGCCTGATGGCGCCGGTGTTTTTCGCTTACTCGGGCCTGCAGACCAATCTCTCTGCTCTCAGAAGCCCTTACGTCCCGCTGATTGTGCTCGGGGTCGCGTGTACGGCTAAGATTGCGGGCGCCCTGTTGGGCGGGAAGCTCGGCCGGCTCGAGTTCCGCGAGGCCCTGGCGGTGGCCTTCGGGATGAACGCGCGCGGCGGGATGGAGATCATCCTGGCTTTACTGGGACTCAGCCTCGGCGTGCTCACGCCCGCAATGTACACGATAATCGTCGCGGTTGCGGTCGTCACCTCGGTGACCACTCCGCCCTTGCTCACCTGGGCGCTGCGCGGAGTACGCCGGCGCCCGGGCGACGCCGAACGCGCCGAACGCGACCGCATCCTGGCCCGCCTGCCACTGCGCACGGCCGGCGCGAAGCTCCTGGTGCTGAGCGGCGGCGGTCCGCATGCGGAACTGGCGACCCATCTCGCAGCCACGCTGAGCAAATCCTCCGACGCGAGCATCACGGTATTCCACGCTGCGCTCAACAACTCCAAGGAGCGCGTTGGCGCCGCCGCCACATTCGAGGAGCAGTTCGCGCGCCTCAAACAGATCGCCACCGCCGCGGGCGCCGCCAACGTCTACCAGCGTACCGGCACCGGCGACTCGCTCATCGAGGCGATTCTCCAGGAGAGCGAACGCGGCTACGACGCCATCTTTGCCGGCGCCTCACACCTCCACGGCCGTGCCGTGCTCGGCGGCGAGGTATTGCGCGGCCTGCTCACGGCCATCCGCGCACCGGTGGTGATCGCGAGCAACGCCGGAGCCCCAATGCCGATGCGCAAGCTGCTGGTGCCGGTTAGCGGGGCGTCGTTCGCGCGCCTGGGCGCGGCGGTCGGGATGCTCTACGCGCATGCGGCCGGAGCCGAAACCACCGCGCTCTATGTCCGCCAGCGCTCGATCCTGCACTGGCGCACGCTCGCCGGCGGCGCGGCGACGGGCGGCGAAGGCGAGGAAGCCGTGGGCGAGATCCGCGAACTGGCCGAGCAACTCGAACTGAACGTAGCGACCCGGATCGAAACCGGCGTCAACGCCGAGAGCGTCATCCTGCGCACGCTCAAGGAGGGGAAATTCGACTTGCTCATGATGGGCGCCCTGTTCCGTTCGGCCGAGCAACGCCTGTACTTCGGCAACCGGGTGGACCAGATTCTGCGCCGCGCCGGATGCGCGGTCGCGGTGGTTGTCGCCCCGGAGCAAACGCCGCGGCGTTGAGTTGTGCACTTCCCACGCGTGGCAGCCTCCAAACTCAGCGTCGTCACCGGCGCGCTCGGCTGACCGCGGCACGCTTGCTCTGGTAGCATGCGTCTCGGGCATTGCGTTGAGGCGAATTTCTGTCAATCGCGCGAACGCAAGCGTCCAAGGAGTCCCCGATGGCTATTCATGATGAGATCCGCGACGAGATCTGCCGTGCGATCGATCGCTTCAAGGACCAGGCGATCGGTCTCGGCCGTCAGATCCATGCCCATCCCGAGCTAAAGTTCGAGGAGCGCTTCGCGGCAGGGTTGCTCGCGGGCGCGCTCGGCGAACTAGGGGTCGAAGTCGAACGCGGGGTGGCCGGGATGGAAACCGCTTTTCGCGCCCAGGCCGGCGAGTCTGGCAAGTCTGGCAAATCAGGCAAACCAGTTAAGTCCGGACCCACCGTCGCCATCCTCGCCGAATACGACGCGCTGCCCAACGGCCACTCCTGCGGCCACAACCTCATCTGCACCGCCGCGCTAACGGCCTTCGCCGGCCTCGCCGCGATACGCGGTCAGTTGCCCGGACGCGTCGTGATCCTCGGCACCCCGGCCGAGGAAGGCGGCGGCGGCAAGATCATCATGCTGGAAAAGGGCGCGCTGAAAGGCGTCGACGCCGCGATGATGGTGCATCCGGTGGACGGCGAGTTCGCCACCTTTCCCACGCTCGCCACGCGCCACCTGCGTCTCACGTTTCACGGGCGCGCCTCGCATGCGGCGGCGGCGCCATGGGCGGGCGCGAGCGCGCTGTCGGCGGTAATCCAGACCTTCCAGAGCGTCGACGCCGCGCGACTACATTTTCGCGACGGTTCGCGAGTCCACGGCATCATCACCAATGGCGGTCAGGCGGTGAATATCATCCCCGAGAAGGCCGAGTGTGAGTTTCTATGCCGCGCCCACACGACCGGTTACGCGCACGAGATCGCCGACCGCGTGCTGCGATGCGCCGAGGCGGCCGCCGCGGCCACCGGAACCAAACTCGCGCACGAAGTCCTAGGCGGCTACAAAAACATGATCAACAACCTCGCGATGGCCCATCGCTACGCGCACCATTGCGAGACGCTCGGGGTCAAGGCGCCCGACGCGCCGCCCGACATGCCGACCGGCTCGACCGACATGGGCGATGTGAGTCATGCCCTCCCTGCGATTCATCCGATCTTCCGCATCGCCGATCCTGGCGCGGGCAACTGCCACGAGGAACGCTTCGCGAAGCATACCGACACACCGCGCGCGTACGAGGCGATGATCCGAGTGGCAAAAGCGATGGCTCTGACGACGTACGATTTGCTCGCCGAACCGGCACTGATAGAATCCGCCCAGCGCGAATTCGCGGCCCGCCAGGAGAGTTGAGTGCGCGGTTCCATACTTAGACGATCCGCGCCGTACTAGCCGCAATCCTTCCAGGTTGCGCAAAGGAGCAGAGAGAGGTTGGTCTTGCGTAAGGGTGACGTTGCATTGATCGTTTCGGCTTTGCTGTACGCGGCCGGATGGGTTGTCTACCTGAATATCGACGCGCACGCCGGCCAGGTGATTCGTATGGCCGGAGAAGCCTCACTGATCGGCGGCCTGTGCGACTACATAGCGTTGAAGATGCTCTTCGAGCGCAAGTGGTACTTGCCAAATTCCGGCGTGCTGCCGCGCAACCGGGTGCGAATCATACAGGCGATCGGGAACACGGTCGAAAACGAATGGCTCACGCCCGACATGATCCATCGCAAGCTCATCGAATATGATCTGGTCACCAAGGTCGGCCAATGGCTCGAGCAGGTCTCGCTGCGCGACGCCGATCTGGCTTTCATTGAGGAACAGGCGCTGCGTATGGCGGACTGGCTGAAGCGGCCCGAAGTGGTGGACCGCATCGTGCAGGAACTTCGAAAGCTGCTCGAGATCGGCCCACTGCTCAGGCTCGTGGAGCGGCTCCTGGTGAATTTCGAGGGCAAACTTCGGGAATTTGCCCAAAACCTTCCGGAGATGGTCTCCAAGTTCAGTCACGATCCTGAGTTCCTGAATTATCTCGAGGGCGAGATTCATCGCCTGGGCGTCCGCCTGCAGACCGCTGACACCACCGAGCGCGAACATCTGCTGCGCCGGGTGGAAGAGGTGGCGAACATGTCGGTTGGCAATTTGCGCGGCGAGATTGCGCGGCTGGTGGTCGAGAACCTGAGCCGCAAGACCGACGAGGAGATCCAGTTTCAGATCGAATCCAAGACCCGCACGCATCTCGAATGGATCCGGGTCAACGGCAGTCTCTTCGGAGCACTGTTCGGATTGTGCGCGGCGTTCCTGAGCAGCTCCATACCGGTCGAACTGTACGCGGCGTTCCTGCGCACCTTCCCGCCGTTCAAATAAAGCTCGCGGATCAGCAGTCCGAAGGCCCGTACCTGGTTGCCGACGAAGTCGGCAACCAGGTACGGCGCTATTCCATGGCTTTCATGGCTTTCCGATCGCCACGAGTCGCCGTGGAGCTCGATACGGCTTAGGAGACAGGCACGGACGGCGTGACGGCTCGCTGAGGCACCACTTCGATTGACGTGGGCCCCGCACACACCGGGGTCGGGGAAAAATCAGCCGACCAGCGCGGCGGGAAGTTGCAACCTTGAGACGTATATACCGCGGTAACGCTAAGAGCTCTGGCTGGCGAAATGTTGATAAAGCCGGTTATAAACGGCGCTGAGGAACCTACCACTTTTGAAATATCGGCGCAGGTGATATCCCGGGTCTGATAGAGCGACAGACCGAAGCCTGATTGGGAAACTGTGTTGCCGTTCGCTACAGAGACGCTCCCTGTCACCTGAACGTCGTTCGCAATAGCCTCAACATTGATGACGGTTGCGTAGTTGCCCGGCTTGACGGGTGGCTCCGCTGGCGGCTTAAGGCCTAATAGAGGAGCCTGGGTGCCGCAGACGAATTTCACCGTATAGATCGGAACTGATGCTATTGCTGCTGTTTGTGCCCGCGCGGAACCGACAACCGTCAGGATCGCCGTCAGCGCGCCGATAAGCGTGATCGCTCTTGCCTTTGCCATGCTAACTAGTCCTCCTCCTGCAGATTATTTAGATACATTCAGCGTATCTTCTTGGCATATATCAAACGTAAAGAATATAAGCCAAGTATTAATTGCCAAATTCTAAATTATTCATGATTAAGTCATCTAATGCTTTTCAAACCTAGTGAATGATAGATTACAGTAAGCAGAGTTAGAGAAGAATTGCTCGAATTGGCGTTGTCTATACAACGTTAATTCGATTTGAGCGGGGTGAGACGAAACTATGTGGAATGGGACTTGAAGCGGGGCGCATCTAAGGAGCGAGGGGGGACGCTCACGAATTTGATGACGAAGAGGCCTTGCCATTTCGCGTGGGTGCAAAAGACGCTCACGTGCGTGATGTTTGCCTTGGCATTCAGCACGACGGGCGCTCGTTGCCGGGCTAAAGGCCCCAACTATATTTCACCCGAGCTCATCAACACCCATGTGATCTTTTCGCCAGCCTGTTCGAAGATTGTATATTCATCGAATCGTGACGGATTTGTTCGGCCCTTCCTGATCGAAATGAAAAATCCCGCCGAGCCGCGGGTGTCAGAGATCGACATTGGAGAATCGCGAGATTTTATAGCCCAGTCGCTGGCTCCGGACTGCCGAACATTGGCCATGGTCTCCGATCACGGAGGCGATGGCTTGTTCGAAATCTTTTTGTATGATCTGCAGCGCTCGAGCCTGCGAAAGGTCACGGATACGCCCGGCCGCGACGAGGGAAAGCCGCTCTTTGCTCCTCGGGCCCCACTCTTAGCCTACCTCGCTGACGGACGCCTCTCGCTCTACGACTATATGCAGGCGAGACGATCGTCTGTTCCGGAAGTGTCCCAGCGTTTTCAGACGATCATTTGGTCAGACGATGGCGCTAGTTTGTTCCTGGAGGACGAGAGTTCTGACATCTGGCGGTACGATGTTGCCGGTTCGAAGTTCTACAAGCTCTGGACGGCGCCGCAATCAGGTTTGTTTGTGCGAACGATCTCCGAGCATCACCAGCATCTATTCTTCAATTCCGACCATGAGACCGCTTTCAAGCAAATCTATGATTTGGACCTTAAAACCGGCTCGTTGAAACGCCTCTACCCCACGCAACACGATCAGTTTTCACCCGAGCAACTGAATGATGGGCGCGATACTTTCCGCACTAACGTGGACGGGAGCTTTGTGGCACTGGAGCTGGTAAACGGGAACCCTCAAGTGCGATCGCCCACAACCGGAGTCGTTTATGACTTCTCGCTTGCCTTTGGACCTCCGTTGCTCCTCTATTCAAATGACCATCTTCCGGCGGGTCTCTATTGGTTTGAAAAAGGTCGCCTGAAACCCCTGATTGCAACCGGCTTGGAGGCGCACCAGCCGGACGCGATTCTTATCAGGAACTCCAGTGGGGCAGCGAACTTTCTGTATCTGCCGTCGCAGGCGCCACGAGGCTTGCTGGTCTGGCTTCATGGTGGCCCTCATGAGCAGGTCTCTCCTCGATTCAATCTCTTCTTCGATTTCTTCGCCCGCAAAAATATCGCCGTTTACGCGATTAACTACCCGGGATCGACCGGCTTCGGCAAAGACTACGCGATGTACGGGCGATCGCAGGAAGAGGTCATACCAATTCAGGTCCAGAGCATTGATCGGGATATCAGTCAGCTGCGTCGCCTCAGACCGACGCTCCGCCCGCTTGTCCTGCTCGGCGTTTCTTACGGCTCGGTGCTCGCGCATCTGGTTGCTGCGACGCATCCCGAGTTCAACCGTTTGATCGACTTTTCGGGGGTCGCAAGTCAGAGCACGGTGCCCGATCCAGGCTCCAAGTCGCAGATCTATCCTTCGGCACTGTTCATTTACGGCGCGGATGATGCATTTTCCAAGACTTCAGATCGCACAGCGCTGCTCGCGCGCTATGAGAGTCATGCGAAAGTGTCACGCCTCGTCCTGCCGCAGGAGGGCCATTATATCTCTCGCCGAGATAGCATCGATCGTATCTTGATGAGTCTGGCTGCGTTTCTCGAAACGCCTGTTCATCGATAGCCCGGTACTTCTTTTGATCGGCTATGCTCTCAAGCATCAATCGGATGCTGGATATCGTCCCAAATCTTTTCTGACGGCTCTTTCGCTCCACACTACTTCGGTAAGAAACCATCGTTTGTCGAGCGAAATTCGATATGCAGCGCTGAGATTGTCAGGACCCGATCGAACGATAAGATATGAAACGTAGATCTCGTTTAACGTGAAGATAGCTAACACCGCCGCGAGCAGTAGAGCTGTAACTGCCGCGAGCGAGCGCGCGAATCGCGAAAATGAAATCGTAAAGAGCGGTTTGTGAAACGGCGCGAGCGCTCCAAGCATCAAGAAGGCAAGATAGGTTGGCGCCGGAAGCTGGAGTACAGCATCGAACGATCCGACGATCACGATAACAGCCACCAAAGTCAGGACTGAGACCAATCGTGCACTCGGGTCCGGGCCCGGGGCAGTGAGGTTCAGGCGAGACCAAGATATGACGCTCCGAACAGCTAAGGTCGCCAATGCGGCCAACAAGAATGTAACGGCGGGGAGACCTCTTTCGACCGCGAAAGCAATCCAATCGCTGTTCAATCGGTTGGGTAAGAACCAGATTGTGCGCTCGGCTGGCGCTTGATAGGCGTGGGTAGGACCTGGAGAATTGTTTTTCGTCAAGTCGCTGGCGCGCGCCTTGTAAAGAATCTTCCAATTGCCGGGACCAACACCTAACGTCTTGTGACCGATCAGCATCAACAGAGAATCATGATACTGATTTAGACGTACCCGTCCGCTGCCGCTATTAGATTCCGCAAGATTTTCGAAACTCTCCATGTATGGATGCGTCGCTTTCCAATGCAATTGCGTAGGAATGCAGAGCCCTAGAATCAGTCCAACCATGAGCGCCGCCGTCGCACGCATCACGCAGGTCGTAGTCAACGAAGGGTGAAAGCGCCGTGGGGTTAAGCCAAGGAGGATACCGAACAATAATGTGCCGGATAGAGCTGCAAGCCAAGCGGCGCGCGAGCGTGTGAGCAGCAAAGCGGCACTCACGATCACGAGTGAAGAAAGGGCCAGTCTTTGACGCCACGCGCTTTCAGGATTGACAGATTGAAGCAAGAGCAAAGGCATGCCCAGCGCGAGAAAGTGGGCGGCTGAATTTCTGTCCCCGAGTGTTCCCGCGGGTCGGGTAACGGACAGACCGTAGTTAAAGCCGACGGCGTCGAGAACGACGATCGAGGCCACCAGCACCACGGCGAGCGCTGCCGCATCCAGCAGCTGTCGACGTCTTCCGGACTTTGCAATGACGCGCGAACTCCAGAATATGGCAACGCCGGCCACTGATATTCCGACTGCGCGCAAGGCCTCCCAACGATCAGGCGCCGCGAATCCGCCGGAGATGACGCTGAAGACCAGAAAAAGGGCAAGCAAGAGATCCACACTGTCTACCCGGATACGGGAGCGATAAAGAGCGAGCAGGACGATAGATCCCAAACCGATCAGCTCGAGGACCAACTCTTTGGGCGCGTTGCATAGGCAAATGCCTGTAGCCCGGCTGGGTATGATCGCCAGTACACATACAATCATCCCCACCCGGAGCAGCCACGACACGATCCTGAAACTGCGTATGGCGCCCCTGATATTGCGAAGCCGGGTCGGACTCATTTCTACCGGTCTTCGAAGGAAGACCTATACGGCGCGGGTTAGCCGTGCCGCGTAAGATTCCCTCGCTTCATCCGCTCCTCGCACGGCCGTGGAAAGGAAAAACCCGAGCAGACGAGATTCAGCGGCAGCCGCAACCACCGCCGCAGCATCCGCCGCCACCGCCCATCGCGCTGCCGCCAGAGCCGCCGCCATTCATCGGAGCAGCCGCGCCGGAGCCGCGCGCCGAGGCGAAGACCGAAAGTTCTCGCGCGATATTTCCGCCATGGCAAGCCGGACATTGCGTCTCCTGCCCGCCTGGGCGGACGAAGCTCTCGAACGAACGGTCGCAATCAGCGCAATGATATTCGTAAATCGGCATAAGCTTCATCCCTTGTGAGATTTATTGGTTTCGTGGGACTCGTCCTCGAACGGCTGGGCGTATTCGACCAGCACGCCGCGGGTCGCCTTGGGATGGAGAAAGCAGACCATCCCGGCCAGGCCGTGGCGCGGCGCTTGATCGATTAACTGGATTCCCTTGGCCTTGGCGTCCGCGAGCTCGCGTGCGACGTCGTCGGTCTCGAAGCATACGTGATGCAATCCGCCGCCACGCCGCGCGAGGAACTTGCCCACGCCGCCTTCGGGGCTGAGCGGTTCCAGCAGTTCCATTTCGCTGCCGCCGACCTCGAGCAGGGCCGCGCGCACGCCCTGCTCTTCGATGGTGGCGCTCTTCGTAAGCCGCATCCCGAGCGTGTCGCGCCAGAACTTGAGTCCCTCTTCGAGGCTCGGCACGACCACGCCCACGTGATGAATTCGCGTCAGCATCTTGAGCCTATCCTGCCGCCGACTGCTTGAGGCAAATTTTGTTCTGCAGATCGAGCCACTGCGCCTTCATCTGCGGGCTGCCGAGGCTTGGATGCTCGCTGCGCGTGACGGCGAGCTTGTTGCACGCGCCTGAGACGTTGCCCTCGACCGCCAGGATCTGCGCCATGTTGTATTTGGCCTGGTACCAGAGATTATCGGATTGGGCCGCCGTCGCCTCGACGCGCGACCACAGGTCGAGCGCGTTCTTGTAGTCCTTGCGCGATTGCGCGATCCGCGCAAGGCCCGCGTTGGCGTCGGGCGAGGCCGCGTCGGCCTTGACCACCTCGGCAAACGTCGCCTCGGCCTTGTCGGTCTGGCCGAGCGCCGCGTACGCCTGTCCGAGAATCGACAGCGTGCCGGTCAGATTCTTTGCCGGAATCTTGCCCGCCTTGACCATATCCTCGAAATAGCCGTAGTCGAGCGCGGTAAGCTGGGCCTGGGCCAGATAGGCCTTCTGATCGCCGCGGGCCTGGGCCGCCAGCGCGCCGCGCCAGAAGTCGGCGCCGATCTCCTTGATGAAATCGCTATGGGCCATATTGCCCTGATTGCGTTTGACCAGCGCCGCAACGTCGCGCGCGATAGCGTCCCATTGTCCGGTTGCGGCCTGCGCCTTCAGACGCCATTCGAAGATTTCGCTGAAGTGATCGCTCATCGCGGGATAGTCGGTCTCGTAGCCGGCGAGCAGCGTGGCGATCTCGCGATTGTCGACCGTGGTGCCCTCGTGCTCCTGCAGACTGGCGAGCATGTAGATGGCGCGGCCGCGCGCGTCATGGAAGAAGCGGCGCTGCGCGGGCGCGGTGCGTTCGGCCTGCGGCTCGCGATTGATCGCGTCGCGCAGCCCCTTGATCGCCTGGGCACGCATCGCGGTCAGCGCCGGCGAGGGTTTGGCGTTCTTGCCCGCCGCTTCCTGCTCTTTTTCGGCCTTGGCGACCATCAGGTAGCTGCACTCGGCGGCGTTGAAGACGGCGGTGAAGTCATACGAGGGATTGCCCGAGACCTGTTGGTACTGCTTGATCGCCTCGGCGTAGTCGCCCTTCTTCTGCAGCCGCTCGGCGATTCTGAAGCGCGGCTCGAACGCGTACTGGCCGCGTGGATACGCCTTCAGGTAGTCCTCGGCGGCAGCCACCCACTGCTTCTCGAGCGCCGCGTTGCTCTTGCCGCCGCGCTCCCATTGCAGGCGCGGCAGCTTGAACCGCATGTAGGAAGCCCACTGCGCGTCGGGATTGCCCGGCTGTTTCGCGACCTCGTCGACCAGCTTTTCGACCAGATCGATCCGGCCCAGCGAATAGTAGATGTCGGCCGCGTACTTGTAGGCCTTCGGGTAGTGGCCGGTGTCGGCCGCCTCGGTGAAATACTTCGCCGCGGGCAGCGGCTGATGCTTGAAGTAGAGCACGCTCGCCAGCAGCCACTTCTCGAACGGGTCGGTGGAATTGCCGAACTCGGCCACCGGGTCGGGCACGTACTGCGCGATCGCCGAGAGTGCGATCGCCCATTCATTCTTGTCGTCCTGGCGAGCCTTGATGTACTCGACGGCTTGGTGATGGAAGCTGGCGCGCTTGGCCGGATCGGTCGCCGCCTTCTCAGCCTCGAACAGCTCGCGCAGCCGCATCAGTTCCAATCCCTGGCGGGTCGAACCGCTGGCGCCCGCGGCCATCTCGCCCGTGAGCTTCGCCGCCTGTCCCGCCTGACCCATCGCGGCGTAGGTCGCCGCCAGCCCCTGCTGGGCCGCCCGGTACTGCCGGGTCTCGGGGCCGTCGTGCATGATGCGTTTGAAGTCGGTGATCGCGTGATTGTATTCCTGGCGGTCGTACTTGCCCAGTTCGCGCTCACAAAGAGCGCGGCCCAGCAGGTTCTCGCGGATAAGCTCGGGCGAGAAAATAACCAGCGTGCTCGAGGTGAAGCCGTCGATCGCCTGGTTGAGCAGACGGCGCGCAAGCCCGGGATCGTCGCTGTAGAGCAGCGCACCGCGGTAGTGCAGCCACGACAGCGGGTAGAGCGCGCGCAGCGCGAGCTGTTCAGGCTGGTCGTAGTCGCAGTTGCCGCCCGCGTCGATCTGGGCGATACAGGCGTCCTTCTTGTGCTGGTAGGCCTGGTAGATCCGGTTGAGCATCGATTCGAGTTGTAGATAGGTCTCGATAAGCGCGCTGCGGCTGTTGCGGCCGTTGGCGGCCTCCTCGAACTCGCCCTCGGCCTCGTCGAGCTCCGTGATGACTGAGCTTGCGGAGGCCGGATTCGATACCGCTTCGTTGACACGCGACTCCAGCCCGTTGAGGCGCGAATTCAGCCCGCTTAACGACGCGCCGGCAACCGAGAACGAAACGGCCAGTCCGAACAGTGCCATCAGCGGCACGAGGCCGAGCAACCTACGGGGTCGATACATCATTCGGATAAAATTCCTGCGGATAAAATTCCTGCGGATAAATTCCTACGCGTCAATTTCTTGAGACAGCCTGATATTTGCGGCCGACGGTCGCCAGGCACGCGGCAACCGGTCCGGTCGCAGACCGTGATGATTAAGGATAAACGGGCCATAGGCGTCAAGGGAACCCAAGCCGACCAAGCGCCGCGGCGACTTCGCCCAGCGACCGCACCCGTACACAACGGCCGTCCGAGAACGACGGTTCCCGCCGCTCGGGCGGGGACTCAACGGTATCTTGAAGCCCGGCATCTTGAGGCCCCGCGGCATCAGGATCGATCAGTACGACGGCAACCCCCGCCGCGCGCGCGCCGCCCACGTCCAACGCTTTGTCGTCTCCGACGTGCAGCGCCTCATCCGCCGGTATCGAATGGCGCTCCAGCGCCATTCGAAAAATCTCGGGCGAGGGTTTCGCGCAGCCGGCCTCGGACGAAATCGTGACCGAATCGAAATAGCGGTTAAGTCCCAGCGCCTGGAGGATGGCGTAGATGCGGTAGTCAAAGTTGGAAATCACACCCAGCTCGATTCCGCTTTCGCGCAGAGCCGCCAGCAGCGCCGGCGCATCGGGATCGCGGGTCCAGTTCGCCGGGTCGGCGAAGAAAGCGAACAGCGCGTCGAAGTAGGCGTCGAAGTCAGCGAAGTCAGCGATACCTGCGAACGTGGCCTTGACCAGCCGATACCACCATTCGCGCTCCAGACGGCGCAGTTCCGCGGGCTCATGACCCGAACCAAACGCGAGTCCCGGCGCCGCGGCGAAAGCGCGTCTGAAAGAGTCGATCACCAGATGCTGGTCGGCCTCGACTCCGAAGCGCCGCGCAATTTTCGCATAGCTCAGGCCGGCCGGCTCGCGAGTATGAAAGAGCGTCCCGGCTGCGTCGAAAAATACCACTCTCAGCATGTCATCCGATTCGTCCTTATGCTCGCGTTCTGGCTGCTCGCGCGCGAGCGCTCCGGCCTCTACAGCCGCCCCAGGATGAAGCGGCGCAGCAGCGCCGGCCATCCCTTGAGCACCAGGCTCCTGCCGTTAACCAGCTTTCCGTAGTAAACGCCGGCCGATTGTTGTACGCGCGAGAGCGCCGGGACCTCAAAGAAACTCCAGTTGCGCGTCGAGCGCCTGCCCGGCGTTGCGCACCACGATATAGCCGCCACCCTTGAAAGGGCCCGCGTTGAGCACCCGTGTGGATCCAATCGCGTCGACGCCGGCCGACTCGTGGATATGCCCCGAAATACAAACCTCGGGCTTGACCTCCTCGATAAAGCGGCGCGCCGCGGTGCTACCCACCGCCTTGCCGCCCACGATGCGGTCGCAGCGCGTCTCGAACGGCGGCGTATGGCAAATCATCAGGAGCGGTCGATGGCCGCGCACCTGCTCGTAACCGGCCATCAGCGTTGCGTAAATTTCGTCCTCGGTGAGTTCGGTCGGGGTGTTGAACGGCGTCATATTGGAGCCGCCGCATCCGAAAATCGCCACGCCGTCGCGCACCATCCCGCGACCGTGGAGCGCCACGCCCTCGCGCTCGAGAAACGGGATTACCTCGCGGCGATCCAGGTTGCCCGGCAGCGCCAGCACGTTGGGGCATCGCCGGCGCACGTCGTCGATCACCTTGAGCGCGTCGGCCTCGCCGCCGAAGTTGGTCAGATCACCCGAGATTATCACCAGGTCGGTATCACGCATCACCTCGCCCATCCGTTCGAGGTTGCGGGTAGCCATATGGACGTCGCCGAAGGAGATTATCTTCATCGTGGGCGCGCTCGAGCGCGGGACAATCAAGATAGCGTTTTTGGACGTTCGCCGCACGTCTCGCCCCGCACGGCACTCCTTGCCTTCGTATGTCGCGTTGACGGCCGCTCGCGGCAGACGCGTCGGTGCCGCCGCCGCTGTCGGGGCGCAAGCGCAACGGCTAAGATTCGGGTTTGCAGGATTCGACCATGATCGAGGTACTCGGGAATTTCGCCTTCGTGCTGGTTCGCCCGCTTCAGGCCGGCAACGTCGGCTCGGCCGCGCGGGCGCTCAAGAACATGGGCCTTGGCGACCTGCGCCTGGTAGCGCCAACGACCGCCGCCGGCGGGCGAGTCGCGGCCTCGATGGCGGTGCATGCGGGCGACGTGCTGCGCAACGCCCAGAGCTACGACGGCCTCGGCGCGGCGCTCGCGGACTGCACGCTCGCCGTCGGCACCACCTGCCGGCCGGGCCTCTATCGCTCGGGCGTGGTCGAACTGCGTGAGGCGGCGGCGCAACTGGTCGCCGAGGCCGCCGCCAACCGCGTCGCGATCATCTTCGGCCCCGAAGACACCGGGCTTACCAACCGCGAGCTGAAGTTTTGCCAGCGCCTGGTCACGATTCCAACCGCACCAAAGTATCCGTCGCTCAATCTGGCGCAGGCCGTGATGCTGGTCGCGTACGAACTTATGATGGCAGCCGGCGCGGCGCGCGAGATGCCGGCGGCCGAACCTCATGCGTCGGCGGCCGCGGTGGACGCGATGATGGAACGGCTGAGCGAGGCGCTGGTGTCGATCGGATTCCTGCCGGCCGAAAACCCGGAGCACATCATGTTTGCCTTGCGCGCCATCCTGGGCCGCGCGGGAATTGGCGTGCGCGAGCTCGATATCCTGAGCGGTCTCGCCCGCCAGATACGATGGTTCTCGGAGGGCGGCTTCGAGGCCGCCGAAGCCAAGCGCCGCAGCGGTAAGAAGCTGCGCTAGGCCGCGATCTTAACGTCGCGCGACGCCTAAGGTCCCGCTACGGTAGACGGGCCCTCGAGTCCGTCGCCCCTGGGCACCTCGCCGAGCATCCGCAGGCCGTAGCGAATCAGCGCCGTGAACCGCTCGATGCGTCCCAGCAGCTCGATCTGTGCGGCCGCTTCCGGCGCGTCGCGCAAGGCCTCGGCGGCGCCAGCCAGATTCTCCCTGAAAAGCGCGACCGCGCGCTCCAGGTGCGCACGTTCGGCAACGCGGGCGCGGCTGCGGCGGCGTTCGCGGTCGATGTCTTCGAGACGGATAACTTCGCCCATCGCGGCTCCCTCGCGCGGACCGTGACCGATCCATATATGATGTAGCATAACCTCGCGGCGGCAAGCGGATGGCGCGCTTGATTTCGTGCCGCCATGCGGTTACCAAATAGGGCCTGCTCGCGTGCTCCCCGGTAGCTCAGTCGGTAGAGCGGACGGCTGTTAACCGTCAAGTCGCTGGTTCGAATCCGGCCCGGGGAGCCATCTTCTAATTGGCGACAAAACTTTCTTGGATCGAGAGCGCCGTCCAGGCGCGGCAGATGCGCGAGGGGCTCGATCGTGAGGGGCGCGATTAGGTCGGGCCTCGGGGCGAATTTTCCAACAGATGACGCTGGCCGCGGTCCTTGCTGTATACCCGGGGCTACCACCGATGGGGCCGCAGTCACCGAGAGCGGAGGTTTTGCACAATTGGATGTAGTGCATTACACTGAGCGTCAGACGATATAGTCAATCGAGATGCTTTCGCGAGATGCTTTCGCACAGATCCAAATACGCCCTAAAAGCGTTGCTAGCTTTGAGTGAGGAGTACGGCAAGGGGCCTCTGCTGATTTCGGAAATTGCGGATCGCGAGCGTATACCGAAACGCTTTCTGGAATTGATTCTGCTCGAACTCAAGAATCAGGGAGTTTTGCGCAGCAAGAAGGGAAAGGGCGGCGGCTATGCTCTCAGCAAGCCGCCCGACCTGCTGTCCGTCGGGCGTGTCTTGAGGATGCTGGAAGGTCCTTTGGCTCCGCTGCCATGCGTCAGCAAGACGGCTTACGAGAAATGCGCGGATTGCCGCGATGAGAAGACCTGCGGAATTCGACTCCTGATGAAAGACGTCAGAGATGCGACTGCCGCGATTCTGGATTCGACCACCTTCGCTGACGTTCTCAAGCGCTCGCGCGCAGCCAGCAACGGCGAGCATGTGTTGATGTTTTCGATCTAGTTCCATCCCGCTTGGCGCAGTCAACCGCCTTGCCCTCCAGCCAGTAGCGCCGATCATCGTCGCGCCGCGTTCTCGGGAACAAATCGCCCACGTGCGATGAAGTTCGCCAGCGAGATCGATTCGCTGGACGGCGGCAGCCGCCGCCCGGATACGAATATACAGTTTGGCAAATGCACTTCGCGCCTTAACAACTAGTTAATAATTCAGTAATTATGCGGCAAACACAGTATTCATTCTATTGGACGGCGCACCAGTCGAACGTCAGCTACATAGAGGCTCGGCCATACGCCTGAGATTCCTCCGAGAACAGGATCGAGGGCCTGGCCCTGGGTATCGACTTGCCTGCTAGCAAACGGGAGCCCCGCGGATCGGATGCCTGGGTTCCGGAAATCCTCGTCGTTGAAGACGAAGGAAACATACGCGAACTGATTCGAGAGAGCCTCACCCGCGAGGGGATGCAGGTGTGCGAAGTGAGCGAGGTGGAGGTAGCTCAAGACAAAATCAGAAGCAGAGCGCCCGATCTCCTGATCCTGAACATGACGCCGCCAAAGCTCTCGAGTTTGGAATTGTGCAGATGGGTTCGCGCGGACGAACGGACACGAGATTTACCTATTCTCATTGTGTCCGGTGAGGCCGGCTCGGCGGATAGAGTCGTCGGCTTGGAGAGTGGCGCCGACGACTATCTCACTGAGCCGTTCCGGCCAGATGAAGTCACCGCGAGAGTGAAAGCACTGCTTCGGAGAAGCCGAATACTAGTGGAAAGGCGTCCAGGTGCAAGCTACCGCCACGGGCGTGTCAAAATCGACTTTGCCACCCGTCAGGTCTTCGTCGACGACAAGGAGCGTTACCTGCCGTTACGGCAGTTTGAATTGCTCGCTTTCCTGGTGCGCAATCCATATCGCGTTTTCAGCCGCCAGCAACTGATCGATTTGATTTGGAGTGAGAATGGTGCGGTAGCACATCGCACCGTAAATGTTGCGATGCGCCGGCTGCGTAAGGAAATCGAGCGGAGTGACGCAAAACCCACACTGGTCGTTACTGTTCGTCATGTGGGATATCGCTTCAATCCGGACGGATAGGCTATGCCGGACAGCTACCTCCGGGTGATTTGGTCGAGGACCGTTAAGGCTCATTTGCCAACGACCGACTTCAATCCCACGTAATTATTGCGTAACGCGGATGTAACATTCGGTCTGTAAAACCCTGCGCGTCAGCTGTAGCTTCTCCAGGGCGATTGACTTGTTTGCTCTTTCACAACGAATTCGAGCGATAAAGATGCAAAACAGGGCACCGATCAAGTCTTTCAACTAGGTTTTGCACGACGGGCCAAAGACACGACGGGCGACGCCAGGTGACGCCGGCGTAGTACACGCTGGAAGAAAAGCAACTGAAGCAGAGGTCGCGTCCGAACGATTCGGTCGCGACGCAGGGGGTCAAATGAAGCTGAGAACAGTTGGTCGATACGGATTGGGACTGATCGCCGGGGGGGCGCTGGCGATAGCCACTGGATGCGCGTCGACGGCTGGATGGGGTCCGACGGCGCCGGTGACGCCTGTGCCGGCCTCGGCTCAATCCGGAGCTCCGCGGTTCGTGCAGACGACCGGGATGAGGCTAACGCAAGCGCACAAGGAGGCGGAGGTGCCGCCATGGATAAGGGTGCAGGACTGCGCGATCGTCGCGATCTCGTCGCCCACCCGATTCGCCTGCCCCGACGGCAAAGTCTACACCACCTTCCAGCTCTACCGGGCCCGGGCCGGTGGCTGAGCGAAGCCAATGAAAATACTTAGTCATCGCAACGAAGGGTATGGCGCGACGAGGGTCGGTCGGCAGAGCGACCGCATGCCGAGGAGAGGGTCAATGAAAGGGAACCGGTTACTTATTGTAGCGCTCGGGATCATAGCCGTGGTGGGAATCGCCGCGGTTGGGGCGCAACGGGCGGCCGCGCAAGATTCCGGCATCGGCGCGGTAAAGCTGTGGGTCGACCAGCGCACCGGGCAGGTCTTCGTCCGACCCGGTAGAGGACGCGTGCCGCTATCGCTCGGTACGGCGAATGCGGCCGCGATCGAGCAAAGCGTCGAGCAGAAGGTCGAAGCCAAAACCAATGACCAGATCAAGGCCCAGGTTCAGCAGAGCGCCGCTCAGCTCCAAGAGCAGAACCAGGTGCTGGCCCAGCAGGTCAACGAGATGCAGCCGGCGTGGAAGAGCTACATGGACGACTTCCATGACAAGTTCCGCATCGGCACGCTCTTCTATGGCGATTACCGCTTCTATACCAACACCGGTTTCCAGCCACAGGAACTGACTCAATTAACGAATCCGGGTCCGGGCAACAACAAGTATAACTCGTTCGATATCACCCGCACCTATCTTAATTTCTTCTTCTTTCCGACCAAGGAATGGACGCTTCGAATCACGCCGAACATGTACAAGACTATCGGCTCGTCCAACGTCAAGGTCGGCCAGACGACAGGCTTCGGCAGCAACCTCGATGGCAACTTGGGAGTGCGCATCAAGTACGCGAATCTGACGTACAACGGTCTATGGAATGCCGTTCCGATGCTTAAGGGCGGGACGGTTTCGGTCGGTGAGATCTCCAATCCGCTGGTCGATTGGGAAGAGCAACTCTACGGATTCCGCTATGTCAACCTGACGCCGTGGAACTATCTGAGTCTGTCCTCGACCCAAACCGGTGTGTCGATGGAAGGTCCGGTCAAGTTCGGCGAGAAGATGTATCTGGACTACGGAATCGGCGCCTACGACAACTCGAGTTTTCACGCCTTCGAGCAAAGCGACACCAAGCAGTTCATGGTGCGCGGGTCCGTATACCCGTTCGGCGCGAACTGGCGTTACGACGGTCTGGGACTAACTGGCTTCTACAACTATGGTTACGGCAACACGGCGCCTGATACGGCAGATATTCCTTCTTCACTGAAAGGCGGCAACGCGCATATCCAGAGGATCGCAGCGCTATTGCACTACACCGCCTACAACTGGGGCGTGGCGGGCGAGTTTGATTCCGGCAGCAATGCGTTTCAAGCTTCGAACCTGTGGTCCGGCAGCGGCCCGGGAGACGCGTTCGGCTTCCCGACCG
The DNA here is from genome assembly GCA_963796565.1 of uncultured delta proteobacterium. Taxonomy (GTDB): domain Bacteria; phylum Desulfobacterota; class Binatia; order Binatales; family Binataceae; genus JAKAVN01. The sequence goes on along the minus strand of CAWCMA010000001.1, from coordinate 480,089 downwards.
GCAAAGCAATCACCTCGGGAACCTTCGCCGGCAACACTTGCGGCAACGGCACCACCGTCCTGGTGAAGGGCAAACCGACGATCGTGCAGCCCTGCTATCCGCTGCTTAACACGTATGGGCCGCAGGCAGCGGCGCAGACGGCGATCCTGAACAATGGCCAGGCGCAGCAAATAGGCGCCGATTTCTTCGGCCACTTCCACATCCCGGAAACACCGCTCACCTTGTTCGGTATGTTCCAATGGCTTCAGCCCAACACCCAGTTTGCCAGCAATCCGCTGGATTTCTATAAATGGGTTTTCGGCATCAGCTACCAGTACAACGAGTATCTGCGCTTCGCGATCGATTCGCAGAATATCTCGTACTATCATAGCCAGCAGTCGATACCAATCTCGGCGCTGAAGCCCTTCGGATACTCGCCGGGCGGCACTTTTAACGGCCAGACGCTGCCCAAAACCGGCAGCATCCCGGACATGGTGCAGCGTGACACGCACTCCATCTTCGCCAACGTGGAGTTCAACTACTGAGCTAGTCCCCATACCCCGGCGGCGGCGGCGGCGCTGGATGAGTTCTCCCCGGCTCATCCGCGGTCGCCGCCGCATTTCTTCCGAGAACTCGATGCGCTAACAGTAGAAGGCAAAACTATGAATAAACTAGGTCGCAGTCTGGCAGCTTACGCTCTCAAACCGTCTCTCCTGTTGTTGAGCGCCGCAATTGTCGTTGTTGTTGCGGCTCGGGTGTGTGTCGCCGCGCTCCAATTGACGGGAGCCGGTGCAACGTTCCCCTATCCGATTTATTCGAAGTGGTTCGATGAGTACCACAAACTGCACCCAAGTATTGAGATCAATTATCAATCCATCGGTTCAGGGGGCGGAATCAGACAGGTAACTGACGGAACCGTGGACTTTGGCGCCACCGATGGCCCGATGAACGACGAGCAGATCAAGGCGTACAAGGACAAGCATGGATTCGGCATCCTGCATTTTCCGACCGTGATCGGCGCCGTCGTTCCCTCGTATAATCTGGCGGGCATCAAGGGATCGCTGAAATTCACTCCCGATGCGCTCGCGGGAATTTTCCTGGGCAAGATAACGAAATGGAACGACCCGGAGCTGGTCAAGATTAACCCTGACGCTAACCTTCCGAATGCCGGCATCGTCGTTGCGCATCGTGCCGACGGCAGCGGGACGACTTACGTATGGACGGACTACCTCAGCAAGGTCAACGACGAATGGGCCAAGGGCGTCGGCAAAGGCACGGCCGTCAAATGGCCAGTAGGACTGGGCGGAAAGGGTAATGAAGGGGTTGCCGCCATCATCAAGAATACACCCAACTCGATCGGGTACATCGAACTGATCTACGCGCTCAGGAGCGACATGCCCTTTGGAGAAGTGCGGAATAAGTCGGGGAAATTCATAAAGGCGGACCTCGCGAGTGCGAGTGAAGCGGCCGCGGGAGTCGAGATGCCCGAAGATTTCAGGGTTTCGATCACTGACTCTGCCGCCCCTGACGCGTATCCAATTGCAAGCTTCACTTGGCTACTGATTCCCGAAAAGATCGCCGATCCAGCTAAGAAAATGACCCTGGTGAAGTTGTTGAAGTGGATTCTTACCGACGGTCAGGGCATGACGTCAAAGCTGTCTTACGCGCCCCTGCCAAAGTCGGTGGCGACCAAGGAAATCAAGGCGATATCGGGCATTCAATAGATGGCTCATCGGCGCCATCTGGCCATTTAAACCGTGACGGCGAAACTATGGCTTGCGCATTTGGAAGAAGCGGTTCTCGGGCCGCGGCAAGCCAAGTTTTTCCCTTAGTGTCCGGCCCTCGTATTCGCGCCGAAAGATCCCTCGTCGTTGCAGTTCAGGCACGACACGGTCGACGAAGTCGTCGACTCCACCGGGGAGATAAGGGAACATGACATTGAAGCCGTCGCAGGCTTCGGTCACCAGCCATTCCTCCATCTGGTCGGCGATCATCGTCGGTGTACCCACCAAGGCCAGCCCACTGTAGCCACCGACGCGCTGAGCGAGTTGTCGCACGGTGAGGTTCTCCCGGCTCGCCATTTCGACGACCCGCTCCCGTCCAGTCTTGCTCGCATTGCTTTCAGGAATCGCCGGCAGCGGGCCGTCGGGATCGAAGCCTGAGGCGTCGTGCCCCAGGGCAACGGAGAGCGAGGCAATTGCGCTATCGTAGTGCACAAGACTGTCGAGCCGCGCCCGCTTCTCGCGCGCTTCAGCGGCCGTCTCGCCCACCACGACGAAGGCGCCCGGCAAAACCTTCAGGTGATCGCGGTCACGGCCCAGTTGTTCCATCCGATTTTTCACATCGGCGTAGAACTCCCGCGCATAGTCAACGCCGCCCCCCGCCCCAAAGATGACCTCGGCGGTTTCGGCGGCTAGCTGACGGCCGGCCTCCGATGCGCCGGCCTGCACGATGACCGGCCATCCCTGAATCGGCCGCGCAATATTGAGTGGCCCGCGTACTTTGAAGTGCTCCCCGTCGTGATTGAGTGTGTGGAGCTTTCGAGGATCGAAATAGACGCCATCCTCAACGTCGCGAACGAAAGCGTCGTCCGCCCAGCTGTCCCACAGCCCCGTCACGACGTCGATGAATTCGCGCGCACGGCGATACCGCACCGCATGCTCGACGTGTTCCTCCAGGCCGAAATTCATCGCCTCGTGCGGATTTCCGGAGGTCACCACGTTCCAGGCGGCCCGGCCCCGGCTTAGGTGGTCGAGCGAAGCGAATTTCCGAGCGACATGGTAGGGCTCGTTGTAGGTCGTGGACGCGGTGGCGATTAGACCCAGATGTTCCGTAACGACGGCGAGCGCCGGCAGCAGCGTCAGCGGATCGAAGGATGTAACCGTGGCGCTGCGCTTTAGAGCTTGCATCGGCATGTTGAGCAGGGCCAGATGGTCGGCCATGAAGAAAGCGTCGAACTTGCCGCGCTCCAGCGTCTGGGCTAGACGGCGAAGATGCTCGAAATTGAAGTTCGCATCCGGCCACGCGCCCGGATAACGCCAAGCTGCGGTGTGGATACTAACCGGCCGCATGAAAGCGCCAAGGCGCAATTGACGTGAGTTGGCCATTTAGCGCTACTCCAAACAATTGACATAATTGATCGATCGTCTGCGGATCAACGTGCTGTGACTTCCGACAGCGCGAACATCTCCCATAGCGGCGGCTCCGATAGCTGGTATTTGTTGCAGTTCCTCAACACTGTGACTGCACGTTCGCCACATGATCTTTGGCACACATCTCGCGTATGAGCCCTTGCGTGTAGCGATGAGATGGCCGGGGCGAAAATGGCATATTCTTGCATCCAGAGCGTCGACACATTTTGCAACACGGCGATTCGGCACCGATCTCGATATTTCAAAACAGTCAATAAACACAGGGGTTTTTAAGCACGACTATGGGTTATCCAATGCGTTGCGGGCCAGCAACATTTTCCTCGCCTGCTAGATCTTCGCCACACGAATACGGCCGTGGAACTGTTGACATGTGGTACACCAGGCGCGATTATGCACCAATATGCTCAATAAGCCGTGCCAGATCGGGCCATACGCTAATGTCTGAGAGTTTGAGTGCAGTAGCGTTAGAGCCCTATCGGGCTCGAGTCCTGATCGTCGAGAACGACGATGACGCGGCACGCTTCGTTGCCAATGCGCTCGACGACGAAGGCTACGATACCGAGATTTGTCTGAGCGGCAACGCGGCCCTCGCCAGCGCCGAGCAGGGCTGTGAAGTCATCATCACGGCCGTGCGCGGTCCGGGAATGGACGGATTGGAATTGCTGCGCCACGTACGGACGCGGCGGCCGGACGTGGCGGTGATTTTGGTCGCGGCCGACAGCAGCGTCACCTCGGCGGTCGCTGCGATGCGTGAGGGCGCCTTCGACTACGTGACGAAACCGCTCAGCGCGGATGCCCTGATCAAGACCGTGGCGCGGGCTATCGAGATGGGTTCGCTGCAGCGTGAGAACCGCCGCCTGCGCCAGCAGCTCGACGTCGCCAGCACGGCCGCCGGTTTCATCGCCGAGAGCCCGCAGAGCAAGCAACTGGTCGCGATGGTGCGGCGGGTGGCGCCGTCACGCTCGACCTCCCTCATCGAGGGCGAGAGCGGCACCGGCAAGGAACTGATCGCGCGCATGCTCCATTACTGGAGCTCGCGCGCCGACGGGCCCTTCGTCGCGGTCAACTGCAAGGCCTTCGCCGACGGAGTGGTCGAAAGCGAGCTGTTCGGCCACGAGAAAGGCTCGTTCACGGGCGCGATCGCCGCGCGGGCCGGATGCTTCGAGCGCGCCTCGGGCGGCACCCTGTTCCTCGACGAAATCGCCGAGGCGGGCACGGATTTCCAGGCCAAACTGCTGCGCGTGCTCGAGGACGGCGAAGTGTTGCGAGTCGGGGCCTCGAAATCGCGCAAGGTCGACGTGAGAATCGTTGCGGCAACCAACCGCGTGCTCCGCAATGAAGTCGCGGCCGGCCGCTTCCGCGCCGACCTCTACTTCCGCCTCAACGTCATCCCGGTCAAGATCGCGCCGCTGCGCGAGCGCCGCGATGATGTACTGCCGCTGGCGCGTCATTTCCTGGCCTACTACACGGCGCAGGCGGGACGTCCGATCACCCTGTCGCCCGAGGCCGAACGCGTGCTGGTCAGCTACTCCTGGCCCGGCAACGTGCGCGAGTTGGAGAATGTCATCGAGCGCTCGGTGGTCATGAGCGGTGCCGAAGTCCTGACTCCTGACGCCTTTGCGCTCGAGGGCGACATCGAGCCGGCGTCCGCGACCGAGGAACCCGCTGACTCCAGCGAAACGCTGCAAACTTACCTCGACCGCGCCGCCGTCTCGCGTATCCGCGCCGCGCTCGACGCCGCCAAGGGCAACCGCGCGATCGCGGCGGCGACCCTCGGCGTGGACCGCACTACTTTGTATCGATTGATGAAGCGCCTGGGGTTGTAGGAATCGCGAGCCCGGCGAGCACAAGGCCGCGGGCCTTGCATACCTTCGGGATCCAAGGCCCGCGGCCACAAACCCGGGCCGGCGCGCGGCAGGCGCGCCGTTCAGCTACCGCCGAGCGTACGCAGGATCTGGATGAGCGCCGGGCCGACGATCACCAGCCACGTCGCGGGCAGCACGAACAGGACCAGCGGAAACAGGCCCATCCCGAACCGGAAGACCTGAAAAACCTGCGGCATGGTGGACTTCAGATAGCCGGCCTCGATAAGCGTGCGGGCCAGCTCCTCACCCTCCGGCGTGCCGGGCTTCGGGACGGGCACGTGCTTGGCCGCCCATTGCAGGAAAATCCGCGAGAAGCCGCGGAGCTCTTCCTCGTTGTCTTGGAAGACGCCCTGCGAAGCGCGAATCTTGAGCGCGAGGTCGGCAAAGCCCTCCTCGAGCGCACGATGGCTGCCGTAAAGGCAGTGATAGATTGCGGTCCCGATCACGTCGGCCATGCAGAGAACGACGAGGCTTACCAATAAGGAAGACATCTGGATAGCGACACGGCCTCTACGCGTTCCTTCCAAGCCGAGCGGATACCGGTTTGCAGTATTGTCCGAGCACCTTGCCCTGCGCGTTGACCCTGGTGCGATGGGCCTCGCTGATGTCCCACATCATGATCATCTCGCCTTCCATACCCGAGGATCGACCAACCTTCAGGGGCGAGCGCCGAACATTCCGCGCAAGCGCGACATCAGGCTCGGCGGCTCCCCGGAAACCTCGTCGCCGACCGCCAGCCGGCGAGCGAGGTCCTCGTAAGCATGGGTCAAGGTGGAGTTTGCCGCGCATTGCCACAGATCCTTGCCTGTGAGCTGCACGTGCTCGAGCGATTTTTCATCGCGCGGGATCTTGGCGTAAATCGGCCGGCCCAACGTGCTGACAATCTGCTCTTCGCTGATGGGGTTATGCGGAGCATAGCGGTTCAGGATAAAGTGCGGCTGCATGCCGCTCAGCCCCAGGCGTCCGAACAGTTCGATAAACCGCCAGCAACCACGCGCCGCGCCGATCGACTGGTCGAGCACATAAAACAGATGGTCCGAGCGCTCCCACACCGCCACCACATTTTCGTTGATGTAGCCGCCGCAATCGACCACCACGAAGTCGAACAGCCGCCGCATCAGGTCCAGCGCCGCTCCCAGAGTCACGTCCGAGACCAGTTCGCTGTCCTCGATACGCTTGGGCGCCGCGAGCAGATAGATTCCCGAGGAATGCTTGGTCAGCGCTGATTCAAGCTGACTGGAGTCGAGCTTTTTGTCCTGCTCGGCCAGCGCCATGATGGTGCGCTCAGGTTCCAGGTTGAGCGCTACCGCGACACCGCCCGACTGCAGATCGAGATCGACCAGCGCCACCCGCTTGCTCAGCGTGTAGCGCAGCGCGAGGCCCAGGTTGGCGGCGAGGCTCGAGACCCCGACCCCTCCTACCGTACTGACCACCGAGCAGATAACGCCGCCCTCCTCTTTCTCTTCGCGCCGATGCGATTCGCTGACTTTGAGCAGGGCGCGCGTGGCATCGCCCGGATCGAGCGGCAGGAAGAGCAACTCGTCGGCTCCCGCGCGCAGGATTTGCCGCATCAGTCCGGGTGAACGCTCGCGCACCAGCGCGAACAGCGCGGGGCGCGGCGAGCGCTCGGCCTGCTTCTGGAGATAATTCAGCGACGCTTCTTCGTTGCCGTTGAATACCACCATCGTGACGTCGACCGGCGCCACTCCGTTACCGCTTTCCTGGGCACCGGCCTGAGGCGTTACCGAGACGATCTCGAGCGGCGGATCGCCCAGATTGTCGAGCGCGGCCTTGATCTCGGTCCGCCGCCCCTCGTCATCTCCGACCAGTAGAACCCTGAGCGCGCCTTTCCGTCCGTTACTTTTTCTGCCTAGCACTGCCACAGGATTCCTTCCGGCCGCACGTGTACCCCGTCGCTAGAAGCGGGGCCGTCCAGCGTCTTCGGGATAAACCCTCCTGGTCTTGATTTCCTCGGAATTCATCGGCCCGCGATCGGTCGGCAGGGCGACCCGGCCATTGGATGGCAGCGGAGCCACGATCTGCGGGGTCACAGTCATCACGAGATCGGTTTGCGCATTGTTGTAGGTGGTGTTGCGAAATAGCCCGCGCACGTACGGAATATCGCCCAGGTAGGGCACCTTGGCTACCGTCTCATTCTTGGTGTTGAGCAACAGGCCCGCGACGATCAAGGTCTGGTTGTTCTTCAACCGGACCATCGTCTCGGCCTTTCGCGTTACGAAAGCTGGCACGGTGAAGCCGAAAAGGTTAACGCCGTGGGCGAAGTCGGGCTCTGAAACCTCGGGCTTAACCTTCAGCAGGATGTCGTCGAAACCTATTACAGTCGGGACAAAGGCAACCGCGGTACCGAACTGTTTGAATACGATCGAGGTGTTGAGCGCCTGGGAAATTACGATCGGAATCTCGCCGCCGGAAAGGAACTCGGCCTTTTCGCCAGAGTTGGCGAGCAGATGCGGCTCGGCCAGTATTTTTCCCATGCTGTTTTCTTCCAGAAACTGGAAAAAGCTCTGGGTCTGAATATTGTTGTTGCCCGCGGCGAGGCCGTAGGTCAGGTTCTGGGACAACAGCAACGGGATGAGAGTGCCGTTCGGAGGCAACGTGCCTGATGCGGTGTTGGAGACCGTAATCGGAGGATTCGAGGAAATCAGCGAGTTGGCGGTCAGAGCGGAAGTCGCATTATAGGGTGTGGCCACTCCGCCGGCCATGTTGACCAGCGAAATGTTCCATTTCGGCAGAGCTGCCGACCAGTTGATGCCGAAGTTCTCGATCCGCGAACGGTTGAGTTCCGCTACGATTACGTTGAGCAGCACCTGTTGCTTGCCGTTTTCGTCGACCCTGATCTCGCGCTCCGAGTAGCGTCCGTGCGTGTCCCATACGGCCAGTGTAGTGAAGCCCGGCTGATGGGCCACCAGGTTAAGCTCGTAAGGATTGATCACCTGGATGTCGGCGACCTTGCTGTCGGCGATCGAGACCCGCCGGATGCGGGTCGGATAGTCGAGCACCTCCGAAGTTCCGGTCATCAGGTCAACGCCATCGCCCGGCATGAAGTGTTTCTCACCGAGCGGCGGCGGACCGGACGGGATGACCGCCATCGGATCGGTATGGAACGTCTGCGCGGGCGGCAAAGCACCTGTCGAGGAAGCCTGCGATGGCAACATTCCGTTGTCGCCATTGGATGAACTGGGAGTAACAACCGGAGCTGTCGAATTTGGTACCGCGGTCGAAGATTCAGAAGTGGACGCCTGCGCCACCGCCATCGGTCGTGACGTAGCACGCGATGCGGATGGCTCGGGCGCCGACGGAGCAAGCGCCGCCGTCACAGGAACCGATGAGGCGCTGGCTGTAGTGTAAGCCACGACGACCGGAGCGGAAGCGGCTCCGGCGGTCGGCGCGCCACCATCGGCGCCCACAGCCGCCGCAATCGGGTAGCCCGTCAAGATGAAGAATCCGAGCGCTCCTACAGCCACAGTCATCGTTTTGCGGCCGTGGCGCAACTTTTTCCTTACCACTTCGGCCATCGTCCATTCTCCCGGTTACGGCACGTCGACAGTCTTTGAGTTCGGTTCGGCGAAAAGCGGTTTTTCTTCCCGAGCCCTCGAGAACCGCACCCCACTCGGCGCTTGCGCGTGAGCGTCGTGACGGCCGTTCGCCGTCGAGGCAACACTCATGGCAGGCGGCGCCGTGGCATTCGGCGTGGCTACAGGACCAGACCTCGGGTTTTCGATCCCCGCCATCTCGAAGCCCGAGCCAGCCGAGCCGACCATCTCCTGGTTCAAGCCTTTGGTGTTGCGCGCGCCGGGGCCATGCACGAAAGAAATCGATTCGCTGCTATGCCCATCGCGCAAGATCTCAACCTGAACCACCTTGGACCGTGGAGGGGCGGTGATATGAGGCACCGGAGCAATCACCTGAGGCTCCATCACCGGCGCCGGCGCGCCGCCGCGCAGCATATTCCCCACGTTGGATCCGTCGGTCATCACGATCTTCTTGTCGTCGTAATTGCGCAGCGCCAGACGCAGCACCCCGTCGTGGCTGGCCAGCGAGAGCCGCTCAGCCTCCTCGGGTGTCACCAGCACGGTGACGACCTTGACCACCCTGGGCTCGTCCTTCGCCTCTTCGATCTCCTGCGCAACGGCGAGCACTTCGACGTTTTGCAGTACGATCTTGGAAAATGGCTGGCCGCCGGTGGACGAATCTGAAATCGAGACCAGTATGTCGACATGCGCGCCGGGCAGGACGAAGCCTGCGATATCGCTTACTTCGTCCACCGAAACCGACATCGCGCGCATCCCGGCCGGAATCAATAGCGGAAGCATGCCCGCGGTCTTGACCCCCGAGAACAGGCGATCACCGATAATCGGTTCGTTTTCCACGAACGGTGTCTTGACGTACTTGCCAGTCACGGCCGCGATGTCGGTGAAGGCGCCAGGCGGCATGCTGTCGCGCGACCATCGCGCGAGCTTGACCGCGGTCGGATCAATCTGCGAACCGATGTGCAAATCATGCGAGGCAACCACGATATTGACCGACTGCACCATCGCTTCCTGGACTTCCCGCTCGCGCTTCTTCAGCGCCGAGTAGACGACCAATGCAGCGACCAGCGCTGCGACGCCGGCGAGCATCATGAACAGCAGCGATCGTCTCATCGTGAGCCCTCCCCCCTTTTAGAAAGGCGGCCTGCCCGAGGCCGGCAACATTTGTGAACCGCTCGGCCCGCGTTGCCGCTCGTTCATCCGCTGATCACCGTTTCGTTGCGGGTGAGCGGCACCAGCACGAACTCGACCGTCGCCTCGCCGGCGAAAGTGGGTTTCCCGTCACGTCGGGTATTCGATTAAGCGGTAGACTCTCGATGCGACCGCAGTCGGAGTAAGGCCCCATAATTGAGCGCCGCATGGAGGTTGGCAACGACGAACTCGACAAGCCATTGCTTCGTCGGCGATTCGTCGAAAGCTTACGCCGCACTAAGCACCCCTCTTTACTTTCACAAAGTATGGTGTGGGACACCCCGAAGCAAGAGCGCGACAATTTTGATTTTCTGTAATGGCTAATCTTATCCAATTATGTCACGACTGTTCTGTCTGACTCCCGTCGTGAGTATCGGAAACCTGACCCATGTCACTATCCGCGCAATTAATATTCGATCCTTCGGTCCTAAATGACCCCTGCCTGCTTTGAATAGTCTGTCTCTCTCCGCCAAGCCTGGTTTCTGTGCGCTTTAGAGCAGACTGCCCACCCGATGGCGCATCGCTGCGAAAAGACTCTTTAGGCAATAGGGCTTGCACGCTTTGACCGCGAAACCGCGTTACGCGTTGGTCAGAGTGGAATCGACGCCAGTGGAGAGCGAAGTGATGTTATTGTCCAGCGCCTTGTAGGTGCCATAGACCACGACCGCGATGCCCGCCAGGATGAGCGCGTACTCGGTCATCGTCTGGCCACGAGTGCTGCGAATCACGTACTCACGGGCGCGGATAAACATCTTCGCCGCGCACTTCATTTTGATTGCCTCCTTTGCTTAGCCAATTCAGAGCCGCTTTGCGGATGGTTGACTACTCAGATGTCAACGCTCGCAAACCTTGATTTCTGTTTTGTATATAAACAAATAGTTTACTGCAGTTAACGTCATTGTAGTCTTTGCGACATGAGACGAGCGTAGAATAGATAAAGGTTCGCCTACCAGAAAATGATCTTCGTAAATGGATCGTGTTTCGCTTCTTTTTGACCATTTACGTTTCGATGAGGCTTGCTTCTGAGCGGAAATGCGATGATCGCAGGTAACATTGCACGTATCGCGACAAAAAACGGGCCGTGACTTGCAATTATCGACTAAATCCACTTTCGCGGATATCGAGAACATTTGCAGTTAAAATACGAATGGAAGATGGAAGATATGGCTTATGACCGCTCGAAGATAATTTGGTCGCCCACCTCGGTTTGGCTGCGCGCCGCGGCACCGACCGGAAGTTCCAACGCTTTGCGTGCGCCCCAGACGATCGAGGAGATGCGCCACGGCCGCAAGTCGTGATCGATCCGGATTGCTCTGCCGTCGCGGTCCAGGAACACAACGTCGATGGCAAAGCGCATGAACAACATGTGCATGCACATGAACGGTTCCAGCCGTCCCGCCTCGAACAACATCCCCGCTGGCGCCTCGAGTCTATCGCGTCCGAGCAGGCCGCGGCTCTTGCCCGTTATCCCGCCGGCCACTTCGAGGTGCTCACAGAGCACGGTCGCGCGCGTTTGATTGACCGCTCGCAGCTTCGGCGACCGCTTTACCTCGGTGCTTTCCATTGCTCTTCTCTTGCCAAGCATTCAAGTATAACGCTGCCGGCCACCCTGTCTCGTCCGGGTCAAGTGTTATACACTCGCCGGCAAGCAAAGCACGTCGGCGCGGCGCTGGTTGAATTCGGCATTGACCAGGCATTATCTAACACCGGGCGCGGCGGGGCATCCCGCGTGCTGGCACATAATTCAGTATGGACACGATATGGCTGCCTCCCGCTCTGGTATGTTACGCGCTTTCGGCCGCGGGATTCGTGGCCGGGCGCACTGCCAACCGTCCACGCTGGACCGATCAGGCGGTGCCTCTATTGGGTGCGGCGGTACTGTTCCACACGCTGGCCCTGGTGACTGGCGCGCTTAACGCTGGCAATATTCCGGTCACCAATTTCGCCCAGTCGCTGTCTTTCCTGGCCTGGCTCACGGCGATCGTCAGCTTTGTCCTCATATCCCGGATGCGGATGCAGGTGTTGGGGGCCTTTGTGGCGCCGGGCGTTCTGGCCGCGGTGGGCGCGGCGATGCTGCTTATGCGTCGCGGCCGCCTGGTCATTCCAGACAGTTTGCGCAGCGCATGGCTGCCTGTCCACGTGACGCTGGCGTTTCTGGGCGATGCGCTGTTCGTGGTTGCGGCCGGGGTCAGTCTCGCCTATCTGGTCTATGAGTCGCGCCTGAAGGCAAAGCGCCCGATGACGCCGGTGGGACAGACGATGCCGAGTCTGGAAAAACTCGACCGCATCAACTACCGCCTGCTGGAATGGGGCTTCGTGATGCTGTCGCTGGCGATCGTCAGTGGCGCGCTGTGGGCCGAAGCGACCTGGGGCCATTTCTGGTCGTGGGAGCCGCAGGAATCGTGGTCGCTGATAACCTGGCTGTTGTACGCGGCGCTGTTGGAATCGCGGATCGCCGCGGGATGGCGCGGGCGGCGGGCCGCGGCGCTGACGCTGGCGGTTTTTACTGTATTGTTAGGCTCGTTCTTGAGCGTGAGCCTGCTCTTTCCGGGCAAGCACGGCGGGAATTTCGGCTAACGCCCAGGGCGGGCGCAGTTGCGGACAGGATGGACGAAAAGCTCCTCATCGTCGGTATCAACCATCGCACGGCTCCGGTCGCGGTCCGCGAGCGGCTGGCTTATGGCGATAGCGAAATCGTCGCGACGCTTGGGCGGCTCAAAGATCGCGTGCCCGCGCTGGCCGAGACCGCGCTGATTTCGACCTGCAACCGCGTCGAGATCGTCGGCGTGGCAACCGATTCCGCCCGCGCCATCGACCAAGTCACCAGCTTTCTCGCCGCCGACCGCGAGGTCGATGCGGCGCTATTCGGCGGCGCGATCTATCGCTTCGAGGGCCGCGACGCCGTGCGCCATCTGTTCCGGGTCGGCGCCAGCCTCGACTCGATGGTAGTCGGCGAGCCGCAAATCCTCGGCCAGCTCAAGTTGTCGTACGGTTACGCGGCCGAGGCGGGCACCGTCGGCCTGGTGCTGCATCGAGCCTTTCATCGCGCCTTCTCGGTAGCCAAGCGGGTGCGCAAGGCGACGCTCATCGGCCGCGGCTCGGTGTCGGTCAGTTCGGCCGCGGTGCGGCTGGCCGGACAGATCTTCGATACGCTCAGCGACAAGACGGTGATGCTGATGGGGGCGGGCCAGATGGCCGAACTAACCGCGCGCCAGCTCCATGCGCTCGGCGCCGAGACCCTGCTGGTGACCAGCCGCACTTTCGATCACGCGGTCGCACTGGCGCGCGTGCTGGGCGGCACCGCCGTCCCCTTCGAGAATCATCGCCCGTACCTCAAGATCGCCGACATCGTGATTGGCTCGCTCTCAGCCGCACGGCCCGTGCTCGAGCCCGATGACATCGAGGCCGTCCTGCGCGAGCGCCGCTACCGGCCGATCTTCCTCATCGACCTGGGCGTACCGCGTAACTTCGACGAGCGGCTCAACGCGATGGAGAACGTCTATCTGTACGATATCGACGACCTCGGCGCGGTAGTGACCGAGTCGGTCGGCGAGCGCGCACGCGAGGCCGACAAGGCCGAAACCATCGTTGCCGACGCGCTCGTTTCATTCATGCGCTGGATGGACGGGCTGGACCTGGTCCCGGCGATCAAAGACATCCGCGTGAGCATCGAACAACTGCGCGACACCGAACTCGGGCGCCATCGCGCATGGCTCGCCGCATTGGAACCGGCGGAGCGCCAGCGTATCGAGGCGCTCACGCGCACGCTGGTCAACAAGCTGCTCCATCGCATCCTGGCCGGCCTGCGTAGCACCGGCGCCGGCTCTCCCGACCCTGCATATACCGCCGAGATTGCTCGGCGCCTGCTGTGTGGCGAGCTGGTGGCTGAGGGCCCCGCGCTGGCCGACAGTGTCGCCAACCTCGATTTCGAGATGGACGACGACGAGGAATCCTGACCTGCGGCGCCTCCCGACGTATCCGACAAAATATATATAGATGAGCTCCGTACTCCGTATCGGTTCGCGTCCCAGCCGGCTCGCGCTCGCGCAGGCCGAGCTGGTGCGGCACAAGCTCACGGCGCTCATCCCGTCCGTGAGCATCGAGATCGTCCCCATTCGCACCAGCGGTGACCGGATGGCCACGGCGGCGCTCGCCCAAATCGGTGGCAAGGGACTCTTCATCAAGGAACTGGAGCAGGCCCTCGACGATGGCCGTATCGATCTGGCGGTACATTCGATGAAGGATCTGCCCGCCCAGCTCGCCTCCGGCTTCCGCATCGCCGCGGTGCCCGAGCGCGCCGACCCGCGCGACGCGCTGCTGTCGTGCGCCGGCGGCTCGCTCGCCGAGCTCCCGCGCGGCGCACGGCTCGGCACCTCGTCGGCGCGCCGGCGCTTCGAGGCGTTGCGCCTGCGCCCCGACCTCCGAATTGTCGCGCTGCGCGGCAACGTCGACACGCGTCTGGAGCGCCTCGCCGCCGGCGACTTCGACGCCATCATCCTCGCGATGGCGGGGCTGATGCGGTTGGAGCGTGGCGACGCCGCCAGCGGCGTCGCACTCGCCGCGCTCGACGAGCGCGACTTCGTCCCCTGCGGCGGCCAGGGCGCGCTCTGTATCGAGGGGCTCGCCGGCGGCCCGGTCGGCGGCTCGGACGAAATCGAGGCCGCGCTCGCCGTGCTCGACGATCCGCGGACCCATCTCGAAGCCGTCGCCGAGCGCGCCTTCCTGGCCGCGCTCGGCGCCTCGTGCGTTTCGCCCATCGGCGTGATCGCGAGGCTCGACGCGGTCACGCTTGACATGCGCGCGCTGGTCTTCAGCGTCGACGGCGCGCGCCACCTGATCGACGAAATCTCGGACCAAATGCCGAGCGCCAGGGCAGCCGCCGCCGCGCTCGGCGCGCGGCTGGCGCAGCGGATGCTCGCGAGCGGCGCAGGGGCGCTCATTGCCGGCGATGGCGAGCCCGCCGCCGCAACCGTGGCGACGGCCAATGCGGCGGAGTCAGGCCGCGCGCCGCGACCCGGCGCGCGGCCTGACTCCGCCGCATCGATGCCGCTTCACGGACGACGAGTCGTAATTACGCGGGCGCGCGACGCCGGCGGCTCATTCGCCGCCGGCTTGCGCGCGCTCGGCGCCGAGGTCACGGAATTTCCAACTATCGAGGCGGTCGCGCCTGACAGTTACGCGGAGATCGACGCGGCGCTCGAGCGCCTGGCCGGTTTCGACTGGGTGATCTTCACCAGCGCAACCGGCGTCGAGCGCCTGCTTGAGCGGATGAGGACGCGTGGCGCCGACGTGCGCGCGCTCTCCGGCCCAAAGCTTGTCGCGATCGGCCCCGCCACCGCCGCGCGTCTAGCTGCGCACGCGCTGACGGTCGCCGCGATCCCTGCCGAGTATCGCGCCGAGGCGATTATCGAGGCGATCGGCGCCGAGCGAATCCGCGACGCGCAAATCCTGATTCCCCGCGCCCAGGTCGCGCGCGAAGTGTTGCCGGAGATGCTGATCGCGGCGGGCGCGCGCGAAGTCGTCGTCGCGCCGGTCTACAAGACCGTGAAGCCCGAGCACGCGCCGATCGATCGCGTGCGTGCGATGGCAATCGCAGGCACCATCGACCTCGTCGCCTTCACCAGCTCCAGCACGGCGACGAATTTCTGCGAGATGGTCGGAGCCGCCGCCCGCGGACTCAAGGCCGCCGCAATTGGCCCGATAACCGCCGAGACCGCAGACGCGGCCGGACTTCAAGTGGTCGCGCAGCCGGCCGAGTACACGGTTGCGGCGCTGATCGATGCGATCCGGAATTACTTTGTGGACCGCACCACATAAACACGCGCCCCGATCCACGCGTAAGCCGCGCTGGCGAAAAACGCCGCGCTTTGCGAGACTGAGGCACTATGGACGCGAAAGCCAAGGCTGAAATCCTGCACGGCGTAGTTCGCAAATTTCGCAGCGGCGGAAGCGATATCACCTCCGAAGAATGGGGACAGTTCGTAGCCGCTCAGAACGACGGCTATCGCACCGGGCCGGAAATCGGCCAGCGGGTTCCCGATTTCACCCTCCCCGACCAGCACAGCAAAAGCCGCACGCTGAAAGATCTGTCGGGGCCCAACGGCTTGCTGCTGGTCTTCAGCCGCAGCGCCGATTGGTGACCCTACTGCCGCAACCAGCTCGTCGAGCTGCAACAGTCGCTGGAAACGCTGAAGGCCGCAGGCTATAACGCCGCGGCGATCACCTACGATTCGCGCGAAATTCTCGCCGCCTTCGGCGAAGCGTACAAGATTGGCTATCCATTGCTCTCGGACGCCGGCAGCAAGGTCATTCGCGCGTTCGGAATTCTCAACACCAACATCCCAGAAAATCACAAGATGATGTATGGGATGGCGTTTCCGGGCGATTATCTGCTCGCTCCCGACGGCACGGTACGCGACAAGTTGTTCCTCCCCAGCTACGAGCATCGCCCCTCGGCCACCGCGCTCGCGATGCGCAACAGGGACGGCGCCGCCGGTGCGAACTCGGTTGAAATCGATGCCGGTGCGTTCAACGCGACGGTGACACTGTCGGCCGATCGATGCTTCCCCGGACAGGAGCTGGCAACCGCGCTGAGCATCCGGTTGAACCCGGGATGGCACGTCTATGGCACGCCGCTGCCCGGTAACTATCGGCCGACCGAATTGATTTTCGAAAGCCCAATTGTCGGCGAACAATCGATCGAATTGCCGGCCGCGAAGTCGATGCGGCTCAAGGCGCTGGGCGAAACGCTGCCGGTGTACGAGGGCGAGGTTCGCGCGACCGGCAAGCTCGGGATCAAATGGAGTCCGCCGCCGATGCCGGCGAAATTCCTGGAGCCCTTCGGCAAAACTATTCCTCCGGGACCGTACAAGATCGCCGGCACGTTGCGCTTTCAGGCTTGCAGCGACACCGTCTGCGAGCCGCCGCAGGCGATCAGGTTCGAGCTGCCGCTCGAGCTGGAAGCCGGAGTCCCGCCGGCGCCCAAAAAGCCGGCCTAAGACGCCGCTCGACCCGCCGCGCGCACGCCGAACGCGGGGTCGCGGCCGCACGCGCTCAAGACAGAGTTGCCGGCGCGAACCGCAGCCGGTTGATTCCGTCGAAGGCGGCGTTTTTGTAGCACTCGGCAAGCGTCGGATAATTGAAGACCGTGTCGATGAAGTAATCGAGCCGGCCGCCCAGCGCGAGCACGGCCTGTCCGATGTGGATCAGCTCGACCGCACCCTCGCCAATTATATGCACGCCCAACAGCTCGCGCGTCTCGCGATGGAAGAGCAGTTTGACGAATCCGATGTTGTCGCCGACTATCCGGCCGCGCGCGATCTCGCGATAGGGCGCCCTGCCAGTCTCGTAGGCGACTCCTTGCTCTGTCAGCTCTTCCTCGTTGAGTCCGACAAATGACATTTCGGGGATGGTGTAGATTCCATAAGGAAACAGTGCGCGGACCTGCGCAGCCTCGATTCCGAATGCGCTGCACGCGGCCAGCCGCCCCTGCTCCATCGAGGCCGACGCCAGGCTGGGGAACCCGACCACGTCACCCGCGGCGTAAATCGTGGGGGCCGAGGTCTGAAAGCACTCGTTGACCCGGATGCGGCCGCGATCGTCGGGGATCACGCCCGCGGCCTCAAGATTCAACTCCGCGGTTGCGCCGGTTCGTCCGACGCTGCACAGCACCTTGTCGCTCACGATCTGCTTGGCGCTCTTCAGCACGGTCCGGACGCGGCGGCCGTCCGCATCCTCGATGATTTCGACCCGATCCACCTCTTCCCCCAGGCGCAGCATCACGCGCCGCTCGCGCAAATGGTAGCTCAGCGCTTCGATGAGTTCGCCATCGACGAAGGGCAGCAAGCGCGGACGTTTGTCGACCAGCGTCACGCGAACGCCGATCGCAGCGAACATGCTCGCGTACTCGCATCCGATCACGCCCGCCCCGACCACCGTCAGGGTCTGGGGCAGCTCTTCCATTTGCAGAATATCGTCGCTGGAAAAAACACTGTGGCCATCGATCGGCATCTGCGGATCGCGGGTGGCTTGTGTGCCCACGGCGATCACGACCTTGTCGGTGGTTACCCGGCGGGCGCCGGCCGCGTCGGGAAAGCCAAGGCGCAGGGTGTGCCGATCGACGAAGGCAGCGCCGGCGTGCACCAGTTCGATGCCGTTGCGCAGCAATTGGTTGCGCGTGACGTCGATCTCGTGACGCACCACGGGCTCCACGCGAAACAGGAGATCTCGCAGCGTGATCTTTTCCTTGAGTCGGTACGACTCGCCGTATACCGCGTGTTCGCGATAGCCGGAAAGATAGAGAATCGCCTCACGCATCGTCTTGCTCGGAATTGTACCGATGTTGATGCAGGTTCCGCCGACGAGAGCCTTGCGTTCGACCATCAAGACGCGCTTTCGAAGCTTGGCCGCCTGGATCGCCGCGTGATGGCCCGCGGGGCCCGAACCGACGACCACCAGGTCGTATTCGAAATCAGCCATTGAACTCCTGGCGTAGCGGGTACAAATGCCGATGCGCGCGCCCGCCGCGACCATGCCTCCCGCGCATATCCGGCCAGATGGATAACGCTGGATTTAAGAACGAACTTGCGAAAAGGCGCGGATAGCCCGTCCGATCACCATCTGGACACGGCTCAGCTTAGCTGAATTCACCGCGGATATATTGCTTGGTGTGCTCTTCCCTGGGGTTATCGAAAATCGCCTGGGTCGGACCGTACTCGACCATGTAGCCAGTGCGCCCGCCGGCCGAAGTATCCACGTACAGGAATGCGGTCGTATCCGCCACGCGCTTGGCCTGCTGAAGATTATGGGTGACGATGGCGATGGTGTATTTTTTCTTCAGCTCCGCCATCAGCTCTTCAATCCGGCGCGTCGCTATCGGATCGAGCGCCGAGCATGGCTCGTCCATCAGCAGCACCGCCGGTTCGGTGGCGACGGCGCGCGCGATACATAGCCGCTGTTGCTGTCCGCCGGAGAGCGCCAGCGCACTCGTTCGAAGCTTGTCCTTGACTTCGTCCCAGAGCGCGGCCTGACGCAAGGCCGCCTCGACCTTGTCCTCGACCGGACCCTTGTAGCGATTCAAACGCAGTCCGAAAGCGACGTTCCTGAAGATGCTCATCGCGAACGGATTGGGCTGCTGAAATACCATCCCGATATTTCGGCGCACGGCAACCGGATCGACTTTGGAGGCGTAGATATCCTGGCCGCGGAAGATAACGTGTCCTCTGAGGCGAAACCCGCGCACCAGATCGTTCATCCGGTTGAGGCAGCGCAGGACCGTGCTCTTGCCGCATCCCGAGGGGCCGATGAAAGCGGTGATGGTGCCCTTCTTCACTTTCAGAGCCACGTCGCGCACGGCCTTGAACTTGCCGTAGTGAAGCTCTGAAATGTTGCAATCGATCAGGGTATCGGTGAGCGGCCCTTCCTCGTTTGCGCCATTCACGTGCCCGTTCGTCATCGTCGGTGTAAGTGGCATGCCCGTCTCCATTGACTAGTCGGCGGATCGTCCGGCCAAGGCCTGGCCGACCACGTTGAATATCAGCACTATCGCCACCAGTACAAGCGCCGCGGTCCACGCCAGTGCTATCTGGTTTTCGAATGGCGATCCGGAAAAATTGTATATCATGACCGCGAGCGAAGCGGTCGGCTTCATCAGGTCGCCCATAGTCTTGGGCAGAAAATTTGGCGCCGTCCGGCTGATCCAGAAATTGCTGAACAGCGCGGTGAACAACAGCGGGGCCGTCTCTCCGGCAGCGCGCGCCACCGCGAGCATCACGCCCGTAAGCATCGCGGGCGCCGCGGTCGGCACGATTACTTTGGTAACGACCTGCGTCGGCGTTGAGCCCATTCCGATGGCCGCTTCGCGCATTCTGGACGGAACCCGCTTGATTGCCTCTTCGGCGGTAAGCAAAACCGTCGGGAGCATCAGGAGCGCCAGCGCGACTCCACCGGCGGGCGCAGAGAACTCCCCCGTCACCGCGACTATAACCGCGAAAGCAAAAACCCCCGCCAGGATCGACGGCAATCCGGTCAGCACCTTGGCCGCGAAACGCACCGCCGAGGCAACGCGAGTGTCGGGGCCAAACTCGGTGATATAGATCGCCGCCAGAATTCCCAACGGCACGCTAACCACGGTGGCTATGGCAACTATCACAAACGTTCCCACGATCGCGTTGCCGATTCCGCCTCCGGGCGCCATCGCGGCGGGCGGAAGCTCGCGCAATGCGCTCAGGTTCAGCGCCGCCGATCCACGCACCACCAGCAGGTAGAGCACGGAGAACAGGGGGAACAGCGCCGCGATGGTCGCCGCTCCGGTAAGCAGACTCATCAAGTAGCTGAAAAGTGTGCGTGGCCGGCGCAGCGAGCGCTCCAGGCTCTGCAGGCTCTCGCGGTCAAGCTCGGTGGTTGCAGCCGAGTCCTGAATCGGCGCCGCCATCAGCGTAATCCCTTGAGGCCTGCGTCGGCGCGCTGGAGGATCAGGGTACCGATGATGTTAACCGCCAGCGTAATCGCCAGCAGCACCAGCGCGGCATACATCAGCGCACCCACCTCGATCTTGTCGGCTTCGGGAAAATGATTGGCGAGCAGCGCCGCGAGCGTATTGGCAGGCGAAAAAAGCGACCAACTGATTACGTTGGCGTTGCCCGCCAGCATCGCGAGCGCCATCGTCTCACCCAGCGCGCGGCCAAAACCCAGGATGATCGCGCCGAAAATTCCGGTTGCCGCGGTCGGCACGAAAATCGCCAGGATTGCTTCCCAGCGCGTGGCGCCCATACCGAAGGCGGCCTCGCGCAGTTTGGGCGGCACCGCGACCAGCGCATCGCGCGAAATAGCCGAGATGGTCGGCAGCACCATGATCGCCAGGACGATCGAGGCCGGCAGCAGCCCGGGCCCGCTCAGGCCGGTGCCGAAGATCGGAATCCATCCGAGATGGGCGTGCAGCCAGTTCGCGGGCGGGCGAACGAATGGTATCACGACAAAGATTCCCCACAGCCCGTAAACCACGCTGGGAATCGCGGCGAGCAGCTCGATGGTGATTTTCAGCAGATTCTCGATCCGGCTCGGCAACGAGTTCAGCCACGAATACTCTGAGAGCCGCAAGAAACCAAGCACGGTATCGAGCCCGGAAGACAGGAAGCCTTCGCTGAGAAAAATTGCGATAGCTAAACCAAAAACCGTTCCTATAGCCAGTCCGAGGATTGAACTATACAACGTGCCCACGATCGCGGGCAGAATTCCGAAATGGGCGCGATTGGAATCCCAGGTGGTTCCGCTGAGAAAGCTCAGACCGTAAGTGTGAATCGACGGCATCGCCTGCCGTCCGATGCTGATGACCACCCAGAAAACGAGAATGATCGTGAACCAGGCGACGGCGAGGGTTGAGCGGCGAAATATGCGATCCGTCGCGATCTCGATCGCGGACGGAGGCTGAGATATCTCCACCCCGGCCGGCATTTCCATTTCGTCTCCCGAATGCCCGCCGGGGTGGTAGATATTCCGTGCCGCTCCAGTCTCGCTCGGGATCATGAAATCTGTTTGAGTGCCTTGTTGACCGCGTTGACGACATTCGCGGGCAGCGGAATGTAACCGAGTTCCACGCTGAACGACTGGCCTTGGGTCAGGCCGTATTTGATTACCGACTTGAGTGTGGCTGCGGTTTTCGGATCTTTGTACTTTTTGTAGCAAAGCAACCAGGTGTAAGTAACGATCGGATAGGAGTTGGCGCCTGCGGGATCCGTGATCCAGGCGCGCAAGTTGGCCGGCAATCGGACGCTGGCGAGCGCATCCTTGCCGGTCGCCAGATCGGCCTTGACGTATTTGCCGCTCTTGTTCTCGAGCGCCGCCATCGGCATCTTGGTTTGCACCGCGTAGCCGTACTCGACATAGCCGATCGCGCCCGGAGTCTCCTTGATCAGAGCGGTCACGCCGGGGTTGCCCTTGCCCGCCACGGCCGCCGGAAAGTTGACCGATTTGCCCGCGCCCGGCCCGTTCTTCCATGCATCGCTGATGGCGCTCAAGTGCGAGGTGAAGACGAAGGTGGTTCCGCTTCCGTCCGAGCGAACCACGACGGTTATCTTGGTATTCGGCAGTTTCGCGCCCGGATTGGCCTTGGCGATAGTCGGATCGTTCCACTGGGTAATCTTGCCGAGGAAGATTCCCACGTAGGCCTCGCGCGAGAGCCTGAGCTCGCTCGGGCCGTCGGGCAGATTGTAGGCGAGCACGATTGCGCCCGCGGTCATCGGCAATAGCACGACGCCGTCTTTGACCGCGGCCATTTCCTCGTCGGTCATCGCCGCGTCGCTGGCCCCGAAATCGACCAGGTTTTGCTGGAACTGCTTTATTCCGGCGCCACTGCCCAGCGCCTGGTAGTTAATCTGCACGTCAGGATGCGCCTTGTTATATTCGGTGAACCACTTCTGATAAAGCGGTGCCGGGAACGTCGCGCCAGTGCCCTGCAAAGTGATCGCGTCCGCGGCGCCGACCGCACCACCGGAGCCGAGTCTCGGCTCGTTACGGCTCCCGAAGGTTACGAGCCCCACACCGATCAGCAACATGGCGACCGGCAGTAGTACGTTTCGCACAATCCTCATAAATCTCCTCTCATTCGGAGGCCCGCTCGCTCGGCGAGAGTATACCTCCGCAGCGTCCATTCGAACCAAATAATTGTTACGACAATGTGTCAGACCGATGACGGTTTAGTTTCAAATCTCTCGCCAGTCGCCCGACTATGGGCACTCGCTGGTCCCTGCGCCTGTGGCCGCGGGCCCCAGGTTCGGGTCGTGATCGGCAGGAATGAACGCCATTCCGCCCGGATTCTGGAGTCCGCTCAAAATCGGGGTGACAAAGCCCGTGGTCAGATCGGTCTGCCCGACGAAGGCCGCAACCGTCGCTCCGCCCGGTGTGGCAGTCGCCACGATAGCGGTATAGGCAGCGCCCGGCGCGAAATACGGAGCGGTTATCGAATAGACCGTCTCGCCGTCCTTATCCGCCACGAGCAGCGTGCCCTGCGCGGAATTCACGAACACGGTGTCGTCGGCCGTGGTATTGCCCGCCGTTTGCCCGCCGGCTTCCGACGTCAGAGGCACGACCAGCACGTTCTGGCACTTGCGGCCGGGATGCTGCACGATCACGAGTTCGCCGTCGCCCTGGGAGTCAAGCAGCAGTTCGCCGAACGGATCGAGCATTAACGAATCGGGATCCGTAAGATTGAGCGTCACGATGTTCCCGGTGGCCACGTCGGTTGCCGACGCGTCGTCGTCGATCACGCCAGTGAGTTTGACCTTGTTGCCGTTGAGCTTGAGTCTGGCAATGCCGGGCTGGGTGTTGGTCGAGGGATTGGACGCGCTGATGAAAACTGAATCGCCGTCGAAAACGAGATCGTCGTAGCCGCCGCCGTGGGGTCCGGTCCCGAGCGTAAAGGTCTTCTGCTTGCCGCTCTTGGGGTCGATGACGATCAGCGTCGCGTTCGCGTCTTCGTTCTGCAGCGCCCATAGCTCGCCAGTCGCGCGGTTGAATCGCAAGCCGTCATTATGGCCGACCACGGTGAATGTTTTCACCACCGTCCCGTCCATCCTGTACTTGACGATAGTGCTCATCGCGCCGCCGGAGCCGTCGGGCGCGCCGCCATTGCCGTAGCCGACGAAAACGTTGTAGCGCGAGAACGTGATCGAATCAGGCGCGCTGTACTCGTTTTCCGACACGGCAAAGGTGCTAACCGAATAGGGAGCGACTGCCGCCGGACCTGCCGCTTGGGCGAGCGCCGGCCGCAGCGCCGCGAGCAGCACCAGGGAGGCACCGCAGGTCAACGCTCTGGCCGCGGCACCTCTTTGTCTCAGGGTGACTTTCACAATTTCTCCACCTTCTCGCGTAGTAGACGCGAATGTCTGCAATAGAGATCGCGTACGTCTCCGACGGTAGCAGGCTGCGCTATTGAAGGAATTATCGCGCGATTAACGGCGGGTTAATTGCTCTGAGGGGTCCAAGTCGGGCTGAGATGCTTCTTCACCACTATAGATTCTCCACCATGGCTATGTTCCTCCAGTAGTCATTTGATTAGCCAAAAGGTCGGTTGCGCGACTGTTCGTGCGCAACGCGGTATTCAGATTCACCTTTCGCCAACCGAGACTGCCCGCAATCAGCAGTTAACACTGCCGCCATTCACAATTAATTTGCTTCGATTATTAATCGCCTCGATCTTTGACTATTTCACTTCTTAACTTCAGGAGGAGCATATGCGTAAGAGCTTGAGAGCGGGCGTCGTCATCGGCGCCTTCCTGCTGGTCCTGGCGTCGATCCAGCAGGGTTTTGCCGAGCCGCATGGCGACCGCATCCGCCACGTGCTGCTGATCAGCGTGGACGGGATGCACTCGCTGGACTACGCCAACTGCGCTAACGGCATCAGCACCAAAAACGGTGGGGCGCCGTATTGCCCCAATCTCAAGGCGCTCGGCGCGCACGGCGTGAACTATTTGAACAGTTCTACCTCTAAGCCGTCGGATTCGTTTCCGGGGCTGATGGCGATCGTTGCGGGCGGCTCGCCGCGCACGGTAGGAGCCTTTTATGACGTCGCTTATGACCGCTCGCTATCGCCGCCGGCGACAACGACCGGCAACGGCCTGACAGGAGCGCCGGGACTGTGCCCTAGCCAGATCGGCACCCGGACGGAATACGAGGAAGGCATCGACATCGACCAGACGCAATTGAACGGCGGGGGAACCGACGGCCAAGCCAATGCGATCGACCCAAACAAGCTCGAGCGCGATCCCGCCAACAACTGTAAGCCGGTCTTTCCGTATAACTTTGTCCGCACCAACACGGTCTTCGGCGTAATCCACAAAGCCGGCGGGCGCACCGCCTGGTCCGACAAACACGCGGCGTACATCGCGGTCTCGGGGCCCGGCAACGGAAACAACGTCGACGACTTCTATTCGCCGGAAATCAACTCCGATGCGTCCAACTTTGCCTCCCAGGCACCGCCGCAACTGGTCATTCCCGCTTGTCTCAACAACGGGGTGCCGTTCCTGCCGGATCAAAATGCAATCGGCGATGATTACACCGGGAGCTTTCAGAACATCCAGTGCTATGACGGTCTCAAGGTGATGGCCATCCTCAACGAGATCGACGGCAAACGCCACAACGGCACCGGGCACGTGCCCATGCCGAGCATCCTCGGCATGAACTTCCAGGCGGTGAGCATCGGCGAAAAGCTAGTCTATCAGTACGGCTCGGTAGCCACCGGCTACAGCACCACTGGCGGTTATCTCGACTCGATCGGGACTCCCAGCGACTCGCTGTTCCAGGAGATCGAGTTTATCGACAGCTCGATCGGCTTGATGGTCTCCGAGCTCAAGAAGAAACACGAGTACGCTTCGACCTTGATCATCATCACCGCCAAGCATGGGCAGTCGCCTATCGATCCCAGCACGCTCCTGCGCATTCCCGCGGATAACAGCGGGGTTGCGCCCTCGACGATTATCAGTTCGCTGTTACCCGACTCGGAGGTCAACCAGATCGGACCGACCGAGGACGACGTATCGCTGCTGTGGCTGGAAAACAGTAATCCGACCAACACCGCGACGGCGGTCGGGATGCTGCAAAGCGGCACTAATCCGGTGCTAGGCGGATACAACGGCGGAGAGATTTTCTGGGGTCCTTCGCTCGACCTGATGTTCAACGATCCGGCGACCGACCCGCGCACTCCGGACATCGTCGTGGCGCCCAACGTCGGGGTTGTCTATACCGGCAAGAAGAAAAAAGTCTCGGAGCACGGCGGCTTCGCGCATGACGACACCAACGTCATGATGCTGTTGGCAAACCCGCAGTTCTCGGCCGAAAGCGTCAACACTTCTGTGCAGACTGCCCAGGTCGCTCCGACGATCCTGAAAGCGCTGGGCCTCGATCCGCACAGCTTGCAGGCCGTCCGGCTGGAGCATACCCAGATTCTGCCGGGTCTCTCGCTTCCGTAGGAACGCGAACGGAGGCGGCCAAGCCCTGCCACAAACACGGCGGGCGTCTCGATCATACGGGGCGCCCGTCGTTCTTTTTGCGGCGCGAAAAGCTGTTTCGTTCCTGTGCGTCTCATCAATATAATCGGCGGCGAGGTTCTAGCTCCGCCCTTAAGGGGGTAAGCATCGCGATGGCGTTTCCAATCAATCGCCCACGGCGGCTTCGGCGTACCGAGACGCTGCGCCGGATGATCCGAGAGACGCGTCTCGCGCCCGACGATTTGATCCAGCCCTTCTTCGTCTGCCCGGGACGCGACGTCAAACGTCCGATCAGCTCGATGCCCGGCGTGGCGCAGATGTCGGTCGACCAGGTGCTGCGCGCCGCGCGCGAGACGCACGCGGCCGGGGTTCCGGCGGTCATCCTGTTCGGCATCCCACAGCGCAAGGACCCCAACGGCAGCGAGGCATGGAACGACCAGGGCGAAGTGCAGCGCGCAGTTCGCGAAATCAAGGAGCACGTTCCCGGCCTCGCCGTGATAACCGACGTCTGCCTTTGCGAGTACACCGACCACGGGCATTGCGGCGTAGTACGCGGCAACGACGTCGATAATGACGCGACGCTTGAACTGCTCTCGCGCGAGGCCCTCTCGCACGCACGCGCCGGCGCCGACATGGTCGGGCCCTCGGACATGATGGACGGGCGGGTCGGCGCGATCCGGCGGACGCTCGACGAAAACGGCTTCACGCACATTCCGATCATGGCTTACTCGGCCAAATTCGCCTCGGCCTTTTACGGACCGTTCCGCGAGGCCGCCGAGTCGGCGCCGCAGTTCGGTGACCGCCGCTCCTACCAGATGGATCCACCCAACGGCGACGAGGCGATGCGCGAGATCGCGCTCGACCTCGCCGAGGGCGCCGACATCGTGATGGTCAAACCGGCGCTCCCGTATCTGGACCTGATCTACCGTGCCAAGTACGAGTTCCGCGTCCCGGTGGCGGCCTACAACGTCTCGGGCGAGTACTCGATGCTGCGGGCGGCGGGGCTAAACGGATGGCTCGACGAGGAGCGCGCTGTGATGGAGGTGCTGACGTCGATCAAGCGGGCCGGCGCCGACATGATCCTGAGCTACTTCGCCACCGAGGTCGCAAAACGGCTTAAGTGATCGCGCCTGCGGACGCGGCGTCTGGTATCCGACTTTTCGGCCGGCTCCGATCCCGCGGGCGTGCCGGCCGCGGAGCACGACGGGCGGCTTGCCAGATCGAACTTCGCCGTGGCCGCGCTTCCTGAGCGGGTTGGATCCCCGATCGAACAGGATCATATCAGGCGCGCGGCTTGGGCTTGATGTGCGTTTCGTAGTACGGGCGCATGGCGCGCAGCGCGCGCATCTGATGATACGCGAGCTCATCGTCGGCATAGCGATGCTCCGGACCGATCACGCATCCGGCCCGCGCGTGGCATCGCCCGGCGCAATCGGGCTCGACCTCGACCCGATGCGTCAAGCATTTCGGCACGTCCCATCCGGCCGGAAAACTCACCGCGCCGACCGGACACGCGCCGATGCAACTGCGCGGAACGCATCCGGGACAGGGATCGAAGCCGAAGGCTTCGCCCGGCGCGTCAATCAGAACCTCGGGCGCCACGTCGAGCAGCAGCGCCGCGCGAAACGCGATCCACGGGCCGAAAACCGGATGCACCACGACGCCCAAGATACTCGGCCCGGCGATTCCCGCCGCCTTGCCGAGCTCGACGAAGTTGAGCGTCGGTCCGCCGTGCATGAACGGATGGACTATGGTGCAGCGGAGCGCGGCTTCGCGGAGCGGCGCCGCGACCTCGCGTTCGACCACCTCGCGAGTGAAGTCGTCGAGCGGATTTTCGCGCTCCCACCATCCAGGGTTGCGCGCCGCGTGCCGTTTGAATGCCGTCCAGAAATCGCCGCCGCCATTTCCGAGCACCACGATCGAACGCGCCGCCGGATCGATGAGCGACGCGCGCGCTTCGGGCTGGACCATCGCGTCGTAGCGTGCGAGTGGGACCGCGGCGCACAAGTTGAGACCGTGGATTGCGGCGGCCGCGCGAACCGCGGCGAGTATTGATGCCGGGTCAGGCAATTTTGTAGGTAACCAGCGCGTCGGCGATGAGCGCGCCTTGTTGGTCGCGGATTTCGACCGCGATACTGGCGATACGCTTGCCGCTGCGGCGCACCCGAGCCCGTGCGACAAGATCGGTTTTCACCGCCGGCGCGGCGTAGTTGACGGTCATCGAGATGGTCGCGCTGCTGCGCGTCTGCGGCATCGTCCAGACGGCGGCGCAGGCGGCAACGTCGGCCAGCGTCGCGATCGCGCCGCCATGGATCGGAACGCCGGGTCCGCCGGCGTTCAGGATGCTCTCGCCAAACGGCATCCGCACCGTTGCGTCGCCCTCGCCGCGCGCTTCGATCTTGAGCCGCAGCGCGGCTGAGAACGGCCCCTGCTCGAGCTCGCTGAGCGCCGCGTGATGTGTCGCCTCAGCCATCGCCACCTTGAAATCTTACTCCTTCCTGCTCATCCCGATTTTGAACGGCTGATCTTGAGCGCCCGGCCTTGCGCGTTTGCTCTTGCGCCCCTGGCGAGCCGCCATCAACCGCGCCATCCGAATTGCCTCGCCCACGGCGGCCGCCGGTTCGTCGGCGTGCTCGATACCCTCGATTTGCGCCCATGCGCGCAATGCGACCGTGGGGCGGCCAATCTTGAGCGCAAACCCGATTTCGCTCAGCGTGCCGCCCTCACCGGCAAGCGCAACCACGGCGTCGGCGCTGCCGATCACGACGGCATTGCGCGCCTCACCCATCCCGGTCGCGATCGCGAATTCGATATGCGGATTGGCGGCACCATGGTCGTAGCCGGGCAGGATGCCGACGGTATGCGCGCCGCGCTCGAACGCTCCGCGCGCCGCCGCTTCCATGACGCCGCCGCGTCCGCCGCAGATGAGCGTCGCGCCGTGCGCGCCGATCTCGGCTCCGACCTTGTGCGCGAGTTCCAGCACTTCGACGCTGGCGCCATCGCCGCCACCGATTACCGCGATTGCCGGACGGCGTTGCATCGCGGGTCACACTCCGAGCAGTGCGGGGAGCTCGGCGATGTCGGCGATCATGAGGTCCGGCTCGGGGATGCCGTCGGGCAGCGAAGCGCCGCGCTTGTTCACCCACGCCACGCGCATCGCCGCGCGCCGCGGCCCGAGCACGTCCTCGCGCGGTGTGTCGCCGACGAACAGGACCGCGTGCGGCTCCACCTGCAGCATCGTAAGAATGCGCTGGTAGATTTGCGGATTGGGTTTGCGCAAGCCGGCCTCGGCCGAAATTATCACCGCCTCGAACAGGTCGGCGACGCCGGTATCAAGCAGGACCTCGCGTCCGCATTGCGCGTCGTCGAAGTTGGAGAGCAGGCCGAGGCGGAAATGCGGCGCCAGCCGGCGCACGGCGTGCGAGCGCTCGGGCGGCGCGAAGGTGACCTTGCGCACGCCGTCCATATGAACGCGCGTAACATGGAAGGCCAGAAGATCGCGCTCGGCGGGGTCCGAGTAGCCCAAACGTTCCAAAGTGCGATCGAAGCGCTGCTGGCAAGTTATTTCGATGCCCTCGCGTTCGCGTTCGGCGTTAATCTCGTCGATCACGTCGTGATAAACGGTGAGGAACGTCTCGATCTCGAACCGCGAGCCCATCCGCTCCTGGAGCGACGGTAGTATCCACGGGAGAGTGCTGTGCGTCGCACGCTCGCGCCAATGCAAAAGCGGTAACCGCTCGGGTTCCCACTTGACCAGGGTGTCGAAGAGATCGAACACCACCGCCTTAATGTCGCCGTTATCCACCAGGAACGTCATCCTCCAGGGACGTCATCCTCGAGCGCCACTTATCCACGAGGAATTAGCGGAGGAGTTAGCGCGACCGCGCTTGCGAGCAGCGCCGCCAGGTTGAGCAACATCACTCCGCCGTTGAGCATGACGGACAGGTGGTGGAGCCGGTCGAATTCGGCACGGCGTGCGGGGTCAGGATTCGCCTCCTCGGTCACGCCGCGGATAGCGTCGACCTGGGGCCGCACCACGGCCCCGGCGTAAGTGGTCAGTCCCAATGCGATCAGCAGCGCCAGCGCCGCCATCGCCCACCACATCCGGGGCATCCGGGTCGCGCATAGATAGATCGCGAGGATCAAGCCGATCGCACCGCAGATATAGCCCAGCACGTAGTAGCGCGGAAACAGTACGCCCAGCAGCTTGCCCGCTTCCGTCATCGGCAACACCTTGAACAGCACGGGCGCGACCAGCGCGGTGAAAAACACCATCCCGCCCAGCCAGCAGACCAGGCTCAGCAAATATAAGAACAGCACGGCTACCATCGGGGCTGCGCCTCCGGACGTCGTCGCAAAGAGCTAAAGATGATCAATTCAGGTACGGCTTGTTTACGCCGGGCAGCGGCCGGCGGTCGGAGAAACCGGAATCGACGGTGTGCCAGGCGATGATCTGGCGCTCGCCGGATTGCCAGCACAAAAAGACCACGTCGTCTTCGATCTCGTAAGGAAAATCGACCAGACCCAGATCGATGTCTTTCAGAAAGCATCCTAGGCCCTCTACCTGCCCGGCCATCTCGGCCATCCGCGAGGCGTTTTCTTTGAGTTGAGGGTAGCGGTCGATGAGATCGGACAACGGCATCGCCGCGATGGAGGAATCGTGGTGGCGGGCGAGTTCGCGGATGCGCGCACGCAAGGCGTCGGCTTCGACCTGCAATCCGCGCACTAAAACTTCCATGCGCGGGATAAGGGCGTTGGCTTCCTCCACTGTGAAAACTTTCTCGAACTGATGCTTTGCCAAGCTATTGTCTCGACAATTGGCGCGCCACAACAATCGTGGCTAAGTTCTAGACAGTGAGGCCGATCTTGTCTGCCCGAAAGGTGTATATTACGTTAATCGATTGCGACGGTGGAAGCGCCAGCGGCTCTCGGCCGCTATTGCGGAGGCGGCTCAGTCATCTATGACAGAAAAATCCGATAAGGCCAAAGGCGAAAAGCGCTTCGACATCGAAGAGGATCTAAGCAAGGTCGAAGTCCCGGACGTTTTGCCGGTGCTGCCGCTGCGCGGCATCGTGATTTTCCCCAACCAGATTCATCCCTTCCTGGTTTCGCGTCCGACCTCGCTCAAACTGATCGAGGACGTGGGCCAGGCCTCGCGTGTAATCGGCCTGTCAGCGCAGAAAAATCCTGAGGAGGAGAATCCCGCTCCCGAAGGACTGTTCCCGCGCGGGACCGCGGTTCGGATTCTCAAGATGCTCAAGTATCCCGACCATAGCGTGCGGGTACTGGTGCAGGGCATCGCGCGAATCGACCTGCTGGATTTCGTTCAAACCGAACCCTACTTCCGCGCCAACGTGCGGCGCCTGGCCGAGTCCGTCGAGGGCGACAAGGAACTCGACGCGCTGCAGGCTCATCTGGTGAGCCAGTTTTCCAAGTTCGTGTCGCTGGTGCCCTATCTGCCCGACGAACTGCAGGTGATGGCGATGCAGGTGCGCGAGCCTGCCCGCCTCACTGACATGGTCGCTTCCTATCTGAAGATCGCGGTCGAGGAGTCCCAGGATCTGCTGTCGACCAACGACGTGCGTGCGCGCCTGGAGAAGCTCATCGTCATCCTGGGGCGCGAGATCGAGCTGCTGGAGCTGAGCCACAAGATCCAGTCGCAGGTCCAGACCGAGCTCAACAAGAATCAGCGCGAGTACTATCTGCGCCAGCAGCTCAAGGCGATCCAGAAGGAGCTTGGCGAAGGCGACGCGCGATCCTCCGAGATCGAGGACCTCGAGAAAAAAATCGAGACCGCGAAGATGCCCGAGGACGCGCGCAAGGCGGCCGACAAGGAACTGGATCGGCTCAAGATGATCCCGCCCGAATCGGCCGAGCATACCGTGGTGCGGACCTACCTCGATTGGCTGGTCAGCGTGCCCTGGTCGGTTTCCACCGATGACAATCTTGACATCAAGCACGCCCGGTCGGTGCTCGACGAGGACCATTTCGACCTCGAAAAGGTCAAAGAGCGCATCCTCGAATTCCTCGCCGTGCGCAAGCTCAAGAGCGACACCAAGGGGCCCATCCTGTGCTTCGTGGGACCGCCGGGAACCGGCAAGACCTCGCTCGGCCGCTCGATCGCGCGCGCGCTGGGACGCAAGTTCGTGCGGCTGTCGCTCGGCGGTATCCGCGACGAGGCCGAGATTCGCGGCCATCGCCGCACCTACATCGGCTCCTTGCCCGGCCGCATGATCCAGGGTCTGCGCAACGCCGGCTCCAACAATCCGCTGTTCATCCTCGACGAAGTCGACAAGCTCGGGACGGACTTTCGTGGCGATCCGGCCTCGGCGCTGCTCGAGGTGCTCGAC
This sequence comes from uncultured delta proteobacterium, assembly GCA_963796565.1. Lineage (GTDB taxonomy): Bacteria > Desulfobacterota > Binatia > Binatales > Binataceae > JAKAVN01. The sequence goes on along the minus strand of CAWCMA010000001.1, from coordinate 448,021 downwards.
CCTGAGCAGAACAACGCCTTCGTCGATCATTATCTCGACGTCCCCTTCGACCTCTCCAAGGTATTGTTCCTGACTACGGCCAACGTGCTCGATCCGATTCCGCCCGCGCTGCGCGACCGGATGGAAGTGCTGGAGCTGCCCGGCTACACCGAGGAGGAGAAGCTCCAAATCGCGGAACGCCACCTGGTGCCCAAACAGATCGGCGAGAACGGCTTGGGCAACCTCAAGATCGAGTTCACCCCGGAAACGGTGTCCGAAATCATCCGCAGCTACACGCGCGAGGCTGGCCTGCGCAACCTCGAGCGCGAAATCGGCCGCGTGTGCCGCAAAATCGCGCGCTCCATCACCGAGGGCGAAACCGCGCCCGAGCTCGTTACGCCCGACATGCTGCATCGCTTTCTGGGCCCGCGCAGGTTTTTCTCCGAGGTCGCCGAGCGCACCCAGGAACCCGGCGTCGCAACCGGTCTCGCCTGGACCCCCAACGGCGGCGACATCCTGTTCATCGAGAGCACCCGGATGAACGGACAGAAAGGCGTCACCATCACCGGCTCGCTAGGCGACGTGATGAAGGAGTCGGCGCAGGCGGCGCTCTCCTATGTGCGATCGCGCGCAGGGCAACTCGGCATCGCGCCCGACTTCTTCGAAAAATCCGATCTTCATATACATGTCCCGGCAGGCGCCATTCCCAAGGACGGTCCGTCCGCCGGCGTGACCATCGCCGCCTCGCTGGCCTCACTGCTGAGCGGTCGCCCGGTGCGCTCCGAAGTTGCGATGACCGGCGAGATAACTCTGCGCGGCAAGGTCCTGCCGGTCGGAGGAGTCAAGGAAAAAGTGCTGGCCGCGCGGCGCGCGGGAATCAAAACCGTGATCTTGCCGCGGCGCAACGAAAGCGACCTCGAGGATATCCCCGAAGAAGTGCGTAAAGAGATAGCGTTCGTGTTCGTCGATACGGTGGACGAGGTGCTGCAGCACGCGCTGCGCGACGGAACCGAGCAACTTCCGGAAGCCGCGCCGGCCGCCGCTGAGCGTACCGTACTGAACTAGCGACTGCTTGCCCGGGAACTTGCGAAGTCTACTCTGCCCGGGTTCCTCGCCGCGACGCGCGAGAAAGTGAAGATCGCAATCGTCGCCGCTGAGATCGCGCCGTGGGCCAAGGCCGGCGGACTTGCCGACGTAATCGGCGCGCTGCCCGCCGCGCTCAGGCAATGCGGCGCAGAGCCGGTGGTGATCTTGCCCGGCTACCGCAGCGTCATCGACGCGATCAAAATAGCGCCGGAGGCCCAGAATCTCTCGGTCCAGGTGGGCGGCTCCTCCGAGCGCTTTGACCTGCTGCGGGCCGAGACCCGCGACGGCGTGCCGCTCTACCTCGTCCGTCATCCGGCTTACTTCGATCGCGCGGGAGTATATGGCGAGCGTGGCGCGGACTACCCGGACAATCTGCAACGCTACGTGATGTTTGGTCGCGCGGCCGCGCTCGCCGCCGCGCACTTCATCCGGCCTGACGTGTTGCATGCCCACGATTGGCACGCCGCGGTGGCGCCGATCGTGGCGCGGGCAGACCCGGCGCTCCGCGAGGCGCTTGGCGCTACGCTGACGATCTTCACCATGCACAACCTCGCTTTCCAGGGAATCTTTGAGGCGGCGGATTTCGGTCTGCTCAACCTCGACCGTTCCTACTTCTCCATCGAGTGCCTGGAGTTCTGGGGACGAGGCAATTTGATGAAGGGCGCGATCATGCTGGCCGACGGCGCCTCAACCGTGAGCCCGACCTACGCGCGCGAGGTGAGCAGCGATCCGGAACTGGGCTTTGGATTGGAGGGCGTCCTGCGCGACAAGGGCAGCCGTTTCGTCGGGATCCTCAACGGCGCGGACTATACCGAATGGGACCCGGCGATCGACCCGACGATCGCCGCCAAGTACACGCCCGCGCTGCGCGAGGGCAAGGCACTCTGCCGTCGCGCGCTGCGCAAGATGACCAGCCTGCCCGATCGCGACGACGCGCCGATACTCGGGATGGTCACCCGGATGACGCCGCAAAAGGGCATCAATCTGCTCGGCGAGGCGCTCGACGCGGTGATGGGCCTCCGCGTACAGCTTGTGATGCTCGCCAGCGGCGATCCGTCGCTCGAGAAGTTTTTCAAATCCGCCGAAGCCCGGTTCCCCGGCCAGTTGCGCGTGCACCTCGCCTTCGACAACACTGTCGCCCATCAGATCCAGGCCGGGAGTGATATCTTCCTGATGCCGTCGCGGTTCGAGCCCTGTGGGCTCACCCAGATGTATGCGCTCAAGTACGGCACGGCGCCGCTGGTGCACGCGACCGGCGGCCTGAAGGACACGGTTGCCGAGTTTGATCCGCAACAGGGCACCGGCAACGGCTTCATGTTCAGCGATTACCAAGCCGGTGCGATGGTCGATGCGCTGGCGCGGGCGCGGCGGCTATACACGGACCGCCCGGCGTGGCAGCGCCTGATGGATAACTGCTTCGCGGCGGACTTCTCCTGGACGGCGTCGGCGCGCCATTACCTGCGATGGTTCGAAGATCTGCGCCGCGCGCGCGGAGCTTGAGCGACCGCCAGTGGCCACAACATCGTCAGCGCCCGTCCTCGTTTACGCCGACGGCTCGTGCGAGGGCAATCCGGGGCCCGGCGGATGGGGCGTCGTAATCGTCACGCCCGAGGGAGGGACGCATCGGCTTAGCGGCGGTGATTCACAGACCACCAACAACCGGATGGAGATAATGGCGGCGATCGAGGCGCTGCGCGCTCTTGATCCCGGCCTCCCGGTCATCCTTCGCAGCGACAGCCAGTACCTGGTCAAGACGATGAACGAGGGTTGGCGCCGGACGAAGAACCTGGACCTGTGGAAACAGCTCGACGGTGAGGTCGCCCGGCACGATGTGCGCTTCGAGTGGGTGCGCGGACACGCCGGGGACGTGCGCAACGAAGAAGCCGACGCGCTGGCGCGCGAGGCGGCGCGGAGTGCGGCCTTTGGCCGCACTCCGCGCCGCCCCGGCGAAGCCGGCGCCGCCCCAGCGACGCCGGCCCTTTCGGTGGCGGGGCGCGCGGCGCTTAGCGCCGCGCGCCCCGCCACCGAGGATGCGGATACGGACGTCCGCGCCGTGGCCGAACTGCTACCGCTGCTCGGCCACGACGAGAGGATCGTGCGATGCGCCGCGTGCGGGCGAAGTTTCGTCGCACGCGGCGCATCGGAGACGCTCGACGGCGAGGGCGGCGAGCACTACTGCTCGCTCGCTACCTGCCAGCTCAAGGCACGGAGCGGGCGCGCGCGCTGATCGCGCACGCGCCCGCTCCGTGCCGGTGAAATTCTCTTTGATTCGTTAGTTGTTGGCGGCCGCCGAGCGCTCGGCTATCAGCTTGTCGACTTCGGTGCGCAGGCGCGTCAACACGTCATCGTAGCGGAAATTGCCCAGCTTGCGATCTTTCTTCTTCAGATTCACCGTCGTCGGACCGCACCATAACCCCAGGTCCGCATCGTCGGTCTCGCCCGGCCCGTTGACCCGGCATCCCATCACCGCGATCGTGATCCGATGACGCGAGGCGTAGGCCGTAACGTCCTTCACCTGCTGCGCCAACTCGACGAATTTCTCGTTCTCCACCCGCGAGCACGACGGGCACGAGATGATGTTGAGGCCGGTGCCGAAGTCGGGCACCGAGATGAACCGTCCGCTCTCGACGTCCTTGATGATCTGATGGCCGACGGTGACCTCTTCGTGTTTACGCTCGTTGGGCAGCGTCAGCGAGACGCGGAGGGTATCGCCAACCTGCTGCGCGAGCAGCTTCTCGAACGCGATTCGGGTCTTGATGATACCGTCGGGCGGCAGCCCCGCTTCGGTGACTCCGAGATGAAGCGGAACGTCGGGGCGTCGCGCGGCGAAGCGCCGATTGGCCTCCAGCACCTTGATCGGGTCGGAGTCTTTCAGCGACACCACGAAGCGGTCGAAGCCCAGCTCGTCCATCAACTCGCAGTGCCATACCGCCGACTCGACCAGCGCGCTTAGCTGATCGCCCGGGTACTTTTCCAGAAACGCCGGCGCGACCGAGCCGCAGTTGACCCCGATGCGGATCGCGAGGTTGTGCTCGCGCGCGATCTCGACCAGCCATCGCACCTTGTTCGGGATGCTCTTGCCTTTCTCGATATGGTGCAGATGGCCCGGGTTGTAACGAATCTTGTCGACGTGCGGGCCGACCTTGCCGGCGATGCGGTAGTTCTCCTGGAGGTCCACCGACAACACGATGCCGCGGGTCTGCGCGCGAATTTCCTTGAGCGCCGGAACTTCCTTTTCATTGTCCAGTGCGATCCGCACGATTCCCGCGCCGGCGCGGGCGAGCTGATGCGTCTGCGCCACCGTCTGATCGATATCGACGGTGCGCGTCGCGCACATCGACTGAACGACTACAGCGGCGCCCCCGCCGACCTTGAGTGCGCCGATCCCGATTTGCCGCGTCGTGCGGCGCGTCCCTGCGTGCTCCATTACCGACAACTCCGTTGCTGCACGCGCCTAGTGATTGTGGCCTTCGTGATTGTGCGCCTGAGCGGCCGCCTTGGCGCGCTGTTCGTCGCTCACCGCCATCGCAATCGAGGAATGGGCAAAGGCCCCGCCGGCGCGCAGCGCCATCGCGACGAACGCCGCCTCGGCGATCTCCTCGTCAGTCGCACCCTGTTTGATCGCGCGCTTGACGTGGTCCTCGATACACCACGGACAAGCCGTGACGTGTGCCGCCGCGACCCCCATCAGTTCCTTGGTCTTGGCGGGCAGCGCACCGTCCTTGAAGACCATGTCGTCCCAGTCCATGAACGCCTTGAAATAGTCGGGCTTGAGCTGGCGCAGCTTGCGCAGGCTTTTAATCGTCTCTTTGGAAAAGAAATCCGCCATAATTTGCCCTCCGGCCCCGAGTCAATTGCGGGGTTTCTTACCCGAACTATACCAGATGGCCGCCGGGCGTCCCTAGGGGAGTCCGAGGTCTCCCCACGCGCTTCAAAATCGCGGCGCGATGCGCCTTACGCCGGCCGGCGTACATGACCTGGCGTGGCACCTCTGCGCAAGGCCGGTTCATTAGCTGCGCTTGCAAAAAAAATTAGGCCGTCACTCTTGAAATGCCCGATTCGCATAACTATGGTCGGCTAACCATGCTCTGGGTCATCGGTGACAATGACGCAAGAGCTGGGGGATACGCGGGCTAACTCGGGGAAAGCTTCAAGTCTCGTGCGGCGAGTCGATCGCCCGGACCAGGCGGGAGTCGTTAGCTATGCGACAACGCAACCTTGGCGCACAAGCGCCGGATTTGTTCACGGCCTCGGATCTCATTCTACCCAGCCAGTTCTTCGAGTTGTTTGGCAAGAGCCGGTTCACGAGCGAGCAGCGGCTGATGCTCGCGGTGCTGGCTGACGCGATCAACATCATGCAGGACTGGCGCGGGGCGTTCAGCGCGCGCAAGCGGCGGCTGTTTATCGAGGCCGCGCGATGGGTGATGGCGCGCGGCAGCAACGTGCCGTTCAGCTTTGAGAATGTCTGCGACGCGCTCGAGATAAGCCCCGAAGCGCTGCGCGATCGGCTGAGCAGCATGGCGACCGGCACCGCCGATTCGCCCCTGCCGCTGACCCGTTTGCGGTTGAAAGAGGCGGGACGCCTCCAGCATATGACGGTCAACCGCAGCCGCCGCGTCAAGCGTCCGAGCGCGCTGCGGGCCCACCGCGCCTGACGGGGTGCGGCGTGGGACTCGCGACGCGCGGCTAAGTTAAGGGCCTTCCCGGCCGCGATGTACTGAAGCGCGCATCGCCTGCGTCGACCAATCTGGCCTTTATCTGCCCTGTCCGCGAAGCCTTCCTGATAGTCTAACTAGTTGAAAAGTCATGGTTTTCTTGACTTTTCACGCCTCGTTTGACTGCTTCGCCATCGGCCTTCTATGATCGTGGGCGCCATCTGGAGGTCCTCGTTCCGTGCGAATGATCGTTCCGCCAATCGTCAATCGTAGGGAGATTGACCGCAATCTCGTGCTCTTTTTCCGCCTGCATCGCGCCAGTGCGTTTCGGAGCGCCATTTCCGACTTCTGCCGCTACTACAACGTCAAACGCCCGGCGATCGAATGGTTCGAATACCTCGACTGGGGCAAGACCGCGGGCAAAACCTTCGAGGATGGCCGCATCCATCTGGTCCACCCTGAGAACTGGAAGCACGGCCGCATATACAACAAGGAGCGGATGTGGATCGCGATGGTCTATCACGAGATGGGCCATTACCTGTTCTGGACCGATGCCGAGCGCAAGGCCGATGCCTTCGCACTCAGGATGGTTCGCGGGCTGCGCCGACCCGAGCGGCGTGCGGGGCTACGCACGCGGATACGCACGCGGATACGCACGCGGATACGGATGACCGGGCGCACGACGGCGCGCCGCACAGCCGCTGCGCCCCGGCGCGCGAATCCCTCACCTCGCCGTGCGAGCTCATCGATTCGCAGGGTGAACCCGCCGACCCGACGGCGCCGCTCGCGGGCGAGTCGGCGTCTGCGCCGCGCTTTTCACTGACCCTCGCATCGCGCCCCCGATGTCGGCGTTTCGACACCCGGAGCCGATGCTTTCTCCTGGCTCGCGACTCCACGTCGCGCGCGCGTACTCCCGCTCTTCACCACCGCTCCCACATCTGCGTGGTGTCGTCGCGTGACTATCGCGCGAGAGCCGCTGCGGCAGCTATGATGTGAGCGCGATGGCGATCAAGCCCAACGTCACAAACCGATGGTGGGTCGAAACCTCGGTCAAGCGGCCCCGCAAACCCGAACCGTCCGCGCCCGACACGGCCCGCGTCGAACCGAGCACGCCGCGGCAGGCCGATTCCGACCAGACGACGATGCAACTACGGATCGTCGAGGACTTCTACTCGGTCGCGCGCGACTACAACCAGGACCGCGCCAAGGAAGACCTGACCGACAACAACCTGCGCATCGCGCGCGCGGCCAATCCGCAGCCCGGCCAATGGGTATACGTCGCGATGACCGAGGAGCACTATCCCGCCCGGCTGATCAAGCGGATCAAGGATGAGTTCCGTCTGCCGCGCGAAGCACGCGGCGTAATCCTGGATCACGGCCGCGTCGTGCGGCTGCTGGTATGCGGCCCTCAGCTGGAGGACTGGATGCTCGACGTTACGCTCAGCGACGAGCCGTCGGTCGACGTCTACGTGTGGAACACGATGCATCGGGAACGGTTGTTCAAGCGCGCCGAGGAGGCGCTGCGGCAGGCGCGGCGCTGGGCGCTCAGCCTAATCGAGTATCCGCCGGTGCGCGACGAGCCCTTCCGCGGCGCCCTGCTGTAACGGCGCATCGATCGTTCAACGCCGGCGCCGCTTGCGAGCTGGCGCGGGCTTACGGAAATTCGACGCTGGCGGTGCCGATTACCAATCGCTCGGCGTCCTCGTTCTCGATCCAGACGTCGATCTCGACGCGTTTCTCGGCCGGCTCCAGGTGGGTGACAAAACCGTTCAGCGTAATGGTGTGGTCGGGCTGCACCGGCTGTCTGTAGGTGGTACCCAGCCGCGCGAGGCGCGCCCCGCTCGACCCGATCCAGTCGGTCACCAGCCGCGAGAGCATGGCCAGGCTCAGGTTGCCCGGCGCGATCATCCCGGGCAATCCTTCCTTGCGCGCGCCCTCGTCGTCGGTGAAGCGCGGCACGTCCATCCCGCAGGTGCGCGCGTAGGTCCGCACCTGGTCTTTGCTCAGGTAGATTTCCTGCGGGCCGAGCGTATCGCCGATCTTGACCGCGTCGAATTTCGTCATGGGCATTGGCAACCTAGGGCCGGTTCATGAAGCGATGGTCGATGTGCGCGACGACCTCGCCGTTTTGATTTTGCACGGTCGAGCGCACCACCACGAATACCATCGAGCCGCTGCGCCCGGTCTTTTCGTAGATCTCCTTGACGTGGGAGCTGAGCGTCATCTTGTCGCCGGGACGAATCGGCGCACGGAACTCGACATCCTTGCCGGCGTCGAAGCCGGCGGCTCCGAAGCGGGGCACGTGGGTGAAAAAATGACGCCCGTTGCGGAAGGTGACCGCGTACGCGGGCGGCGCCACGATGGTTCCGTACGGCCCTTTTTTGGCCGCCGCCTCGTCGGTATAGAGCGGGTTGGTCTCGCCGATGGCGACGCAGAACTTGCTGATGCCTTCGGCGCTGACCTCGACCGGATCGGTAACCTCGAAGACCCTGCCGATCAGCGCCGGATCGTAATCAACCGCCATTGTGCCTTACCTCGTCAGGGACCGCCGCCGGCACGGGCTTGCGCTTGGGTCGGAAATCGACCGGTTGGTACTTGCCCTCTTTTAATTCGCGCACCAGGTCCTCAATCGAACGGACGTCGGCCTCGAAGCGGGTCGCGCAGAGCGCGATCAGGCTGACCAGGTGGCTGTCCGAGCCGCCCACCGCGCGATAGCCGTAGGTGCGCACCAGCTCCATCGAACGATCGTCCTCGCCCTTGCGCGAGCCGCCGTTAAGGACCTCGACCGCGACTACGTTCTCAAGCGGCGGCTTGGCGGCGTAATGCTCGTAAAGGCCGACGGTCGGGCGCCCGGGATGACACGGCACGGCGACTCCGCCCATCCGCGCGACCTCGTCGATCAATTCCTGCGCGTTCAGCCGGACGTTGGCGAAATCGAAGCGCCGCGTCATCTCCTCGGTCACCCCGAAGACCAGCACGTGTCCGTAGTCGGTCTCGACTTCCGAGGCCTTGAGCACCATCAGGCCGAACTTGTCCTCGAGCGCGCGGTAGTCGGGGCCGGCGTTGAACTGGCGATGCTCGGTGAGCACGATGCCGTCGACGGGACGCTCCTGGTGGCGCAGCTTGATCCAGTTGAGGTAGGCCTCCAGCGGCGCGCGGCTGTCTTCCGAGGCTTCGCTGTGGCTGTGCAGGTCGAGGATTGTGGCCACTTACACGACGTCCTTACCTCGCCGGGCGAAACTTGAGCAACGTCACTTCAGGCGTGGCGTCTTCGAACACGGCCTCGACGGGCATTCCTATTTTAACCTCATCGGGCTTGCACTCCACAAGGTTGGTCAGCACCTTAAGCCCCTCGTCGAGTTCGACGTAGGCCATGACGTAGGGCAGCGATTCGCGAAAGCCCGGCGCCTGATTCTGCATCGTCGCCGTGAAAGTGTAGACGATGCCCTTCCCGGCGCAACGCACCCACTCGGTGCTCGAGCTTAGACAGTTGGTGCAGAGCGCTCTGGGATAATACCGCAGGTCGCCACAGTCGCGGCACTTCTGGATATACAACTCGTGGCGCTTGAGCGCTTCCCACCACGGGCGGCTCTCCTCGTCGATGCGCGGTAGCGGCTTCGCATATTTTTTCTTGTCGGATTTTTCGTCAGCCATCGTGGAGTTCCCGTTTTACTGTTTTAGCGCCGCGCCGCTTTGCCGCTCTACTGATTGCTCAGGATGAGCGTCGCGCCCGAATGGCGGATACCGAGCGTGCCGCCGGTGCCATGGCACAGCGCCAGTTCGCAGTCATTGACCTGGCGCGGACCGCACTCGCCGCGCAACTGCTTCACTGCCTCGATGACTAGGAAGATGCCGCGCATCCCGGGATGGTTCGACGACAGCCCGCCGCCGTCGGTGTTGATCGGAAGCGCGCCGTCGTAGCGCAACCGCCCGCCGGAGACGAACGCGCCGCCCTCGCCGCGCTTGCAGAATCCGAGATTCTCCAGCGTCATCAGCACCGTGATAGTGAACGAGTCGTAGATCATCGCCATGTCGATGTCGGCCGGAGTGACGCCGGCGCGCTCGAATGCGAGCGCTCCCGACTGCGCCGCCGCCATCTCCATGAAGTCGCGGCGGCCGCGCGCCGGATGACGCACGGTCTCGCCGCAACCGAGAATGTAAGCCGGCTTCTTCTTGAGATCGCGTGCGCGCTCGGCCGAAGTAATCACCAACGCGCCGCCGCCGTCGCTGATGATGCAGCAGTCGAGCAGATGCAGCGGCGACGAGATGATCCGCGAGGCCATCACGTCCTCGACGGTGATTGGGTCGCGGTACTTGGCCGCCGGATTCATCGAGGCGTGCAGGCGCATCGTGACCGCGATTTCGGCCAGTTGCTCGGAGGTCGTGCCGTATTCGTACATGTGGCGCTGCGCCGTCATCGCGTAGGCCCCCACCGTGGTCGGTCCGAACGGCACTTCATACTGATCGCACGGATCGCTGCCACCGCCCCCGCCACCGGTGCCTATCGCGAAGCGCTGCGAGGCCGCGGTCGAGCCGTAGACCACCACGGCGACCTTGCACAGCCCGGCCGCGATCGCGGCGGCGGCGTGCGCGGTCTGGGCGACGAACGACGAGCCGCCGATCGAGGTCGAGTCGACGAAGTTGGGCGTCAGGTTCATGTAGTCGCAGAACCCCACGATTCCCATCCCGCTCATCCCGATACCGGTAGTGCATACGCCGTCGACGTCCTGGATCCTGAGGCCGGCGTCGTCGAGCGCGCCGCGCACGCTCTCGGCCATGATCTGGAACATGTTCTTGTTGGGCGCAAAGCGGGCCGGATGCTCGTATACACCGGCCAGCGCGGTCTTGCGGCTTAGGCTCATCGGACGCTCCCTGGCTACAGTTCGGAGAGAAAACTCTCGATGGCGGAGTTGATTTCGGCCGGCTGCTCGTTGGGCAGATGGTGGCCGGCGTCGGCGACCACCCGCAGTTTCGAGCCACGGATGCACCCGTGGATAAGCTCGGCGTCGGCCGGCGTGGTGATCGGATCGTCGGCGCCGGCCAGAATAAACGTCGGCTTGTCGATCTTTGCGATTTGCTCGCTCAGATCGCATCGGGTGCAGGCCACCATGTCCGTGTAGCGCACTCGCGGATCGGTCTGAATCTGCTCCATCCAGCCCTCGCGCACGACCTCGAAGCGATCCTTGACGGTGGCCGGCGAGTAGCCGTAGGTGACAAAGGCCTGCGGCGCACGGCCCATCGCGATCCCGCGCAGCGCTTCGACGCGCTTGGGCTCGATATTGAACTTGGCCGCGCTGACCACCGGCACGATCGCCTCGACCCGCTTGGGGTAGCGCATCGCCATGTCCATCGCGATCGCCCCGCCCATCGAGCGCCCCGCGATCACCGCCGAGCCGATGCCCAGCGCGTCGAGAAAGGCGACTACGAAGTCGGTATACTCCTGGACCGTCTTGAACCCCTCGACGCCCGAGGAGCGGCCATGCGCCGGCAGATCGATCGCGACGGGGCTGTGCGCGCGGCCGAGATGGTCGAGCTGATTGTGCCAGGTATGGCCGTTGGAGCCCGCGCCATGCAGCATGATCAATTTGCGGCCTCGCGAAAGGTCCGGCACCACGTCGGGCAGCGTGGTTTCACCCGCATAATAGTAATAGGTGGCGCAGCCCTGCACTTCCACGTACTTGGTCGGCATCGTTCTAAAAATTCTCCGGCGGGTGTTTGAGGTTAGCTATTCGGAATGAAGGCCGGTTGTCAAACGCGGCGCCGCCGGACGCACGCCGGCAAATCCACGACGGCAAAAACAACTAGGATTGCGCGGGCCCGTGGCTCGCAATCGAAACCTGGCGAGGGCGGCGCGTCATTCGCGCGCAAATCGCGGAGGGAGAGTCCGAACTCTAGTGACGATGGCGGGCGCGGCGGCGGCGCGGCGGGCTTCCAGCCGCTCGGCCAGCCTGCTCGCGCTCCCACTGTTCGATCGCTTCGCGACTGAATCTCCAGTTGCTGCCGACGCGGAACCCGGGCAAACGTCCCTGTCTGAGCAAACGGTAAATGGTCGTTGGATGAACCCGCAGGTGTTCCGACAATTCCTTGATGGTAAAAATCTGATCGCTCGGAGCTATTTGAGCCATACTCTGCGTGGACTTGCCTGCGGACGTTGCTTTTTGAGGCGCACCTTTTTTCATTCGCGGCAGCCGGTGGGATGTGTGATTTCAGCCTGCAGACATAACCTCTGTCGTTGCCTTAGCAGAGTCAAGGTGCCTTGTGCAAACAACAGGTCAAATCTGCTTGTGAATGCTTGTGATAGCGTTAACATGGCACAAGCAGAAAGCAACTCACGTAAGTTTTAGATTGCTCTAAGTTAGTTAATCATTCAACTTTGATGAGCAAGAAAAAGATTTTCGGATAAATTCTCTCGAGCAGCCACCTTCCCGCATCTATCAGAACCGACGTCCGATTAGCGCGTACGCGACACGTTCGGTTAAGTTGGAAAGCGCGCGCGCGGACCATCGCGGGCCGCGTCCGACTCAAGCGACAACAGGCGGGACACGCGATGACATACGAAGCACTCGAAGTGAAACAGGACGGGGCGATTGCCTGGCTAACGCTCAACCGTCCGCACGCCCTCAACGCGCTCAACTCGACCCTGGTGTCCGAGTTGCACGACTACCTCGACCGGCTGGGCTCCGACCGCACCACCCGTGTGATCATAGTGCGGGGCGCCGGCCGCGCATTTTGCTCCGGGCTCGACCTCAAGGAACATAGCGGCGGCCGCCCCGGCGACGAGACGCTGGGCGGTTCGACCAGCGCGACGCTCGAGATACAGCGCCATATCAGTCGCCTGGTTGTCGCGATCCGCCGACTGCCGCAGCCCTTTATCGCGGCGGTCCGCGGACCGGCCAGCGGCGGCGGTTTCGCGCTCGCGCTGGCCTGCGACGTGCGGCTGGCGGGCGCCTCGGCGCGCTTCAACGCCGCCTTCATCCGCATCGGTCTGACCGGCTGCGATATGGGCATCAGCTACACGCTGCCGCGAGCGGTCGGCACCTCGATCGCCTACGAACTGCTGCTCACTGGCCGCTTCATCGACGCCCAGCGCGCGCTTGCCACGCGCCTGGTCTCCGAGGTCGTGCCGGACGCCGAGCTCGACGCGGCGGCGGCCAAGCTCGCGCACGAGATGGTCGAAGCCTCGCCGCTCGGACTGAGCCTGACCAAGGAATGCATCAACGCCAATATCGACGCGGCCAGTATCGAGAATGCGATCGCGATGGAGGATCGCAACCAGGCGCTATGCGTGCGCAGCGGCTATCTGGCCGAAGGCGCGCGCGCTTTCACCGAGAAGCGCAAGCCGCACTTCGCCGCCCGCGCCTAGCCCGCGCACCGCGCCATGAACCCGCGAGCCACGCGCCGCCGACTGTTGCTCGGGATGCTGGCGTGCGCGGGATTGATTCCCGTGCTCTTCTTCGCGCCTATTTCAGGTGCTTCATCGACTCTTGCCACGAAGCCCGCCGGCGGCGGCGCGGGCCCGCCTGCCGCGCAAGTTTCACGCGACTCGATCGAGGTTCAACCGATCGAAGTTCATCACGGGCGATTCGAGTCGGCCGGAAAGCCGGTCCAGGATTTCTACTGCGTACCGCTCGCGCCCGGAGCGCATCCGGCGGTCATCCTGCTTCATGGCGCGGTTCCCAGAGGCTCCGGTGACGCGGATTTCGCCGAGATGTGCCGCAAGCTGACAGGGGCCGGCTACTACGCGATGTTCGTGGAGTACTACAGTCAGGCTGGTCCGGCGCGACTGGGAGATCGCCCGGTACTGGGAAAGGGCTTCGCAGTTTGGGTTAGCAAAAATTTTCCAACCTGGACGCGCGAGATCGTGAGCGCAATCGACGTGCTCGGCCAAAATCCCGCGGTCGAGCGCGATAAGATCGCTTTGATCGGGCATTCGTTGGGCGCTTTCCTCGCGTTGGCCGTGGGCGCCTCGGAAGGCAACCGGGTGGCCGCGATTGTCGAGTACTACGGAACACTGAACAATGGCTACAGGTCGAGGGCGGCCAACATGCCGCCCACATTGATACTTCATGGCAGCGCCGACAGGACTATCCCGGTGCGCTACGCGTATGACCTCGATGCATTGCTCACGAGCTACAATCGTCCCCACGAGATGAAAATCTATCCCGGCGCGGAGCACGGCCTCGACGCGGCAACTCGCGCCGACGCCTGGCAAAGGAGCCTCGATTTCCTGCGGCGCTATCTCGGCCGCTAGTCAAGAGAAGTCGGCACACGCTTTGTGCTGTAAAAAAGACGCTGACACGGGGCCGGGCATTTTTGCTAGGATCGTGAGCAAGCGATTCGCAGGAATTCGATACTTGGTGATTCACAATCCGGCACGCAGCGAGGTTTGCCTCTGAGCTTTTCCCATAACTCCACTATCGAGGAGGCCGAACGCGCCGTGCTGATCGGCGTCGAACTGGCCGGATCAAACGGCGCGATCGCCAGCGAAGACTCGCTGGGCGAACTCGGCGCGCTGGCCGAAAGCGCCGGCGCGCGGATCGCCGCCACCGTATGCCAGAAACTCAAGCGGCCCGACCCCCGCACCTTTATCGGACGTGGCAAGGTGCAGGAGGTGCGCGACCTCGCACGCGAGCGCGGCGCCACGCTGGCGATTTTCGACGACGCGCTCAGCCCCGCGCAGGCGCGCAACCTGGAAAAGGAACTCGAGCTGCGCGTGATCGATCGCAGCCAGCTCATCCTCGACATCTTCGCCCAGCGCGCTCGCACGCTGGAGGGCAAGCTCCAGGTCGAGATCGCGCAGTTGAGCTATCTGGCGCCGCGCCTGACGCGCCAATGGGCCCATCTCTCGCGCCAGGCCGGCGGCGGCGGCGCCTCGGGCGGCCGCATCGGCATCCGTGGTCCCGGCGAAACTCAGCTCGAAGTCGACCGCCGCCGCGTGCGCGAGCGCCTCACCCGCCTGCGCCAGCGCCTCGGCGAAGTCGAGCGCACGCGCTCGATCCAGCGCCAGCGCCGGCTCGACGTTCCCTATCCGACCGTGGCGCTGGTCGGCTATACCAACTCCGGGAAATCGACCCTGATGAACGCGCTCACGCAGGCCGGCGTCGAAACCGCTGACCGGCCATTCTCGACGCTCGACCCGACTATCCGGCGCCTGCGGCTGCCCGGCAAGGTGACGGTGATGCTGGCCGATACAGTCGGCTTCATCCATCGGCTGCCCCACATGCTGGTCGAAGCCTTCAAGGCCACGCTCGAGGAAGTTCGCACCGCCGATCTGCTGCTGCACGTGGTCGATGCCAGCTCGCCGCTGGCGGCCGAGCGGATGGAAATCGTCGACCGGGTGCTGGAGGAAATCGGTGCGGGCGCGGCGTCGCGAATCGTGGTCATGAACAAGGTCGACCTGGTGCCGGCCGACGGGATGCGGCTTGCTACCGCATCCGACACGGTCGCGATCTCAGCGCTGCGGAGCCGCGGCCTGGATGAGCTGCTGGGTGAGATGGCGCGATGGTTCAGCACGTGGCGCGAGGAAGTATCGGTCATGTTGCCGGTCGGCCGCGGCGACCTGGTCGCGATGGCGCGGCGCGACGGCGAAGTGCTGGGCGAGGAATACAGCGACGGCACGGTATCGCTGCGGGCGCGGGTCAGCGCGCCGGTAGCTGGACGCTTGCGCAAAGCGGCGATTGCTTAAACCGGGCGAGCGGCCGACAATGGGCGCGCACATGCCAACTCCTCCTTCGCCAAGGCTTGGCGGCCTCCTGCCGTCGGTTGACCGTGTCCACCTCGGCCACCTGCTCAAGCTCCCCAACATCATATCGCTGTGTCGCATCGGGATGGTTCCGATCTTCCTGGTCCTGCTCAGCAAGGAGCGTTTCACAGCGGCGCTTTATGTTTTTGTGCTGGCGGCGGCGACTGACGCGCTCGACGGTGCGGTCGCGCGCTGGTTCGATATCCGCACCGAGCTTGGCGCGGTTCTCGATCCGTTTGCCGACAAGCTGATGCTGCTGAGTGCGCTGGTGGTGCTGACCTTCGAGCACGCGCTTCCGGTCTGGCTTTTGATCCTGACCGCAATCCGCGACATCGTACTGGTGCTCGGCTACATGATGATTTCGTTCGCCGCGGGCGAGCGCTTCCCCGTCAGTCCGAGCATCTTCGGCAAAATGACCACGGGACTTCTCATCGTCTGCGTGATTGGCACGCTGACAGCGCATTTCGGACTGAGCCAGCGCGATTGGTATGCGCTGCTGTACCTGACCGGGTCAGTCCTGGTGGTGTCGGGGATTCACTACCTCTACCGGGCGCTGGTCTACCTCAGCGAGCACGTCCCCGAGCTGTTTTCTTAGCTATTGATTACCTTGGCGTTGCGCAGTTCTTCGATCGTCGATCGCTCGACGCCAAGTTCGCGCAGCACTTCCTCGGTATTCTCGCCCAGGCGCGGCGGAGTCCGCCACATCCGCGCAGGCGTCTCGGAAAAGCGCGCGCCGGGATTCACCGTGCGCACGGTACCGGCGTCGGGATGCTCGTACAGGGTGAAGTTCTCGTTGGCGACAACCTCTTCGTCGGTGAACAGCGTATCGTAATCGTTGACCCGGCCGACCGGCACGTCGGCTTTCTCCAGCACCTCGAGCCACTCGGCCGTGGTGCGCTCCGGGAGCGTCTTGGCCAGCCCGCGCAGGATGCCGCGGATGCGCTCGGTGCGGTCGGGAACTTCGGTCCACCACTCGTGATGGCCGACGCCGAGGCACAGGCGCTCGAACTGCTCGTCGGTAAACGGCGCGATCGAAATCCATCCGTCTTTGGTCGGGAACGGATCGAGGCTCTGGCTCTTCGGCGCCTGATCCTTGTATTCGTCCTCGGGCACGAAGGTGTAGCCCACCATCGTGTCGTTGCAGGTGAACGCCATCATCGCTTCGACCATCGGGATACGGATGTTCTGGCCCACGCCGCGGTTGCGCGCCGCGTGCAGCGCACTCACGATGCTGAGCGCGGCGGTCATGCCGCTGATCTTGTCGGCCAGCGCCATCTTGACCACGGTCGGTTGTCCGCCGCGCCGGCCCTGCAGCGCTGCCATGGTCGAGAAGCATTGGATGACCGGATCGTAGGCGGGCGCGTTGGCGTAATGGCCCTTGGGACCGAAGCCGCAGATCGAACAGTAAACGATCTTGGGATTGAGCCGGCGGATGTCGGCGTAACCGATGCCGAGGCGCTCGGCGACGCCGGGACGGTTGTTCTCGATAAAAGCGTCGGCCCGCACGGCCAGCATCCGCACCAGGTCGCGGCCCTGCTCCTTCTTGAGGTCGATCACGACGCTGCGCTTGTTGCGGTTGAAGTTGAGGAACGACGCGGTGACGCCGTTCTTGCGCGGCCGCCCGATGCGTCGCGTGGTGTCGCCCTCGGGCGGTTCGACCTTCACGACGTCGGCGCCGAGGTCGCCCAGCAGCATCGCGCAAAACGGCCCCGATACCACCTGGGTCAGGTCGAGAATGCGAAAGCCAGCTAACGGTCCTTCTGCCATGTGAAGTTTTCCTCAGTGCGTATATCCCACCGGGGCGCCACCCGCCCTTGCGACTGGCCGCGCGTTCATACGTAAGTCTCCAGCCCGCCAGCGCGACGCGATTCAGGATACGGGGCAGTCCGCGAGATCGCGACGGTAGTGCCTGATTAATCCCGCGGACCATCGCGCGTCAAGCGCGAGGATTAGCCATGTTGATCGATCATAGCTTCGCATAGCTTCGCCGCAGCCGCGCTCAGCCGAGACCCTCGCGCAAGCGCGCGTGGTTGAGCGCCGGCAATTCGCGCCGCACCCGGGCGAGATAGTCGAGGTCGATCGGCGCGATGACCACGCCCACCTGGTCGGAGGCCCGTCCTATCACGCGCCCCCACGGATCGACGATCATCGAGTTGCCGTAGTCGCTGAAACCGTGGACGTTGGTCCCGAACTGCGCCGGCGCGATGACGTAGGCCTGGTTCTCGATCGCGCGCGCGCGAATCAGCGCGTCCCAATGCGCCTCGCCGGTGGGGAAAGTGAAACAGCTCGGTACCGTGATGATCTCGGCGCCGGCGAAAGTCAGGCGGCGATAGAGTTCGGGGAACCGCAGGTCGTAGCACACGCTGAGCCCAATGGTGCCGCACGGCGTACGCGACGAGACGACCTCGCCGCCCGCGAGCTTGACGTCGGACTCCTTGACCGTGACGCGGCCGGGCAGATCGATGTCGAAGAGATGGATTTTGCGATAGACCGCCAGGCGCGCGCCGTCGGGCCCGATCAGCACGGAGGTGTTGTAGCGCTTGGGCTGGCCGGGTGCGTGCTCGGTTATGGATCCGGCGACGATATGCAGGCCGAGCTCGCGGGAGAGGCGCGAAATCGCCGCCAGCGATTCGCCCTCCAGCGGCTCCGCGGCGGCCGCCTCTTCGGAGCGCTTGCCGCGCCAGTTGAAGGTCTCGGGCAATCCGACCAGGTTGGCGCCGCGCGCCGCGGCGAGCCGGACGAGACGCTCGGCGCGCTCGAGGTTGACCGCCTTGTCGCTCCCCGCCGTCATCTGGATTGCCGCCGCAAGATAAGTCATGCGCCTGCCTCCGATCGTCGCGCGAGTATCGTCACACCATCATGGGCGAAATCTCAATAACGCGGCACTGCCGGGTCGACCGTCGCCGACCAGAGATCGATTCCGCCGCTTAAGTTCGACACGCGCTCGAAGCCGAGCCGCGCCAGGTACATCGCCACCTGAGCGCTGCGGATTCCATGGTGGCATACCACGACCGTTTCCTGGTCGGGGTCGAGTTCGGCTACGCGCGAGGGAATCTCGCCCATCGGAATATGCGTGCCGCCGGGAAAAGACGCGATCGCGATTTCCTCGGGCTCGCGGACGTCGAGAATTAAAGGCCGCTCGCCGCGCTTCAACCGCTCGTTGAGTTCCGCGGGAAGAATTTCGCCGATTTCCATTTTTCGTTTTTCACCATTGCGGCACCATCCACCAACCTTGCGTCCCGGCTCCGGTTCCCGCTTGGGCGCCGCTGCCCTGCCAATATAGCATTGTCGGCGGGCCACCGAGATGATCGAACGCCAAAGACAGATCGCACTGATGGCCGAGGCGATCGCCGAGGCCCAACGCGCCGCCGCCGAGGGCGAGGTGCCGGTCGGGGCGATCGTGGTCAGCCGCCGCCAGGACAGTGATGACGGCGCGGACAACGTGATAGTGGCCGCGGCGCATAATCGTCCGATCGCGCTCAACGATCCGACGGCGCACGCCGAAATGCTCGCGCTGCGTCAGGCCGCCGCCGCGCTCGGCGCTTACCGGCTGGAGGGCGCGGCACTGTTCGTGACGCTCGAGCCGTGCGTGATGTGCGTGGGCGCGATGGTTCACGCGCGAATCGCGGAGCTTTACTTCGGCGCGCGCGACGAAAAAGCGGGGGCGCTCGGTTCGGTGTACGACATAGGGCGCGACGGCCGCCTCAACCATCGAATCGAGGTCTACGGCGGCCTGATGGAGCCCGCGTGCGCCGCACTGCTGCGCGACTTCTTCCGCTCCCGCCGCCGGTCTGGCTAGACTCGAAGTCGTCAGGCGGCCCTCTGTGGCCTCCAACGACCCTCTATATATCGAGAGAGCAGCCATGCGGCGATTTCGAAAACTAGCGTCCATGATGGGTGTCGAGCACGCGATCATTCTCGCGCCGATGGCCGGAGGAATCAGCACTCCGGCGCTGGTCGCGGCAGTTTCCAATGCGGGAGGACTCGGCTCGCTCGGCGCGGGGTACATGACTCCAGACGACATCGCGAAGGCGATCGCGGAGATCCGGGAACGAACCGACAAACCGTTCGCGGTAAACCTGTTCGCCGGCGGCCACGACGGCACCGGCGCTTCCGACACGGCGGCGATGCTCAAGCTAATCGCTCCCTGGCATGAGCGGCTCGGCCTGCCGCCGCCGGTGGCTCAGGCCGACTCACTGCCGCCGTTCGAACAGCAGGTCGAAGTGGTTCTCCGTTCGGATGTTTCGGTATTCAGCTTCACCTTCGGTATCCCGGCCGCGGGCATCATGCGGCAAATGAAGGATCGCGGAATCAAGCTGGTCGGCACCGCAACCACGGTGGCCGAGGCGCGAGCGCTGGAGCAGGCAGGCGCCGACGCGATCGTCGCGCAAGGCAGCGAGGCCGGCGCCCATCGCGGCACCTTCATCATCTCGCTCGAGGACAGCCTGGTCGGAACCATCGCGCTGGTCCCCCAGATGGCCGACGCGGTCTCGGTGCCCGTGATCGCATCGGGCGGAATAATGGACGGCCGCGGAATCGTCGCCGCCGCCGCGCTCGGGGCAAGCGGCGTCCAACTGGGAACCGCCTTTCTGGCCTGCCCGGAAAGCGGCGCGCCTCCCGCCTATAGGGCGGCGATTCGCACGGCCCGCGACGACGGCACGATGCTGACGCGCGCGTTCAGCGGCCGGCTCGCACGCGGCATCACCAATGGGTTTGCGGAGGCGATGCGCGGCCACGAAGAAGAACTTTTGCCCTATCCCGCGCAAAACAACCTCACCCGCCCGATGCGGACCGCGGCGGCCAAGCAGGGCAACGCCGATTGCCTATCTCTGTGGGCCGGGCAAGCTGCACCGCTCGCGCGGGAGCTACCGGCCGCGGATCTGGTCGCGCAATTGCTGCACGAAACGGCGGCGATGCTCACGTCGATCGCGCAATAGGCAAGGCGCTCGTCTATAGTCAATCACGCACGCGATGGGGAACTTCCGATTCTATCGCCGGATGCGAATCTTCCCGGGCCTCTCGGTCAACCTCTCCAAGTCGGGACCGAGCCTCACCGTCGGAATGCGCGGCGCCCATCTCACGATGGGTCCGCGCGGCATACGGCGGACCGTTGGCATCCCCGGCACGGGCATCTACTACACGTCGCATAGCGGCTACCATACCGGAGCCCATTCGGCGCACGTCGAGACCCCGATCAGCCCCGAGCAACAGCAGCGGGCGCACAGCGTCGGCGGCCTTCTCGCGCTCGTGGTAGTCGTCGGGATTGCGCTGGTCATAGGTATGGCAATCGGCTCGGCCGGTCATTAGTTGTTGCAGCGGCGAGATATTGCAGCGGCGAGATTGGTGAAAGTAAGGTTACGCCGGACGATGGAACGCGAGGCCATGGTTAGAGGCCTCAAAACAGTTCCAGCGCCAACATCGGAGGCGCGGCGCGAAGGTTGGTGAAAAAATGCCCAGCGAGAAGGCCAAAGATAACAAAGCCCTGGTGGCGACCTGCCTGGCTTGCAACAAGGCCGTCTCGACCGAGAGCATGGTGAGCCTGGTCGGCCGCGAAACCGGCAAGTACAAGCAATTCGACGTCTGCCTGGTGTGCGCGAACGGCGGATGGCGTCCGCCCGGATTCGAGGGAATCTACACGGCGCGTCCGATATAGCGCGGTCACGTCGCGCGCATCGGGTTCGGCGGTAGGTCAGCAGTCCGTCAGCCGTACATTCTGCGCGCCTCGGCTGCCAATTCGGCTCGGAAGTCGGGATGGGCAACCGCAACCAGTTCGCGCGCCCGCTCGCGGAGCGACTTGCCGACGAGCTTCGCCACTCCGTATTCGGTCACCACGTAATGGACGAACGCGCGCGGCAGGGTAAAAACCGTCGCCGGCGGGATGCTCGGGGTGATGCGCGAGACGCACTTGCCGGCGCTGAGCGCGCTTGCGGGCAGCACGATGATCGACTTGCCGCCGCCCAACGAGGCGCCGACGCCAAAGGCTATTTGCCCGCCCGTCCCGGTGTACATCTGATGGCCTACGGATTCGGAGCCGACCTGACCCGTGAGGTCGACGCACAGCGCGTTGTTGATCGAGATCAGCCCCTCCTCGCGTGCGATAGTGCGGATGTCGTCGGTGTAGTTGAAGTCGTAGAGCTGAAACATCGGATTGCCGTCGACATATTCCAGTTGCGCGCGCGGCGTCCCGGTCGCGAAGCCGCTGCCGACCACCAGGCCCGGGAAAATCTTCTTGTGCTTCCCGGTCAGCACGCCTTCGCGCACCAGATCGGTAGTGCCGACGGGGATGATCTCCGTTTGCATCCCGAGCTCGTGATGACCGCGCAAATGTGACATCAGCATCCCGGAGGTCGAGCCGACGCCGACCTGGATGGTGGCGCGGTCGGGAATCAGTTCGCTGGCAACCAGAGCACCGATGGTATCGACGGTGCGCCGCTCCTCTTCGGAAGCCGGCGGGGCCGCGATCTCGGGCATCCCGACCGTGCGCTCGACGAAGTAGTCGATCTCCGAAATATGCATCGAGTTGTCGCCGCCGACGCGAATCGAGCGCTCATCGACCTCCGCGATCACCAAATCCGCGTTGCGCGCGCATAGCTTCGACATGATCTGGAAATCGCCGAAATTGACCTCGCCGTTGGCATCCGGCGGCGAGACGGTCATCAGGTAGACATTGAAGTCCTGGAGTCCCGGCGGCAGATGGCCCGCGCGGTAGTAGCTGACCGGCACGTATTCGCCCACCCCGTCGTGGAAGAGCTTGCGATCGATCGGCGAGAGATAAAACGACTCCAGCCGAAAGCGCTCGCCCAGGCCGGGCAGGTCGAAAGCGAACAGTGCCGCACTATAGTTGATGACCACCCGCTCGATTTCCATCAAGCGTCCGGCCAGCGCGTGGAACAGCGTGAACGGCGTCACGTGCGCGATCGAGGCGGTGATTCGATCGCCCGACTTGATATGCGCAACCGCCTCGTCGGGCGTGACCAGCTTGGCGCCGAGTTGCTCGCGCCAGTTCGGAGTCATCTTTTTTAGCTTTATCGCGGAAGCCATGTGACAGGTCTCCTCGTGATTCATTCCGGAAGCCTGACGGGGAAGCTATCAGACTCGCGCGAAGCCGGCCAACGCGGCGCTCCCGAAGCATCAGCGCGACATCAGACCGCGTGCAAGCACTGAAACTCAGCACATTCACGGGCCCGGCGTCTGGCCGAGACGGGCGAGCGCGCCGCGCAGCGGAGCGTCGGAAATCTGAATCAATCCCTCAAACGGCCGATCCAGTTCCAGAATCAGAAAAATCGCGCCTGCAACCGACAGCGCGCAGACCAACAACACCGCGATCACAGTTGAGTTCGCGGGCGCAAAGAGACCGAAGGTGATGAAAATCATCGTGAACCAGAAGACCAGCACAAACAGAAACGGCATTGGGATGGAGCCGCCGGTCTGCTCCAACAGCAGCGAACGGGTGCGTCCTAAATCCGCGCCGATCTGCATCGCCTGGGCGTGGAGCGAGCGCTGGGTTTCGTTACGCGGCGCTAGTTGCTGTATTTTTTCGTAGAAGCTGTCCGCACCAGCGTTTACCTGCGCGGCGTCCAACGTAGCGGGCCGGTAATTGCCTCGCGGACCAACTGCGCGAGCTATCAGGCCGCGGAGCAGGCCACGGGCATCCTTTGTCTCCGGCCCGTAATGGGCCAGCACGCGGTCGAGTTGAATGAAGTCGGCGGACATCTGTATGACTTCGCCGCTCTGCGTATCATGCGAACTCTTCGCCGAGGCGATGAGCAGGGCCAGCACAAGGGCCGACATCGTCGCGATCAGGCCCATCCCGAGCTTTATGACGTCTTTGGAATCCGAGCTCAGATGATGCTCGGGCACGATGGGTCGAAGAAACATCCCGAGCATCGCGCCGCCAAAGACGCAGGCGAATACGGTCCAGCTGATTGCCATCGTGCTCACGGTGCATCTTCTCCAGAAGGAACCTGGGATCTCCGATCCTGGCTGCGCTACAGCGCTCCACTTGCTTATACTAAGATTCGTTTCATGTCTGCGCCCGCTTGTAGCCGGCCGGTAAATCCCAAAATGAATTCATGTGCGTGCCCGCGGCGCGCGGGAACCGGTTATGCAGCTTGACTGCGGCCGGGCAAACATCAATGCTGCCTCGTGCGGAGAGGTTCGGGAGTCTGGTTTAACCGGCGTGACTCGAAATCACGTGAGCCCTTGTGGCTCCGGGGGTTCGAATCCCCCCCTCTCCGCCAACGAGTCCTTCTCCGCTTGCAAGTCGGCCCAGGATGATCGAAATGCGCGCTACCGCGGCCGATTTCGCACAGCTTGTGGCAGCGAAGAACGCTTCGAACGGTATATTCCGGCGATTTGCGGCTCGCGCTATCGGCAGAAACCAGATTCGGAGCCACGACGAAAATGGACCGAACGACGTAAAAAGGGACCGGACCACGTGGAATTCGGCGAGGAACTGAGCTACGAAACGCGATGACTACAGACACGGTACTGACTAAAATCGACCGCCGCGGCGTCGCCACTGTCACTCTCAATCGGCCGGATGTGAACAACGCCTACAACGGCGAGATGATCCTCGGCCTTATCGACACCTTCGGCGCGCTCGCCGCCGACACCCGGGTGCGACTAGTTCTAATCCGCGGCAACGGCAAACACTTCCAGGCGGGCGCCGACCTGAAATGGATCGGGGAAGCGAGCAAACTTTCGCCAGAAGCAAACCTGCGGGTCTCCACCAATACCACCAACGCCGTGCGTGGACTGAACGAGTTCCCGAAACCGACGATCGCACTGGTGCACGGCGGATGCTTCGGTGGAGGGGTCGGCGTAGTCGCGGCCTGCGATATCGTCGTCGCCTCCGAGGATGCGTTCTTCGCGATCACCGAGGTGCGCTGGGGATTAGTCGCCGCGCCGATTCTCCCGCAACTTAACGCTCGGATCGGGCTGGCGAACGTTCGCCGTTATGCGCTCACCGCGGAACGGTTCGATGCGCGGCGGGCCAAGGAAATCGGGCTGGTGAACGAGGTCTGCGCAGTAGGCAAGCTCGACGAAGCGGCGGCGCCGATGATCGACGCTTTGCTGATGTGCGGCCCGAACGCGATCGCCGAAACCAAAGCATGCACCCTCGAGCTTGGCGGGCAGGTACTCGGTGATGACTTGGCGGCGCGGCTTGCGAGGATGCACGCTGTAAAGCGGATGACGCCGGAAAGCGCAGAAGGACTGGCAAGCTTCCTCGAGAAGCGCAAGCCCGCCTGGTACCCGGACGACGTTGCCGGCATAAACAAGTAAAAGACCTACTCTTTGATCTTGAGCGCGTGTGAAGGGCAGGCCGTGACCGTCGCGCGCAGCCGGGACCCGTCTGCGGCCGCCGCGTCGATCACGAACTTGGCTCTCTCATTGAATAAGGACGTGCCGCACTCTCGAAGCACCCAGCTAGTCGGCTCTATCGCCGCGCTCGCGGCGCAAGCGCGACTACGACGCTTCCAGCTCCATGTTGGATTGCTTTGAAAACTTACTGTAGAGGTAATCGCCATTTAGAACTGGCGGATACTTAGCGGGCTCTTCGGCGCTTTGACAGCTATCGATGCATTTGATCTCGGCGTCATAGTTGGGCTGCACGAAATAGACCAGCGACAAACGATCGTGTTCTCGCGCAATCTCGAACGGAGGGTTGACGACCCGATGCTGGGTCGAAATCCATTTGTCGTTCGTCCAGCGCATCAGCGTATCGCCTATATTGATCACCAACGTGTCATCGATCGCCGGAACGTCGAGCCATTCGCCTGCCGGACCGCGCGCTTGAAGCCCCACCGACGCAGTGCGTTCCTGCCACAGGATCGTAAAGGCGGTGTAGTCGGAGTGCTCGCCGCCGCGCAACTGCTTCATCCGCGGCGGTCGAGACAGCTTCGGATAGTAGCTAGCGCGTAAAATGCTGATGTGACGATCCAGCTTGCTGTCGAAGAAGTTCATCGGAAGATCCAGCGCGGTCGCGAAAATATGCGTCACCTCCAGCGCCAGACCCTCCATGCGGTGGAAGTAATCCGTATAAATGTCTTTGAGATCGGAAGGATAGCTGGGCCAGAGATTGTCGGCGAAGTGCACGCCGGCGGCGGTTCCTCGGTAGTACTCGGTATTGGGAACATCCATCGGACCGACGTCGAAGACTTCCTTGAGATCCGGTGGCGTTTCCTCATCCTGGGTGTACGCAAGTCCTTCCGACTCCAGACCGCCGTAGCCTCGGATGATTTCGGGCCGCGGCCGGGCGACCTTGCTCTTCTCCTTTGGATCGAGCGCAAAGAAAGTTTTCGTGGTGGTGAAGATATTCTTGATCGTGCTCGATGGCATACCGTGGCCCGAGATGATCAGAAAGCCAATTTCGACGCACGCTTGCGCCACTTTCTCAGCCACGCGTTTGCGGGCCGTCGCATCGCCGTCCTTGAAAGGCGAAATATCGATGACCGGAATGGCTTTCAGAGGCATCAACGCACTCCTTCAAACGGGTCGACTATGGCGCAACGCCCACCTGTCGTAGCGGCAACAGTCGTGTCAACGATCTGCTAATCGAAATCTCAGGGAATATCAACCACCGATCTACTTCAACGTGGCCCACTCTTTGATTACCGTTGATCTCACGTTGCATCTCCTCCAGGACGGAGATGGGAACCGCCGCGGCGCCAGTACATCCTGGCGCAGATCGTTTGCCTCCCCATCTTCATCTTTGAACCGTACAGGCGGCGCGATTGCTCGTCGACGTGGTCGTCGCGGATCTCCATGCGACTCCTGACTGCACTACGGCGAACCACTCGCTTTTACAAAATTAGTTTCATATCTACGCTCACTTGTAGCCGGCCCGTAAGCCCAAGGTGAATTAACTACTTTCTTCTTGTCTGATATTCGGAGGTGCGAGTCAGCTGCGGGTATAGCGATGGGATGTGAGAACGATGGACGCGGCGGTGCTCGATGTACGGATTGGCTCACGGATGCGTGCGTCAGGCGCGCCAGAATCATTTTTTTAACTTGACTGCGTCCGCGCAAACATCAATGCTGCCTCGTGCGGAGAGGTTCGGGAGTCTGGTTTAACCGGCGTGACTCGAAACCACGTGGGCCCTGTGGCTCCGGGGGTTAGAATCCGCCCGCCTCCGCC
Organism: uncultured delta proteobacterium; assembly: GCA_963796565.1. Lineage (GTDB taxonomy): Bacteria > Desulfobacterota > Binatia > Binatales > Binataceae > JAKAVN01. The sequence goes on along the minus strand of CAWCMA010000001.1, from coordinate 421,419 downwards.
AACGAGTTCTTATCTCCGTGGCTTGTCCACTTAGCACGCCGAATTAGCCCGTGTGTGGGGCTTCATAAAGAAGCTGCGGCCTGAGATCGCGAAAGTCTCGGCCCATATCGTCGTTGAACGGAGGCTCTGATGAAGGAGAAGTCCCGCCCGCGGCGCCCCGCCCGCAAACACGTCGGCCGCAAACGCCTTGAGCGCACGGTTACCCATCAACCACCGGCTGCGATCACGCCGAGAGCTATCGGACTACCGTCGCAAATCGGACCGGCGGACCGGCTGCTATTGCGCTGCAGCGGTCTGTGGCTGGTTCACGCATCCGGATCGGAGGTGCGTGAGTACAAACTTCGGCGCAATGGCGATGACGTTGAGGCGGAACTCTGCTCCGCAATCAAAATAGACGGACAGATTACCGCACTGGCCGATTCACGATATGGCGTGGTGTTCGCGAGCAGCGCCGGATCGCACAGCGACCTGCATCGGATCGTGGAGGGCCGCACCCTTCATGTGGCACGCGTCGAGGGCGCTATCGGAAGCATCGCGGCGTTGGGAACCTCCGTGTTTGCCGCAACCAGCGCCCCGAATCGTCTCGATGGGAAGCTGGTTGAAGTGGATTTGTATCGTCGCGCGATCGCGTCGGAGCGTCCGCTCTCAAACGCGCGGGTGGAGTTGAACACCGACCCAACCGGATCGTACCTGGGCGTTATCGATCGAAGCGATGGAACCTTTCGGGTGATGAGCGCCAAGTCCGATCCTTGCGTTGCCGCCGAACAAACGGGCAGCGCCAACACTGGTTTGGCATCTCAGTCTCCATCGCCCGCGATTTCCCCAGACGATTCGCAGGGACATCCGATCGACTGTTGCTGCTGCAACAAATCCGCTTCGCCGCAACCGCCTGCCGGCACCACCGGGACCGGAACGCAGGGCCAGCCTGCGGGCCAGGGCGGCGGCCCGTGTCGTCCGGGCGAGGGAGGAGTGCCTACCTCGGACGGGGGTGCCGTGGTTGGACAAGGCGGACGTCTCGGGCGTCATCCGAGTGACGGCGGAGGACAGCCCGCCCCCTGCGCGGCGGATCTGATGTGGTCGGTGCGAGCCCTCGCGCACGCCGCATCGGCATACGTCGCGGCGGATGAACGAGGACGGAACTTCGCTATCGTGTCGTCGCGCGATATGAGGATCCTCGACCAACGCCAACTCGGCCGCGCCGGAGGAACAATCCTCGCGGACCCGGCCAGTCCTATGGTGTTGTTGCTGCATAAATCGACAGGTTTTTGGGAAGTCATCCACACTGATCGATTTGCCAACCAACTCGTCGGCCTCGACCATTTACCTTTCCCCTCCACCTTTGGGCAGGACAGCGTTCAATTCCAGGGAATGCATACTCTGTCACTAATCAATGGACATGCGTCAGGAACTGGGACGGTCAAGGTCTTGATACTGCCGGTGATCGAAGCGGGACAGACTTTCAACAACCCCGATCTTCCGAATTTCGCCGCCTACATGGAGCGCGCCGCGTTCTCGCATGTGCGGGACTACTATTTCGAAAACAGTTTCGGAAGGCTCAAGGACATTCAGTATCAGATCTACGGATTGAATACGGGTCCCAATGGCGGTCCACTGAGTCTGCCAAGGCTGGTGAAGGATTACTACTATCCGCCATACGATCCCGCCCGAATCGAACTGACCAAGACCGGGCTGAAGTTTCCCTACACGATGGTATTCGATGGACGCGAGTCTCTGAAGATTCATGTGCAGGCGGCAACCGGCGGACGCGCGGGAAGCGACCTTACCTTGAAATTCCCGGCGCTGCTGGTTGCGCAAAAGCACGATCTGTTTCCGGCGCAGGTGTCTTTTGCGGGTACCGAAACGGTTTCGATGTCGGTGAAAGTGCCCTCTGCGATCTCGAAGACTGGAATTACGAAAACATTGACTCTCAAGTTTCCGGCCAAAACCGTAAACATCAACGGCGAAGCCGACGTTCCCAACGCACTAACGGATTTGGGCAACTACCTGGATGGCGTATTTGCCGCCGCCGAGTCAGCGGCGAAAATAACTCCGCGTCTGTTTGCGCATCCGCAGGTGCGCCGCGTCAGACAGGGAGACGTCGAGTTCGGATACCTGGCGGTCATCGTTAATGCCGCCAACACCTCCGGACCGCACCTGGATATCACCAGCATGAGCGCGTCCGTCGGGCCGGATCCGCTGGGCTTTCAGGGCGCGCTTCGAGGACACATCACACTGGACGGATCCACGCTCGGCGACGCCACCCTGCAGGCGTACGTGAATTGGGCGGATATTCTCTCTCAGGAAGACGCCGGGTTCGACTACACGCAGCGCTATCTCGCCGACTCTCCAACCGCCGTCACGGACAGCGTTGCGGGGACGCTGGTGATAAAGTTCGCGATCTCCAACAACGACGGAGGACCAGGCGCGACAGTCACGCTTTCAAGTTCCACCGGCCTCCAAGCATTGTTCGATACCTCCACCGCGGTGCCGAACAGCGCAACCAATTTTCACAACCGGAACGCACCCCGTGATTTGCAACAACTGATCAACGACGCGTTTACCGCGGCGGTTTTCAGGCAAAGTCCGCCAGGCAGCCCGCGCGACCAGAACGTGGAAGACACCATAAATGCGTACTTCGCGCAGTTCAACATGATCGCGATCGGTCAGATTGGAGTGGCGGTAAATGACCCTGCCGACCCGGACTCCGTGCAACCCGGTGAAATGTGGAGCGCGTCACCACCGAATCGACCCGACGGCCTGCGTGCCGTGGACTGGCTGCAAACCGGCCATTTCGCCGAGGACGATAAGATCCAGATCCAGGTGATGTGGAATTTCCTGTTCTTCGATAGCAAACCGGATTTCTCGGTAATGTGTCACGAACTCGGCCACGCGATAGGGTTTCGCGACTTATACTTTGATACCAACTTCCGCTCCGATCTGGCTTACCTCGGCACCTGGTCGATCATGGACGATAATTCGACACTCGCGCATCACATCGCGTATCACAAATGGGAGGCCGGCTGGATCGACCATATCACCACCATTCCGCCCGCCGCACCCGGCGCCAAAACGCCAACGGAAGTGCTGCTGGTTCCGGTCGAGTATTGGGAAGATTCGCTGCTCTCGTCGGCGCCAGCGAAGTTTGGAACCGGCGGCGACGTTGCCGTTGTCCAGATGGTTCAACTCGATCTCGGTGGAGATGGAGCTATCGTCGACCTGATCGAGGCGCGTCAGAAAGGAGTCCATTTCAGTCAGAATCTGGATAATACGCCTGGAATTCTCATCACCAACACGCTTCAACCGTGGGACGACACTCGTTACGCATTCGAGGGGAAGTATCGTCGCGAAGCTCAACTGTTGAATCCGAACGACATCCTGCAGAACCCTGGCGACAGCTTCGATCTTGCAAAGGCGGCGGAATTTTCCGCCAAGGGGATCGTGGTCGAGGTAGTCGATCGAAAACAGATCGACGGCATCGAGGTCTTCCGAATCAAGGTCACTAGAGAAAATACCGCCTTCGTCGATCTGTATTTCTCGAGCGCGGATCCTTACTACATGAATACCGATCTGTGGGTCGATTGGGCGGGCGACAACGGACCAGGCGGCGGATCGAGCGCAAATCCCGACGATCACCATAAGTATCCTCTGGGGCAACCGAAAGATCAGGGCGAGCAGATTCACGTTCCCGATAGCGGCACCGAACTGCACTGGATGGTTGCGCGCGTGCGCAATCGCGGGCAGGTGCAGGCTGAGGATGTGAAACTCAATTTTCAGGTTTGCGTGCCTCCGGGCGGCGGCGACAAGAGCAAGAACTTTCAACTAATGACCTACGTGACCGCTCCCGTAGTTGTTGGAGGCGATGTCCCGCTCGATGTGGTAGCGAAATGGGACGTGCCGGCGGGATTCGGCGGTCACACTTGTCTGCTGGTGGATGTCGCCGATTTCAAAATCCCGAAAGACTCAGACGGCGCCGCGCTTGCCTCGGACGACGTATGGCAGGCGAACAATTGGGCGCAGAAGAACGTGGATCAGTACGTGCCCGTCCACGGCAGCCCCTACGAACCGATCGAGTTCGATTTCAGCGTCAACAACGCCGGCATCAGCTCTGAAATAGCATACCTGGAGCCAGATAACCTTCCGTACGGGATGGCGCTGACCGTAACCCCATCGCGAAGATCGATTCCACCACGCAGCACGGTGATCTTCCGATGCAAGCTGGAGTTGGATGAGAACACCATCGACGCGGGATGCCACAACGATCGCGAGTTCAAAATCGTAGTATGGCGAGTCGAAGGGGACACCACGGTCAAGTGGGGCGGCGTGCAGTACAAAATCCGTCCACGCAACAAATCGGCAACCAAGCTGACCGGCTTCTGGAGCCAGGATAACAGCATTCAGCTCAACGGAAGCGTGTCGCCGGACCCCGGCGGCGGTATCGCGCACGTGCGGCTTGCGTTCAACGGACTTGCGGCCGAGTGGAAAACCGCGCCGATCATGCCTGGAGGCGCGTTCGTTCTGAATACCACGGGTCCGGCCGGGAGCACGAAACTCGACAGCGTCGCGCTGTACGAGGGGTCGACTTTGCTCGCGCCCTCGCGATCCGCGCCGATGACGATCAGTCCTCCGCCGCCGATTAAGTGAACGAAGATCGGGCTCCCTTGATTCGTCTCGCGATCAGGGGAGTTGGTTCTTCAACTGCCCGTGTTGAAAATTTCATCTGTACTGAAATTTGCGGCAGCCTCAGATTGAGTCTCGCACCGAACTCAAATCCAACTGCCAACGGCGATTCCCGCGACGGCGCCGATGGCGCCGATCACGACACTCCCGACCAGGTAGCCAACCCCCAGCAGCATCTCACCATCCTGAAGCAGTCGAATCGATTCATACTCGAAGGTCGAAAACGTCGTGTAGCCGCCGAGCACGCCAACCGCAAAAAAGAGTCGCCAATAAGGACTCAACGAAACACGCTCCTGCGCGAATGCGAGGAACAGTCCGATAATGAAGCTCCCGGACACGTTGATCACAAACGTTCCGTACGGAAACGCCGGGCCGAACTGGGCCGCAAACCATCCACTCATCAGATAACGAGTCGCCGATCCGATGGCCCCGCCTAGCGCGACGAACAATAGTCCCAGCACCCTTCGAATCCTTCCCTGCTGTTCGTCAACCCAACAGCGCCCGCATCATCTCGGTCCGCCCCACGATCCCAACCAACTCGCCCTCGGCATCGACCACCGGCAGTCGCTTGACCCGCTTTTCCGCGGAAAGCGTCAGCGCACTCGCGACCGGCATCTTCTGACGCACGGTTATCACGTCGCGCGTCATCAGCTCCTTCGCGGACCGGGCTCGCAGTTTCTGGACATGCTTGCGCGCCTCTTCGCTGATTCTGCCGAGCGGGACCTTGGAGATGAGGACCTCCAGCACGCCCGGCCAGCTCTCGCGGCTCACCTTCGAAATCAGGTCGGAGTCGGCAATAATACCGACTACGTGTCGTTTGTCGTCGACGACCACTACGCGCTTGTGCGACGACGAAACGAGCAGATCGAAAATCTCAGCTATGCTCGCGGATTCATGGACTGCCGGAACATCACGGGTCATCACTTCCGCCACTGTAGCCTGTCCGCCGACGGTATGAGCTTCCGGATGCCATTGCGGCAGATGGACCGCCGCAATCGTGTTCAAAATGTCCAGGCGGCCGAGGATGCCCACCAGCTTTCCCTCGCTGTCCACGACCGGAAGCCGCTTGAGATGCTTTTCGACCATGAGTCTGGCGGCTCGTCCCAAAATGGCGTCGGGAGCAATCGTCACCACATCACGCGTCATCACTTCCGAAACTTTGTGGTTCGCGCCCCCAAGAGATTCGTGAAGCTCACGCACGAAATCCAAGTCGGTTGCTTTCTTCAGACTGATGGTGACGTTCATCCCGCCGCGCGTCAGCAGATCGCTGTCGCTGACCATCCCCACCACCTTGCCCTGGTCGTCGACTACAGGCACCGCCGTGAAGTCTTTGTCCAGCAGCAGCTCGACAACTTGCGTGACGGGACTATCGGGATGGACCGTGGCGACTTCGCGACGCATGACCTCCGAAACCTTTGCGTCGGGCAAACCTTCCTTGAAGGGAGCGCCCGACTGAGCGACTTCCACCTCTTGAACCGTAATCAGAGCGCCGGGGGCCATTTCCTGCAGCGGGCCGAGAATGCGATCGATCCGCACGGGGCGGTCCACGACCGTAAGCACGATGGGGAGATCCATCGACAGTCGAAGGATCCCGGCCGTATGAATCAGTGATGAGGCGCCAAAGCCTGCGACCCCGCGAATGACGGTGACGCCGCTGCATCCCTCACGTCGAAGCATCTGAACGATCGCCATGTACAGCGCCTGGTGCTGGTAAGAATCTGTCTCACCCATGAAGATCGTGAGCTGCTTAGCCCTTCCGGTGAACATGTATTATTACCCTCCGGGGATGGTTGAGATCTTCGACTGCACGATCTCCACCTCTCGGATTGTGATGCGAATGGGAAGCCAACTCTCTCAACCAAGCTAGCGCCGCTTCGATCCTTTCCGGGCGATCCACCACGCTGACCGTGCGAGACAAATCCATGGGAACGACCAGCACCGCCCACGAGTAAATTACGTTCGCGGCGCCGAAGCGCGCAACCCCGCGGAATATGTCTCACAGAGAACTATCAGATGCAGCTACGTCGATTCCGTTAACCGGCAGACCGGGGTAATTTCGGATTATCTCCTGATCGAGCGCCGCCATCAGCCCAAGACCAGCCTGCGAGCCGGTGGGTTCAATGCGGAAATCGATTTGGCATAAGCTCGTCACAATCTCTCAAAATACAGGCAAGCACTTTTCCAACAGAGCCGTGACACCAGGGTCGTCGGTTTCTTTAGGGACGAGCGCGACGTCTTATTGGTTTCCGATGAACCGGCCCGGACCGGCTGCGAAGCAACCCTCTCCTGTTTCCGGGCAAATGACTATAAAGATGTGGCGTTTTCCGCAACCCGTCACTCCGACCGTGTACTCAGCGCGCTGGATACCATTTACCCAGGGCCCCTGCAGGGCAGGTTGGACGACCTCGCGCGAGATGATTTCTCCAGTTGCGGACTGACAGTTCATCTCGAATTGCGCGCGGCTGACCGCCGTCTGAACGGCCATGGCTTGTTTATTGTCCAGGAGCTGGGTTTGGCTAACGCATCCGGTGGCGCAGAGCACCAGGGTTGCGAAAAGCAGGCATCGTTTCGTCATAGATTCCTTCGACGCGCCTCCACGGCCGACATCACTCACATGCTTTCCTCTGTCCTTGGGAAGGTGTCCGTTCACATTCCGCCCCCAGACTGATATTCGCGCGCCTCTCTGATTGCCTGCATGTCTTGCTTGATTCTCTTTTCGTCCTCGGGCTTGAACGCTCCGCTGTCCAATTCAGTGCGGATGCTTCTGGCCGCACGCAGAGCCGCGAACATCCGATGATGCTGGTGGGCCTCCTTCAGTTCCTTAAAATCGTCGCGCAATTGCGCCTTCTGCTGTTCCGTGAGCGTCGAGCGATCCATCCCGACGTGGATATCGACCGCAAGCTGCTCGAGGTCGTCTTTCATTTGATGCGACTGCGCCATACCTGGCTCCGGGAAGGCAAGGTGTGCCGTCGCAAACAGGATCGTCAACAGGACTGGAATTGCGATACGTCGGGTTTTCATTTTTCAGACTTTCTTCCCGCCTTTCATCGGGTCGTGAGGTTACCATGTTCCACGAAGGAGCCGAATTCCCGCTGATTGATAACAGTGGATGGACACCATCGTGGCAGAACTGCATGGAACCTTGTCGAGTGGGCCGGCGAACAAACACGAGGGTCCAACAGTCGCTGATTCGGCTTAACACTTCGAAATCCGCTCGCGTTCTCGCCCTACGTAAGCGAGAAGTTCGCGGCCGAGATCGTTTACGGTTTGAATGAGCCCCAAATCAATCGGCGTGTGTTGAATCTGCAGGCGCAACAGGTCGCGATCGAATTTGACGTGTGGTTGAATCCCGCTGAAGAAAAATCCTGACCGCTCCAATTCCGCACATACTTTGGCGGCGGCGCTCTGGTCTATGAAAATATCGACAAAGACCGCTTCGGCGCGCGATCTTTGAATGAGCGAGTGATAGGCGACGAGGACCTGTCTGCCACTTTCGGAGCCCGAGCGGACGACGGTGATCATTCCTATCCGGTGGGTTTCATCAAACGTGAATAGTATTTCGCCGGGGGAATCGAAGCCGCGCTCCTCGCCAAATTCGACTTCGCGCCCAAGCTGGCCAAAGATTCGCGCAGCAATTTCGCGGTGATGCTCGGGGAGAAAAACCCTTCGCCGAGATATTTGGTTGAAACATCTGAGATATACGATAGGCGTCACACGTTGCGGAAAGTCACTCAATCCAAAACCCGATTGGACCCACCAGCCCAGCTTGATACCGGTGGGAACCGCGCCAAACGCCGCCGCGCTTCTTTGGCTGCGAACATGATGGGTAACGGTTTGTGCGATAAACCCTTCCACTCCCTCTTTAGTAGCTTCGGCGAAGAGCGCCGCGCCCATTCTACCGAGTAAGCGGTGCTCCTGATGTTCAGGGAGGACCATCGCCTCCCCTACTTCCCCAAAGCGCTCGTGCTCCGGCCTCTCCAGCGCGCAATGTCCGACTACCCGCCCGTTGCTGTCGACGGCCACCACGGAAATCAGTTCCCCGCATTGATTCTTCTGGAACAGGCGTTCGGGATCGTAAGCTTCATCGTGAAAATAGCCTGACCCGTTGACCCGCAAGGTCAGATCGGGCACGCCTCTCGCGTCAGCCAGAGTCAGTCGCCGGATGGTGTAGTCATTAGATATCGTCTCCACGTCGCCTCTCCAAGCCTATCGCAAAGTGGCGCGTCCGTCGCAACGAGAACATCACTTCCTCTGATGCTGGTTCCGGTTAGTACAAGGAGTACACAAGAGACACAACAATCTCTGCATAGAGAGAATTAAAACTCGCGTTCGGTGCGAACGCTCGGCCGGAGGCGACAAGGTTCAGTATGATCCCGGAGCGGGAAGCCAGCCTTCCGCGAGCCAACGCTTCGCATAACCCAGAAAGACTCGTTGATTGATGGCCGCCGCCGATATGCTTTCGCGGCCAACCACGCTCGCCACTGCATCGTTGGTATACGACGGCCTTCGGCCTCCCATAAATAGTTCGGGCAGGGTGAGGTCGCGAGCCTCAGATAGCGGCGTCAGGAGAAGTCGAGACAGTGCGGCAAGTGCGTTGCGCTGTCCACGTTGAAGTGCCTCGCGCAAGCGCGACTGCCATGCGTCATATGGTAAACTATCCAGCCGATAGCCTTCGAGCCGCAGCCATTTGAACATATCGGCGAACGTCACCGGCTGATCCGCGATGGGATGGTAGGCCGTTTGATAAGGGGGGCCAGAGCGCGCAACCGCCACGATAGCCCTGGCGACGAAATCGACCGGAGTAAGGCTAAGACTGACGGCAAGATCGGGAGCCGCGCCGATCTGAATGCAGGACTTGACCGCTCTCGGTACCAGGTCGGTTCGGTTCCAAACGCCCGAATCGGAGGCGCCGGCTATAGTCCCCGGACGATGGATGGTCGCAACGAGCCCGCGACGGCGCGCTGAAACTACGAGCTGCTCAGCGACCCACTTGCTGGCCGCATACCCCGTCAGCGGTTCTCCGAGCAGTTCCGGAATTGTTTCCTCTTCGATTTTGCGATGGTTAAAGAACGCTACCTGATCGAAGACCCCCAGCGTCGAGATATAGTGCAAGCGCTTTGGTCGTCCGCTACAAGCCAGATCGATCACGGCCATGGTGCCGCCAACGTTGGCCGCCTTCAGGTCCGAGTAAGGGACCGCGAAGCTGACCCGCGCCCCACAGTGATAAATCGCGTCAACGGTTGCCACGAGGTAGGCGGCGGTTTCGCGATCGAGTCCGAGAGCATCCGCCTCGAGATCGCCGCGATGAACGACCAGCCGCGTCGCCCATTCCTCGGCCCACAAACCCTTGGTTGAGAGCGCGTTGACGAGCCGTTGCTTCGCCTCTTCGCGCGATTCGCCGCGCACCAGGCAATGCAGCGTCGCTCCGGTCGTTGCCATGAGTTCCGCAAGCAAATAGCTGCCAAGAAATCCCGTGGCGCCGGTAATTAGAATGTCTTTGGGACTAGCCTTTGAATCCCCTCCTTGAGGTCGCAGGCGATCAGGCAAAACGGCGTCCGAGCGTAGATTGTTCATAGTCGAATCTAATTGCTACTTGGAGTCTAGTTGCTATTTGATTTTCGCTAGCACCAGACTTCGTTCTAGCTCCCCTCTTGCGGCCATCCGCTCGCTGGGTGTTTGCGCCCAGCGAAGGAGCGAGTTCACGCGGTTTTTAATCGAGCAGGCGTTTTCTCGATTTCGGACGCAAGACCAGCGAGACGCTGTTCGGCACGTTTAGTCCATCCGGTCATGCCGATATCCTGGAACTGCGTCTTGGCCGCATCGAGTAATGGCAGCGCGCTCGCCTTGTCGCCTTCCGCACCTCGCCGCAAATGAACCAGACCTTCATCGAAGTCCGCGAGCGCCAGCAGCGGTCGTGCTCCCATCTCCGCGAGAACCTTGCGGGCCTTGGCGAACCACTCAGTCGCTTCGTCGTACCGGCCCTGGAGTGCGCACAGACGCGCCATCGACAAGCGCGCGTCACGCATCGGGAAACGGAAGTCCGGGACTAGCACGTTCTCGAGCAAGCTGCTCTCGATGATCTCGATATGGTCCGTGCGCTCAGTCAGCCAGAGCGTCGAAGCGGCGTCACACGCAGTCAAAGAGTATACCAGCCCCCAAGGTGCTCCACGCCGGAGAGCATCGGGTACCATGGCAAGCATTTGCATAGCCTGTTCGACTCGATTCTGTAACGCTAGGAGGTGGGCGGTGCCGGCGCAGGAAGCGGCTAAAGCCCACTTGAATTCGGGTGGAGGATTGCTGAGCAGCTCCGCTTCTCTGGGAACGCCGATGATCTCGGCCCAGCCGCTGTCGAGGATAAGCAAAAAGTCGTTCCTCACGGCGAGTACATTCAAAAGTTGAAATGACGGGCGATTGAAACGTCCGGCAAACGAGACCGCACGGTCATACGCCGCGCGCGCCGCATCCAACTCACCGAGCGCGAGATGACAACGGGCGACGAATGCCCACGACTCCATGGTCAACGCGATCCGTCCGCTGCGTTCCGCTTCGGCCGCCCGCTCCTGCCAGAGCGGCAGGCTTCGTCGAGCGTCGCCTGCGAGGAAGACCAACGCGAGATTGTCGCAATGAGGATCTTGGATTATTTCTTCTCTTGAATCGTATGGGTATTCATCGATCCTGCGGGCCTTGGCCTCGACCGAGGAGATATTCTTGAGAATCCTCCTGCGCTCGCGCAACCTGGGCGAATCGACGGTAATACCCGGATTGTCCGGGTTCTCGGCGTCGGCCCGATAGGTGTCGATCTCGTCGAGGCTGGCCCAGATAATGTCGCGGCGCTCGCCGATGTACCGCAAACCCTCCTGCGCCAACTTCCAGGAGCAGCTCATGAGCCCGCTTCGCAGCGTCGAGCGCGCCGCGGCTTCGAGATATTCAGCCGCGGCATCGCTGCTTTCGCCGGCGGCGATGAGCATCGCCGCCTCGGTCGCGGCCTTGACCGCCTCTTCGCCATCAAGGGTCCAAATCAGGGCGAAGCCCAGACGCGCGAGCAGTCGCGGCCGCTTGGGATCGTTGGCCGGAATCAACTCCAGCGCGATGCGCAAGAACGCGACCACCTCGTCGTGCGCGTAGGCGGCTTCCGCGTTGTCAGCGGCGGCGAGCGCGTAGTTGGCGCCACGTTCCGCGCCAGAGGCCGCCGCGCCGCGCCAGAAATGAAACGCCACTTCGGCCGCGTGACTTGCCGCCCGCTCGCCCCACACCCGCTCCATCTCTTCCGCAATCTTGCGATGCAGCCGCACGCGCCGGGCCGAGTTCAGTTCGGAGTATACCGTGTGCCGAATAACCGCGTGCTTGAAATCGAAGCTCTCGGAATTGGTGCCGGGCCGCAGAATCTGCGCGTCCAACGCTTCGTCAATTGCGCCAAGCGCCGAGTCTTCGTCCAACTCGGCAACCGTGGCGGCGACGTCAAACGAGAATTCGCCGTTGAAGGCGGAAGCGACCGCAAGTAAGCGATTGGCGTTGTCCGAAAGTTTCAGCAGTCGCCTGCCCACTATTTGGCGTACGCTTTCCGGAATGCCGAGTTCCTCCACCCCAACCCGGCAGGCCCAACCTTGGCCGCGCTGCAGTATCTTGCCCTCTTCCATGAGATGGAGGAGCACTTCGCGGATGAACAGCGGATTGCCTTCTGTCGCCTTCTCCAAGGCCTTGACCAGCGCGTCAGGGGCGTCCTCGTCTCCGATCATGCAGAGCAAATCGGTGAGGTCGGATTCTTCCAGGCCGCTGAGCGGTACCTGTTCAAAATTTCGCTGCCGGCTGATACCGAGCAGGGCGACGGCGAGGGGATGCTTACGGTCTACTTCGGCGTCGCGGTAGGCGCCAATCAATAGAATCGAATTGGCGGAGACGAAATGAGCGACGTGACTCAGCATCGCCACCGTCCCACGGTCCGCCCAATGCAAGTCGTCCAGGATGAGTACGAGTGGCGTCCGGCGTGAAATCGCGATAAGCAACTGCGATATCGCGTCGAACAACCGCATCCGCTCCTCTTCTTTGTCCAGGGAAGGCGGTTGCGGAACATCCCCCAGGATGTCATTGAGTGCCGGCGAGATGCGCGCGACTATTTGTGCTCGCTTGCCCAAAGCGGCCGCAAATTCCGCGGGTTGAAGCCGCCGGGAACATTCGACGATCGCCTCCGCAAACGGGCCATACGGTGCTTGCCATTCGCCGTCGTAGCAGGCTCCGGTCAGAACGATCGCTCCCCGTTGCCTGGCCAGGTCCGAAAACTCCTCGAGTGTGCGGGTCTTGCCGATTCCCGGTTCACCCCGAAGCATCACGATCGAGCCCTGGGCGTTACATACTTCCTCAAGCCTGGCCGAGAGTCGTTGTAGTTGCTTTGCGCGCCCCACGAACGGCGTCCGGTTCAACAATGCGGCCGGCTCGTTGCGTTCGTACAGCACCTCGCAAACGTGCATGGGTGCGGCGAGGCCCTTCAAACTCATCTCGCCGAGCTCGCGGAAGTTGAACGTCTGCCGCGCTGCCAGTAAATCCGGGATTATTTTGCTGCACAGGATTTGGCCGCTTGAGGCGCGATCGCACAGCCGTCGCGCCGTAACGACTGACATGCCGAAGTAGCCGCCCTCGCGACGCAGCACTTCGCCCAAATGAAGGCCGATTCTGATTTCGAAGCGTGCGCCGGCTATCGGTCGCCGAGCCGTCTGTTCGATGCTGATCGCGCAACGCACGGCGTCGGCGGCCGACGAAAACGCAGCCAACACGCCATCACCCAGCCACTCGAGCTCCTCCCCGCCGTTGCCAACGACTGCGTCGGTTATCAACTTGTGATGGGCTTGAAACAGCCGCTGCCCGGTCTCATCCCCGACTTGTTGCAAAAGCTCGGTCGAATTCACCAGGTCGCTGAACAACAGGGTTACGGTGCCTGATTGGCCTACAATCATGTCGGTATTACCGCTCTACTTCTCTGCGGCACCCGTCAGGTTTGACCGCGCTTCGGCGACGGCATGTCGCTTCACTCGTGCAAGTTCGGTCCCAAACGACGGGTTGACGGCCAGTCGAGAAACAAGATTTTTCCTTGACTATCTTTAGGCTTTATCGCCCCATTTAAGCCTTCGCGCCTTCAGGGGTGGCAACAATCAGAGCCGTTCCTTCCGGGCAAAAGCTCTGGTAACCGTGGTGGTGCGTGGCAGCTCTGGGCCCAATAGCCCAGAGCTGCGCAGCACGTTCACAAAACGCTGGAGTTACCTCTTCAGGATCGTCTCTGGCGGCGGCGGCGCGCCCTTAACAGCCGGCTGAGCTGTCGGAAGAACGTTCAGCGCTTCCGACGCAAGACTCGTATCTGCCAAATTCTTCCTCAATCCTGCCTCGGCACTCGCCGCTGCGCCTGCAGGAATACCAGCCCCACCCTTGGTGTCCTTCATCTCTTCCCGGCTAAGAACTTCGCCTTCTGATTCACCGTGCTTTGCCATGACATCTCACCTCCTTAGGTTTGGTCGGTTACGTCAAAATCATCACGATTGTATCGTAACCGAGACTTTGATTAGCTCAAAGCTAACTTGATTGCAACATTAGATGCTGGTTAAGTTTTCGAGATGTTTTATGATCCATAGACTTCTTTATAGTTTGGTAGCGTAGCATTTTAAGGGTTATAAATTCCTGCCTTTTTGGACCGCGCATTGCTGAGATTGTCGGGGGAGCGTTTAGCAACAGTGCCTGTCGGTCGGAGATCGATTGCGGGCCCGGATTTCGATCGGAATCGCGATAGGACGGACCGCCGCGATGGCTACGGCCCCATCAGAGGCGTTTGTTTATGGAAGCGCGCTTGGGCGAATCAGTGGAAATTGCGTCGACAGACAAGGTTGTGCCGCGTTTAAGCGTTCTTGTCTCTCGGGCCCTGTTTTATCTCATCGTCGGCGGGACTGTCGTCGGGCTCACGTGGGCTTGCATCGAACGAGTGAGCGTCGTCGTTTCCGCCACCGGTCATTTGGCGCCTCGCGCCGAGCCCGTGCGCCTCTCGGTCCCGGCGGGAGGAGTGATCTCCGCTGTGTCAGTTCAAGTAGGTGGAAAGGTGGGTGCGGGCGATCCCATTCTCGAGATAGATTCGTTTCGCGAGAGCGCCGAAGTCGCGCAAGTCCGTCACGAACTGAAGGAGGCTCAGGCCGAAGCCAACGGGTACAAGGATAGCGCCCGAATTCTCACGAGCGCGGCCGCCGACATCAAGCAGGAACTCGCCAGCTCAGAGGAAGTTCTTGGCCTAGCTGTAAAACAATCGCAGGCATTGGACGAGGCCTTCAAAGCGGGCGCAGCGTCGCTTTTCGACGTTCAGGAAAAAGAAGCTGTAGTTGCGCAAACGCGGGAGCAGATGGCTCAGTTGAGGGCGGATCTAAACCGCACGGATGCTGACCGCCGAAAGGATCAGTCGGCCGCCCTTGAAGCAAACGAAAAAGTGAAGGCCTTGACGATTGAGCTCGATCGAGACATCCAGGCGAAAGAAAAGACCATCTTGACTGCTCCCGTCGCCGGCACCATCAGCTATGTCAACTCGTTGAGACCGGGCCGCTATCTTGCCGCCAACGATGTCGCGGCAACGCTGGTGCCGAACGACGAACCCTTACTCGCGGAAGTTTGGATACCCAACAAATCGATACGACGGGTTAAGCCCGGCCTTCGCGCACGCATGAAGTTGGACGCGTACCCCTATCAACGGTTCGGCCTGTTATCGGGAAGGTTGATTTCGGTCGATCCGGACGCCGATTCTTCCGGCGCCTACCGAGCCTGGATCAGGCCCGACACCACCACTGTGAAGGACTCGCACGGCGTCGAAACCATCAGAACGGGTCTGACCCTAACCGCGGAGATTGAGGTTGACCGCCGAACCGTTATGAGCGTACTGCTCGATCCCTTCCAACGTTTCGAGCAGGGATTCCGAGTCTCGCAGTAGTTGACCTCGGCCGGGGATTCCAGTCACAGTCGCCTCGAACCGAAATGCGAACTACAGGAGAAAGATAAGCGGGTCGCGGGCTAGCTCAGCTTTGAGAAGTTCATCGAACAGTTCGTCTCGAATCTGAGCTTGCAGACGCACGTCCAAAGTTGGGTTTTCACAGCGTAGCAGGCGATATACCTCGTAGGATTCATAATCGACCTCAACCGGACCCACGAGATCTCCCGGGCGGGCGGAAAAAATCAGCGCCCCAGCGTCATCCGGCGTCTCGCACCGAATCATCCAACGTCTGGCTCCATATATGGGCTCGGTCTCTTGCTCGCGAACCGCTAGCACGAATTCTCTAGCTGCCCCTTCGCCCGAAAAAATGAAGACCTCCGCCTCCGCTCGCGCGTAGCGATGCGGGTTCATGGCGAAGCGTTCCCGTACCGCCTGATCCGAGACCAGCTTCTTGTGCAAAAGACGCAACAGAATCGTCTCGCGGATGTACTCGCGCAGTGCAGCTTCCCCCAGGCGCAGCGACCTATGCCAATCGCGGATCTGCTGGGGGTCAAAAAGTTTGCGTTCTGCGTAAAAAGCGGCAACGGCTTCACCCAGTTCCTGCTCGGAATTGGTGATGTGCAGCCGCTGAGCGATCACGTTGGCAGCCTTCCGCAGTGCCAGTTTCTCCAGTAATTCGGCGCTCGACCCGAGCTTGAGTTCCACCATTACGGCTTTGTCTGTGATTGCGACGCCGCATACCCTCAACCATTCTGCCTGCCCCGAATTTCCTTTTTCGTCGCTCAACTGGAATATTCCTGCGCGCGGATGGCTTCGGAAGCGTTTTCTGTGCTTAACGACACAAGCGCGAATATAGCGCGTCAGAAGCGCTTTAATAAACTGGTAGCAGGTAGTTTGTAACGCTCCTTACCGTTAAACTCGGGGTTTTTGCAGGGGGGAGGCTTTGCGCGATGGACATAGACCAGCGGTGCTTAGTCCTGGAGGCAGCCGGTCCGTTCGCGCTGCTCGGCCGCGATGAGCTGGAGCACCTGGCCGAGCGGATGACGGAATGCTTTTTCAGGATCGGCGACACCGTGTTTGAGCAGGGCCAGATCGGGGACGCTTTTTTTGTAGTGGCCTCAGGCCGGGCGCGAGTAGTGGCGAAGGACTCCGCGAACCGGGAGGTGTCACTGGCGGTATTGAAGCGCGGCGAGCATTTCGGCGAGGTTGCGCTGATGTTGGATGCGCCTCGCAGTTCGACCGTCCGCGCGGCAGACGACCTGGTTCTGCTGCGCCTTGATCGAAAGGAATTCCTGGATGTTTTGGCTGATCGCCCGGACCTGCGGGTTGCGTTAGCGCGCTACCTGAAGGAATTCGCGATTCGGGACTTTCTGAAGCGTTTTACCGCGCTGGGCGCGGTGCCGGCGCCGTTACTGCGACAGATTCTCGAGCAACTCGAGGAACGAACCGTCGCCGCTGGAACGATCGTGTTCCGCGAGGGCGATCCTGGAGACCGCTTCTATGTCGTTCGTGAAGGCATGCTCGACGCCTTCAAGAGTGAAGCGGGCGCGGAACGGCTGCTCAACTCGATCGGTCCCGGCGAATTCTTCGGCGAATTGGCCCTCCTGAACAATGGGCGCCGCTCGGCAACCGTGGTCGCCAAAACGAAAGCCGAGTTGTACTCGCTCTCGCAAGACGCCTTCCTCAAAATTGTCGATGCGTCTGACGAATTCCGCCGTCGTCTCGAACAGGTCAGAACGTCTTATACTCACACGGGAGACCGCCGGGAACCATCACCGCCGAATGTCATCCAGTTTCCGCCGGACGAACGTCTGACCGGCGAGGACGCTGAAGGCCGCCTTTCCTCACCCACTCCCTATTGGCGCCGTCTGTTTCGGGCTTATCCCTTCGTCGCGCAACATGATGAGACGGACTGTGGGGCGGCCTGCCTGGCGATGCTCACGACGTACTATGGCACCCCGGTCGGAGTAGCGCGGCTTCGGGATCTCGCGAACACGGATCAGGAAGGCGCCTCGTTGTGGTCTGTAGCGCAGGCGGCCGAGTCGATCGGCTTCCGCGCGCGAGGGCTCAGGTTAGGTTATGACGCCCTGATGCAGATCACCGTCCCGGCGATCGTTCATTGGGAAGGTTTCCACTACATCGTCTTGTACGAAGCGGGGAAAAAGCACGTTATCGTGGGTGACCCCGCCATCGGTATACGCAAGCTTCCCCTGGACGAGTTTCGCAGAGGCTGGAGCGGCCGCGTACTCGAAATCATTCCTACTCCCCGGCTCAAAAGCCTCACGCCGATCCGCAGTTCTTACGGCCGTTTCGCCGCGGCAATCCGCCCTTACAGGTCTTTGCTGGGCGAGGTGATAGTAGCTTCCCTCTTTCTGAACCTTTTCGGCCTGGCACTTCCCCTGTTCACGCAAGTGATAATAGATCGCGTTGTCGGATTGCACGCCGTCGATCTGCTAAACACGCTGCTTGCCGGAATGCTGTTGGTGGTGTTGATGCAGACCGCTATTAGCGCCGTTCGCCGCCTGCTCTTGATCCACATCGCCACGCATGTGGACGTCTCACTGTTAGCCGACTTCCTGCGCCACGTGATGACTCTCCCGATGCGATTTTTCGATCTCCGTCGCGTAGGTGACGTAGTCTCGCGAGTAGGAGAGAACGACAAAATTCGTGGCGCGATGGTTGGAACTATACCAGGATTGATGCTGGACGTTTTTCTGGCCCTCGGCTATTTGATTTTTCTGATGTATTACAATTTGCGACTGACCTTGCTCGTAGTATCTTTGATTCCGTTCTTCATAGTGCTCACTCTTGCCTTTACACCAGCATTACGCAGAAATCGCAAAGAATGGTTCGCCAAAAATGCGGAACAGTGGTCTTTCCTAATCGAGTCGATCGCGGGAATCGCAACCATCAAGACCATGGCCGTCGAAGCTTCCGTACGCTGGAAATGGGAGAACCTGTTCGTCGATTCCGCGATCCTCGGGCGCCGCGAGGCTCATCTGGAAACAGCGTATTCGGTAACCTCAGGCTTCCTGTCGACGCTGGCGTCGGTCCTGATGCTTTGGTACGGCGCCAGCCAGGTGATCGAAAACAAAATGTCTATCGGCGAGCTGATCGCCTTCACCGCGCTTGCCGGGAATCTGATACAGCCTGTACTGCGGCTCAGTGATTCATGGGCCGGCCTCCAGGACGTGAGAAATGCGGTCCATCGCTTGAACGATATTTTCGACGCCGCGCCAGAAGAGAGCCCGACTCGTTCGCTGATGTCCTTGCCCCGAATCGAGGGCGGCATCAGATTCGAGAATGTTTCGTTTCGCTATACGCCGGGCCAGGACCGGCCGACGCTGGCCGGGGTATCCTTCGAGATCAGTCCGGGTGAAAAGATCGCCGTCGTCGGCCGTTCAGGATCCGGAAAAACGACTCTGGCCAAACTGATTCTGGGCTTTTACCCACCCTCCGAGGGACGAGTATTTATCGACGGACACGATGTACGCACGCTCTCCAAGCGCGACCTGCGCCGGAGAATTGGAGTCGTTCCCCAGGACGTGTTTTTGTTCAGCGGGACGATCCGCGAGAATATCGCGTTCGGCGATCCCGACGTCCACTTCGAGCGAATCGTCGCGGCCGCCCAAGTGGCGGGCGTCCACGATTTCGTGAGCGATATGGCTTCCGGCTACGACACCAAGGTGGGCGAGCGCGGGATGAGCCTTTCGGGTGGGCAGCGTCAACGCGTCGCTCTCGCCCGTGCACTGCTTCGCGATCCTGACCTGATCATTCTAGATGAAGCGACCAGCGCGCTGGACACCGAATCCGAACGCGCTATCCAGGCGAATCTGGACAATGCATGCCGGGGCCGCACCACCATCATCGTCGCTCATCGGCTATCGACCGTGCAAAATTGCGATCGAATTTTCGTCATCGACCTGGGGGCGCTGGTCGAAACCGGATCGCACGCCACTCTGCTCGAGATGGGCGGGTTGTATGCGCACCTGGTCGGACAACAATTGGGACTTTAGGAACGGTCGTCAGCTCCAACTGCCGGCATGCCGATGCGGCTAGTCGCGCCCGGGGCGCGTGGAGCGTTCCTGCGTGCCGGACGCGGCAGAACGGCTGACAGTGGAGTCCTATTGTAGCGTTCAGAAGCTCGTCCAGGGTGGCCTAGCCTTCTTCGCCTCAAAGCCTTTGTAGGCGATGCATTCTTATCCCATGGCGCTCTGCATTTCGTAGCTGCGTTACAAAGCTTGCGCGCCTGTTAGAAAGCGCAACAGCGCGTTCTCGCATCAACCGCCCCCGTTCATCTTAATCGACCTATAGTCCCTATAATCTTGTCGAGTCTTGTGCTGGCTACATCTGGATATTATAAGGCGTTCTTAGCATCTTGAGCTGCGGCAAACCATCCAAGGGTGGCTGCAAGTCTCAAGCGGAGAGAGAATGGGATTCACTAGGACGAACGATGCTGGTGTCGCCGACTCCAATGGCACTCAAGCTCCGAACAGCGCCGACCTCAGAGCCAAATTAGCCGAATTGTCGCTGCTCGACGGAATCGACCGGCACTTGCTGGACACGATCGGCTCGGAATTCGAATGGTTCAGCCTCCCTGGAGGCCAAACTCTGTTCCACGAGGGCGATAACGACGATTCGCTCTACATCCTGCTGTCCGGGCGGCTTGGAGCTTTCGTCCGCAACGAAGAGGGTAAGGACACTCTCATTCGCCAGATGGTATCCGGAGAGACGGTCGGCGAAATGGCCGTGCTCTCCGGCGAACCGCGTTCCGCCACGGTCGTCACTCTACGGGATTCGGAAATACTCCAGCTTAAGAAAGCAGCCTTCACCAGACTCATCGAGGCACACCCAAAGGCACTTCGCTTCATCACCGACCTCCTCGTGCGGCGTCTGCGGGAGCCGCGCAGTACGGGGGAGAGTCAAGCGCCAAAGACGATCGCGGTTATCCCCCTGGCTCCTCTACTACCTACCTCTAACTTCATTCGTTCCCTTGAAAAGGCATTTTTAGGCCTCGGCACGAAAACGTGCGTGCTCGACAAGGACTCGGGTTCGCGACCGATCGAATGGTTCAATGCGTTGGAAGAAGCATTCGGCATGGTGCTTTATCAGGCTGAGTTCGAGCCGTCGGCCTGGACCCGGCTATGCCTTCGTCAGGCTGATCGTCTCATTCTCCTCGTCCACAACGCTCAGCAGATCGTCGCCTACTCCTCCCTGATTGAGTCGATACTCGAAGATCCGCGGCGGACGCCTTGCGAATTGGTTTTGCTTCACGATGGAGACGGAATAGCGGGCTCGACCGAAACCGCGACACTGCTGAAGCGATTCGACGCGCTGATGCACAACGTGCGCTCAGGCGTTCCTCGAGATTTCCGGCGTCTCGCGCGTCAGCTCAGTGGCCGAGCGATCGGGCTGGTTCTTTCAGGTGGAGGGGCGCGCGGCCTTGCCCACGTCGGCGTGATCCGCGCGCTTCGCGAAGCTGGGATGGAGTTGGATCTCTTCGGCGGCGCCAGCATCGGATCGGTCGTGGGCGCCGGGGCCGCGCTCGAGTGGGACGATCAGGAACTCGCCGAACGCATGCGCGCCGCTTTTTCCGATGCCAACCCGACCAACGACTACACGCTTCCAATCATCTCGTTGGTTCGCGGACGCAAGGCTTCACGATTTTTACGCGAACATTTCGGCGATCATCAGATCGAGGATTGCCCATGTCCGTACTTCAACGTGTCGACCAATTTGACCACAGGCCGGCTTAGGGTGCATCGGACGGGACCGATCTGGCGCTCTCTGCGCGCCAGCACAGCCATTCCGGGAGTGCTGCCGCCGGTAGTCGACGGCTCGGACATCCTGGTCGACGGTGGCCTGCTCAATAATTTGCCCTTCGAGATAATGAGCGCGATGCATCGCGGCCAAATCGTCGCGGTCAATGTCTCACGCGACCGTTTTATAAAAGCCAGCATCGACGACCTGGATCGGCGCCCGCTCTGGCAACTCGCGCGACACGCCCGCCGCGGCACCCCGAACATCTTCACTCTGCTGGTGGCCGTCGGAAGTCTGAGCGGGATGCGAAAGTCCAAATCGCTGCAGCACTCTGTCGATTTGCTCATCGAACCGGAAATACCAACCGTCGGCCTACTCGACTGGAAGTTATTCAACCTCGCGGTCGAAGCAGGTTACCGGTGCACGATGGAGATTCTGGAAAGGGATTGGCTGCCAACCCATTCAATACCGCCGGCCCATACATGACCTTCTGCGTAAGTTGATAGAGCACAGTGGTCCAGATTGAAGCTAGTCCATTTTTTGCAACACGGCATGGTTAGTCACTTGCCGAGCCGAATTCCCGTATTTCGATGAGGACTGTTTGCGCCAAGGAGAGCCGATGACCGCCGTCGGACATCGCTATCTTTCCTTTTTTTGGCGGATACCATCCACTCAACTGAGCATTCGAGCATTTTCGGCGCGCGCACCAAGGAGTAGCGGATGAGATTACGCTTATCTATCTTGCTGCTGAGTCTGTATGCGCTGGCGTCCGCCTCCGGCTGTCAGCGCGCGGACAGCGAGACGGCGCCTCCACCGATCGCGGTGTCCGTTCGCGTGGTGGGACAAGCCGACGACCCGCGATCGCAAATCTACAGCGCGAGTCTGCAGCCTAATCGGGAGGTGGCGGTCGCTTTTCAGGTGAAAGGCTACGTCAAGACCATCAAGCAAGTGCCCGGCGTTGACGGCCACATGCGAAATATTCAACAAGGCGATCCGGTCAAGGCGGGCGACCTTCTGGCTACCGTCAACTCAGACACGTACGCGGCGCAGGTGATGCAGCTTTCCGCTCAGCTCTCCAGCGCGAAGGCGGCGGACGAGCGCGCCGCGCGCGACTTCCAGCGCGACTCGGAACTATACACCAAGCATGTCATCGCCAGCTCGCAATTCGACAATGCGACGCAACAGTTTCAGACCTCCAAGGCCCAGGTTGGCGAGGCCGAAGCGGCGCTGCGGCAGGGACAAATCACGCTCGGATACTGCAAACTCGTCGCACCGATGGATGGCGTGTTGCTTGATAGATCGGTCGAGGTTGGCACCCTGGTCGAAGCCAACACCGTGGCGTTTCGAATAGCGGATACGAAAGAAATGAAGGCGGTCTTCGGCGTCCCGGATATCCAGATCGCCCGGTTCAAGATGGCTCAATCGGAAACTCTCGAGAGCGACGCTCTGCCCGGTCGTCCGATCACTGGGAAAATCACCAGGATCGATCTGCAAGCCGATCCGACTACGCGCGGCTTCGACGTCGAAGTAAGCGTGCCCAATAGCGACGGGAGACTGCGGATCGGCATGGTGGCTTCGCTCGACGTGGGGCATGCCGCGATGGCCGACTCGACAGTGCCGATGTTGCCGCTCGCAGCTATCGTCCGCTCGCCGCAGGATCTCCAAAGCTTTGCGGTCTATGCGGCCGAAACCCAAAACGGTCACACCATCGCGCGTCTGCGCAAGGTGCGGCTTGGTCAGATCGTCGGAAACGAAATCACGGTTTCGTCCGGGGTAAAGCCCGGCGAGCGAGTAATTATTCGCGGAGCGACCATGGTCACCGACGGGGCCGAGGTCAGCGTGATACCCTGATGGCGCATCGGACCGACAGCGAGTTGATTCGCTCGACTCGCAATACGGAACGATTCTTCGTCGAGACCCGCGCGCTCTCCTGGGTGCTGCTGATCGGCGTTATCGTGTGGGGCATACTTGGATATTCGCGCATGCCCAAGCGCAAAGATCCCGAGATTCCAGTTCGCGAAGCGGTCGCCGTCTGCGCCTGGCCTGGCGTTGATGCCAAAAAGGTCGAGCAACTGGTAACGCGAAAAATCGAACAGAAGATCGCCGAGAATTCGTATATCCATCCGGCCGGAGCCGGCACCGACTTCGGCATTGCCTCGGTCACGCTGGATGGAGAGACGATGGTTTACGTCCAGCTCGCGGAAAATGTTCCCGATCCGGAAGAGCAGTTCGACGACATAGACGCGAAGCTCAAAAGTATCGACGACCTCCCGCAAGGCGCCGGCCCCATAAAATTTTATAGCGACTTCGGCGATACCGCGGCCTTGATGTTGACTGTTGCCAGCCCCAAAACCGGCGAGGTTGAAATCGCGCTGCGTGCGCGCGAGGTACGCGCCGCGATCGAACGCGCCCGTGAAACGGCCTCTCCCGATGCCACCGCACCGCGTGTGTCGATGGTGACCTTGTTCCCTCAGGCGATCGGCACCAGCAACGTTCTTCGTGTGCGCGACGGACTGGCGCAATTTCTGACAACTCGCGGTCTTGCCACCGACGTGCGCAAGATCGATGGCAACGGGTTCGCCGGCCTGGATGCCAATGTTGCCGAAGGAATCGATCTCCCGAAGGTCACGCGCAAGTTCATTTTGAATCGCGTCGGTGCTTCGGTATTTCCAGCGATCCATCCGGACGCGTGGGCGCCGGTGCTGATCCGGGACCCCGCAGATACCGAAGCCGTCTTGAGGGCCAATGCGGGCGACAAGTACACCTATCGTCAGCTCGAGCGCTACACCAATCTGATCCAGCGTGCGCTACTTGGTTTGCCCGAGGTCCAGAAAGTGGCGCGCTCGGGCGTGCTGCCCGAGTGGGTACAACTTGCATTCTCTCAGAGACGACTGGCCTCGTATGGCGTGACGCCGGCGCAAATCGCGCAGGCTCTTTCGGGGCGCAACGTTCCCGCATCGGGAGGGTCGATCGACGCCGAGGGCACAGAGGTCACCATGCGACCCACCGGCGAATTCTCCAATGAGTCGGAAATCGGGGACGTAATAGTCGGAAAGTCGCGCTCGGGTTCGCATCTCTACTTGCGCGATGTCGTCGATATCCTGCGCGGATATCAGAATCCGCCGGACATGCTCAATTTCTATACGTGGCGTGGGCCCCAGGGTCAGTGGCATCGCACCCGAGCGATCACCTTAGCGGTCTTTATGCGTCCCGGCGAGCAAATCGGTCTGTTTGGAAAATCGATTGACCAGGCGCTCGACGGACTGAAGCAGCATCTTCCCGAAGACCTCATCATCGCCAAAACCTCCGACCAGCCGCGTCAGGTACGGGACAATCTCGATATGCTCAACGAGGCGCTTTACGAAGCGATTTTCCTGGTCATTCTGGTGGCCTGGGTAGGGTTCTGGGAGTGGCGCTCAGCCCTGTTGGTCGCTCTGTCGATCCCAATCACGCTCGCGATGACTTTCGGGATGATGGACGTGCTTGGAATTGATCTCCAGCAGATGT
This sequence comes from uncultured delta proteobacterium, assembly GCA_963796565.1. Classification (GTDB taxonomy): domain Bacteria; phylum Desulfobacterota; class Binatia; order Binatales; family Binataceae; genus JAKAVN01. The sequence continues at coordinate 396,527 of CAWCMA010000001.1, read as the reverse complement.
CTATCGCAACCCTGATCATCGCGCTCGGTCTGCTGGTCGACGACCCGGTCGTTGCGGGCGACGCAATCAAGCACGAACTTGGGATGGGTCAGCCGGCGGAAATCGCCGCCTGGCTCGGACCGACCAAACTGGAGCGCGCAATTCTGTTTGGAACGATCACAAACATCGCCGCGTACCTTCCGTTTCTGATGTTGACCGGAAATACGGGAAAGTTCCTGTATTCCTTGCCAATAGTAATGACTTGCGCGCTGGTCTCGTCACGGATTGTCTCGATGACGTTCATTCCACTGCTCGGATATTACCTGATGCGTCCCGGTAAGCCGCTGGCCCCGATGGAATATCGGCGCGCTCACGGATTCACCGGGATGTATTTCCGGCTTGGACGTTTCGCGCTCGAACATCGCAAAGCCATTGTCGGATGGTCATTCGCATTTCTTGCCGTAGGCTTTATCATCGGTGGCAATCTCCGCAGCGCTTTTTTTCCTGACGATGTGCAATATCTCTCATACGTCGATATATGGCTACCCAACGGCTCTGCGCTCTCGCAAACGAGTATGATCGCCAAAGAGGCTGAAGACGTAGTGAAGCGAGTCGCTTCACAGTACGCAGCCGACACTCTCGATCGCGATGGCAAGCCGGCTAAAGTCCTGAAGTCTATCACCAGTTTCGTTGGTAGCAGCGGCCCGCACTTTTGGTTCACTGCCGAGTCCGAACCCAGCCAGACCAATTACGCGCGACTAATTCTCGAAACGTATGATAAGCGCATAATGCCGGATCTGGTGGTTCGTTTGCAGACTGCTCTTTCCAGCTCAGTTCCGGGCGCCTACCTGGACGTGCGTCAGCTCCTTATTAATCCCGTGAGCAATCCGATCGAAATTCATGTCTCCGGACAGGTCGATCTCGATCCGTCCATGGAAAATGAAGACATCCAAACGCTCACCCGCTTGTCCAACCAGATCAAGGAGATTCTGCGGACGACTCCAGGAGCGTGTCGAATTCGCTCGGACTGGCTGCAGGAGAGTCCATCAATCCGGCTGCCCGTGAATAGCGACCGCGCGGTCCTTGCGGGGATCACTAATGCGGACGTCGCCAGATCGGCCACTGCCGGGTTGAACGGTTGGCAGTTGGGCACGCTCAACGACGGCGATCTCGCTATACCTATAGTGGCGCGTCTAAGGCAGGAGGAGCGCTCGCAGGTCCAGGACGTGGGCGACCTGTATATATACGCGGTCGATGGCACAAATCGGATACCGCTCACTTCACTGGCACCGATGGTTTTCCAGATGAGTCAGGAACGAATCGTTCGCCGCGATCATTTTCGAACGATCACGGTAACGGCCTTTCCTGCCCATGGAATACTTCCGTCGCAGATCATGGCAAAGGTAATGCCCAAAATCGACGCGATGCGCTCATCGCTGCCTCCCGGCTATCGGATCGAAATAGGCGGAGAGCAACTCAGACAGACCAGTGGCTTCAATCAACTAGGCATCGTGCTGGCTATTTCGGTGTCGTTGATTTTCGCTGCGCTGGTGGCGCAGTTCCATAGCCTGGTTAAACCCTGGTTGGTTTTTGCCGCGGTGCCGTATGGCATTGTCGGCGCTTTCCTTGCGCTCGCTATAACTCGTACTCCTTTTGGCTTCATGGCTTTTCTGGGTATTGCCAGCCTGGTGGGGGTGATCGTCAGCCATGTGATTGTGCTGTTCGAGTTTATTGAACAGCGGCAGGACGAAGGTGAGCCGCTCATTCAGGGACTACTCGACGCCGGCATAGAACGCTTGCGCCCGGTGATGGTAACGGTCGGCGCAACCTTGCTGGCGCTGATCCCTCTGGCCATACATGGCGGGCCACTGTGGCGTCCGTTATGCTTCGCGCAAATCGGAGGGTTGAGTCTCGCCACGGTAATTGAGCTCGTGCTGGTGAAATCCTTCTACGTCATTTTTGTCGCCGACCTGGGGATTTTGAAATGGGGGCCGCGGGAAACGCCACACGAGATTGAACTACCCAATCGTTGATTTTAGTGCTGGGTCGCTGAGAATGATAGAGCTGGGCGACGACGCACCGACGGTGTCTTTGGCCTGACAGGCCAATCCGATGGTATAGATTTTAGGCTGCCAGCCGATTGAATGCGTGAGTGTTTCGGACGTTGAGGCGAACTGAGAAGCCTATGTCTATCAAAATGATAAAAATCGCTCGAATCCGGCGCCGCCGCAGCAAGCTTTTACGGGTGGCGGAAGTGCGTTCGCTAAGCCACCTGCGACGACGCAGGTGGCTACGGTTATTGGCGATGACGCGCTGAACGCTGGTCGTTTCGGATAGGGCAACTCCGTCCTACACGCCGCCGGCACTGAACATTTCGGTCCCGCGATTGAGGGGCCAGAATCCCGCTGCCGCCAGCGCGTCACGCCAATCGACGTTCTCTGCGGCTCGCTCAGTAACGCCGCAAAACGCGCCCATAAGTTTTCTTTTCATTCGCGGATCGGAGTCGACGCGTTTCAGCACTCGCTCTTTCATAGCATTCAGAATCCGATTTCCGTTCGAAAAGAAAAAGAGGCTTTTGTCACCGAGCGACTGGATCGATTCCGCTTTAGGTCTGCACGCATTCTAGTAAGGCGCGAGTGCACTGGCCGAAAAATCGCCGCGCTTAAAGCACTGCCTGACGACGGCCGCAAGTTGAACTTCGCTTTCCAGCGCCAACGACGCTCCTTGACTCGTAACCGGGTTGACATTGAGTGCGGCATCGCCAACCAGGGCGACACCGTTTGTCACCCACGAGCGTGCTCGAAATACGCACCGCGGGCGGACACGCAACCTGGTCCCATGACCGAAGATTCTCCGCGCACTTTCCAAGAATCGGCGCAATTCCAACGTAATACGACCGCAGCTTATCTATGGTGCCAAACTCTCGAATGTAGTCGTCGCGGTTCGCCCGTGCGGTCAGATGAAACGTGACGAGCTCTCTGGCACGGGTTGGCACTACTCCCAGATAGACGCCGCGGCCGAAGAACACGTGTCCTTCCGGAATATCATCTTCGTCCTTCGGGATAATGGTATTCGCCCAATTCAGACCTTACCGCTTAACCGTACATTCCAGGTCGGCCGCCTGCCGAACCCGCGAGAACGGACCGGCGGCGCCGACTACCAGTTTCGCCTCATAGATGCGAGTCTCGCCTCCTTCCCTGAGCTCAACTCTCTGCGTGTTCTGCGACGCGCTGCAGGTCACAAACTCCCCGGAAATGACAGAAGCATTACGTTTCGCGCGGATCAACAGGATCCTGCGGAGGAGATGCGGCCGAATGCATAGAGCGTATGGGTGAGGGTGATCCAGCATACTGTAGTCCCAGCGTGACAGCAGCTCGCCGCCAAACCGCTCGGCAAACCATTGGTAGTGCTGCGCGCCTTGGTGCTTGGCTTCGGCGAGGATCCCAAGGGAATCGAGCACCGCGATACCGTTGGGCTGCAGGTCATTGCCCCAACCCAACGCCTGTCCGTCAGGGGACGGATTTCGATCCACGACGGCTACTCGAAGGCCGGAACCTTCCATAGCAAGTGTAAAGGCAAGCCCTCCCAGTCCTGCGCCGACCGCGAGAGCATCGTATGAATCCGACGGACGAGCATCGCTCGCAGTGTGCCTGGATTCCATCTTCGTTCCTCCGGCTTTTAGATCGCCTGCGCACTGGATTGCGAGAGAATCATTGCCACGCTTGCATGCGCGTGAAGGCGTCCCGCACAGCGTCGTTGATCAAAGTGTCAAAGGCATTGAACCAGCTAAAACCAGGCTCGACGAACCTGGGACCGAGGCCGAAATAAAGCGCAACCAGCCGGAGAGAGAATAGCGCCAGCGCAAGCATGAGGGCTGGGGCGCCGGGGCCGAACAGATAAAACAGCATCAGAAAAAACAGATGCGTATACAGAAATGCCCCTTCATAGGCGAGGATCGTCGTCTCTTGAGTCTGCGCATACTGCCCCAGAATCAGGATTGCGATGCCAATCGGCATCAGACACAACAGCGATTCCAGCCGATACGGCAAGAGCCCAAGAACGATCATGCAACCGAGCAGCATGTACGTGGCCTGCACCCTTTGCGCCCAGCAGATTTGAGGTAGAGTCCGTCACTCAAAGGAGACGGACGAATGAAGGGCAGCCGGTTCAGCGAAGAGCAGATCATCGGAGTACTGCGCGAAAGCGAGGCGGAGGCGAAGACCGAGGAAGTCTGCCGCCGACACGGGATCTCAAGCGCAACCATTTACAAGTGGAAAGCGAAGTACGGCGGACTGGAGTTGTCGGAGGCAAAGCGGTTGAAGGGCCTGAAAGATGAGAATCGGCGCCTGAAGAAGTTGCTGGCCGAGGCCATGCTGGACAACGCCGCGCTCAAGGACCTACTCGGAAAAAACGTCTGAAGCCTGCGGCGCGGCGGATCGCGGGCACGCGACTAATCGAGCAGTATCATATGAGCCGGGTTCGCGCCTGCAGGCTGGTGGGACTCAACCGCTCGAGTTTGAGTTACCAGCCGAGACGACCGGATGATTCGATGGTGCGCCAGAGTCTGCGCGAACTCGCCGCAGAGCGGAGGCGTTTTGGCTATCGGCGCTTGGGCTGGCTTCTGGCGCGCGAGGTCAACGGATGAATCGTAAGAAGCTCTACCGGCTCTACCGCGAAGAAAGGCTGATGGTGCGCCGGCGTGGCGGCCGCAAGCGGGCGTTGGGAACATGGGCGCCGATGCTGCTGCCCGAGCGGCTTAACCAACGCTGGAGTCTCGACTTCATCGCCGATACGCTCAGCGACGGCCGGCGCTTTCGGATCTTGTGCGTCGTCGATGACTTCAGCCGCGGATGCATGGCCTGTGTCGTCGATACTTCATTGAGTGGCGTACGCGTCGTCCGCGAACTCGAGCGCCTTACCGGCGAGCGCGCGACGCCCCAGGTTATAGTCAGCGACAATGGCAGCGAACTTACTAGTGTAGCTATCCTGCGTTGGGTCCCAGGTCGGGTGGCTTGGCATTACATCGAACCGGGCAAGCCAGTCCAGAACGCTTTCATCGAGAGCTTCAACAGCCGCTTACGCGACGAGTGCCTGAACGAACACTTGTTCGACAGTCTGGCCGAAGCGCGGCAGATCATCGAAGCCTGGAGGCTTGATTATAATCATGCGCGACCGCATTCGAGTCTCGGTACGCTGACGCCGAATGAGTTTGCAGAGCTGCAAGGGAACGGTCCGCCTGAGCAAGCTCAGGGCTCCGCGGCCCGTCCCCTTGCTCCACCGCCCCACCCGGGGCAAAACTTCAACCCGGAACTCTACGCATGAATGGTGGGTAAATTGAGGCGCACGCCAATCGTACAAGCGCGAAAGCCCGAACAGTGGGGGTAACGAGTTGCGGAGATTTGCATGCCGTCGAAAATGCGCGCTGAGCATCTCGGCATACTGTGGTGCTTCCGGGAGTCCCTCGCGCAGCACATTTTCGATCGCGCTGGCCGCCAGCTCTCCACTTTCGAGGGCATGCGCGATGCCTTCTCCTGTAAAAGGTTGACCAAAGCGGCCGCATCTCCAACCACCAGGGTTCTCCGATCCACCATCTCTTCGGGAACCAATCCCAGACGCACCGCCGCGCCTGTCAGTGGAGAGCATGGACGCATCGGCCCGAACTGACCCTTCTCACGAAGCCGTTCGACGAACTCCGTGTATACTTCATCAACCGGGATTTTCGCCGCAGAAACCTCGCCGCGCACACAGCCAGCGCCGATATTCAGCAAAGAGTCGGAGACCGGGAAAACCCAACCGTACCCGGCAGTGCATGGCCGTGCAATGATGATCGCAACCGAGCAATGCCGTCGCTCCGCCCAAGATATAGGCCGACCGCCACTGAGAAAAGCGTGAAGAGCAAAAAATTTATATAATCCGTGCCTCGTCTCGGACCGTCCCAAGCGCCGCCTCTTCCGTCCGATGCCAACTCCCGGTTAAAAGCGAGCCTTTCCAGACCGCGTAGCGCGCGCCCGAATCTAAGCTGGAATGAGGCGGCATTGTCCTCTAACTCTTCGAGGCGTAGCAATCGACTCAGTTCCAACCGCTTGAAACGCTGAAAGAACTCCAATTCGAGAGAACGAAGATCGAATTCCGGGAACAACTGGTAGATCACTGTGTCAAGAGCGGTGACCGCCTTGAAGTATAGGGCGACGTTTGAATCGAGAGCCATACGATGCTTGCGAATCACGTTCAGTACGCCAAATTCGAGGGTCGAAAAGCACCGACTGGCGAGCTTGGGATCCTCGACTTGGATAAGATACTCTTCCATGATTCGCTCCAGGTCTGATCGCGCAATTCGAGAATCCGTGGAAGAAGATGGCCTAATCCATAGTGTCAATTCGTCAACCGCACCACTTAATTCCCCGTCGAAGAGGCTATTGGCGAATAGTGCGAGGGATACTCGCAGCTCACTCGACATCCTTCCCACGATACCGAAATCGACATATCCGATCGCGTTTCCGGGCAGGGCGAGAAGGTTCGCCGGATGCAAATCAGCGTGGAAATGGCCGAACTGATAAATCTGGTTCAGCGAGTTCCAGCATAGAGCACGAGCCAGTAGCGAAAGGCTTAGACCTCGATCGGCAAGTCCCCTCATAAACTCCACTTTTCCGTCACGCAACGCGTAGATAACATCGATGATTGGAATTCCGTCTATGAACTCCATCGTCAGCACGCGTTTGGTGGTGTATTTGAGATAGATTTTGGGATTTATCTCGTTCGGATCATCGGCGGCGTTGGCGGCAATAGTGACTGCGTTACGGGCCTCGACGAGATAGTCCAGTTCAGCTTTGGTCCACCGTTCGAATTCCTCGATGATCCCGCGCATACGCGTGCTACCGAACGCGTTAATACTGTCCAGAAGCCCGGCCAGCGTATACATGACTCGAATGTCACGCCTGATGATCTCGCGCACTCCGGGGCGCTGAACCTTTACCGCGACTTCCTGGCCGGAGTTGAGCTGCGCGCGATGCACCTGGCCGATTGAGGCGGCGGCGAAAGGCACCATTTCGAAGCGACGAAACAGCTGATCGGGCTGCTGCCCCAGTTCGGCAAGGATCACGTTTCGCACCTCTCTTTCAGAGAAAGGTGCGACTTCGTTCATCAGCTTGAATAATTCGTAGCAGTAGGCTGCGGGCAGAAGATCGAAGCGCAGGGCCAAGGCCTGACCTAACTTGATCCATGTTCCGCCAAGCTTCTCTAAGGCCTTCCTCAACTGTGCAGGCCACTCCACTTTGCGCCCGGTGACAAGGGGCCACAAGAAATAGCGAATGAATGCTCCCAGAAGACGCGCCAGCTGACGAAGTATCTCCATTATGGTTCTCACCGAGCTTCGCAACTCACGGAGTTATAGGTTAGTGATGTGAAGCAGATTGGCGTCGCATTTGTCCAGAGGGCCGGGCGAAGGGAACCTCGGGAAAGAATGTGCGCGGGCAAGCTGCACTCTTGCACTTGGAAGGTCGATGCTCTCGGTCGTCGAAGGTGAGCGCGATTGACTAGCTTATAACTGTCATTTATGTAAACAGGCGTTCGCCGGATTAGAGGTGAAGCCGGTTCGTCGCGAATCGCTCGTCGAGGTGCTACGGGGCTTCTTAGCAGGGGACCGACCTCAATTACTGCTTGCGACCCGCTCGGCTGCCGGATTCGTGGTCACGCTGAGCGTGACCGGTCGTTTCGGGGATGAAAGCCTTGGGCGGAAGCCTGTGAATAATCACCACAACTGAGTATGGTGAGCGGGCTATGATGTCGCGCTTCGCGGACCTGAAATTGCTTGCCGTAGCGCTCGCGTTGATCGCCGGCGGGTGCATGCTCGGGCCCGATTACCATCAGCCACCAACTCCGGTCGCATCGAAATGGCAAGAGGCCGCGAGTCCGGCGGTGGATAGCGGCCGTGACGAATACCGGGACTGGTGGAGCGTGTTCAACGATCCGGTGCTGACGCGGCTGATCGGAGTCGCATACGCGCAGAACCTGACCCTGTTGACCGCCGGGGTACGAGTGTTGGAGTCGCGAGCGCAGTTGGGAATCGCGATTGGCGAGTTTTATCCCCAGCAACAGCGGGCGACGGCGTCGGTCACGTACAACCGGCTCCCGTCTTCGAATCCGTACAATCTCATCACGAATAAATTCTGGAGCGATTCGTTCGGTGCGCAAGCGGCGTGGGAAATCGACGTGTGGGGTAAGCTGCGGCGTGGAATTGAATCCGCGGACGAGGCCTACCTGGCGTCGGTGGCCAACTACGACGACGTGCTGGTCTCACTGACTGGCGACGTGGCCAGCACCTACGTTCAGATCCGTACGACCGAAAGGCAGATCGCAATCGCCCGCGATAATGTCGAGAAACAAAAAATCGCCCTCAAAATAGCGGAGGCCCGGTACCACGGCGGCGCCGCCACCAAACGCGACGTCTACCAGGCGACCAACGTGCTGGGATCGACGGAGGCGGCGGTGCCGCAGTTGACGATTCAACTCGAGCAGTCGAAGAACGCGCTCAGCGTGCTGCTGGGGATGGAGCCGGGGCGACTGGACGCCTTGATAGCGGGAGCGTCCGAAATCCCGACCGCGCCGGCGCGGGTGACGGTGGGGATACCTGCGGACCTGCTCCGGCGGCGACCGGATATCCGGCGCGCGGAGTTGCAGGCGGCGGCGCAATGCGCGCAGATCGGGTTCGCCAAGGCGGACTTGTTCCCGACCTTCAGCCTGCTCGGCAACGTGGGGACGCTGTCGAGCACTATCGGTACCGCCAGTCTCAGCGATGTATTCACTTCGATGAGCTTGGCGTACGCGCTGGGCCCGACGCTTCAGTGGAACATTCTCAATTATGGACAGATAACCAACAACGTTCGAGTGCAGGACGCGCGCTTCCAGGAACTGCTGGTCGATTACCTGAACACCGTGCTGAAGGCGCAGCAGGAAGTTGAAAATGGAATCGCGCTTTTCACCCAGTCGCGACTCGAGGTGGAGTTTTTGAGCCGGAGCGTAACCGCCGCGCAGGGAGCGCTCCGAATCGCGCTGATTCAGTACAAAGAGGGGACGATGGATTTCACCACGGTGCTGCTCGCCGAGCAGAACCTGTTCACGGCGGAAAACAGCCTTGCGCTTGCGCAGGGAGCGGTGCCGTTGGGGGTAATCGCAACCTATCGCGCGATGGGCGGCGGATGGCAAATACGCGAGGGACACGAGTTCGTGCCCGCCAGCACGCGAGACGAGATGTCGAAGCGGACTAATTGGGGAACCCTTCTGACGCCGCAGTTGCTAAGGCCGCAGGCGCCCGGGCTGCCGTCGCCCAACGACGTGGGACCGTTGATTCGGCCGCCGGAATGATGAGCTCGCAGAGCTTGATGAGGCCCGAGTGAGAATGCGTGGATTCGAATCAAGGGTGGCGCCGCCCGCAGCGCTCGCGCGAAGCAGTCGTGCGCGAGGCAGGGCGCTGGCGGCGATGGTGCTGGGGCTCGCGGCGATGTGCGCGGATGGCGGCTGCGGGAGCCGCCCCACGGGCTCGGCGCCGCCGACCGAGGTCACGGTGGCGCGGCCGGACGTGCGAAACGTGACAGATTACATCACGTTCACCGGCAACACCGCCGCCACCGATTCGGTGAAGCTGGTGGCGCGAGTGGAAGGCTATCTTGAGAAATTGCATTTCACCGACGGCGCGCGGGTCAACAAAGGCGATACGCTGTTTACGATTCAGCAGGAACCGTATCAGGCGCAACTGGTGCAGGCGCGGGCGCAGCTCGCGACGCAACGCGCGTCATTGTGGCATGCGCAGACCGAGTTCAAACGCTACAGCGGCCTGCTTAAGGAGGATGCCGCGACCCAGACCGAGGTCGACCATTGGCGCTACGAACGAGAGGCTGCGGAGGCTGGTGTGCGCAGCGCCGAGGCGCAGGTATCGATCGCAAAGTTGAACCTCAGCTATACGATCGTCAAGGCGCCGTTCGACGGGCGGCTCGGAAGGCATCTGGTGGACCCCGGCAACGTGGTGGGCGCAATGGGGCAGCAGACGGCGCTGGCAGAGATCGATCGGATCGATCCGCTATACGTATACTTCACGATCGACGAGCGCGACTTGCTGCGAATCAGCCAGCGCAGGCGGGCGGCGGCAAATCAGCCGATTACGCAGCGGGCGATCCCAATTTCATTCGGGGTGATGAACGAAGAGGGATTTCCGCGCAGCGGACTGCTGGACTTCGCGTCGCTTACGGTCGAACCGACGACCGGCACTTTGCAATTGCGAGCGACGATTCCCAACCATGACCTGGGCTTGTTGCCGGGATTGTTCGTGCGGATTCGAGTGCCGACGGTCGCGCGGCCCGGCGCGCTGATAGTTCCCGGCGACGCGGTCAGCTTCGATCAGCAGGGCGAGTACGTTCTGATCGTCAACGGCCACAATGTGGTCGAGCGCAAGGGAGTCAAAACCGGCACCCAGGTGGGCGACGGACTGGTGATCGAGCAAGGGCTCAAGCCGGACGACTTGGTGATAGTCGAGGGGCTACTGCAGGCGATACCGGGGCGCGAAGTCAACCCGATTCAGGAGGCCGGGCCCATGGCCAAGCCCCCAAAGAGCGCGCCGGCGGGCGGATAAACGGACGACGCTAGATGTCAAAGTTTTTCATCGAACGGCCCGTGCTGGCCAACGTGCTGGCGATAGTGATCGTCCTGCTCGGCGCGGTATGCATCTATATTCTGCCGGTCGCGGAATATCCGAATATCGTACCGCCAACCATACAGGTGACGACTAACTACCCGGGCTCGAGCGCCGAGACGGTGGCGAACACCGTCGGAGTTCCGATCGAGCAGCAGGTCAACGGGGTCGAAAATTCAATTTACCTGAGTTCGACCAGCGGCAGCGATGGCAGTTACACGCTGACGGTGACATTCGCGGTGGGCACCGACCTCAACACCTCGCTGGCGCTGGTACAGAACGCGGTCAACAGCTCAATGGCGCAACTGCCGCAGCCGGTGCAGGCGCAAGGGGTCAACGTCAAGAAAGTCACCACCAATATTCTGCTGATGGAAAGCCTGTACTCGGATGACAACCGCTTCGACGGAACGTATCTGAGCAACTACGCTTCGATCAACCTGCAAAATCCGATTGCGCGATTGCCGGGCGTCGGCGAGGTCAAGGTGCTGGGCGCGGGCGAGTACAGCATGCGCATCTGGCTCGATCCCGACAAGCTCAAAGCCTTCGGTCTGACAGTGCTGGACGTGCAGCAGGCGATCCAGAATCAGAACGCGCAGGTGGCGTCGGGACAAATCGGCGGGCCGCCGGTGCCGTCCAACCAGGTGTTTCAATTCACGGTCAACACGCTGGGGCGGCTGTCGGACGTCAAGGGGTTCGAGAACATCATAGTAAAGAGCCGGCCTCCGACAGGGCTGCCGGCCGAGACGGCGCAGGGCGCCCAACTGGCGCAAGCGGCGTCGATCGTGCGGGTCAAGGACCTCGCAAAGGTTGAACTGAGTGAGCAGCAGTTCACGATATTTTCGAACCTGAGCGGAAAAAAAGCCGGACACATATGCATCTACGCGCTGCCCGGCGCGAACTCGCTGCAGGTGGCGGGCGAAGTGCGCGCGCTGATGGCGACCATGAGCAAGTCGTTTCCGCAGGGACTGAAGTACAGCACGCTGTACGACACTACGGTGTTCATCCAGCAGGCGATCCACGCGGTGTACGTGACGCTGGGCATCGCGGGAGTGCTGGTGCTGATCGTGATTTTGATGTTCCTGCAGAATTTTCGCGCGATGCTGGTGCCGGCGACGACGGTGCCGGTGACGATAATCGGCGCATTCGCGGCGATGGCGCTGTTGGGATTCACGGTCAACCTGATGACGCTGTTCGCGCTGATACTCGCGATTGGGATCGTGGTCGATGACGCTATCGTGATCGTGGAGAACTGCTCGCATTACATCGAGCAGGGACTGACCCCGAAGGACGCGGCGATCAAGGCGATGGGCGAGCTGACGGGTCCGGTGCTGGGGATCACGCTGGTGTTGATTTCGGTGTTCCTGCCGGCGTCATTTCTGCCGGGCATCACGGGGCAGATGTTTCGGCAATTCGCGCTGGTGATCGCGGCGACCGCGGTCATCAGCGCGGCCAACGCGCTGACGCTCAAGCCGACGCAATGCGCGCAGTATTTGCGGCCGCGGCCCAAGGACAAGCCGCTCAACTGGTTTTCCACCGAGTTCAATCGCGGGTTCGCGGCGGTCCAACAGCGGTATATCGCGCTGGTCGATTGGATGGCGCATCGCCCGCTGCGGATGATCGGCGTATTTTTCGCGGTGATCGCGCTTGCGGTGTTTGCGCTTTCGATCTATCCGTCGGCGATGCTGCCGCTGGAGGACCAGGGCTACTGTGTGGTTTCGGCGGAGCTTCCGGAGGGCTCGGCGCAGCCGCGAGTGCGCGAAGTCTCGTCGCGCATCGACGCGATCCTGAAGCAGAGTCCCGGTATCAAGGGGTGGGTGACGATCGGCGGTTATTCGGTATTCGATTCGGCGAACCTTTCCAACGTCATCACGGTATTCGTGATTTATGACGATTGGGGCAAACGCCCGGCTGGGCTGACGCAAGCCAAGATCATTGGCGGACTTCAGGAAAGGTTCCGAGCGATCCGCAAAGCCACGTTCGCGGTGATGCCGCCTTCGCCCATTCCCGGCCTCGGAAACGCTTTCGGCTTCCAGATGGTGGTCGAAGATCGCGCCAGCAGCGGTCTTGGCGAGCTCCAGAAGGCCGTCATGGAGCTGTTGCGAAAGGCGCGCGGCGAGCCGGGGTTCCTGCGCGCGGGATTCACGACCTTCAGCAACAACAGTCCGCAACTATACCTGGATATCAACCGGACGATGGCTGAATCGCTGGGAGTCTCACTCAGCGACGTCTTCTCGACTCTTCAGACCTACCTGGGATCGAGCTACGTAAACCAGTTCAACAAATTCAACCAGAGTCTTCAGGTTCGGGTGCAGGCGCAGGCGGACTACCGTCGGCAACTAAGAGACATCGCGAACCTGAACGTGCCGAACCGGTTTGGGCAGATGGTGCCGCTGGGCGCGCTGATCGCGTTCCGTCATATGCTGGGGTCGGAACTGGTGACGCGCTACAACCTATACCCTTCGGCGATCATCACTGGGGTGCCGACGATAAAATACAGTTCCGGGCAGGCGCTCGACATGATGCAGCAACTCGCCGACGACACTTTGCCGCAGGGAATGAGTCACGAGTGGACTGGCCTTTCGTATCAGGAGAAGCAAGTCGGAAGCCAGATCTATTTCATATTTGCGTTATCGATCACGCTCGTGTTTCTGGTGTTGGCAGCGCAATACGAGAGCTGGACCGATCCGATTGCGGTAATCCTCGTCGTGCCGACGGCGCTCATCGGCATCATCATCGCACAGGCGCTGCGGCGTTTTCCGGTCGATCTGTATACGCAGATTGGTTTGGTACTGATGATTGCGCTCGCCGCCAAGAACGCGATCCTGATCGTCGAATTCGCGCGACAGCTAACTGAGGAAGGAATGGGCACGGTGGAAGCGGCGGTCGAAGCGACGCGCCGGCGCTTTCGGCCAATCTTGATGACGTCGATCGCATTCATCCTGGGCGTGGTGCCGCTGTTGACGGCCGCCGGCGCAGGCGCAGCGAGTCAGCAATCGCTGGGCACGGTGGTTTTTGGCGGAATGCTTGCGTCGACTCTGCTCGCGATTCCATTCGTCCCGGTGTTCTTTATCGCGGTGCGTGAACTTGCCGGAAGATCGGTCGAGCCCGCGCCCGGCGCAGCCAAGCGCTCGAAGCCGCAAGCCACAGCCGCGGACTGAGGACGATCGGTATGGTTTTGGCGGGTTCGCAAAGCTATCGACGAAGGTAAACGCGGCCATGGCATTTCCCTATCGCAAAATCATGTGCCCGATCGATTTCACTGAGAATTCAGTTGAAGCGCTGGACAAGGCGACCGAACTCGCTCGCCATTTTGGCGCGACGCTGATCCTAGTACACGCAGTTCCGCTGGTAGCGCAGTTTGGAGACTTTCCGATGCCCGTTGACGTCTATACGGAACAAGAAAAGGCCGCCAGGGTCAAGCTGGGCGAGATCACGGCACAAAAGCTTGGCGGTGTCGGTCACGAGTCGGTCGTGTTCATCGGCGACGTCATCGGTGGCATTTTGCAGGCCGTCGAGCAATTTAAGCCCGACCTGTTGGTGATGGCCACTCACGGCCGCGGCACGCTCGCTCACTTTTTTCTGGGTAGCGTGGCCGAGGCGGTGGTGCGCAAAGCGACTTGCCCGGTCCTCACGATTCGGAACCAAGGGCCAACGGATCACACCAACAAAAGCTAGTCGACTGTTATTTGGGGAAGCGAACCTGCGAGTTTGGTGGCTGTCTATTTTTCCTGGATGCTCTTGATGTAACTGACCATGTTGGAGATCCGCGCCTTGACGTTCGCTTCGCTCTTTGGGGTAAACTCCTTTCCTTCTTGCTGAAGGGTTGTCCCCCAAAAGGGCATGTCGATGCGTGAATGCGCGGGAATGCCAGTCCGCCCATCGATTGATTGGTACACTCGCTTCCCCGGGAACACGCCTCCATTGTTCTTGGTCAATTGGGTAAGGTCCGGCGGATTGATTCCGGGAATGACATACAACGCTTCTCCGTGACCCTTGCCGTCTTTGCCATGACACGAGGCACAGTTGGCGTCAAAATCCTGTTTGCCTGTCGTATCTGCCCGGACGTACGCCGCGCTCAGCGCAAATGCCAGCAGTGCGACAATCCCAATGCAAACTCCTCGCCCAAGAATTCTAATCAACGTCAACCGCATTCTATACCTTCCATAAAAGGTCCTTCGATCCGTATGTTGTAGACTTCATGTTCGAGAGCCGGATCAAGCGTCATCCCGAGGAGCGACTTGCCGCATCAGCGGAACCAAACGCGTCGAACAAATTTTTAGCAGATCTGATTTAACCTGCACAGCTAGCTGTTGGGCACACCCCCGTCCGGGCTTCCGCCACGATTTCTGGGTTCCTGTGGCATACGTTATACTCCTTTAGATCATAAAGAGACGCCAGAATCGAGATAATCGGAATAGCATACGGAGAGGTGGAACATTGTACGAGGCGGAATACAAATCGAAGCTGATGACGCCCGCGGCGGCCGTGCGTCTTGTCCCGGCACGTGGCACGCTGTCGATGGGAATGGCGATCAGCGAACCGCCAGCGTTGTTGCAGGCGTTGGAGGGCCGGATCAAAGCCGGCGAGATCGAGAACCTGCGGGTTTATTATTCACATTCCGCGCCCGCGGCGATGATGACGATCCTGAGGTACGAATATTTGGATGTCATAAAGCCGCATCCCTTTTTTCCGACGATCGTTGAAAGAGAGCTGGCGCGACGAGGGCTCGAGGAAAAACGCCGGGTTTTGTCCTACATGCCAGGTAATTTCAGCAGCATGCCGGGCATTCTGGCCGAGATCGGAATCGACGCCTTCGTGGTGATGGTCGCGCCGATGGACAAGGGCGGATTTTTCAGCTGCGGGACCAACGGCGATTACACGATCCCGACCGCACGCAACGCGAAGCGGCTGATCGTCGAGGTGAATCCGCGGATGCCCCGTGTATTCGGCGACTCGTCGGTTCACATCTCCGACGTGACCGCGATCGTCGAGCATGAAAGCGTGCTGCCGGAATTGCCGGTGCGTCCGATGACCGATCTCGATCGCGCCATCAGCAAATACATCGTCGAGCTGGTTCCCGACCGCGCCACTTTGCAGATCGGCGTCGGCGGCGTGCCGAATGCGGTATGCAGCGCACTGACAAACCACAAGGGCCTGGGTCTTCACACGGAACTGATGACATCGCCGGTGGCCGCGCTTATCCAATCGGGTGCGGTGACCAATAAGTACAAGAACATCAATAGGTACAAAAACGTCTACACGCTGGCGGCTGGGGATACGAAGCTCTACGAGTTCCTGCATGACAATTCGAGCATGGAAGTATATCCGGTAGACTACGTAAATGATCCTTACGTGATCGGTCGCAACGACCGGGCCGTTTCCATCAATGCCTTTTTGCAAGTCAGCCTCGACGGCGAGGTCAATTCGGAAACCGTGAACGGCAAACAGTACAGCGCTCCGGGCGGACAGTTGGATTTCGTGCGGGGCGCGCAGCTTTCCCGGGAAGGCAAATCGATCCTGGCCGCCTATTCGACCGCCGCGGGTGGCACGGTTTCGCGCATCGTTCCGCAGATCGAGGGACCGGCCACCGATCCGCGTGCCGACACTCAATACATCGTAACGGAGTACGGCGTGGCCAACATGCGCGGCAAATCCAGCCCGGAAAGGGCTGACGAGCTTATCGCGATCGCGCATCCAACGTTCAGGGACGAGCTTCGCCGAAAGGCCCGAGAGCTTGGCTACCTGTGAAAGCATCGCGAGGAACGATGCCGGCTGGATATCGGCATCATGGAGGGGACCTCGCTCGATCGTGGTTTTGATCCGACACAAGGCCTGTCCAACGAGCGGGATTTTCAAATGGTCCCGGTCGGACCAAGCAGGCGCTTAATCAATCTGCGCTTCACCAACTCGACTAGCGCCAGATACGTAACCGTGGCGACGATCAAAAATGCGAAAAACGCCGCCGGCAACGGCACGAATCCCAGGTCCGCGGCAAATCTGGTGAACGGCAGAATCATCCCGGCCGCAACCACCAGGAGAATTGTGGCCGCCAGGGGCAGGCTCGGCCGATTGCTCCACGGACTACCCGCGGTGCGGATCACGAACAGGACCAAAGTCTGGGTGGCCAGCGACTCCACGAACCAGCCGGTGTGAAAGAGCGCTTCCGAGGAATGAAACAAGGAAAGCAGCACGTAGAACGTCAGGAAGTCGTAGATCGAACTGATCGGGCCGATCACCAGCATAAAGTTGCGGACGATCCCGATGTCCCAGCGCTGAGGCTGGCGGATGTAGGCGGGATCCACGTTGTCGGTCGGAATCGTGACCTGCGCCAGGTCGTAGAGAAAGTTGTTGAGCAGAATCTGCGTCGGCAGCATCGGCAGGAAGGGAAGAAAGAGCGACGCCCCGGCCATGCTGAACATGTTGCCGAAATTTGAACTGGTCCCCATCAAGAGGTACTTCAGCACGTTGCCGAAGGCCTTGCGCCCCTCGATTATCCCGTTATGCAGGACCGCCAGGTTGCGTTCGAGCAGGATGATGTCCGCGGCATCCTGGGCGACATCGACCGCGCCCGCCACGGAGATACCCACGTCGGCGGCATGCAGCGACGGCGCGTCGTTGATGCCGTCGCCGAGAAAGCCCACCACGTGACTGCGATGCTTGAGCGCGCGGATGATCCGGTTCTTCTGGCCGGGTGATACGCGCGCGAAAACGTCCGCCTGCTCCGCCACTTGCGCGAGCGCGGGGTCGCTCATCGTTGCGATCTCATCTCCTAGCACGATGCGCGTTGCGTCGATTCCCACCTGCCCGCAGATATGGCGGGTCACCAACTCGTTGTCGCCAGTTATAATCTTTACCGTCACTCCGTCGCGGCCAAGCGCGGCAAGCGAACTCTCCACTCCTTCCAGCGGTGGATCGATGAAGGTAAGAAAGCCCGCCAGGATAAGCTCGCGCTCGTCCGCGGCTGTGAGACCCTCGCGCGAAACAACCGGACGCCAGGCGACCGCGAGCACGCGAAACCCGTCGGCGCTCAAGCCCTGATAGATGTCGTGGCAGCGTTTCTTTTCAGTTTCGCCGAGCGGCATCTCCACCCCGGCGGCTTCGTACCTGGTGGAGCACTCGAGGATGCTTTCCGGAGCGCCTTTAGCTATGAGCATCCGCTTGTCGTGTCCTTCGAGCACGACCGACAGCCGCCGGCGGTCGAAGTCGAATGGTATTTCGTCCGTCTTCTCCCAGCCTACGGGGTCCTCCCTGTGTATCGCCAGAATCGCGGCGTCGAGCGGGCTCTTGATCCCGGTTTCGAACGAACTGTTCAGGTAGGCCAATGAGAGTGGCCGATCCGAGGGCTCGCCTGACCAGTCCAACGCCCGGTCAAAAGTCATCGCGGCGGCGGTAAGCGTCCCGGTCTTGTCGCAGCACAGCACGTCGATGCTGCCGAAATTCTGAATTGAGACAAGATGTTTGACGATCACCTTCTGGCGCGCCATCCGCACGGCGCCGCTCGCCAGAGTGACGGTGGTGATCATCGGAAGAAATTCCGGCGTAAGACCGACCGCCAGCGCGACCGCGAAGAGCAACGATTCGAGCGCGTTGCGATGCATCGCGATATTCACCAGCAAGATGAACAGCACCAGGAACATCACGGTCTCGAGGATCAGGATGCCGAACTGACGGATGCCGCGATCGAATTCCGTCTCGGGCCGGCGCAATGCGAGCCTCAATACGATGTCGCCGAAGGCCGTCGATCTCCCGGTCGCGACGACCAGTGCCGTGGCCGTGCCGCTCACCACAGAAGTGCCGAGAAAGACCAGGTTGGCCGCAAGCGCACTGGGCTCCTGCGACTGCCCATCGACCGCTGATTTTTCCGCCGGCGTCGATTCTCCGGTCAGCGCCGCCTCTTGCACGTGCAGGTCGCGGCTCTGAATCAGGCGTGCGTCGGCCGGAACAAGGTCTCCAGCGGAAAGACGGATGATATCGCCGGGCACAAGATCACGCCTGGCAATGTCGTTCCATACGCCGTCGCGCAACACCGTTGCGGTAGGTGCGACTCGCTCGCGCAAGCGCTCGACCTCGCGCTCGGAGCGATAAGCCTGCACGAAATTCAGTACCACGCTCAGCAGCACCATCGCGGCGATGATCGACGCGTCGACGATCTGACCGAGCAGCGCGGAGGTTACGCTGGCCGCAAGGAGGATTATCACCAAGGGGCTTGCGCAAAAACGCAGAAACTCCGCGAGCGGACCGCCTTGCCTTCTGGCCGTCGGATCGTTTGGACCGGCTTCCTTGGCGCGCCGCGCGGCTTCGGCCGTGGTCAGGCCGGCCGGTGATGACCCGAGCCGGCCGAAAAGATCTTCCAGCCGCGACGCCTG
This sequence comes from uncultured delta proteobacterium, assembly GCA_963796565.1. Lineage (GTDB taxonomy): Bacteria > Desulfobacterota > Binatia > Binatales > Binataceae > JAKAVN01. The sequence goes on along the minus strand of CAWCMA010000001.1, from coordinate 377,501 downwards.
CGCGCCGTTTGCGGCTGGCAGGCGTGCGGTTCTCTGGCCGTCAGAGATCGCGAATTGCGGGCTTTCAGATTCCACCTGCGTCCTCGACCAGCTCTCAGGCTGTGATCGATATGCACGGCGGGCCGATTTTCCGCAACCCTCGGAAGATGAAATCAGGTTCAGATTGGTCTGGTGGTAAGAACCGGACAGATTGATCGGCGCACCACCTGCTCGGTGACGCTGCCGAGCAGCGTGTGCTTCTTTCCGGTGCGCCCATGCGTCGACATTACCACCAGATCGATAGAGAGCTCCGCTTCAGCCTTGAGCAGGCCCGTGACGGGCACGCCCGTGCGTACGATGATCTGGTAGGGAACCTTGCCCTGCAGCCACTTGCGCGCAACTCCGCGCAGACTGTCCGTCGCGACTTCTTCCACGTCGGCCCTCATGCTCGCCCCCTCCATCCTGGGAATGATGTGGAAGAGATAGATGCGCCCCTTGTGCTGTTTGGCCATGCTCACGGCCAATTCCAACGCGGGAATTGAAATCCGATCGAAATCGATAGGGCAAAGTATTTTTCGGAACCGGGTCTTCATCGCGTGCCGTCTCCGTGTGGGTCGCTCGTGAGCGCGATTGTAATGCGTTGTCGTTGGAGTGTTGCATTACTACTCGTTGGCGGCCAGGCGGGCAAGATCGAAACCGTGGGCCGCTGTCCTCGAACTGATTCAGCATCGGGAGCCCGGCGCACGCCCACACGTCTCCGCCGGCAGCCGACGCGCCGTTATCGATCAGTCGCCGATTGCGTCTCCACAACTGCTTGGTAACGGCGACTCGCGGCCTTAGCGTATGCCCGTGAAATCCAGAGGGCAAAGCCACCGATCAACAGGAGCGGCATCAAAGTCAACGCGGCCGTGCTGACATAGAATGCATGCAGCGTGCGCGGGTCGCTGGCTCCGTAGCAGAAAGGACACGCAAATGCGGACGCGGGCATCAGCGATACGCCGACCCCAATGGTCGCCAGCAGCCGCGTCACTCTAACTGAGATAGACAGTGACATAGATCGCTCCCCACAGCAGCACGACGAAACACCAATAGAGCGAGCAAGCGACCACGCCGCTGTAGTCCTCCGGTGAGTAACGGCCCTGCCGCGCCAGCCGCAGCACGACGCACAGCGCCACCACCGCGCCCATCACATGGATCGCGTGTATGCCGACCAAGGTGTAGAAAAGGCCGCCGTACACGCTCGAGCTGACGGTAAGACCGAAGTGGATCAGCCGAATCCACTCGGAACCCTGAACAAAAAGGAATACTGCGCCCAGTAGCAGCGTCAGCGAAAGCCAATTGATCAGCGCGTCGCGCGCACCGGCCGTCCTGACCGCGCGGATGACCGTCCAACCGCTGGCAAACAGGATGAGGCTGTTGAGCGTCGTAACCAGGAGCGGGAGGCGCGGCTGGCCTAAGGGCGGCCATTGGGAATTCTCCGCGCGCAGGATCATGAACGCACTCAACAGCCCGCCGAAGAGCATGACCTCGGAAGCAATGAAGATGGCGACCGCAAGGACGTTGCTCGCTATCGGGCTGGTTCCGCCGGTCTCTTCGTCTCGCTCAGCAGGCTGCAAACCTGGTGCAGTCGCAAGTGCGTGGAAGGAATCTCGAGATCGCAGCGCGAGTTTCATTGTTTGAACGCGATATCCGGCAACAATGTGACCGCCATGCCTATGATCAGAAGCACCGGGGCAAGTGCGATCACATAGAGTAGCCAGTGTTCCGCTTCGAGATGCATATACTTACGAACCACCAAAGCGGCCTTGATGATCGCTGCCGTGAATACTAGTCCTATCGCCGCGATCTTCGGGATAGGCATAACGAACACCGTCAGTCCGGCGATGAGCAACCCCACCAACCACGCCCAGACTCGAACGTCGAGCTTCACACCTGAGTAGTGTGCCGATTCTTCTCGGGTCGAACTAACCATGCGCCGCCTCCTCAACTCAGGTAAACGAGCGGGAAAAGAAATATCCACACAACGTCGACGAAGTGCCAGTAGAGACCTGCATATTCAATCCGGCGTTGCACCAAAGAAAACAGTTGCGCCCGCCCCGCGGCGATCCAAAGTGCGATGTTCAGGACGATCCCCGCGAACACGTGTAACGAGTGCAGGCCGGTCAACGTGTAGTAGAAAGCCCAGAAGAGCCCCGCTCCGGGCGTCAGTCCCTTGGAGAATTCAAGTGAGTACTCGAAGGCCTTGACCCCAAGGAATGTCATCCCAAGCAAAATCGTGAGACCGAGGCAGATTCTCACCCGGCGCGCCATTCTTTCTTTGGCCCCGGTGCACGCCAGGGCCATGGTAAGGCTGCTGGTCAGGAGGACCAGGGTGTTGAAGGCACCGATGTGCCAATGGACGTGCGCGGCCTCGGCGTCCCAACCTCCATGAGCTATGCGAAGGAGAATGAAACAGGATATCAGGCCTCCAAAAATCATGATCTCGGAGGCCAGAAACAACCAGAGCGCAAGCCGGGGGGCCGGAATGTCTTGTATCGAGTCTCGGCCGCCAAGCCGCGTGGCAATCTGAATGTTGGTCGCTTCCACCTTATAGTTTCAACCCCTCGTTGATGCGGTCTGAACATCCCGCCACGATCGGCGCTCCCGATTACCGTCCGGCCGCGGGCAGAGTCATATCAACCTCTTCGGCCTGCGGGTTCCAGTCGAGCTTGGCGCCGGGCACGCTGTACTCGTAAGGCCAGCGCTGCACGCGCGGCGTGCGCTCGAAATTCTCGTGAGGCGGCGGCGAAGCGACGCTCCACTCGAGCGTGTTGGCGAGCCACGGATTGTCTTCGGCCTGCTTGCCGCGCGCGAGACTCCAGAAGAAATTCACTAAGAAAGGAATTTGCCCCAGCAACAGGACTACCGCGGCGATAGTCGAGTGCACCTGGAGCGGCTGAATTGAATGGAACAGCGGGTATTCATTGGGAGCAAATACGCGGCGCGGGGTTCCAGCTATTCCGGAGAGAAACAGCGGAAGGAACACGCCCTGAAACGCGAGCATCGTCACCCAGAAGTGTACCTTGCCCCAGGTCTCGTTCATCATGCGTCCGAACATCTTCGGGTACCAGTAATAGAGCCCGGCAAAGCCGGCGAAGAACGTGACCGGGAAAAGCGTGTAGTGGAAGTGCGCCACGACAAAGTAGGTTCCGTGCAGGTAGATGTCGGTCGCGGCCGAACCGAGAAAAATCCCGGTCACGCCGCCCAGCAGAAAACTCGTAAGCCCACCGAGCGCAAACAACATCGGCGTGTCGAACCTGATGGCGCCGCCCCAAAGCGTCGCGATCATCGCGAACACCATCACCGCAAACGGCACCGAGATCAGAATCGTCGTAACGGTGAACGGAGTCGCCAGCCGAGGGTCCATTCCGCTGATGAACATGTGATGCGCCCACACGACCAGACTGAGACCTGTCGCCGTCAGCGCGCAGTACACCAGTGTGCGATAGGAGAAAATCGGCTTGCGTGAAAAGACCGGCAGAATCTCAAGCATGATTCCGAAGCCGGGCAACGCGACCACGTACACCTCGGGATGGCCGAAAAACCAGAACAGATGCTCCCACAGCAGCGGATCGCCGCCCTTGGCCGGCAGAAAAAACCCTGCGCCAACCAGGCGATCGAGCAACAGCATCACCGCACCGCCGATCAGCGGACCCACGGAGAGCAAAAACAGCACGCTGGCCGTGATCTCGTACCAGACCAGCAACGGCAGGCGCCACAATCCCATCCCAGGCGCGCGCATGTTCAGCGCGGTAGTGAGAAAATTCACCCCGCCCATCAGAAACGAGGAGAACTCGAGCGCGAGCGCCAGGATCCACATGTCCTGACCCAGCACCGCGGGGGTTAAGCTGGGATTGGCCGAAAGCGGAGCGTACGCGGTCCATCCCGAGGCCGCCGCGCCGCCAGGCACGAAGAAACTCGCCAAAAGTATCAGGGCGCCGACGAACAGTGTCCACACCGACAGCATGTTGAGCCGCGGGAAGGCCATGTCGCCGGCCCCCACCATCAGCGGAATACAGAAGTTGCCGAACACGCCCAGCAACAGCGGCATCGCCACGAAGAACACCATGATGGTGCCATGCATGGTTACCAGCGTGTTGTAAGCGTCTGGTGTAATCACGCCCACTCCCGGAATTCGGGCAGCAGGCCACGCGAGCTGCCAGCGTATCGCGTAGGCGGTAAAACCGCCAACCAATGCCATGAACCCGCTTATGCCAAGATACTGTTTGGCGATTGTCTTATGATCGCTGGAGAATACATACTTCCGGACGAAGCTCAGCTCTTCGAGGTGCGCAATCTCGGCGCTCTTTTGTTGTGCTGCGGCCTGACTCATTGCTTGACTCCAGTGTTATCAGCCGGGGCTGGCTTGGCGGCGACCGGTGGCCAGTGCTGGTGTTGCCATTGCGCATATTCACTCTCACTCAGCACCACCAGCGAACCCTGCATCCTGTAATGGTCGAAGCCGCACAACTCAGTACACTCGATCTCATAGCTGCCGGGCTTGGTTGCCTTGAACCAGGCTGAGATCGTGCGGCCGGGAACCACGTCCTGCCGCAAGCGCAAATTCGGCACGGCAAGACTGTGAATCACGTCCATCGAGCGCATATTCAGGCGCACCACCTGGTTAACCGGCACATAAAGCTTGGCCATAGACCAATAGTCATCCGGCGTTCCGTATTTCCCATCCGGGCCGGGGTAGTCGAAAATCCACGCAAATCGCTCGGCAGTGACACTGACGTTCAAGGCGGGCGGAGGCGATTCGAGTTTGATTTCCTCCCACGCGTGTCCAGCCGCTATGTCGATGCCGAAATCGAACATTACGACGATCAAAGCCGGAACCATGATCCAAGCGAGCTGCTTGAAATTATCGCCGCGAAGATGAGCGGCCGCATGGCCTGGCCGCTGGCGAAACCGGAAGGCGAAATAGAGTATCGCGCCCTCGGCCACGATAAACCACGCACCAACTACGTAAAGGATCAGGCGAAAGACGTAGTCAACGCTCGGTCCGAAGGTCGAAATGTCAAGCGGGAGCCAGTGCATCAGCATTTGCAATCGCTACAGCCGATCAAGCAGCGCAGACAGGCGCATACGGCCGTGACTTGCAGGCGGTGGTGGCACTGAGATCGGCGCCACTACCGCCTGGGGTTTATCTCTTTTCACGCGCTGAGCGCCGCCAGAGCTTCGGGCCGCGCCACCATCTCGGGCTTACCGCTCGCCGGGAGCGGGCGTGATCCCGGCTTGCGTTCGAAAGGATCCACCAGGTCGAGTTCCTTTCCGATTTCGCGCAGAGCAGGGACCACTTCTTCTCCCAGTAGCTTCAGACACGACATCCGGTCAGCGCTCGGAATAGGGCCGTCAAGCCAGAACGAGAAGATGCCCGGACGCAGCACTTCCAGGACTTTGCGCAGCTTCGGGATCACGTTTTCCGGCGTCCCCGCAATCATCTGGTAGTTCTTTTGCCACTGGCCGTAGTCCCCATAGAGCGCTTTCTTGGCCGCTTCTACGTCGACGGCCTCACTCGAAGCGCTGGGGTCCGAAGGCATAATCGTTTTGCCGGGCTGATTCGGATTGGCGAACTGATGAGCCAGGCGCCGGGTCGCTTCCTTCGAGTTGTATCCCGGCGGGAACATCCACTCGGGACGGGCAAAGTTTGAAAAGCCGCCGCCGAACAGGAAGCGCTTGCCCATTTCCTCGGCCTTGGCCTGGTTGTCGGCGACGAAGATCGGTTGCATATAGCCGAAGTTCTCGGGCCCGGCCTGGTAGCCTTCCTGCGCGGCGGCGGCCGTGTACATGCTCCACAACTCAGTCGTCGGCTGCAGGTAAGTCGCAAGCGCGACGTACGGGTAGCGATGCCGTGCGGACCAGACAACGGTTTCAGGACTCACGAGGCCAGGAATCCAGATCGGCGGATGCGGCTTCTGCAGGGGGAGCACCCAAGGATTGACGAAGCGAAAATGAAAGTGTTTGCCTTCCCAGCGAAACGGCCCGGGCGTGGTCCACGACTTGAGGATGAGGTCGTGAGCCTCGTCGAAATATTCGCGGTTGTAGGCGGGATTTGAATTGTTCGCCAACTGCTCGCTACCGGCCCCGCGGACCCATCCCGGCACCAGCCGTCCCCCGGAGATCAGGTCGATCATCGCCAGCTCTTCGCCGAGCCGCAACGGATTGGCGACCGTCGGCGTGGGATTGCCGAGCAGCACGATCTTCACCTTCTTGGTCGTCCTGGCCAGAATCGCGGCCTCAACGTCCATCACCGCGCCGAGGCAAAAGGGCGTGCCGTGATGCTCGTTGAGCATTACCCCGTCGAATCCCAGATCTTCGGAATAGATCTTCTCGTCCAGGTACTGATTGAGTAGCTGGGCTCCCTTCGGGGCATCGAAATACTTATTCGACAGACCGAAGAAACTGCGGTTTTTCAACACCTCATCTTCGGACAGATGAATGCTGTACGAGCGTTCGGTGAACCACATTATGTGCATGGCGATACCTCACTCACTCCCTTAGGCGAGAAATGCTTCGACCTCTTTGATGAATTCGCCCGGCTTTTCGATTTCCGGCCGATGCCCGCATCCATCGAGAACCGCGAGCCTCGAATCCCGAAGGGCCCGATGGTAGACCTCCGCCACCGATACCGGGACCACAGCGTCCTGCCGGCCCCAGAGCAACAGCGTGGGTACTTCCGAGGCGCCCTCCAGCAGATGGGGCAGACTTGGATTGAACATGTAAGGCTGCCAGGCAATCCGCGCCGCCTCCGACCGGGCGTCTTCGAACGCTTCGAATTGTTCCGGCGTTTCGCCCCCGCCATAGAGATGCGAGAACTCGGCGGTATGCGCGGCGTCGAGCACCGTGTTGTGCAGGTAGGCACGCGCGGTCAAGGTGAACATGTCCATGATTTCGCCCTTGGGCGGACGAATGCCCATCGGCGCAACCAACGCCATCCTGCGAAAAAGATGCGGGTCGTTGGCGGCCATCTCGGCGGCCAGCCATCCGCCGAAGGAAAATCCAATGACGTCGATCGGGGCGAGGTGCTGGTCGCGCAGGAATCGCGCGTAGAAGCACGCCAGGTCGCGTACGTTCATCACCCACTCGACGCGTGGCGTCTGGCCAAAGCCCGGATGGAGCGGGATGAGCAGCGTCCGCCGACGGCTCAGGGTCTCATGCCATCCGAGCCAGCCGGGATGGCCCAGTTCCTCGTGAAGCACCAGCAGTGGTTTTCCACCGCCGCCCTTGAGCGCGAGCAACCGATCGTTCCCCGCGCTGAACTCTTCCCTCGTCTGCGTCGCCATGCAGTGACCTCCTTGGGCCGGTTGCGCAAGATCGCGGACTGGTCTTAAGGCGCAACCCAGCGCATCGTCGAGACGCTGAGGTAAGCGAACATCGTGCCGAGGCAAAAAGATCTGAGAGAAAGAGTGCGCAGAGGATCGAACAACGCGGTCAAACCAAGCTTTTTCTGGCCCTTTATGATTGAACGAACAGCCGGGCTTTTCCTGGCGAGCTGTTTCGATTGGCCCCTATCGGAACAGTCGCGCGAGCCGAAACTGATCCCTGCGGATACAGCTTTTAGAGTCGGTCGGCGATCGCCAAATCGACTTCCAACAACTTGATGCGCAAGCAACCCCGGACCCGTGCGCGGGTATGCGGCGTCGCCGGCAGAGTGTAACGTGAGACCAGGAGAAAGCTGATGATGTCGAGGAGCAAGTGGATTCCCGCACTGGCTGGTTTGCTGCTGATGTTCGGCTCCGCGGCGAGCGCCGGGGATGATACCGTTGCGCAAGGGCGGCAAGTTTATCTCGAATACTGCGCGTCGTGTCACGGGCTGACTGGCGAGGGTGACGGGCCGGTGGCGCACGCACTGACTACTCCGCCAGCCAACCTGCGCCGGCTCTCGGAGCGTTTCGGGAATCCGCTGCCCGAGGACCAGGTCGCCCGCTTCATCGACGGCCGCGCCACAGTCAAAGCTCACGGCCCGCGCGAGATGCCGGTATGGGGCAAACGTTTCTATGCCGAGACGCACGACGAAACCGCGGTCCGGGCGCGGATCGCCGAATTGGTCGCCTACCTGCAGTCGATCCAGACTGGTGCGCGCCGCGCGAGCAACTAACGCGTGGCGGGGAGCGTGACTACGCGGGCGAGCGAGCGCGCACGATCCATTTCCGCACTTCTTCCGCGACCAGCATCACCGCCGCGAAAGGCAGTATGAATAACCACGCCCGCACGCCGATTGGCGCGGTTCCAAAGATGAAATTGCCGAGCGGCGTGTAGCCGATGAGCGCGACCAGCGCGATCTCCACTAGCACCCCGCCCCAGATGAGCGGGTTACCGAGAATCCCGGTCGTAAAAATCGAGCGTGTCGAGCTGCGACACAGAAACACGTTCACGATCTGCATCACGACGATCGCGCTGAAGCAGACGGTGGTCGCCCGCAGGTACAGCGGATCGCTCATCGCCAGCGTCTGTCCGTAGCGCCAGCCGCCGCCGTGCAGCAAGAAGAAGAACGCCGCCATCGCGATCGCGGCTTCGATCGCGCCCAGGAACAGGTAAGCGCGCAGCGCCAAGGGCCAGTCGAAGAGCCGCTGATGTTGCGAGCGCGGAGGACGCTGCATCGTCCGCGGATCAGGTTTCTCGACGCCCAGGCCGAGCGCGGTCAGCGAATCGGTTCCCATGTCGATCGACAGGATTTGAATCGGGGTGAGCGCCAGCGGAACGCTGAACAGCGAGAACACCAGGTACGGAATCAGCTCGGGCACGTTGTGGGCGAGAATGTAGGTAAGGAATTTGCGGATGTTGCTGAAGACGGCGCGCCCCTCCTCGACTGCGTTGACGATGCTGGCGAAGTTGTCGTCCAGCAGCACCATGTCGGCCGCTTCCTTGGCCACGTCAGTGCCCGTTATCCCCATCGCGATCCCGATGTGCGCACTCTTGAGCGCCGGCGCGTCGTTGACGCCGTCGCCGGTGACTGCCACCACGTGTCCCTTGCTTTTGAGCGCCTCGACGATCCGCCTTTTTTGATCCGCGCCGACGCGGGCGAAGATGATTTCCGCCGTGTCCAGCGCCAGGCGCAACTGCGTGTCGGTGAGCGCGCGCAGCTGCTCCCCCGTGATTACCAGCGGGGAATCCGAGCGGATGAGCCCGATCTCGCGCCCTATCGCCCGGGCGGTGAAAGGATGGTCGCCGGTGACCATGATCACCGCGATGCCCGCTTCGCGGCATTTGCGCAACGCCTCCGCAACCTCGGGGCGCGGCGGATCCTCGAGCCCGGCGAGCCCCGCGAAAATGAGGTTTTCCTCTTCCCGCCCGCGCTGCCACTGTTCCCCGAGCGGCCGGTAGGACATCGCGATGACTCGCAGGCCCTGCGCCGCCATCGCTTCTTCCGTCTTGTGAACCTTCGCGCGCAAGCCGGAATCGAGCGGGAGTATTGCGCCGTCGGCCAGTATTCGATCGCACAGCGGGAGGACCATCTCCGGCGCGCCCTTGCAAAAGAGCGTCGGCCCCTCCGGGGTCTCATGCACCGTCGATAGCCGCATGCGGCCCACGTCGAAAGGTATTTCATCGAGCTTCCTGCAAGCCGGAAGCGCGGACAAAAAGCGCTCGGCCGTCTCGACCAGCGCGACCTCCATCGGATCGCCGAGCCGTGCCGTCCGTCCCTGCTGCTCGCCTTCCCTCAGATCGTGGCACAAGCGGGCGGTCATGAAGAAAGGACGGTAGAGCGCGGGGGTGGCGGCCTCCAAGCCGGGATTGGGCGCGCATTCCACGCCCGCTCCAAGCCAAATCTGCCTCACCGTCATCCGGTTCTGCGTCAAGGTGCCGGTCTTGTCGGTGCAGATCACAGTGGTCGAGCCGAGGGTCTCGACCGACGGCAGATAGCGGATGAGCACGTGGCGTTTCGCCATACGTTGCGTGGCCAGGACCAGCGCGAGGGTTAAGGTGGGCAGCAGCCCTTCGGGCACCATCGCGACGATGATGCCGATGGCGAAGATGAAACCTTCCCAGAAGGGAATGCCGAGAATGCGGCTGATCGCGAAAAATAACAGGCCGATCGCCACCGCGAGGATGCCGATCAGGCGGCTTAGGTACGCGACCTGCTCGCGCAACGGAGAGACGGTTTCGCCGCCGGTTTGCACCAGATGCGCGATCTTGCCGAACTCCGTATGCATGCCGGTGGCAAATACCACCGCTTTGGCCTCCCCCGAAACCATCGAAGTGCCGGCGAGCAGGATGTTCTCGGCGTAAATTACCCTTTCAGCGTCGCATGGCTCGGCCGTGCGAAGCTTGGGCAGCGACTCGCCGGTGACCGTCGCGTCGTTGATGCGAACTCCGAATGCTTCGATAAGGCGGCAATCCGCCGGTATGTTGTTGCCCTGCTCCAACAGGACGATCTCACCCGGGACAAGCTGGTCCGCCGCCAGCCTCACCGCCTTGCCCTCGCGCAACACGTCAACCTGCTGCGGCAGCAACTCGCGCAACGCGGCAAGGGTACGCTCGACCCGGAATTCCTGCCAGAACGAGAACAGCCCACTGACCAGGATGACGACCACGACCGCGTAACCCACCTTGGCCATGCCCTGTCCTGGATCGCTCCACTCCGCCAAAAAGGCGAGTGCCGCGGCGAGCCACAGGATTAGCGCGAATAAGTGCGTGAACTCCTTCAGAAACCGCAGCAGCATCGATTCGCCCGCGACTTTCTCCACCCGATTGGGGCCGAACTCGGAGAGCCTGCGCAGGGCCTCCGCGGATGACAAGCCCTGAGGCCCGCTGTTGAGGCTCGCGACGGCGTCGGCGGCAGAGAGTTGTTGAATCTGCATCGGAGACGATTAGACAAAATTCGATGCGCCCGGGCTACCGTCATGCGGATCGAGAGTTCGTCCGAGACATCGGCCTCCAACCCTTTCGGATTGGCGCCGAAGCATGGCCACATTGCGGTGGAATTCGGCTATCATCGGGCGCGTGCCGCGAACATTGGAAAGACGTCGTGGAGCGCATCGGTGAATAAGCCTCCAGCGCGCGCCACACGTCCGGTCGTGCACGCGCTCGGCGATTCGGCGCGCTTTGCGCGGCGGCTCGCGCGGAGCCTCGACGCGCCCTTCGCGCCGGTGCGCACGCACCCGTTCCCCGACGGCGAAACCCTGGTCCGGGTCATCCATCGCGCGGGCGCCGAGGCCATCCTGGTGCAATCGTTCAATGATCCCGACCGCAAACTGATGCCGGCGCTGCTGGCAGCCGATGCGTTGCGTCGAGCCGGCGCGCGGCGCGTCACGCTGGTCGCGCCCTATCTCGCCTACATGCGCCAGGACAGGATCTTTCATCCCGGCGAGCCAATCTCACAGCGTGTCTTCGGCCAGTGCCTCGGCCGCGCGTTCGACCGCGTGCTCACGGTCGAGGCGCATCTCCATCGCACCCACCGCCTCAGCGACGTGATGGCAGGCCGCGCTCGGTCGCTAAGCGCGGCGCCGGCGATCGCGCAATGGCTGGTACGGCGCGGCACCGGCGCGATCGCGGTCGGTCCCGATGAGGAGTCAGAGCCATGGATAAGGGCGGTGGCTCGCGCGGCGCGCGTGCGATGGGTGGTCGGAGTGAAACGGCGCCTGGGTGATCGCCGCGTGCGCGTGCGCTTTCCGGAGCTTCCACCTGGCGCGCGTGCCGTCGTGATAGACGACATCGCAAGCAGCGGCGCGACTATAGCCGCGGCCGTGCGCGCCTTGCGTGAACGCGGCGTGCTAACGATCGATGCAGCGGTGGTGCATGCGATCTTCGCGCCCGGCGCACTCGATCTCATCCGGCGCGCCGGCGCGCGGACGGTGGTCTCTTGCGACACCGTCGAACATCCGACCAACAAGATTCAATGTGCGCCGCTGGTAAGCACGGCGCTCGGGAGTGCATGATGAGCGTCAAACGTCCCGACGGCACCGCGCCAACCCTGCACTTTTTCGGCGCGGCCGGCACCGTGACCGGCAGCCGCTTCCTGATCGAAAACGGACACACGCGGGTGCTGGTGGATTGCGGCCTGTTCCAGGGTCTCAAAGAGCTGCGCCTGCGCAACTGGGACAAGTTCCCAATCGAGCCGGCGGCGATCGATGCGATCGCGCTCAGCCATGCTCATCTCGACCACAGCGGCTACCTGCCGGCGCTGCGGCGCGACGGCTATCGGGGGCCGATCTTCGTTACCCCCGACACGCTCGCACTATGCCGCATCCTGTTGCCCGACAGCGGCCATCTGCAGGAAGAAGAAGCCTACTATGCCAACCGGCACGGTTACTCCAAGCATTCGCCGGCACGCGCGCTATATACCGAGGACGACGCACTGCGCTCGCTCGATTCGCTGACGGCGACGCCCTTCCACTCGCGGACCGCGCTCGCCGAGGGTGTCCATGTCACGATGCGCCACGCGGGGCACATCCTGGGCGCCGCCAGCCTCGTGCTCGAACTCGACCATCCGCGCCCGCGTACCATAGTCTTCAGCGGCGACCTTGGCCGCCCGCACCATCCGCTGCTCCGCGCGCCGGAACCGCCGGCGGCTGCGGACGCGATCGTGGTGGAATCGACCTACGGCGATCGCCGCCACGACGACGACGCCTCGCTCGCACTCTTTGAGCAGGCACTCGCGCGGACCATCGCGCGCCGCGGCATCGTAATAATTCCATCGTTCGCGGTCGACCGCACCGAGGTCGTACTGTTCCATCTCAACCGCCTGGTGCGCGCGGGCCGGGTGCCGGCGGTGCCGGTTTATGTCGACAGCCCGATGGCGTCGGCGGCGCTCAAGCTCTACCGCGCGGCAGCCGAGCGCGGCGACGAGGAGATGCGCCCGGAGATCGCCGCTACACCCGAGATCTTCGACCCCGCGGGACTGATCGAGACGCACACGGTCGAGGAATCGATCGCGCTCAACGCGCTGCCCGGCCCCGCAATTATTATCTCGGCCTCTGGGATGGCGACCGGCGGACGAGTGCTCCACCATCTGGCCCATCGGCTGCCCGACCCGGCCAACACCGTGATCCTGGTCGGCTACCAGGCCGACGGCACCCGCGGACGCCGCCTGCTCAACGGCGAGCCGCAGCTAAAGATGCTGGGCCGCTACGTCCCGGTCAAAGCCGAGGTCGTCAATGTCCAGGCCTTCTCGGTACATGCCGATCAGGGGGAGCTTGTCGGATGGCTGCGCATGGCCCCGCGCCCGCCCAAGGCGGTATACGTGGTGCACGGCGACCCAGCCGCGGCCGAGGCGCTGCGCGCAGCTATCGTCGGGGAGTTGGGATGGAACGCCATTGTGGCGAAACATCTTCAGGCAGTGCGGCTTTGATGCAGTAGCTAATGCGACTCTAATGGGGAAGCCGGTGCGACTTTAATGCGGGAGCCGTTGCGACTCTGATGAAAGATGGGATGTTCCGGCTAAGGCACCTGCACATCGAGACGCTGCGCGAGCGGATCATCGTTATCCATGGCAGCGCGGTGGCCAAGGGCAACCTTGGTTTCAATCCGATGGATCGCGCGCGCGTCATCGGCACGGATCCGCAAACCGGCCACACGCGCGAGGTCTCCGGAGTGCTGGGTTTCTGTTCCAACACGCTGATCGCGGAGGACGAGATCGGGCTCACCGAAGACGCTTTTCGCGATCTCGATCTGCCGGAGGGCGCGCCGGTCAGCGCTACGCTGGCGATCGCGCCGCCCAGCGTCGACCTGGTGCGCGAAAAGTTGCGCGGTGGGCGGCTGGATCGGGCAGCCTTCGACACCATCCTCGCCGACGTCACCCACCATCGCTACTCGCGGGTCGAGCTGGCGATGTTCGTGATGGCGTGTGCGATGCGCACGCTCGACCTTGATGAACTGGTCGACTTCACGCGCGCGATGGTCGCGACCGGCTCGCAACTGCATTTCGGCGCCGGTCCGATCGTCGACAAACACTGCATCGGCGGCATTCCCGGCAACCGGACCACGATGATCGTCGTGCCCATCCTGGCCGCCCTCGGCCTGACGGTGCCCAAGACTTCTTCACGCGCGATTACCAGCCCCGCCGGCACCGCCGACACGATGGGTGTGTTGGCCGACGTGGCGCTGGGCGCCGAACGGATGCGCCGGGTCGTGGAACGCACGGGCGCCTGCATCGCATGGGGCGGCGCGCTCGAGCTGGCGCCCGCCGACGACATCCTGATTACCGTCGAGCGGCCGATGGAGATGGACACCGAGGCACAAATGGTCGCCTCCATCCTGGCCAAGAAAAAGAGCGTCGGCGCGACGCACGTGCTCATCGACATCCCGCTCGGCCCCAGCGCCAAAGTGCGTACGCTGGCCGAGGCCGAGCAGTTGGGAGTGCTGTTCCGCTCGGTCTCCGAGCGCATCGAACTCCGCGTGGATATTGAAATCACCGACGCACGCGCGCCGATCGGACGCGGCATCGGCCCGCGGCTGGAGGCGCTCGATGTGCTGGCCGTCCTTCGAAAAGAGCCGCACGCTCCCACCGACCTGCGCGAGAAATCGCTGTTCCTCGCGGCGCGGCTGCTCGAGATGAGCGGCAAGGTTGCGGCCGCCGGCGGCTACCACGCGGCGCAGGCGACGCTGGAGTCGGGCGCCGCTCTGCGCAAGTTCGACGAGATCGTGCAGGCGCAGGGCGCCCGCCCGATGCCGGCCGCGGCCCTGTTTCAGACCGTCGTCGGCGCACCCGGCGACGGCCGCATCCGTCAGATCGATAATTGGGAAATCGGGCGCGTCGCCAAGCTCGCCGGCGCGCCTGCCAACGTCGCCGCCGGCGTGCGACTGCTCAAAACCGTCGGCGACGTGGTCGCCCGTGGCGAGCCGCTACTCGAAATCCACGCCGAGAGCGCGGCGCAACTCGAGTTCGCGCGACGTTACGTCACCAGCAAGACTGAAATCGTGCAATATGGCTTCTAGAGAAGCGCCAAGAAACCCCGCCCTGGTGGTGCGCAGCTTGGCCGAGCTTTGGTTCACAGTGCGCGTCAGATCTGTTGAGACTTAGCCGCCCGCTCGTGGGCACCGAGCCACAGCTTCTTAAGATCCTTGGGCAACTGGCTCATCACGTGCCAAGCCTCCCCCTCCATCCCGGTGGGACTGCCGAGCAACTCCTGCAGCGTCGCGAAGACTGCGACCACCGCGCGCTCGGCTTCCAATTGATCGGGCAGAGACGCGATGAGCCGGACTTCACCGACGAATTGCGGTTCGTGAACCTTGCGCACGTGCCGGCCGGGACGGTCAAGAAATTCCCACAGCGGCTTCAGTGCAGTCGGCAATTGCGCATCAACGTCGGCCACCTCGCCCGGCGTGAGACGGTCACGAAGTTCCTGGAAGACAGCGAAGGTGAGCGATTCGGCCCGGCGCTCGTCGCAGTCCACGCGTTGCGCCACTTTTTTAATAAAAGCCTTCTTGTCCATTTGACACCTCGCTGAAACCCGCGTTGCCCTTGATTCCGATAGCGAAGCATCGAGCGTGCCAAAGCGCTAGCCCCGCTCATTGTCCGAGCCAATATGGGGAAATTATTGCAAGATCAAACGAAGCCGCGTGCGCGATGTCTCTATCGGACACATCGCGCTGGAGCCAATGGCTACGGATGAGCATCGGGGCGACTCGGTCCCAACCTTAAGAGGAGCGGCGCGTTCCGGCCATGCGCCACAGGACCGGGACTACGGCGAGCGCAGTAGCTATGGCCCAGTCGCGCGCCGCGATCGGCGCGATCTGCAAAAGCGCGGCGATCGGGCCTAGCGCCATGAAGATTGGCAGGCTCGCGGCGACCAGCATGGAAACGATCCAGAAGCTGGACCGCGCGGGCAACGGAGTCCTCCACCACGGGCGATCGCCCGCGAGTTCCGCCCACATCAGGAACAGGCTGCCCAGAATCACCACCACCATCGCGGCCCCCCGCGCGTATGCTTCACCGCGGTCGAGCCGGGTCGCGTACTCGGCCAGCGCGACGACTATCAGCAGCGCGCCCGAGAACGCCGAGCGTATGACCTGCGCGCGGCCGATCAATGGAGCGTGCGGATCGCGCGGCGGCCGCTTCATCAGATCGGACGGTCCCGGCTCGCCTTCGAAAGCCAACGCGGAGACCGGATGCACGACCATCTCAAGCCACACCAGGACGACTGGCAGAAGAAGAATCGGCAAGCCAAGCACTGGCGCGAGCAGCGCGAGGCCCACCAGTGCGAGTTTGAATCCGGTCAGGTAGCGCAGCGAGTGCTGGATATTGCCAAACACGCGGCGGCCCTCGCGCACGGTGTGTACCAGGGCGGCGAAGTCATCCTCGAGCAGGACGACATCGGCGGCTGCGCGCGCGACGTCGGTGCCGCGCCGTCCCATGCTGACGCCGATATGGGCGCGACGCATCGCGGGCGCGTCGTTGATGCCGTCGCCGATCATCGCCACGATTTCACCGGCGCGCACCAGCGCGTCGACGATCTGATATTTTTGCTCAGGTTGTACGCGTGCGAAGATGCTGGCGCTTTGCGCTATTCGGGCGGCGTCATCCGGGCTCATACGCTCAAGTTCAGCTCCATTTACGATCAGGCTGTCGTCATGGGCGATGCCAGCCGCCTCGGCCACGGCGTGAGCCGTCAGCGCGTGGTCGCCGGTGATAAGCTTGAGCTTGATCCCGGCCGACTGGCACTCATCGACCGCAGCCGGAACTTGGGGACGCAGCGGATCGCGAAAACCCAACAGGCCGTAGAGGATAAGGTCGCGTTCATCGTCCTCGCGCACGCCGCCAAAGCCGGCATACACACGCGCCGGGGACTCCGTCACGCCGGCGGCGCCGGCGTTTTTGCGGTCACCGACGGCGGCGAAGCGGCCCGCGACCGCGATCACGCGCATGCCCTGGCCGGCGAGTTCCGAGTTCATCGCAAGTGCGCGCTCGCGCTCCCTGAGCTCAAGTCTGCAGTGCTCCAGGATCCCTTCCAGCGCGCCTTTGGCAACGATGCGAGCGGCGGCGCCACCGCCGTCACTGCCGGGCGCGCCCGTCCAGACGTGGGACATGTGTTTGCCCACCATGTCGAAGGGGTAGTCGTAAGCGAGCTTCCAGCGATCGTGCAGCGCTTCGATATCGACGCCATGGCTGCGGCAGTGCGCCAGGAGTTCGCGCTCCAGCGAGTCCATCGCACCGGGCTCGCAAGCGAGCGCCGCGGCCTCCAGCAGCGCAGGTTCGCCCAGCCGGCCCGCCTCAAACGCGCGATGAACCTCGAGCGCGAATTTCCCGGCGGTAAGCGTGCCGGTCTTGTCGATGCAGATGACAGTGGTCGAGCCCAGGGTCTCGACGCTCGCTAGACGCTTTACCAGCACTCCCTCGCGGCTGAGCCGCAGCGCTGCGAGCGTCAGGAAGAGGCTCAGCACCACGACCATCTCTTCACACACCGCCGACATTGCGAAGCTGACGGCGTACAGCAGAGCATCGTTGGGCGGCGCGCCATCGAGCCATCGCACGGCGAAAATCACCGTCGAGAGACCAAGCGCGATCCCGATGAGCCATCGCGCGGCGCGCGCGCTCTTCATCTGCAGCGGCGTCGCCTGCAACTCGGTCTCGCCGACCAGCCGCGCGATATTGCCAAACCGCGTGCGCCGGCCGGTGGCGGTGATTTCACCCACGCCCTGCCCGGCGAGCACCATCGAGCCCGCGAAAAAGCGGCATTCCTCGCCCGCTGGGGATTCCGCGTCGCCCGGATGCGCGATCTTGTCGCGCGGCTCGGCTTCGCCTGTCAGTTGCGATTCGTCGATGGCGAGATTTGCGGCGCGCCGCACGATTCCGTCGGCATGCAGGACGTCGCCCTCGCGGAAAAGCAGCAGATCGCCGGGGACCAATTCGGCGGTCGGAAGTTCGGCTGGATGCCCGTCCCGCAAGACTCGCGCTCGCGGCGCAACGGCGCTGGCGAGCTTCTTGAGCGCGCTGCGAGAGCGTGCCTCCATCAGCACGTCCACGCCTAGAACCGGGACTATGACGGCCGCGAGCACGGTCGCTTCATGCGGCTTGCCAAGCAGCAGATATAGAACTGCCGCCCCGGCCAGCATCAGCGCCATCGGGTCGGCGAGCATCCGCAGCCATTGCACTAAGTGGGCGGCGCGCGCGCGCTCGACCAGCAGGTTGGGACCGAACTGAGCGAGCCGAGCCTTCGCTTCTTCGCTGCCAAGGCCCGCAAATCCGGCAACACCCGCCGCTCCGGCATCGCTGAGTCCAGGCGATCCGGCAGCTATGCTCGCGTCTACCGCCGCGACCTCGCGATCAGCCACCGGCACGACCGAGGCTCTTGAGCCGCTCGGTGATTGACGCCGAAACCGCCTCGAGGCCGCGCTCCGTGTCGACCACCAGATGGCAGGATTGCGGGATCTCGTTCAGGGCGACGAACTCGCCGCGCTGGCGTAGATAGGTCGCCACGCCGGCATCGGAGATTTCGTCGGCGCGGCGCGCGCGATAGCTGAGCCGGCGCACGATCTCCTCGTGACTCGCGGTGCACTCGACGATTAGCGCTGGCACGTGAGCGCGCGCCGCTAGCGCGAGCGCTTCGGCGCGGTAGGCGGGCGCGGCGAAAGTGGCGTCGATGATCACGCCGGCGCCGTCGTGCAGCCGGGCTGCGGCCTCGCCGAGCAGGGCGGCGTATGTTTTCTGGGTGAACTCACGGCTGTAAGCGCCCGTCGCGTAGCCATTGGAGAGGCGCTTATCCGACGCGACACCGGCCAGCCGTTTGCGGATTTCGTCGGAGCGCAGCCACTCGAATCCAAGCCGGTCCGCCAGGCGGCGCGCCACAGTCGATTTGCCGCTGCCGGAAAGCCCGCAGACCACCACCACCGCGGGCCTCGATTCGCGCGCAAAATCTAGCGCAAGCGCGACGTAGCGGTGCGCGCTGGCGGCCGCGGTGGCGCGCCGGTCGGGCGCAATCGCGGCATCGCGGCTGGTCAGGCCCTCCACCTTGGCACGCACCAGCGCTCGATGGAGTTTGTAGAGCGGAATCAGCAGCGAAAAATCGGCGTCGCCCGAAGCTTCGCGATACGCGCCCACCAATTCGTCGGAGAGTCCGCGGGCGCCGAGTCGGTCGAGATCCATCGCGAGAAACCCCACGTCGGAGGCGACGTCGACGTAGCGCAGACCCTCGCTGAACTCGACGCAGTCGATAATCGTGATTGTATCGTCGGCGAGCGAGACGTGCTCGCAACGCAGGTCGCCGTGGCCCTCGCACACGCGGGCGGCGCATGCGCGACGGTTGAGCAAGCTCCAGCGCAACTCGACTATCGAATGGACGCAGCGCTCGAGCTCATCCAGGTCCGCGGGCGCGATCGTATCGGCGCAATCGCTCGCGAGTTCTCCCAGGTTTCCGCGCACCAGCCGCCAGACCGACGCCGCCGAGCCATACTTCCATCCCTGGTCGGCGGCGGCCACGCGATGAAAGGCGGCGAGCCGAGCGGCGATCGCGCGAATCTGTGCGACGCTCACGATACCCTGGGACACCATCCGATCGAGCATCGTGGCCTCGTCCAGCCGGCGCATCCTGACCACCCACTCCACCACCGCGCCCGCCTGGGCCGCATCGGGAGACGCGACGCCCAGCCCCAGTTCGCCGCCGCCGCGCCTCAGGATCGGAACGACACCCAAGTATACGTCCGGCGCGAGCCGCCGGTTAAGCCGCACCTCGTCGAGACATAGTTGATGTCGGCGGGCGAGCGTAGAGGCGTCGAGAAAAGCGAACCGCACTGGTTTCTTGATCTTGTACACGTACGCGCCCGCCAGGAAGACATACGACACGTGCGTCTGACGCAATTCCACCGAACGCGGATGATCCTGATAAGCCTCCGGACGCATCATCGCGCCGACGGTGGCCGGCAGAGCGCAGATCGGGTCGGCGGGCTGCGTTCGCGTCTTCATCGAAGCGTTCCCAAGAGGGCACGAGGAGGGAGGGATCGCGAGCGAGAAACCTCGGTCTTTGAAAATTTGCCGGAAAATCTTCCCGAAAGCTTGCCCATGGATGCCACCAGACTACTACGCCTGCATGGCGTGGCACTCAATTCGCCTCCAGAAAAGCGCGCAGCACGTCGCTGGTGGAGATGATCCCGACCAGCCGCTCGTCCTCGACCACCGGCAGCGCGCCGATTTTATGCTGGAGCAGGCGCTGTGCTGCCTCGTGAATAGGTGTGGAGGGAGTGATCGTAGCGACCTCCGTGGTCATCGCGAGCCTGACCTCGGTATGGTCGAGATAGCCCTCGTGGCGGCGCAGGTCGCGGTCGGTGATAATTCCTACGAGCTTGCCGTCGCTTAGGACCGGCATGGTGCGGAAATGGCCCGCAAGCATTTTGTCCCGCACGGCCGAGAGCTTTTCGGCCGGCTCGGCGCTTACAGGATGCGGCGTCATCCACTTGGCGGCCAGGTGCACGTCAGATTCCTGGCGTTGCACGGTTAGCACCGGACAGGTGGCGTCACGCAATACGGCCTCGGCGACGCTGCCGAGCAGCATCCGCCTGACACCCTTGCGACCATGGGTCGCGAGTACGATCAAATCGGCGGCCATTTGCCGTTCGAGCGCCAAAATCTCGTGGGCCGCGTCTCCGATCCGCGTTAGCACCTCACACTTCACGTCCGAGCGTCGGCGTTCGACGATGGTATCGAGCTTCTGCTTGGAGATTTTTTCCTGGTCTTTGTAGATGTCTACGTAATTGGGCATCCCGGTAGGCGCCACAACCATCGGAACCACGTGCATCAGGAACACCGTGCCACCGGTTTCCGCCGCGATGCGCGCGGCGGTATCCAATACCGCGGGCGCAGTCTCGTCGAACTCTATCGGGGCCAGAATCCGTCGATATGGAAAGGCCATCTGATTTGCCTCCTCAATAGTCGCCGATATTGAGTCGCCGATTATTGGGCGACGCTCATCGATGTCCTTATCCTTAGCTATACCCGTGCCAACGAAAAGCCTCGCGCATTATGAATCGGCACGCGGTTTCAAACGCCAAGCCCGGCGTCCCTAATCATAAATCCTGTATCCGATGGATACATATTGCGAGGTTGTAGCGAAAGGACTCCCCGCCGAGCGAGATTCATGTACCGGCGGCGGGCAACTCCCAGCGTTCCGGGGTGGGTCGCTAACTGAGTTGATAGCGGCGCAAGCGGGCATACAGTCGTTTGCGTGAAATGCCGAGCAGCTTGGCGGCGCGGAACTTGTTGCCGCCGGTCGAGGCTAGCGCGCGTTGTATAAGATCGCGCTCGGTGTCGGTGAAGCTCAGCGTTCCAGAGCTCGCTGCCCCGCCGGGTGGGACGGATTGCCGTGGCGAAGGCGAAATTTCCACGGCGGCCGTGACCGCAAGCGGTAGGTCGGAGAGCCGGATCGTATCCACGGGTCCGAAGGTAAAGGCCGATTCGATCGCGTTGGAAAGCTCGCGTACGTTACCGGGCCAGTTGTAGCGGCTCATCGCGTCCAACGCCTGCGGCTCGATCCCGGTGACCGGCGCGGCTCTCACGATGAGCCGGTTGAAAAGCGCGATGAAATGGTCGGCCAGCAGCGGGACGTCTGCCAGACGCTCGCGCAGCGGCGGGACCTCGATTAAGTTCACCTGGAGGCGATAGTAGAGGTCCTCGCGCAGATTGCCCTCGCGGACCGCGGCCCGCGGGTCGCGATTGGTGGAAGCGATCACGCGCACGTCGAACGGCACTTCGCGGGTCGAGCCGACCGGACGCACCGTCCGCTCCTGCAGCGCCCGCAAAAGTTTGCTCTGGGTGGCCGCGCTCATCTCGGTAATTTCGTCGAGAAACAGCGTGCCGCCTTCGGCAGCGCGAAACAGTCCCGGGTAATCGGTAGTGGCGCCGCTGAAGGCGCCGCGCTTGTAGCCAAAGAGCTCGCTCTCGATGAGTTCGCGCGGGATCGCGGCGCAATTGAGCGCAACGAACGGCGCCGCCGGGGTGCGCGAGCATTCGTGCACCGCGCGCGCCACCAATTCCTTGCCCGTACCGCTTTCGCCGACGATCAGCACCGTGCCACGCACGCCCGCCGCCGCTTCGATCCGCGCGTATAGCCGGCGCATCGCCGGGGTTGCGCCGACCAGGCCATGAAAGCTCGAGCGCCCTTCTCCGGTCGCGCGGCCCGCCTCCTTCTCAAGTTCTTGGATTCGTGCCGCGGCGATCGCGTCGTAGTCCCTGAAGTACGCCTCGGCCAGTGCGATTATCCGGCAGTGGCTCACCTTGTCAAAAATTCGGTAGAGGGAAGGATCGACTCCGGCGGGAAACGAGGCCATGGCGCTCTCCTCGAACAGATGCATCGAGGCAACGACTTCGGCGAACGGCACCCGCCGCTCAGCCAGCGCGACGCCAATCCGGCGTATCCGGATCACAAACTCTTCGAAGGTGCCCGCGCGCAGCGTCTCGTTCGTAGCGTCGAGGTCGCGGCCGCAGATCTCGAAGAATTCGCTCTGCGCGAGCGAGCGTTCATCGCCGAAATGGAGCAGGTAGAGCTGATACCAGTGCTCGAGGATTTCCTGGCGACGGCCCGCGAGCGCGTCAAAGATAGGCGCCAGCTCGGCCAATTCATGGGCCCAGAGCAGATGGTAATAGTTGAGATTGTTGTGCGGCGGCGCCGGTGCGGCAGACGGGCTAGGTCGAGTCACCAACGTTAACTAACAGGCATCGCCACGCGCGGCAAACATGGACCGCGGCGGTGATGGGCGAAGTGCGGCGGAAATCACGGCACGGCAGTCTGTTTCGGCCTGACCACCAGCACCGGCCGCGGCGAGCTGCGGATCACCCGTTCGGCCACGCTGCCGATGAGAAAATGGCTCACCCCTTTGCGACCATGCGTTGCCAGCACAATGAGGTCGGCGCCCATTTCCTCGGCCTGCCTCAGGATGCCGTCGGCCGCCTCGCCGCTGCGCGTTTCGATCTTGTAGGCAACGCTGCGGCCCTCCAGATGGGCGGCTGCCAGCTTCTCCAGCTCGGCCCGTGCGGTTTTCTCCCAGATCGGGTACGGGTCCATCGGAATCGGGGCAAAATCGGTGGCGTCCAACGGTAGCGGCGCGACGTGCAGCGCGCACAGTGTAGCGCCGTTTTGCTCCGCGATTTCACGCGCAAAGTGCAACACCACCGCCGAGGACTCGTCAAAGTCCACCGCGCATAAAATTTTGTCGAAAAGCTTTTTCATCTTCCGCCTCGACCCTGTGGTCCCCTATCGATGCAGGATATCAATAAAAATTAACCGGGACTTTTTTGATCGCGCGGCCCAAGCGGCGCGATTCAGTGCCAGCACGTGCGGCTAGCGCATTTTCTCATGCCGCTCGACGCGGCCTGGAAACAGCCGCTACCAAACGTGCCACCTGAGCATCGGTCACCGTGCGCGTTACAGCTCCTTGCGCGTATTCCCGATCGGCGCGCATGGCGATGCCGCTCAGCGATAGCAGGCCGACCAAACGAGCCTGCTGGTCGAGCACCGGCAAGCGACGCACCTTCTTCTCGCACATGGTTTTTTCGGCCGCGGAAAGGTCATCGTCCGCGGCGCAGACGAAAAGCTGCCGCGACATCACGGTGGAAACCTTGATTTCGGTCATCGAGACTCCCTGAAAGAACACCGTCATGCAAACGTCTCGATCCGTAAGCATTCCGACCACCTGAGCGTGTTCATTCAAGACCGGAACGCACCCGCAATCGTGTTCCCACATCACTCGCGCCGCGGCGGCCAGACTGTCGGACATGAAACAGGTTTTGACGTTCGGAGTCATCACATCTTTGACTTTCATGACGCTGGTCCTCTCCGCCGACTCGATTCCAAAGCGTTTCGAGGAATTCCGATGGCTGAGCCCTGGTATCGCAGCTTTGGTATTCGTTCACGTTTCTGTGCCCTCCGAAACGTTGGCATTGGTGCTCAGTTGCGTCTTCATCTGGATAATGCGTGCGAGGCCGGTCCGCGTGATAAGTCCCACCATCTTGCCGCCATCGACGACGACGAGACGGCCGCTGTTCGCTTCGTTCATCTTTTGCATGGCTTCGAGCGCGCTCGCTCCGGGCGCGATTTCGAGGCCCGGCCCAGGTGCATGCATTATGTCTCGCACCTTCTTATGCGCGCGCTCCTGCGGCTGACAGTGACGAACGTGCGACAGCGACAGGACGCCCAACACGCGCCCGTCCGAGACCACGGGAAACCCGCCGTAGCCGAACCGCAGAAAATATTGTTCGACCGCTTCCGCAACCGACATCTCGGGAGTCAACGTCACCGGTTCGCGAGTCATGATGTCGCTCACACGGACGTGGTCGAGAGCTTGCTCGATGACCATGCCCTGGTAGCCGCTCGCCGCCGCGCCACGCAAAAAGAGGCCGATGAAAATCAGCCAGATGCCGCCGAGCAGCGCGCCCCCGAAAATCTCCAGCGCGCCCAGAACGATAAGCCCCCAGCCGATCCTGCCCCCCCACTGCGCCGCGCGTGCGGTCGCCCGCGGCAGATCACCCCATCGCCTCCATAACAGTGCCCGCAGCAGCCGGCCACCGTCGAGCGGAAACCCCGGCAGAAGATTGAACAGCCCAAGCGCAAGATTGATGAACGCGAGATAGCGAAAGACTCCGGTCCAAAGCGATGTGATTGGGCCAGTGACGTTCGAAATCAACCAGAAGACAAGCGCGATAGCCAGGCTGCTTAGTGGTCCTACCCCGGCGATCTTGATCTCGCTATCGGCGCTTCTCGGCTCGCCCGAGAGACGTGCGATGCCGCCGAATATGAAAAGCGTGATGCGATCGACCTTCTCCCCCAGCCTGTTCGCCATCGCCGCATGGGAAAGTTCATGGAGCAAAACCGAAGCGAAGAAAAACATGGTCGCCACGAAGCCCACGGTCCAGTAGTCGAGGGCCGGATGGCCGGGATACTCCTGCGGGAAATATCCGGCGGATAGACTCCACAGCACGAGCGCAAAAATCACCAGCCAGGAATAGTCGATCTCGACCTGCACTCCGGCGACCCTGAACAACTCGATGGATTTCGTTTTGCTTGATGCCATGGTGTCACTTCATCTGAGCGCGCAAATAACCTCTAACTCCGCTTCATCGCCTCGAAACCACCTATGAGATCGAGTATCTCGGTGGTGACCGCCTCCTGGCGCATCCGGCGCATGGCTCGGCCAAGTTCTCGGGCCTTGTTATCGATATTTTCGTGCGCCGCTTCCATCGTGCGAAAACGAGCCGCGTTCTCGCTTGCGAATGATTCCATTGCAGCCGCCTCCAGCACTGCGAACATGTACTCCGCCGCGAGTTCGTCGAAGAGCCGGCGTGGGTCCATGTTCACAAGCGGAGGCATCGTGGCTTGACCTTCTTCGACAGCCGGCGCTTCTAACGGCAGCAGTTTCAACGTAACGAGATTCGCACGCTGCCCAGTCCCTTCGCGTGTGTAGATCGCTTCGACGCTTGTGAGCGTTTGCGCGATGAACATCCGATACAGCTCGGCCGCAACCCGGCGAGCCGTCGCCGTGACTCCACCGCTATGGGTCGCCATCGGAAGTGTCAATGCGGGCGAAAGCCCGCGCTCGGAGGAGCGCTGCGCCCCGCGATTTCCGACGAAGATCAGGCGGAGATTCGGCGCGCTCCGCCACGCATCGGCGGCGGCGCTGATAAGCGGCTCATTGAAAGCGCCGCAAAATCCATGCTCCGAGCAAAAAACCACGAGGCCGGGCCGCTGCACGCCGTCGGTAGCCGAGCCGCTGCTTTCCTCGGGGACAAGCGTCGCCGCCTCGGCCAGCGCACGGCGGATAATGGTGGCATAGTCGCGAATCGCATCGAGCGACCGCTGGCTTTGCTGCATCTGCACCGCGGCGATAGCGCGAAGCGCCGCGACTATCTCGAGCAGCTCCTTGAGCGAGCCGATTTGGGCGGCGATGACCTCTGCTCGTGCCATCGTGATGGGCTAAGCCGCGGGAGCTTGCGCGGCGATGGTGGCGGAGCCGCTCACCTGTGCGACCAATTCCGCCATCAGAGCGCGCAGCGCTGCGCGCGTGTCGTCGTCGAGTTCACCGGTCGACTTGATTCGCTCGATCGGCGCGGCACCTCTTTCACCGAGCCATTGCGCAAGCGAACCGCCGAGTTTTGTCACCTTGTCCAGGGGCAAGGAATCGAGCATGCCCTCGTTGAGAGCAAGCAGCAGCGCAACCTGAAGCGGCATCGCCAGGCCCGAGCACTGCGGTTGTGTGAGCACGGCCCGGATGCGGCGGCCGTGTTCGATTATGCGCCGCGTCCGGTCGTCGATCATCCCGCCGAAGCGGGTGAAAATTTCCAGTTCGAGAAACTGCGCGTACTCGAGCCGCAGGTTTTCCGCCAGCTTGCGCATTGCCGGTACCTGGGTTTTGCCACCCACGCGGGAGACGCTCTTGCCGACGTTGATGGCCGGTTTCTGGCCCTCCTGGAAAAGTCTTGGCTCGAGAACGATCTGCCCGTCGGTAATCGAGATGAGATTGGTCGGAATGTAAGCGGAGAGATTGCCCTCTTCGGTCGCGGCAATCGGCAGCGCCGTGAGCGAACCGCCGCCGCGCTTCTGGCTCAGCTTGGCCGCGCGTTCAAGCAGGCGGGAATGGATGTAGAAGATGTCACCGGGGTAGGCTTCACGTCCTGGCGGATTGCGCAGGAGCAGCGAAAGCTGCCGATAAATGACGGCGTGGCTGGTCAGATCGTCGACCACGAGCAGCGCATCGTCGCCGCGTTCGCTGAAGTACTCCGCCATCGTACAGGCCGCGTAGGGCGCCAGCCATTGGAGTCCCGGAGGATCGTCGGCGGCGGCGATGACAAAGATGCACCGCTCGGGCGCACCGTAACGTTTGACCGCTTCGATTACCTGTGTGACGGAAGAGGTCTTCTGCCCGACCGCGCAGTAAACGCAGATGACGCCCGAGTCGCGCTGGTTGACGATCGCATCGACGGCGATTGCGGTCTTGCCGGTTTCGCGGTCGCCGATAATCAACTCGCGCTGACCCCGCCCCAGCGCGAGCATCGAATCGATCACTACCAGTCCCGTCTCAAGGGCCTGATTCACGAGGTCGCGCTCGATGATTCCGGGGGCCGGCCTTTCGACCGGTTGGAATCCTTTGAGCGTCAGTTCCGCACCGCCGTCGAGCGGTACGCCGAGCGGGTTGACCACGCGCCCGAGCAACATCTCGCCAACCGGCACGCTGGCGACCGAACCTGTTCCACGTACGAAGCTGCCCGCCGCGATTGCGTCGGCCCGACCCAGCATCGCACAGCCGATCAGGCCGGGATCGAGCGCGAGCACCATCCCGGTCACCGGTTGGCCGCCGTCGTTTCGTTCGAACAGCAGCAATTCGTTCAGTCGCGTTGCGGGCAGGCCGGAGACCGTCGCAACGTCGTCGCCGAGGCTTTCGACGCGGCCGAATATATCCAGCGCCGGTCCGGACGCGAGCCTTCCGACGCGCCGCGCGACCTCATTCAACTGCTGCTCCACGTTCTCAGCCAGCGTGCTCATGATGATTCAACTCCCGTCGCGCGTCGTCGAGAGCGTCGCGCCAGCTGAAGCGAAGGACGGCGTGGGGAAACTTCAGTTCCACGCCGGCAATCAGCTCCTTGTCTGTCACAAACGCTATTTGCGAGTGTCCTCCAAGGCGTTCGCTCAGCGTGGCGCGCCATTTGGACTGGCCTTCGGAGCTGAGCGGATACGCCGTAGCGACCACCAGTTGCCCGCCATCATGTCCGAATTGGCCGACCAGCGCCGCGCGCTCGGCCGCGGCAAGATGGTCCAGATGGTCGAGCACGCGATTCAGGGATAGTTCCTCGAGGCCCGGCGCCGAGAACTGCTGCAACAAGCGCTGCGCGAGCCCGATGGCAATCTGTATCGATCGGTCGGTCACCTCGCGCGCCAGGCTGTCTCGCTCTTCCTCCAGGCGCTTGCTGGCCGCCGCTTTCTGCTGCTCGATGTCCGCGCGCGCCGCCTCGATCATCTTCGAACGTTCATCGGCAAGCTGTTTGCGCGCCTGATCGATAATACCTTGCCGCTCGGCCTCTACCTGGGATCGGCGCGCCTCGAGGTCCTTGCGTGCCTGTTCGGCGCTTTGGCGGGCGGCTCCCGCCTCCGCCTGAGCGCGAGCGATTTCAGCTTTGCGCTCAGCTACGATGGCGCCGACCGGTTTGAACAGGAAGCGCTTGAGCAGCCACACGAGGACAAGAAAATTGACTGCCTGCAGTGCAAATGTTGACCAGCTAAAGGACATCAGCGACCCGCATAAGGATTGGCGAACAGCAGCAGCAAGGCCACCACGAGGCAGTAGATCGCCATCGTTTCGATCATGGCCAAACCTACAAAGAGCGTGCGTGATAACGCGCCCGCCGATTCGGGTTGCCTTGCAATACCCTCCATCGCCGCGGCAATCGCGCGCCCCTCGGCCAGTGCCGGGCTAATCGAGCCCACCGCAACGGCCAGGGCAGCGCCAATTATGCTTATCATCTGCACAGTCATATCCGATCCTCCGTTACCGCTTCACGCATTACTACTTCTCGCATCACTGCTTCTCGCATTACTGCTTCTCGATTGAACCGACGGCGCCGCCGATATAAACCGCAGCCAGCACCGTGAATATGTAGGCTTGTACGAGGCTGACTAGTATTTCGAACGCCATGAACGGGATTGGCACCAGCAGCCCGGCCAGGGCAACGATTATAGCGATTACGAGCTCGCCGCTCATGATGTTGCCGAACAGCCTCATCATCAGGGAAAAGGAGCGGGTGAATTCCGAGAGTACGTTGAGCGGAAGCAGCAGCGGGTTGGGCTTCAGATAGCCCTTAAGATAGCCCCCCAGCCCATACTGGCTGATGCCGAAAACATGCACCGAGAAAAAAACAACCACCGCCAGGGCCGCCGGGGTCTCGATCACGGCGGTGGGAGCGCGCACTCCCGGCAGCACTCCCGAGAGATTTGCTACGACAAGAAACACGAACAGTGAGCCGAGAAGCGGCAGAAATTGCGACGGTTTGCGATTGACTATTCCCTGAATCTGCTCCTCGAGCGCGCCCACCAGCGTCTCGAGCATCGCCTGCAGCCCGTTGGGCATTATGCTCAGTCGACGCGTTGCCAGGCGGCAGGCGATCGCCAGCACCCCTATCAGCACCCAAGTGGTAACGACAGGGCCCGTAATCAGAACGGGACCGACATGAAACACGACTATCGCTTCGAGCGGAGACCGGCTCATGGCACCGTCTCGAACGCCAGGCCTTTGGCACGAATAGCGAAGATTCTCGCCAACTGAAATCCGGCCAAAGCCGAGAGCAAAGACGCTGCGCCCAATTCGGCGATCGCGACGAAGACCGCAGCCACACCGAGCAATCGCATCGCGTGAATCAGCGGCGCAAGCCGTGTCCCGGAGTTCCCGCAATAGAGCCGAACGTTCCAGGCGAGCGCGCCGAAGAACGCGATACCGAGCGCCGCGCCCAGGACGAGGAAAAGCAATGGCTTCAGACCTTGAAGGTTCATGCCTACGTTTGCATCCTTTTCCAGACCATGTAAAAACCCGCTGCCGCGCCGAGGAAAACCAGAGTCGCGCTCCAGAAGACACCGGAGTGAAAGGTCCGATCCAGCCACCGACCGATGAATGCGCCCAGCAGCGTCGGACCGACGATGGTCCATCCGAATCTGCCCATTGTCCCGAGCGCGCGCCCGAGCGGCAGTTCGCCCGTTCGTTCCCATTCCTCGCGTCTCGCTTTCACCTGGTCGACGGCTTTCTCGAGCTTGCGTTCCTCTTCGTCGGAGGGTCCGCCGTCTCTCGCCTCGGGCGTCATGGTTTGCGGCCTAATCGATCCCGGGGCTGCTCGCCGGGGCGCAGATAGCGATAAATCTGTTGAATCGCGGCGTGCTGAAGACCCAGCGCCCCAAGCCGTGCGGCCTGTTCGGTCTCCGCATGCTTGGTCATGTGCGCGAGAACGCCCTCGCGAAGATTCTTGAGATTGTCACCGAGAATCGCCTCGCGCGTGGCGACCTCCACGGACTTGCCTTCACGTACGCGAAGAACGCCGCCGCGAACCGCGGCATAGTGTTCCAAGCCAGCACCGTCGCGCCACGTCAGCACGCTGATCGCGAGCGCCGTCAGAAAATCCGCATGTCCGGATTGTATTCCGAAAGCTCCGGTCGAATCCTCGGCTCGCACGTAGGGGACGTCGTCGGCGTTCACTACGATGGCGGTGGGTGTGGCGATGACTAACTTCATGGACGCTCATCAGTGCGGAATTTTACTACTCGACTCGGCTTCCTTGGCGCGTGCGTCCTCCAGTGCGCCGACCATGTAGAGAGAACTCTCGGCCCACTTGTCGCATTCGCCACCGAGAATTGCGCGGCATCCCTCAAGGGTCTTCGCGATTGGCACTGATTTCCCGGCGATGCCGGTGAACTGCTCCGTTACAAGAAAGGGTTGCGTCAGAAACCGCTGCAGGCGTCGGGCCCGTTCGACGGTGAGCCGATCCTCGGCGCTTAACTCTTCGACGCCGAGCAGCGAGATGATTTCTTGCAGCTCATGGTAGCGCGCGATTGTCCGGCGCACCTCTTCCGCCACGGCGTAGTGCTCTTCGCCTACGATGCGCGGATCGAGAAGGATCGAAGATGAATTGAGCGGATCGATGGCTGGATAAAGCCCTTGGGCGGCCATATCGCGCGAAAGTACGATCGACGAATCGAGATGGCGAAAAGTTTCCACCACGGCGGGATCGCTGAAGTCGTCGGCCGGTACATATACGGCCTGGATAGCCGTCACGGCGGCGCCCGCCACGGAGGTGATGCGCTCCTGCAAATCCGACATCTCGGTCGCCAGCGTCGGCTGGTAGCCTACGCGCGAAGGCAGACGGCCGAGCATTCCCGAAACTTCGGCCCCGGCCTGCACGAAGCGGAAAACGTTGTCCATCAGAAGCAGCACATTGCGGCTCATCGTGTCACGAAAGTATTCTGCGACGGTCAGCGCCGTCATCGCGACGCGCCATCGCGCCCCGGGCGGCTCATTCATCTGACCAAAAACGAGCGCCGTGCGTGAGAGCACGCCTGACTTGGCTAACTCGCCCAGCAATTCATGCCCTTCGCGTGACCGCTCGCCAATTCCAGCGAAAACTGAAATGCCCGAGTAGTTTTCCACGGTAGTCCGGATCAATTCCGTAATGAGAACGGTCTTGCCTACGCCGGCGCCGCCGAACATCCCGGCCTTCCCACCCTTGGCCAGCGGCGCGAGCAGATCGATGACTTTCATTCCGGTCTGGAACACTTCGCGGGCCGGATCCTGACGGCTGAAAACGGGCCCGGCCCGATGAATCGGCCAGTGTGGAACGGTTGACGCGAAAGCCCCCAATCCATCGATAGGTTCACCCACCACATTGATCAGGCGACCCAGCACCTGCTCGCCAACCGGGATGCTGATTGGGGCGCCGGTCTTGCGCACCGCGCATCCACGCCGAAGTCCCGCCGTATTCTGCATCGCAACCGTTCGCACCGTGCGCGGATCGAGGTGCCCCTCCACCTCAACGAGCAACCGATAGCTTCCGTCCCATTCGATGACCAGAGCCTCATTCAGGGCTGGCAGTGCGGCGTCGGCAAACTCGACGTCCACCACCGACCCGCGGACGCGAACGACGATCCCGACGGCAGCCGCTGCCTTCGGCGCCAGGCCCGAGCCTGACACTTCGGAATCGAGCTGCTCCTCCGCTACCCGAGTCATCGGCTTAGCGCGCCATATGCCCGCGGTTGCTGAGCCAAGTGTCGTAGGTCACCTTTGAACACGTGAGTAAATTTAAATCGGTAAGCCGCGACGCGTTCAACACGATGCGTTCAATTGGACTGATGGAAGTTAGCTCGATGGCAACGCGACGTGCGGCGATAGCACTCCCTCGAGCGCGAAATTAACATACTACCGTTTACCACGCGCAAGCTTCCAGCCACGCGAGAGTATCGGTCAGATCCACCGATCGCGCAAAGTCGATCAAATCCACGATTCTCCCGACGTCATCCAACGCGAAAGACCGTCCCGCCGGAAATATCGGCTCGAGACGACAATAGCGGTCGCCAAGGAGTCGTGCGCACTCGAAATCGGCCACGCCTACGCTGCCGTCCATCAAGATGTTGAGAATCGGTCTGATCCATTGCGCATCGCCCCAATCCAGGTTTTGTCCCGCGATGTACTGGAGCGAGAAACCGGTACCGACTGACAACAGCTTGATCTCATTCAACGTGCCACGATCACTCGGTTGATTCCGTTGGTCGAGCACCTGCGCAATCGCGGCCATGCTCGGATTGTTGGCTATCACACCGCCATCGATATATTCTCCATATGAGGGAAAGTACGTAGGAGCCGCGCTTGTCGCCATAGCCACATCAGCTACCAAACATTCTCCGTCGTTGTCATCGCCAGGGAAGTTATGAAAAAACTTGGGGTTCCAACTGCGCTTTGCAGGGTCGGTTTCCTGATTATCGAGCCTGAATGATGGAACGAGGACGCGCGGCTTCAAGTCCTGAAGTTTCGTGCCGCCGAAGGTGCCGTGCAGAAGCCGCCTGAGATTCTCATTCTCATACTTCGCGCCGGCGAGACCGTCCAGCTCGACCAGGTCATGCATCCACGAAGAGTCGAAGATTGTCTTTCCGTTGATCACATAAAAATCTCGCAACTGCGAGGGAGTGAGACCCGCCGCCAGACCAAGAGCCAGGATCCCACCGGTCGATGTACCGGCGAACAAGGTGATAGTCTGCGGCAAATCTTGAAGGAGCCGCGGATATTTCTCTGATAGACGATTGAGTATAACCGCGGTCAGTACACCCCGGATACCACCTCCGTCGAGAGAGAGTATTCGAAAATTCGCCAATTTGACTTCACCTCCAGTGGGCAACCCCGGTAGAGATTCCATAACATACCCCGGCGGCCTCGATCATCGGCCCAACCATGCGTTCCAGACGGCTCGGCAAAATAAATCTCAAGTTTCTCGATGCTTGCCGAGTTTGCAGTGGGGGGACAGGCTCTTGCTTGCGCCGGCAGCCAAACCAAATCAGACTTTTCAGTTGAACGAAACCGCGGCCAATTGATGCTCCAACCTTTGCGTCAACCGGATCACGTGCCCGGCGACCGTGCCGTACGATGTATTGGTCATAGGCGCAAGGCTGTGCCGCTCACTCAGCAATAGGCGCAGCTCGGGCACCTTCGCTTCGGCAACCATTTGCCTGAGCGGCGCGCGGCTTACGACACCTGAGTCCGTCTGATAGCGTAGGCTTTGCAGCCACGATTCCAGGCGGACCCTGATTGCGTCTATCAGTCCGTCACTGTCGGCGGCACTCTCGACGGTTCCGGCCGCATCGAAGCACACCAGGTTGTCGATCGCGAAGGCCAGGCGGCGGAGCGTGTCGAGAGCGTTGACCAGTTGGTCACCGTCGATTTCAGCGCTGCGACCTTCCAGCATCGCGTCGTTCGCCACAGTCAGCATCATAGCGATACCCGCGATCGTCGCCATCCCGGCCGCGGCGCGCCGCCGCTTGGCTTCGGGGCCGTCGCCCTCTTCCATGAGCTCGAGCATCGCGGCGAGCGGCGCCTGGAACTGCTCGGCGAGCGTCCGGCTTGCCTGCTCTCGCCATAAGAGGGAGACAGCGGCGCGGATTATCATGCCGAGGCTGATGCCCCAGATGCTCCAGATAGAACCGAGCACGTCGGCGCGCGGCCCGGGGCCTCCATAGCCGATCACGAAGGCCGTGCCGCCGATCGAGAGATATGAAAGGATTCCGCCACCCTCGCCGATATAAGCCATCAGCAATGTGCCTGCGAAAATCGCGCCCATGTAAGGTCCGGGCGAGGTGAAGTTGGGATCTATGACAGCTGTGCCGAGCGCCGCCAACGCGAGGGCTCCTGCCGCACCGATCGCACGCATCGTGAATTTGCGCGCCGTAGCTCCGTGGCTCGGCGGGCCACCCAGCATCAGCAGCCAGAGCGCTGCGTGCAGCGCGGGGTTGTTGTCCCAAAGCCCGATCAGAAACGCGGCCGTCAGTGCGATTGTATGCCGCGTGCTGAAGCGTATCAGGAAATTTCTCGTAACGGCCGGGCGCGGCTTCAGTGGCTCATCGATTTCGGCCTCCTCGGATGGAAGCTCGATTCGATTGGCCTCGAGCAGCTCGCAGATTCTTACCAGCGGCGCGGTAATTGCCGCTAGTTCAGGAACTTCCGCGCCGAGGCGCGCGATCCGCGCGGCGAGGTCGTCGCTATCCGCTGACGCGCCGGCCGCGTCGGGCATCGCGCTGGACGCGGGCGGCGCGTGGCCTGCGCGACGCCCGCGGAGGCTCGCAACGCATCGCTCGAGGCGATGATTGAACGCCGCTTCGAACGCGCGCAATTCATCAGCCGACTTGGCAGATAGCGGACGGCTTTCGCTCGTGAGCACGGCGGCGGCCAGACGATCGGTCTGTCCACGAATGCCCTCCGCAACTATTACGTCGGCTAGCAGCGCCGCCGGTAAGGGGACGCTCCGCGCCGACGCGATAGCGGGGCCGAGCAGCGTCAGGTGATACCCGAGACGCGAGGCGACCGGGCGCTCGTCAGTGGTCGGAACTTCACCCAGCAAAATTTCGATCAGCGTCGCGAGTTTCAGGGCCGAGCGCGTAAGCGTCGCCGCGATCGAACTGGCCAGCACTGATTCGGCCGGTTCTGGCCGCGCGATACTGTTGCATAGCAGCAGGACGGCGACGGCAATTGCCATCGCGCCAAATGCCTGCGCCTCGTTCCATAGCATCCCGTCCGGGATGAATAACGCCAGGTAAAAGGCGGTGACCACCGGAACTTGAATCCAAACCCATAGCCGCCCCAAAGTCGGAACGGCATAGATCACGTAGGTGGTGAAGAGACACAGGAGGATGAAGACGGTGACATGGACAACGGGCGAGTCGACCAAAGCTCCGACCAACACCAACCCGAGCGCCTGGAACACCGCCGCGAAGCAGACGAAGGCGACGCCCCGCGCCGGTGAGAACGCCGCTTCAGGCAGCGCGAAATTAAACAACAGCGTCAGGCCGAGCGGATTCGTGATCTGCATCGCAGCAGTTGCGCCAGCGCCGAGCGCGGTGATCAGCCCAACTCGCGCCGCCCGTCGCCATCGCCCGGACGTCGGCTCGAGCTCTCCGAACAAGGATATCCATTTGCCGCTCGCTGTCATCCCTCTGGCCGCAAATCAAAGCATACTTTGCGCTTCGAGCGTGACGCATCCCGCAAAGCATCCCGCGACGCATCCAATGACGCCGTCGAACAAACGGGTTCAACCACGTAGTTTGTGGTTTGCCGCGAAACGCGAGCGCCAGTACCTTGGACTAAGGTTCAAGGTCTGCATGCTGTTGATGCTCGCCGGGCTTGGCGGATGCGCCGCGTCGGGTGAACGACCGGAGTTCAATCCGTCTCGATGGGCGCCGGCGGCGGTGCAGCACGAATGGCAACCCGGCCCGAACGAGCAGGCGATCAATGTCGAGGCGGCGGCCGGTGGGTTCGACAACAATCGTCCGGCGCGCGCGGTGCGCTTGAAGTACGACCTTCCAGCCTTGATCGACCTCGCCTTGAGCCGGAATCCCGACACGCGCGAAGCGTGGGAGGCGGCGCGCGCGGCCGCCGCCGGATGGGGAATCAGCCGCGCGCCCTTCTATCCAACTGTGCGCGTCGACAGCCAGAACGGATACGAGCGGATCGTCGACCAGGTCCCGAAGCATTGGGGCACGCTTAAGAACTGGCAGAGCAGCAATCTGCTCACGATGAACTACGAGCTCGCCGATTTCGGCCGTCGCGACGCGACCTCGCGCTCGGCGCGCGAACAGATGCTGGCGGCGAATTTCCAATTCAACCGCAAGATCCAGGAGGTAGTGTTCGCGGTCGAAAAGAGTTTCTACCTGCTCGATGCCGAGCGGGCGAATGTTGCCGCCGCGCAGGCGATCGTACGCCTGGCAACCACCGACCGAATCGCAGTCGAGAAGCGCCATGCCGCCGGGCTGGCGACCAAACCCGATGTTCTGCTGGCACGCCAGCGCGAAGCGCGGGCCCATTACGAGTTGGAAAACGCGGAGCTCGGGGTCAGCGACGCTCAGGCCGACCTCGCGGTCGCGCTTGGCGTCCGCGTCGACGCGCTGCCGGAAGTCGAGAGCTTCGGCAGCCAGACGGTTCCCGCCACGCTCAGCGGCGCGGTCGAGGATCTAATCAATGTTGCGATGCGTGAAAGGCCCGACCTTGCGGCCAAGGTTGCCGCGCTGCGCTCGGACGATGCCGAGGTCGATCTGGCGCGGGCTTCGATGTATCCGACCGTCGAGCTTTCCAGCTATTACGGTAGTCACGCTTTCAACTATCGGTTGTCGAATCCACCGACGCCGCAGTTCACGGCGATGGCGCCGGAGTACGCCGCCAGCATCGCGGTTCGATGGGACGCGTTTGCCGGCTTCGAGCATGTGAACTCGATCGAGCGCGCCGAGGCCGATCGCGAGGGCGCGCGCGCGCATGTGTATCAATACCAACTCGATGTCGCGAGCCAGGTATGGCGCGCCTATTACGCTTTCACGACGGCGCTTAGGAAGTACCAATATGCGCAGGCGTTGCTGCAGGCGTCGCAGTCAGCCTACGATTCGAATTTCAAATCGTTCAAGCACGGGCTGGCGACGATCGTCGATTTGCTGTCGGCCGAACGCGATCTGGCCGACGCCAAGTACACGATGGTCGGAAGCCGGGCCGACCTCCTGATTTCGGCTGCCTCGGTCGCCTACGCGAGCGGAGCCATTCCGCCGCAGGCTCGACCGTGAGAAATCGGAGCAACCCCGTTCATCGGGCTTGCGACCGGATCGTCGGGGGCGGGCGCGGCGGCTCGCTTTCGATCGTCACGACCGCGGTCGCGCCCATCCGGAACGGAAACCTGGGATCCTCGGCTCCGAGTGTGATGCGAACCGGAAAGCGCTGCGCGAGCCGTACCCAGTTGAGTGTCGGCGCGACGTTGGCGAGACCCGCCACCGTGGCCCCGTTCGTCTGGTATAGCGCCCAGCCCACGCCCTCCACCACACCGCGAAAGCGCTGGTTGGGATAGCCCAGCAGATAGACGCGCGCATTCATCCCGGGCGCGATGTGCGAAAGAAAGGTCTCGCGGAAATTGGCGATGACGTACCAGGTGCGATTATCGACCAGGCTTATCACTTCGCGCCCGCGGTTCGCGTATTGGCCGACCGCGATGTTCAGGTTGGTGACGTAGCCGTCGAACTGCGCGCGCACTCGGCAATAGCCAACGTTGAGTTTCGCCTTGTAGACCTGGGCCTCAGCCTCGGCACGGCGCGCGTTGATGTCGCCGACTTGCCCCAGTTGCTTTTCGGCTTGGCCGACCTCGTTGCGCGCCTGCTCGGTCGCCGCGAGCGCGGCGGCAAGTCTGCTGCGGACATCGGCCACCTTGTTCGCGGTTACGAACTCCTCCTTTGCGAGCGGCACAAGGCGTGCGAGATACTGACGCTCGTAGTCCGCGTCGGCTTCGGCCCGCTTCTGGCTCGCTTCGGCGGCACCGACCGCATGGTCGAGGGCCTCGATTTGCAGATTAACAAGCGCACGATGGGCCTCGGCCAGATCGAGCTCGGCCTGGTAAGGGCGCGGATCGATGGCAAACAGCAGGTCGCCCGCCCTGACGTGCTGATTGTCGCGCAGCGGAAGCTCGACAATCGTGCCGCTCACCTCCGGCGCGACCGCGACGATGTTGGCGCGCACGTAGGCGTCGTCGGTACGCGGATGCAAATAGTAGAGGTGCAGAACATATGCGCCAAGCACGAGGTCGGCGAGAATGACGGCCGCGAATAGAATCCGAGCGCCGGTTCGACGCACCGGATCTTCGGTTGATAGCCTGTCGCTCGCCGGCGCCATGGTTTACGGCTCAGGTACGGCTAAAAAAGATGACCCATCCGATCAGCGCGAACATCGCGATCAGGCCGCCGTAGAAAAGCGGCACCGGGCGCAGATAGCGTTCGAGGCCGACAGCGAGAAACAGCGGACGACAGAGTGTGGCAAGGATCGCGCCGCCTGCCGCGCACAACAGCCAACCCGGAAAGTCGGCTCCCGCAATGCTCACCACCGGGTCGCATCCCGCGGCCGTGAGCATCAGGATTCCGGCTGCCAGGTAACCCACCGCTAGCGCGATCATCGTGCGGACTCCGAATCAGAAAACGCATAGGGCAAATCCGCCCTCTAGTGCAAGCTGGCTCCGAAACCTTCTACGTCGATACCAAATTCCTGACCGGCGTCCAAAAGTGTATCGAACAGGTATTGCCCGGCTGAACGCTCGCACATGATCAGATAGGAGCGCACTAGCTCTCCTGGATCTGTCGCCGCCGCAAAGGGCTCAGCGCGATCGTTACGGATAATCTCCGTGACCAATCTCGCGACCGAGGTGCGTAACGCGGTATCGTTAGGAGTGGCAGTATCGCTGAAGTTGATACCGCACAGCTTCGATAGAACCCTCGCACTATCCGCCCCCACGATGCGTATCAGGGCGCGAGCGTGAGTCAAGTCGACGACGGTCGATGGCGTCGCTCCATCATTTGTTTTCGTGATCGCCGAAGGAAGGGACCCGCCGGGAGAGCCGATCATCAGCCATTCTTCCGGGCCCACACCCGCCACGAGCACGCCGAAGCCATCGCGTTCCATGTGTTTCATGTGTCCGCGGTCCACACCCAGCGATCGCGCCACCGCGGTACTCGCAGCGGCACGCAGGAGAATCTTTTGACATGGCGTGCAGTCGATGAGGCGCAGCGGACTGCTGCTTGGTTTGGCCGATACCGACCATCCCGCAACCACCACGACGGGAGGCGCCTGCGTTATAGGGCTTCGCGCGATGGGC
Source organism: uncultured delta proteobacterium (assembly GCA_963796565.1). Lineage (GTDB taxonomy): Bacteria > Desulfobacterota > Binatia > Binatales > Binataceae > JAKAVN01. Next base: position 338,722 of record CAWCMA010000001.1, on the reverse strand, counting down.
AACGTATCAGCCACGCAGGCGTGCCCCCTTTGGATCGAAGTGGGCAAGTCGCTCTGTAACAACCGCTGAAACATTTCGCCCGTCGGGCAGGCGCACCGTGACGGAAGTGCCCGCACCGGAGGAATCTTCTGATACCAGGGCCATGCATATCGAGCGACGCAGCGTGGGCGACATGCGGCTCGAAGTGATTCTCCCCAGGATCCTGTCGCCCTTGACGATCAGACTCGCCTCGGGCGGCACCAGGGCCGGATCCACTGGCCACAGGCCCACCAGGCGAGAATAGTCACTCCGCTCCGACTGCCACTTGAGTTCAGGCTTGCCGGCGAAGTCGGGCTTGGCGAACTTGATCAGCTTGCCCAATCCAAGGCTGAACGCCTGCGTCAGACCGTCGGTATCCTGTCCCACAATGACGTGCCCCTTCTCCAGGCGCATGACGCGCTGTGCCTCGACGCCGAAGGGCGCAATTCCGAGGTCGCGTCCGCGTTCAAGCAGTGTCTCCCACACGTAGAGCCCGTAACCCGCAGGCACGTGCAGTTCATAGCTCAGCTCTCCGGTGAATCCCAGGCGCAATAGAAGACACCCGTCCACGCCGGCCACGCGGCCCCGACGCGCTCCCATGTAAGCAAAGGACGCAGGATCTAAATCGACATTTTCTGTGATCCGACTGAGTAATTCCCGCGCACGAGGGCCCGCGACATTGATCGATGCGAACGCGTCGGTAGCGGGCGTCACATGCACCCGCCCTTCCCAACTTGAGCCCTGCAGCCACGTTTCGATCCACTCACCCACGCCAGCCGCTCCGGATGATGTGGTCGTCATGAAGTATTCATCCGCAGACAGGCGAGCGGCAACACCGTCGTCAAGCACTACCCCATCATCAGTACACATCAGGCCGTACTGAGCCGACCCTACCGGCAGCTTCGACCAATTGTTGACGTAGAGGAAGTTGAGCAGATTTGGAGTGTCCGAACCGTGCAGTAGGTATTTACCGAGCGGAGTTACGTCGATGATACCCACATTGGTGCGCGTATTGGCGACCTCCGCCTGTAGGTCGCCGTAATGCTCGGGACGAATCCATTTTCCCGCGACCAGCGGTTGCGCATTGTGTGACTCATGCCACGGCTGCATCGGAGATACGTGCATCGGTTCCGACGGACGGCCCGCCAGCGCTCCCAGCGTGATCGGCGCGTACGGCGGTCTCCAGGTTGTCGTCCCGATCTCTGCCAGTGATTTTCCCACCGCTTCAGCCACTATCGCCATCGTGTTGATGGTCTCGAGCTTGCCCTGAGTCGGGCCCATGGTGGCGGTGGTGTAACGCTTCGCCAACTCGATCGAGTCATAGCCTTCCACGACTGCGGAATGGATATCCCTGGAGGAAACATCTTCGCACCAGTCCACCATTCCGTGCGTTCGGCTCCGGAAAAGCGCCGGATGACCGTGCATCCCAAGCTTCGGTATTTTGGCGGGTCCCGTACCATGGCCCGCCCGAGCGGCCGCCGCCGCTCCGACCGCGCGAGCGTGAGCGATCAGTTCCTCGATTGAACCATCGCCGGCAAGACCTCCCGCGGCAAAGACGCCGTCCGGCAGATTGCCGCCGGGAAAGAAGCGCGCCGCGGCCGACTCATATTTCGGGTGGTCGCCCGCCATGTTCAGGAGCGCAGTCGGCGCGGTCCATCCGGCGGCGATCACCAGCAAGTCACAATCAATCCGCGAGCCGCTGGTCAACTCGACGCCGCGGACTCTCTTGCGTCCCCGCGCGCGCACGATCCCTTCACCGCGCCTGGCGTCGGCGACCGCGGCCACCTCGATGCCGACGCGGCGCAAGTCGAGGGTAGCCAAATCACCATCATCGTTGGCGGTGAATACCACTGCGCGCGTACCGGGGCGTACTGCGTAAAGGTTGATCAGGCGTCGAACCGCGCCGCAGAGCATAACGCCCGGCAGATCGTTTCCTTCGAACACATAGGGCCGCTCGATCAGTCCGGGCGCGACCACCAAAGCCTTCGCCCGCGCCTTGATCAGACGTTCGGCAACCTTCGGCAGGCCACGTGCGACGACCGCGATCCAGTTCCCGTCGTAGCGGCCGGTGACCACGGCGTTGGTCAAGACCTCGACTCCCGTCTGCGCCCGCAATTCGCCGAGGAGTTGCGCCAGCGCGCCCAGCGCTTTTTCGTCGCCGTACCGCAGATGGCCTCCCAGGTGGTGCTCCTCTTCCACCAGCATCACCTGCGCACCGGCCTGCGCGGCCGCCGCGGCGGCCGCCATTCCCGCCGGTCCACCACCGGTGATCACGACATCGGGATGCGCATAGCGTTTGTCGTAATAGCCATGCTCCGAATTCGCAGAAGTTTTTCCGCCCGCGATGAAGCGCCTTAAGAGATGCTCGTAGAGTGGCCACCATCGGCGCGGCCACATGAAGGTCTTGTAGTAAAATCCAGGCCCCAGGAAGCGCGCGATCAGCCCGATGCCCGCCTTGACGTCGAAGCTCAACGATGGCCAGCCGGTCTGAGCCGTGACATTCATCCCCGGCTCGACAAGACAGTGCGCCGCGCGGACGTTGGGCTCGTCGCCGACCTGCATCATGCAGGACGGATCCAGATAGTTGGCGGTGAGGATCCCGCGCGGCCGATGGTACTTGTAGCTGCGCGAGAAGACTTGCACTCCGCAAGCGGCGAGAGCGGAAACGATCGTATCTCCCGCGTAAGCGGGGAACTGTGCGCCATTCCAGCCGAAGGTGAAGGTCTTCGCACGATCGATGACCTCGCCACGTTGTGGGGCGAGCCGACGCGTCATCGACGCATTCATCGACGCCCGTTCGCTCCAGTTCCGGACTCAGCTACGGCAGGCTCCGGCTCGCCTCCAGCGCCTGTGGCACGAATCTCGTTGGTGAGCGTATGGCGTTCGGTGCGAAAGTATCGGCCGCATCCTTCGCGATGATACCAGGTCTCCGTAATCCATCCTGCGCCGTTCGCCTTGAGGTATAAGTAATTGCGCCATTGCTCCGGCGTTGCACTATTGGAGTCGGGTCTCGGCTTGACCTCTCCGCACCAGCGAAATTCGCTGGCGTTGCGCGGTCCACAATTTGGGCAAGGCACCAATGTCATTCAGCGCTCCTATCCAGGCATTCGCCTGTCTCAGTGTCCGACCGAGGCTGCGCCTTTTTCACCGACCAGCTCACCTTGAGAAAAGCGCGCGAGACCGAACCGCGCGATTAACTCGGGCGTCTTGCCGCTCGCGACGAGCTGAGCCATCGCCTCGCCCGATACGGGTCCCGCCTTGAAGCCGTACGTGCCCCATCCGACGTCGACATGAAACCCCTCGACCGGCGTCACACCCATGACGGGTGAAAAATCAGGAGTCATGTCACATAGCCCGGCCCACTGGCGCACCAGCCGAACCTTGGCGATCGATGGCATCAGCTCGAGTATCTGGCCGGCCAACTCTTCGGTGAACTCCAACGAGCCGCGCGTGGAATAAGACCCGAACGGATCGACGCTGGCGCCGAAAACCAACTCGCCACGATCGGTTTGGCTTACATACACATGCAAAGTGCCGGAGACGACCACCGCGCTCAGAAAATGCCTGACCGGTTCGGTCACTGCGGCCTGCAGTGGATAGGTTACGATCGGCAGCGTAACTCCGGCCATCGCCGCGACCACGCTCGACCATCCCGCCGTGCAGTTGAGCACGCATCGCGTAGTAATCCTGCCCCGGCTGGTCCTAACGGCGGCAACCCGCCCGTGCTCCACATCGATCCCGACGACTTCGGTCTTCTGATGAATGTGGATGCCCTGAGCGTCGACACCGCGCGCGTAGCCCCAGTTGACCGCATCATGACGTATGATCCCGCCCGGCACATGATAAAGGGCGCCGAGGATGGGATAACGCACGTCGGGCGAAACATCGAGGTACGGAACCAGCCGCTTGATCTCCTGCGGATCGATAACTTCCGAGCGGACTCCTTCGAGCTTGTTGACCTCGGCGCGCCAGCGCATCGTGCGCAACGAACTATCCGTGTGTGCCAGGGTCAGATGGCCGAGCTGCGAGAACATGACATTGAAATTCAGCTCGGCGGCCAGCCCTTCGTAGAGTTTCACCGAGCGATTATAAAAGCGCACTCCCTCGGGCGTTAAATAGTTGGAACGAACGATCGCTGTGTTGCGGCCCGAATTGCCGCCGCCCAGATAGCCGCGGTCCAGCACCGCAACGTTCGTGATGCCGTGGTTCCGGGCGAGATAGTAAGCGGCCGCCAGTCCATGGACTCCCGCACCGATGATTACTACGTCATAGCTGGGCTTGAGATCGTGCGCCCGCCAGACTCGCGGCCAGTCCTCGCCGGTCAGTCCGTGACGAAAAAGGCTCCAGGCCGAATAGCGGCGCGGCAGACGAGGCGAACGCCCGGCGCCGTTGCTGCCCTTGCCCGGCTCGACGCCGCGCCAAAGCTTACCCAAGCCCATCGTCCGCTCAGCCGTGTACCGCTCTTCAGTCGGAGCCGGATTGGTTGTTCAATCCGGGTATCCAGTTGGTTCCGGCCAACTTGACCTTGGCCATCGCGGCCGCTTCGACGTTGAGCGCGACGAGGTCTTCACGTTCCAGATGATGGACATCCGACTTGCCGCAAGCGCGGGCCAGCGTGACCAGTTCCATATTCATAACATTGAGATAGTTGCGCAGCCGCCGCGCTCCTTCTTCCGGGTCAAGTCGAATTTCGAGTTCCGGCTCCTGAGTAGTAATACCCACCGGGCACAGTCCCGTATGACAGTGATGACAATAGCCGGGTGCGGTGCCGAGCCCCGCATAGTCGGCGCTTGCGTCCTGATGCGCTCCGCCGTCCGCGCAGTGCCGCGAATTGCATCCGAGCGCGACCAACGCCGCCTGTCCAATTGACACGGCGTCGGCGCCCATCGCCAGCGCCTTAGCCACATCCGCCCCGGTGCGGATTCCGCCCGAGATGACCAGTTGAACCTTGCCGACCATCTTCATCTCTTCCAGAGCCTCGACCGCCTCGCGCAGGGCCGGCAGAGTAGGTATTCCGGCGTGCTCGATAAACACCTGCTGAGTGGCCGCGGTACCGCCTTGCATGCCGTCGATCACGACCACGTCGGCGCCGCTCTTGATAGCCAGTTTGACGTCGTTGAAGACGCGCGAAGCTCCCATCTTGATGTAAATCGGGACTTGCCAGTCGGTGATCTCGCGCAACTCGGCGATCTTGATCGTCAGATCGTCGCAACCGGTCCAGTCGGGATGTCTGCACGCGGAGCGCTGATCGATGCCCTCGGGCAACGTTCGCATTGCGGCGACTCGCGGGCTGATCTTCTGTCCCAAGAGGACGCCCCCGCCGCCAGGCTTGGCACCCTGCCCTACCACGATCTCTATCGCGTCCGCTTTTCTCAAGTCGTCGGGGTTGAATCCGTAGCGTGAGGGCAGGCACTGATATACTAGGGTCTTTGAAGCGCTGCGCTCTTCCGCCGTCATGCCGCCATCGCCGGTCGTGGTCGAGGTGCCAACCATCGTCGCGGCGCGGCCGATTGCCTCTTTGGCGCGTGCGGACAACGCACCGAAACTCATGCCCGCGATGGTTATAGGGATCGCGAGTTCAATCGGCTTTTTCGCATAACGCGTCCCCAGAACCGTTTTCGACAGGCACTTCTCGCGATAGCCTTCGAGTGGGTAACGCGAGAGCGAAGCGGTAAGGAATACGAGGTCGTCGAAGGTCGGGAGCTTGCGCTTGGCTCCGAGGCCCCTGATTTCGTAGAGGCCCCGTTCAGCCGCGCTCTGGATATATTCGAGCGCACCGCCGTCCAGGGTCGAGCTCTCTTCAAGGTATTTCGATGCCATCGATGCTCGCTCAATATTCCTGATGGGCTTCGGCGTTCCAGTGATAGAGCGTTCGCGCCGATGCCACCCGCTTGAAGTCTTTCGAGGAGATATCCAATCCGGCCCGCTCGAGCAGGGCCGCGACCTTCGCGTGGTCCGCCTCGGTCATCGGTTCTTCCTGAGCGTCGGCACCCAGACTGTGGATTTTGCCGCCCACGTAAATCTGCGCCTCGTAAAGCGAGTCACCCAGATGGGCCCCGGCGTCGCCGCATACCACCAGGTTCCCAGCCTGCGCCATGAAGCCGGACATGTGGCCAATCGATCCGCCGACCACGATGTCGCAACCTTTCATCGATATTCCACAGCGCGAGGAGCTGTCTCCTTCGACCACCACCAATCCCCCTTGTCCCGAGGCGGCGGCGCACTCCGATGCGTTGCCGCGGACGCGGACGACGCCGGACATGATGTTCTCGGCTACGCTCCATCCCACGTTGCCGTATACGGTCACGGCAGCCTGTTTGTTCATGCCGGCTACAAAATAGCCGGCATTGCCGCGTATATGCACTTCGACTGGATAGTCGAGTCCGACCGCGATATTGTGCATGCCGTTGGGATTGAGTATCTCAATCACGCGCACGTCTTCGCCGGCGAGCCGATGATGCAGATAGTCATTCAACTGGCGGACACTCAACTCGGATAGATCGAGCCGCACCGTCTTCATGCGGCTACCTGCCAGACATAGATCTGCTCGGGCAGCGGCTCGAAGATATTGGCCTCGGCGACTCCCGGCAAATGCGCCAGTGAGCGAAACTCCGAAGATATCGCCACATATTGATCGGTCTCGGCGACGACCGCCGGCTTGCAGGCGAACGCGTCGCGCACCAGGACGATCTGCCGCGCGGTTCCGATAAGGAAAGTATAAAAGCCGTCGATTTTCTCAAAGGCTGAAGTCAGCGCCTGCTCGATAGTATCGCCCTGCGTCATGCGCCATTGCAGAAAACGGCAGGCCGCCTCGCTGTCGTTGTCGGTCTCGAATTCCAGATTTTCCTCCTCCAGGAGGCGGCGCACGCTGTAGGGATTCGACAACGATCCGTTGTGCACCAGGCAGAAATCCTCGCCCGCCGTGAAAGGATGCGCATGCGCCGGTGAGACCTGCGACTCGGTCGCCATCCGGGTATGGCCGACGCAATGTGTGCCTTGCAGTTGGTCAAAGTGATAGCGTCTGGCGACCTGATCGGGCCGGCCCACATCCTTGAACAGTTCTATCGAACGTCCGGCCGCCAGCATCCTCACGCCATTGCCGCGCGTCGCGAGCCACTGTTTGAGCCGGCCAATCTCCACTGCGGCGTTCAGCTCGGCCTGATTGTCGTGCACGGATAGGGTGGGCTGACAACCGAGTTCGGTCCTCATGGATTGGGCCAGGGTGCTCCAGTCGTAGCCGTGACTGTTGCTAAACAGGCTGAAACGGCGCAGCGGCGGCTCGACCGCGCTGGTGAAGACCGCAAGGCCCGCCGAATCCGGCCCACGCTCCGCCATGCAGTCGAACATCGGAAGCACCAGCTTTCCGAGTGACTGGCGAAGCTCTTCGCTCTTCAACATCAGCCCGATAATTCCGCACACGCAATCTTCCTCCCGATCGTCCTCAATAAAATTCCAGATATCTTTTCACTTCCCAATCCGACACGTGCCGATGATAGTCCACCCACTCCATGCGCTTGAGCCGGATGAACTCGGCCACGAACTTCTCACCCAGGGCTTCATGGAACAAGCCGTCCGCCTCGAGCGCATCCAGCGCCTCGGGGAGACTCTGCGGAAGAGTCTTGATCCCGCGGGCTACCAGTTCCGCCTCGCTGAGATCGTAGTGATTGAAGTTGTGCGGCTCGCCGGGATCAAGCTTGCTCTGCATACCATCGAGTCCCGCCGCGATGACTGCGGCCGTGGCGAGGTACGGGTTGGCGCTTGAATCGATCAGTCTCAACTCCAATCTGCCGTAGGGTATGCGGACCATGCAGCTTCGATTGTTGTCGCCATACGAGATGTAGGCGGGAGCCCACGTCGCGCCGGAAAACGAGCGTCCCACAACCAGCCGCTTGTAAGAATTCACCGTCGGCGCAACCAGTGCCGTCAGGGCCGGGGCGTGGGCCAGGAGGCCGCCGAGGAACTGGTAGCCCGTCGCCGAGAGACCCAACTTGCGCCGGTCGGACCGATCGAGAAAGAGGTTGGGATTCTTGGCGTCGGCAAGCGACAGATGCATGTGCATACCGCTGCCCGTCCGATCCGACAGCGGCTTGGGCATGAACGTACTGATGAGCCCCATCTCGCGGCCGATCTCTCCCGCCGCCATCCGGAAAAACACCATCCTGTCGGCGGTCGTCAGGCAGTCGGAGTACGTAAAGTTTATCTCGAACTGGCCGTTGGCGTCCTCATGATCTACTTGGTAGACGTCGAAACCCGCTTTCTGCAACGAATCGACCAGTCGCTCGATGAAGGCTCTGCTGCGCGACAGCCCTTTGTAATCGTAACACGGCTTGTCGAGCCGGTCGGTCTCGTCGGCCGGACCGATAGAACCGTCCGGGCGCCGGGCCAGGAGCATGAATTCCGGCTCCATCCCGGAATTTAGTGTCCAGCCCCGCTCGCTCAAGCGTCGAACCTGTTCCTTCAGTATGAAGCGGCTATCGAACGGCCACGGCTTTCCTTTAATACGGCTGTCGCAGACGATCCTGGCGTATCCGGGTTGCCACGGCACCAGCGACAGGGTCGCCAGATCGCCGATCGCCATATAGTCAGGATCGTGAGGCTCCTGGCCCATGCCCCACAGCGCGAAGCCCGCAAAGCCCGCCCCGTCCTCCAGGATGACGTCCTCGAAGTGCTCGACCGGGACCGCCTTGGTTTTGGCCACCCCGTGAATATCGACAAACTGGGCAAGTACGAACCTGATCTGGTTCGCCTCGAAAAAATCCCTGGCCTTTTCGCGGGTCATCCCGCCGTGCTTTTTCGAATTCTTGTCGTTTGCTGGCATCGCTCGTGCAGCTCTCTAGTTCAGCTTGAATTCCGTCCGCTAGTGGAAAGCGCTTACCCAAGGCCGCGCTTCAGGAACACCACGACGCCCCACGCCCGAGGACCTATCCCGCTTCGGCGGTTACGACCACCGATTCGACCGCGCTGAAAGCGCTCGCTGGAGCGCGTCGAGAATCCTATACCATCATTCAACCAACGGGAGGAACCACGCGCGCGCCGCTAGGTCCATGACCAAGGCTGGGAGATCGCATCTGCTGACGTTGCCACCTAAGGCTCCTCGCCGAGCGATGCGCCGCCCGCGAGCAAGCCTGCGCGCGCCAGAACCCTCGGCCACTGCGCAGAACCTCGCAAGATAGGATCCGAAAGGGCAAAATCGCGGCCCATATGAGTAGTCGCGCGCTCGAAAAAAAGGAGGGCCGTGAGCGGTGAATGCTTTTAATTCGCCCCTAGTCCAACCGCTGCTGTTCGCGCTGAGCGTAACTGCCGGATGCACAGACATCATTGGCTTTCTGGGGCTCAACGGGCTGTTCACGGCCCACATTACAGGCAACCTGGTGATTCTCGCCGCGCACGTGGTCGTCGGCGGCAAAGCCGAGATCGCTCGAATGCTGGCAGTTCCCGTCTTCATTGCGGTAGTCAGCCTTGCGGCCGCGTTGGCGGGCAGCCTGGAATCACGGGATCTCGCCTCGCTTTGCCCCCTGCTACTGCTGCATTTCCTGTTGCTAGCCAGCTTTCTTGTCGTCGGCGTTGCGTCCGGTCCGGGCATAGACCCCAACGCCACCATTGGGATCGTCGCGGGTATGCTAGGTGTCTCGGCAATGGCTGTGCAGCACGCACTCGTGCAGGTCTCACTTAAAGGAGCGCCGGCCACGGCAGTGATGACAAGCAACGTTACGCGTTTCGCGATTGATGTCGGCGAGCTGTTCCGCGGGAAAGATTCGGCCGAGGTGGGCAAAGCGCGCAGCCGAGTATCGCGCACTCTGCCGGCGATCATCGGTTTCACTTTCGGCTGCGGCCTCGGTGCGGCGTGTGAGGCCGCATTTGGCCTGTGGTCAGTGGCGTTGCCTGCCGGCCTCGCCCTGATGGCTTTGGCGATGGGGGTGCTGGGTCAGTCCGACGGAGGTCGGCGGTGATCAGCCGGCGCTATGCTACAGAGCTGAGAGTGATCGGCCGGACGCGCCGCTGCGATGGTATACCTCCCAAGCACGCCTCGAATTTAGAGCTAAGTGAAGCGCGTTGTTTCGCCGTCGAATCGCTGGCTTAGCTGAAGCCCCCCGGGCGACGAGGCCACAGCGCGGCCACTTGACGAGGTGACGGAACAGGAGCGCAACCTGCGCGCCGTCGCTGAAGACTCTTTTAGGTTGGAATTGTCTGCTTATTGCCGTCAAAAAAGGCTTCAGCATGTCTAAGATGGATTTGACACGTAATATGTTGCATTCTGCCCGCTATATTATGCTATAAGTCTGATTAGCTCTATTTCTTGTTCAAATTCGAGAGCCGGGGGAGGGTGCGAAATGGCAGCTGCGGCTGTTTTATCGATTCGTTCTGCTATAGATCTGGATTCTTGCCGGGTAGACGTGCTGAATTTTCTGCGAATGCTGTCCTGGCATAACGTCTGCGTCGAAGTGGAGCGTTGGAGGAAAGAGGGTTTGCTTCACACAGTTCGCAGGTGGGAATCGGTGGCGCCGGACCTTGAAGGTCTCGCTCAAGAGGTCGCGGGGTTTATTGTTGGAAACGAGGCCGCCGAGACCGTGACCGTCCTTGTGCGACACTGATCGGATGATGGTGCGGCAGGATGCCGCGCACGACGATGCCGAAGGTAACCCTGACGGACAGCAGGGGCCCCATCAGCCATTTCTGCAGCCCCTAACCTCTCAGCCGAGCTGCCGGGCTCTAATTGACGACGCCACGTGATCCAGCCACGTCTGGAGTGCGAGAGAGCCTGTTGTCGGCACGTACCCAAGGCTAAACCCCGCGATGCAGTTGGAGGCACATGCGTATTGGTGGAGCTGACGCGGATCGAACGCGCGACCTCCTGAATGCCATTCTTTTCTGGCCGTCTACGCCTCTGTTCACCATGACCTAAAAGCTACGCATTTCCCGACACTTTTCACCTTCCGACTTCCGACTAAGCCCCGGTGCTACTTGTACCTACGCTGTAAGGTGCTTACATTCTGCATAGATTGACGGCCCTATGAGCGGGTTGTCAGGGGGCGGAATGGAAGAACCAACGCATCGAACAACCAGGCTGACCAAGGCGATAATCGATCGTGCGCTGCTGCCGTCGACCGGCTTCTATCTGCTCAGGGACAGCGGTCAACGCGGCCTCGCAGTCTGCGTCACCGCACATGGCAGTAAGTCCTTCGTCTACGACGGTCGCTTGGGCGGCGTGCAGAAGCGAATCACCCTGAAGCCGAAGCCCGCCAACGTCGAGCAAGCGCGACGCGCAGTCGCTGCTCTGCGCGGCGAGAATGAGACGCCCACCTCGAAGCGCGCACCCTTCCTCGAAGAGTTTTTCCAGACCTACATCGAACGTCACGCGCAGCCGAACAAGAAAAGCTGGAAGCAGGACGAGGAGCTGTTCAAGTCGGTCATGCCCGCAGCGTGGCTGAAGCGACGGCTCTCCGCGATCACCACGGGCGAGATTTCGGAATGGCACGACAGGATGGGGCGAGAACGCGGACACGTCCGCGCCAACCGCGGCCTCACCCTCCTGCGCACGCTGTATAACAAGGGGCGCGAATGGCGCATCTTCCACGACGCCAACCCGTGCGATGGCATTAAGCTATTCAAGGAACGGTCGCGCACGCGCTTTCTGAACGCCGACGAGCTGCGTCGATTGAACACTGCGCTGATCGCAGAGCCGAGTCCGTACTGGCGCGCATTCTTTCAGCTCAGCTATTTGCTCGGCACGCGCAAGTCGGAACTGCTCGGCGCGCGCTGGCAGCACGTCGACTTCAACGCGATGACCCTGACCCTGCCCGATACGAAGTCGGGCGAAGATACGCTCCTGCCGCTGACCGGGGCCGAGGTCGAAATCCTGCGCTCGCTGCCTTCGCGCGAGACCTCCGAGTGGCTGTTTCCAGGCGTCGGCGCGAGCGGCCACATGCGCGAAGCGAAGAGCGCGTGGAAGCGCCTGACCAGGTGCGCGGGCCTCGAGGGCGTTCGCATCCACGACTTGCGTCGCACCACTGGCAGCTGGATGGCGATGGCGGGCCACGGTCTGCCGCTGATCGGCAAGGCGCTCGGTCACACTTCGACCGACTCGACCGAGGTCTACGCGCGGTTGCAACTGGCGCCGGTGCGCGCGGCCAAGGAAGCGTTGAGCCGGATCATGTTGCAGGCCGCGGTCAACGGCACGGACAAGGCCGACGCCATTGCCGTGGACGTTTCTGGAGCATCCACGCCGGGAGGTGATCCCGATGGCCGCCGCGCGTAAGCCGCCAGTAGACAACAGTGACCCGGCGACCGACCTGCACACGCGCCTGCGCGCGATTCTTGGTCAGGTACACAAGCGCGCGGACGCCACTCTGTGCCGGCATCAGGGTGCCGAATTCCGCAAACTTGCGCTCGACCTGTTTATTGCCCGTCAGCGCGCCACCGCCGCGCTCGACCGCGCTCAGCGCAGCCCCGCGTTTGCTCCCGCCCACGAAAACGACGCGCTCCTTATCTTCCCCGAGATAGTCGAACTGCTGCTTCGCCTGGGCAGTGAGCGCGCAAGCCCCGGCGCGTCCAGTCCACGACCGTCCCGCAAGCGGAAGGCCCTAAAACTGTTTGAGCAGAAGAGGGCGGCAAGCCCGAGGAAGAGCGATAAAAAAATCAAAGCCGAGATCGGCCGCGAGCTGAAGGCCCATCGGTCGACTGTCGCTCGCTGGTTTCCCGACAAGCCGGCGGCGCATTAGCGTACGCTGCTGCGACACTTTCTCACCGACTGACGCGTTAGCGTACGCTGCTGCGACACTTTCTGCATTCCCAGCCTCACATCAGGCCCTCCAGTTCGTATACTAGGTGGCATACCTACTTAGGAGGCGCCACATGCCTGAGAAAGATGAATTGCTCGATACCAAAGCAGCGGCCACGTATTTGCAGATCGACGCGCGCACACTCGAAGGGTGGAGATATCGCGGCCAAGTAGGCCCGACGTTTTTGCGCTATAGCGGAAGGGTCGTGCGCTATCGGCGCAGCGATTTGGATTCGTGGCTATCGCGTTGCGCCGTCACGCCGAATCGCGAGATCGACTGATGTCTGCGCCGGCGATGAGATATGTCCATCGCGATGGACATTCGATGGTGTTGAGGGGCAGTCCTCGAATTGGCAACGGAAAGTGTGTACTAACTTCGTGCCGTGCAGGCGCAAGGACTGGCTAATGGATGCTTCCGAGTTGCGCCGCGCGCTGAGAACGGTGGCGGTTATTCTTCGCGAGGGCGAAAAGACGCACCCGCGCGGAGCTTCGAATCATTGGACGAATCTGCGGGTCCGCGACCACGGCGTGCGCGCGATGGAACATTTAACAAAATACTTAGTCGGCGCGCGCGGCGACGACGACGATCTCGCGCACGCATGCGTGCGTTTGCTGCTCGCGCTCGAGCTGCGCGAGCGAGGCGAGAACCTGTGAGCGCGCGTATTCTGGCGATTAGCGACGGCCGCGGCAACCTGGTGCCGAATGCGTGGCCGATGATTTATGCAACGATGCTTTTTCCGCTCGACTCGCAAGCACGGATTGACTACTGCGTCGCGATAGTCAGTCGAGCGTTGATCGAGCGCGGCTCCCGAGATGCCCGCCTGAAACAACCTGCGCAGTCTGCGTGGCGATGGGACGAGGCGGGCCAGCGCCGCCACCACGAAGCCTGGGTCGCGGGCGAATTGCTAACCAGCGTTCTGGGCCTGGCAATTCATTCGCGCGCTGAGGCCACGATCAATCGCGCGATCTATCTGCATGGGCGCGCCTGGCGGGGTAAACGCGATTCCCTCGGCAGGAAATTGCCGACCAGCGCGCGCTGGTTATGGGCGATTTGGGGGACATACAAAAGCATCGCGCCTTTGCGCGCGGCGTGGACCTCCATGCGCGAATGCGGCGCTGTGATTGGCCCCGAGGGCCGTCCCAATGACCTGCTGGGGTTGCTGTCGGCCTCCCACTCGCTGACCAAAGCGGCCGCGAGCTGGTGTCCGCCCATCGGCAGGCCGGGCCGTACCACGCGAGGGGGGCTGCCGTTGCTCGATCCCGCGCTCGTTTGGCGCGCACCGCCCGATCTGGTTTTGCCGCCGGTGCCGCTCGGCGTCGGCCCGCTCCCTGACGCTGCGCGACTAGAGCTACGAAACTTCAACAAGACGCCATAAAACGTGAATTTTAAGTTGTGCAATTGCACAACTTTCGCTCGGTATCGCGCGCTCGGAAAATTAAGCCGTGGACATCGAACAGCATCGCGCTGCCGAGCTCGACCAATTCATGACCTCGCGTCAACTGGCCGACACCCTTGGTGTGACCGTGCAAACCGTTTCGCGATGGCGTAGCGCCGGCTGCGGCCCACGCTATGCGCTGGTGAACCGTCGCGCGCGATATCCGGTTGAGGCGGTGCGCGAATTTTTGGCCACGAGGATGCGCGCCGGCGAGCAGTGATGGACAGGGCGGCAGTGATCAGCCGAGCCCTCGATAAGTGGCTCGGTTGGCGTGACAAAGAATTCTTTAGGAGACGAACGACGACGATGGCCAACGAAAAAGACTATCCGAACAGCGGAATTCTGTTTAGGAACGACCGCAAGGTGTCGCCCAAGCACGCCGACTACACCGGCGACTTGGATTCGATTTGCCCGGCATGTCAGACGCGCACGCAATGGTTTCTGAACTCGTGGCTGAAGGTCGGGCGCACCGGCACAAAATTCCTGACGCTCAGCGTGAAGGCGAAGGATGGCTACGCGCGGCAGCCCGCAGCCGCAAGCGACGACGACTCTTTTTAACCTGTGGGCGTGGCGCCCGAGAGCGGCGGCTGATTTCCGCCCTCGGGCCTGAAGGAGGATCGGTGACGGCTCCTACGATACAACAACCACGGCGGCCGCAGGAAGAGGGGCTGCGCGACCACATTCGCCGACGGCGCGCCGCCCTCGCCGGCTTCCTCGAGCAAGGCGCGACCCTGGCGCTCGAGGGCGATTTGCTGCGGGTCATCCCGCTCAACGACATCTACATCCGCTATCTCAACGACAACCGGGCGTCGATTGGCGCGCTGGCGAGCGAGTTTTACGGCCGACCGATCCGCGTCGAGGTCGCGATCGTAGCCAACGGCGACGGGGCGGAACCCGCCCAGTCACCGAACCGCTGCGAGGAAGCGACGCCGACACCGAAGCCAAAAGCGCTCCCCCCCGTGCTCGACGCGATCCCGACGAGGCTCACGGCACGGGCGCAATGGGTGCTGTGGCGATACGTGTGGGATGCGAAGGGCAAAGGCGGCGGCAAATGGACCAAGCCGCCGTTCCAGCCCAACGGCGCGCTCGCGAGTTCGACCAATCCTGAGACATGGAGCAGCTTCGAGACCGTGGTCGCCGCATACCAGCGCGGCGGTTGGGAAGGGATCGGATATGCGCTGGCACCCGACGATCTGCTTTTCGGCGTCGACATCGATCACTGTTACGACCCGGCCACGAAAACAGTCGCCCCGTGGGCGCAAGGCTTGCTCGAACTGGTTGCCAGCTATACCGAGATCAGCCCGAGCGGCACCGGCTTGCGCGTCTTCGCGCAAGGCGCGCTTCCCGATACGGGACACAAGAAGGGCGGCCTCGGACCGGACGGGACTGGGGTGCTTGAGGTTTACGATAAAGGCCGCTACCTCACAGTCACCGGGCACCATCTGCCAGGATCGCCCGCCACCATTATCGCGTGTCAGCCGGCGCTCGATGAACTGCTCGCGAAATACTTTCCCAAGCCCGAGCCGCAGAAGCCCCGGCGCGCAAATACCGAGACGTTGAATCTCGATGACTCGGTGATCCTGGACATCGCGCGACGGGCGAAAAACGGGAGTGACTTTTCTGCGCTCTACGATCGGGGCGACTTGAGTGCGCATCACGACGATCACAGTGCCGCCGACCTCGCCTTGCTGCATCACCTCCTCTTTTACAGCCAGGGCAACACCGCGCAGGCCGAACGTCTTTTCTCGTCCTCGGCGTTGGGCGAGAGGTCGAAATGGGATCGCTCCGACTATCGAGCGCGCACAATAGATAAGGCGCTCAGCGGGATGACGGAGTTCTATGCACCCTCTGTGCGCGACGAGTTCGAGATCACCGGAAACGACGAGGAGAACGCTGAACGCGCACGCGCGCACGCGGACTATGAGCCCAGCCGCAACGGTCAAGGATCGGCAAAGAACGGCGCGGGGAAAGGCCTGCGCGCAAAGATCGAAATACCCGAGTGGCCCGACCCGGATCCGCTCATTCCGCCGCTTCCTGATGTTCTGGAGATCACGGACGATCTCATTCCCGAGCCGTTACGCGCGTGGGCTAGCGACATCGCAGAATATGCGGGCGCACCGCTCGCCGTCCCCTACGCGGCGATCATGGCTGAGTTGTCGAGCGTGATCGGGCGAAAGATCGGTATCCGCCCGAAGCGTCACGATCTCGACTTCATCGTCGCACCTGTGATCTGGTCGCTGGTTATTGGCGCGTCCGGGATGCTGAAGTCGCCGCCGATGAATTCCGCCATGCGCCCGCTCCGTCGTCTCGCCGTCGACTCGTCTCGCAACTTTATAAGCGCGCACCCTATGTGGGAGGAGGAGCACCGCGCGTGGGAGAAACGAAAAAGTCTTGCCGAGTCCAAGGAGCAAGAGTTTAAAGAGCCGGAACCCGAAGAACCAACCGAGCGCCGTTACATAGTCAATGACTCGACTGTGCAAAAACTCGGGATGATCGTCAAAGAAAATCCTAACGGCTTCCTGTTTTACCGGGACGAGTTCAGCGCGTTCTTTCGTGGGCTCGAACGCAAGGGCCACGAGACCGACCGACAGTTTTTCATGGAAGCGTGGCACGGGACGAAGGCGTTTTCCTACGATACCTTGTCGCGCGGATCGGTTCACCTCCCGCCCCTGTTTATCGCGATGACGGGTTCGATCACGCCTGGACCTTTGACCGCCTACATGCGTGACGTGTTCGGCGAGGGCCGAGAAGACGACGGTTTGATGCAACGCTTCCAACTCGCGGTCTGGCCCGATCCGCTGAAGTCGGGCGTCGGCAAAGATACCCCGCGCAACGACAGTACCTATCCGAAGGTGCTCGAACTTTTCCGCACCCTCGACAACATGCTCGTCCGCGACCGTCTCGATCCCCAAATCGATCCGCACGATCCCGATGGGATGCCCTACGTCGGCTTCAGCGCGGCAGCACAAGAAATTATGAACCAGTATTTTCGCGAACTCGATGAGAAGTCCCGCGACATAGACGAGCACCCGGCGCTCACGTCGCACTTCGCAAAATATAAGTCCCTGCTCCCGGCGCTCGCTCTCATCCACCACCTGTGCGAGCACGCGGGGGGAAAGGCCACGAGCAAGCCCGTCTCGCTCGAAGCGATCACGGTCGCGCGCAAGACCTGCAAGGTGCTGGCGACACACGCGCTTCGCGTCTACTCGCCACTGTCACGCCGTCGACCCAGCGAGCGCAAAGCGGACGCCCTTTACAAGAAAATTCTCAAGGGTGAGATCGCCGGGCCGATCAAAACGCGCGAGATTCAGCGCGCACACCCGACGATCTTCGAGAACGCCGAAATCATCGAGGCCGCGCTGACGGACTTGGCCAAACGCGGCGTGGTCGCGCCCAGACCTTTATCGACCGGGGCGAGACGCGGGCCGCAGAAGACGACCGTCTACGACATCAACCCGAGGGTTCTTCGAGGTCAACAAAACGACCGGGCGGGAACCCGGTGAAGAGGGCTGAAAACTTGTCATGCGAAACCCTCGAAAACCGAAACTTGTCAAGAACAACATGTCTAACTTGTCGAACTTGTCGAGATCTCTACACATAAAAAGAGATATTCTCTTTATTTATCTATATTATCCTATGGTGTGCTGTGAGAGCACGGTCTCTATGTCTTACCTCTCGGCGAGTTCGACAAGTTATTTGCAAAAAAACGTCGGTCAAAAACCCGGACTGCAATAACTTGTCAAACTTGTCGAACTTATCACGATACCGGAAAGGGTTCGTGACGTGGACCGAAACAGAGGGGGGTGCCAGCCGAGCGGAATTTTCCCACCCCCTGGGGGTGCAATCTCCCGTTTATCGTGATCACCCTCGATTTCGTGGTATTTTCGCCTGTTTTAGACGGTCATATGATTAAGCATCATAGGGTCGGACTGAGAAAAGACGTTAGAACGTTGAGGTTTCCCGCCGTAACCGTGCTAATGTATGCGCCATGAATGCAACGTCGAATAATGAGAGCCCGCCGCGGGTGTACGAACGCTCGACCGTATACGCGCGATCCGTGAACACCCGATTGATTCGCGACCGCCAGGTCCTTCGCTTGGCCGCGAAGGTGCGGTCGGTGGTTCCATGGCTCGAGCCGAGCGATCAACCGGCAGTAAGGGCGTGGTGCGAACTCGAGATTCTGGCGCGGCAGGCGTTCGCTGCCTTGCGCGCGGCCGGCGTCGTTAATGAGACCACCGGCGAGGGTCGCCGGTTGCTCAATGATTACCGCAAAATACGGCTTGCCCAGCTCGCATTTACCCGGGAGATCGGCATGACGCCGCTGGCGAGACAGGCGCTCAAGACTTCCCGCGATAACGACGCGCTCGACGTGGCGCAACTCGCGAGCTCGATCGAGGACGCGCAGACCACCGAGGTGGGCGACGACGATGCCGATTCCCGCGCTTCCGGCGGGCGTGGTGGGCCTCGACCGCCCGAGACCGTAGGTCAGCACCCTCCCAAAGCGCCTGTGTGGCGTTTCAGTGCCCGAGGGCGGGAGTGAGTCATGATCGATAACGACGATATCTTCGAAGTCCTCGAGGCCGTGGTCGCGCTCTATCAGCGCCTAAGCCCCTACGGCAAGGACGGCGACCCTCGCCTGCGTGGCGCGTCCTACAGCGCCGACGCCCGCTTGAGCGCCGCCGTGCGCATCGTGGCAGCCGCGATAGGCCAGCGGCAGCCCACGCCCGACGACCCTGACGCTGACCTAATCGAGCACGACGACGACGTGGAGAGTAGCGCATGAAGGCACTGGTCGAGCGCTGGCGCAGAGACCCGGTGGCGTTCGTGGTCGAATGCTTGCGCGACCCGCAGACCGGCAAGACCTTTGCGTTGTACCCTGCGGAGGCCGACTTCCTCCAGCGCGCGCTCACGCTTACGAGCGACGGCCGCCTGCCGTTCCCCGAGATCGTGTTCTCAGCACCCAAGAAGAGCGGCAAGACCGCCTTGGCCGCGATGGCGGCGATCTACGTGGCGGCGATCATCGGTGGCCCGTGGGCCGAGGTTTATTGCCTGGCGAACGATTTGGAGCAAAGCACCAGCCGAGTGTGGGAGGCCGCCCGGCGCATGGTACTCGCCTCTCCGTTCCTCAAGACGTCGACGAAGATCACTGCCGCCCGCATCGAGTTCAGGACCACCGGCAGTTTCATCGCGGCGTGTGCCAGCGACTACGCGGGCTTCGCCGGCAGCAACCCCAGTCTCACGATCTTTGATGAGCTATGGGGCTACGTCAGTGAGTCCGCCCGCCGCTTATTCGATGAAAGCGCACCTAGCCCGACGCGCAAGGTCAGCGCCCGGCTGACCGTCAGTTACGCAGGCTTCGTCACGGAGAGTGACCTGCTCGAAGGTCTCTACAAGCGGGCCATCGCGGGCGAGCGCCTAGCGCCCGATCTCTATACCAACGGTGGCATGCTTTGTTACTGGACCCACGACCTGCGAGCGCCGTGGCAGACCGCCAAGTGGTTCGACCAGATGCGTGAAGGCTCGCGTCCCAACGCCTTCGCCCGGCTCTATCAAAACCAGTGGGTAACCGCCGCGAGTAGCTTCGTATCGATGGAAGATTGGGACGCGTGTACCAGCGCCGCGCTACACCCGACCCTGCACGCGCCGGAGATGCCGGTGTGGATCGGCCTCGACGCGTCGGTCAGACACGATCAGACCGCGCTGGTTGCCTGCACGCACGACGCCAGCCACGTGGTGCGGCTGGTGAACCACAAGGTTTTTCGTCCCTCGCCGGACGATCCGCTGGATTTTGAGACGACGATTATCGCGACTTTGACCGAGCGGTCGCGCGCCTATCGCATCCGCAAGATTCTGGCGGATCCGTGGCAACTCGAGTCGATCATCCAGCGCTTGCAGAAGCAGGGTCTTCCCATTGAGCCGTACAACCAGACTATGCCGGGGCTGACCGAAGTGGCGTCGAATCTTTTCCAGCTAGTCCGCTCGCGCGCGCTCATGGTTTATCCCGACCCCGACATGCGCCGCAGCGTCTTGCAGACCGTCGCAAGCGAAAGCGGTCGTGGCTGGAAGCTATCGAAGGAGAAGCAGTCTCACAAGATCGACGTGGTGGTCGCGTTGGCGATGGCGGCGCTGGCGGCGGTTCGGAAACTGGGGTTTGGTCCGGTGCGCGTGTACACGTTCGGCAATGACCCGCGTGACCTGACCGAGACCAGGCGTGGTCGCGAGGGCGATCTACCAGATCACGACGTCGGGTTTGTCGCTCCGAACGGGCGCCTGATGCGCGAGGCGGTCCGCGATTCGTAAGGAGGCAACGGCAATGGAGAATCAAGTTCAGCGTCGCGACCGCGACACCCGCAACCTCATGACGCCGCCGCGCACCGTGCTGGTCGATAACTGGAAGGGCACCGGCCGGCGCGCACGCATCAACGTCGCCGACTATGACCCTTCGCGTGACGGCGAGATTGTCCCCGGCTCGGAGCATCAGCACTACGGCGTCGAGGTCGCATCGTTCAGCGACGAGCTCCACCGCCAAAACCTGGCATCTTACACGCATAAGCGCGCGACGGGCGTAACCGGAGATGCGACGGCGTAAGCAACCGCGATGTGTGCAGTGCGGGGCGCGTCCGGTGTTCGTGATCTTCCACGGTCACAAGATTCACCGCATGACGGACCGGCGGCACAATCTCTGCGGCAAATGCTTCCGGGTGGCGGTGGCGAAGGCTCAATCGTGGACGCCTCAGGAACACGAATCACAGTCATAGGGGTGCCCGCCCGGCCACCCCGCGAGACATGGCGAGTTCCACGCGCGCCGTGTCGCCGGGCATACAAACTTTAAGGAGGACTGAATCATGGCCAGCAATTATTTTCCCGATTTCCCGATCGCGCGCAAACTGAAAGGCGACAGCGCCGGTCCGCACGAGGCCGCGTTGTGGCACCTCTACGGGACCTACAATGGGGCGAAGGATGTCCGTGAGCAATTCACCCAGCGCAAGGCCGAGATCGAGGCGCGTGGCAAAGCCGGCGAATTGGGGCCGCGTGGCGTCGAGATGGAATTGAAAAAACTCGCCGCCGAATTCGAGCCTCGACTGCGCCAGTTGGGCGCGCTGGTCGATAAGGTGAAGGCACACCATAACGAGACTCGCGCAAAGCTCACGGCCCGAACGAAGGTGGAAAAGTCTGCGGATGCTGACGAGGCGGTGCGTCGCGCCTTCCAAGAGCATCGTGTGATAGCGCGCTTCGAGAGTCTCGACCCCGCCGAGCGCCGCGAGGCCATTCGGCTGGCCGTCGACAAGCGCGATGTTAACTTCCTCGCGGCCATTGTGGCCGAGCCAGCACTGCTGAATGACGCCGATGTGCGGCGCATCGAGACCGTGCTGATGAGCACAGCGGACAAGGGCCTGTTCCACGAATACGAAGAGTTGGGCGGTACGCTCGACGCGAAGGGCGAGGTGATGTTCCCGCACGAGAGTCCGCTGGCGGTCGCATCCTTCGCGCTCGATTCAACCCGCGAATGGATCGCCGAGCAGGCCGGTGGGTTGGATGCGCGGGGGATCCTCGATCAGGCGGGCGTTGACCTGACCGTCCCTGTGCTCTCACTCACTACGGATCAGGGTCATGATCCGCAGGTTTATCGCGCCGCCAGGGAGCTCGCGATGGCGGATGGCAAGGTGCTATCCATCGGCGGTGACAACGGCGCGGCCGCCACGATCCCAGTCACGCCCGATAGCGGCGGGCAAGAGAGCTAGCCCATGAAGCGCGGACGCGGCACCCGATCGAAGGAGAAACCGCGCGATGGCGGCTTCTTGCGCAACATTTACATCGACGGAGCACCGTCATTACCCGCGCCGACCGATTGGCAAACTGCGACAGGCGTTGCGCTCGGCCCACGCACAGTATCTGTATGCGCTCACGCGTACGGAACACGAGCCTCGATCAGCGAGACGGGCTATGCGAGCTTCGGCGCAAGAGTCGGAAAGCATGACGATCTGGTTCTCGCGCTCGCGCTCGCCGTATGGTGGCTGACCGGCGGTGCACGAGGATGCTTGAAGCAAGAAAAACTCCCGAAGGCGCTATATCGATTTTATGATTCCCTTCCTGTTTGGCTCGGTGTCTGGTATCCCTTGACACGCGAAACTACCAAAGAAACGTGGTTGACGGTCGATTTAGGGGTTCCTTCCTTATGATAGAATATGTGCTATGGGGGCAGCAGGGAGTGTGTTCTTTTGAACCCGTCCAATAGCGCACACGAGAGCGCGGCCGAAGAAACCTATACGATAGTGGTGCTGGGGGCTATGAACCCAGCCATCCATCATCCCGGCTGGTATCAGCTGGTCGGAATAATGACGCCTGAGGAGGCGGAAGAAGCGCACAAGGATGCTGCTGCCTTTTCCAGTGCGCGTGTTTCGCAGTTCAGTTTTGGCTCCATAACCGTAACGTGCGATCCCAGCCGCTGGCAGGTGCAAACGAATGACCAAAAGGAACTTCCCCGAGCTGTGAGCATTGCAGAGAAGACCTTCCAAATTCTGTACCACACGCCGGTATCAGTGTTCGGTCTTAATTTTATGTATCACCGGCCCACCAAGCTATCGAAGGTTAACAATGCTCTGGCTCGTTTGGTCGAAGGCCTTCCTCTGGAACTCTCAGCAAGTAGAAATGAGGAAAGAGCTGCCAAGTTGACGTACGAGCATGGGGCCGCTGGACGTATAATGAGGATTGCCATAGAACCATCGGTTCGCGGAGAAAGCCTAGTCTACATCGGAATCAACGTGGATCACCGGCAACCAGTTCTCACCGAAGGGGAATACAAGCAGTGGGACCTAAAACTGGATGAACACTTCCCGAGGGATTTCGCCGATGCTAAGCGACAGCTAGCGAGCATTCTGGACGCAGTTAATCGATTAGAGGAAGGCCCGGAGAACTGATCGCTATGCCACTACCGTCGTCGTTTCGTCGAACCTTGAATCAAGAGTCGTATGGTCCTTCGGGTACTATGTTCCCGACCGGGGAGCTCCTAGGTCCTAATCAGCACACGGCTAGCACGTCAGGGACGGGCTCGCTCACACCGCAAGAGTTCTCTCGTCCGCCAGAGACCGTGCTCTCGGCCGGCTCTGGTCAATGCGTGATAGGCACCTCAGGGACTGGCCCGCTCGCGGCGGCCCTTTTAGAAGCTGAGAATATCTGGATGGGAGAAACATCCGGACTCGTAAATGTAGGACCGGCGTCAACGGATGTTTCTCAGACTTCTTCATATGGCGAAGCCATGGAGCGACGTGCAGCCCCGCCAATTCACGTGCTCAAACAATGGTACGAGCGGGTCGCGCGGCCATATGTTGATCTTCGCGCGCGAGAGGAAGTCCTTGCTAAGTGGTCGCTATCCGGTCCGCAGGGTGCTTCTTGGGTCATCTCTCGGCTACTGGAGGAGCATCAGTTTGACGCGCTGGAAACGGCCGGGAATGTGCTTTCCACAATTGGCGAAGCTGCGGTTCCTTTCGTTATAGGTGCACTAAGGTTGGTAGCCGCTGAGGGAGAAGACGCTCAAGTAGCAGTCGTCCTTCTTCATACGCTGAGAAATTTCGGCAAGAGCAACCTCTCAGGGTGGGTCGAACTCATACCCTCGCTCGCAAAGCCATTCGGTCTGGCTCAGGACAGAGACGTTAGAGAGGCTGCCTACCGAACTGCGGAGATTCTGCCGAAGGAAGAGGCGGTAGATCTTACTGAATTTCGCTCGGCTGCATGAACAGGATTCCGATCTTCAAGAGCTCCTCTCAGATTTGCTGGAAACCGCAGCCTAGACTTGGGCGAGCGGGGGCCGGATGTGGATGCGCGAGGTAGCGCCGAGCAAATGGTTGGACCGCGACCCCGGTGACCCTTCGCATGTCAAGATAGCCGGCGACGACCTGGTGCATAAGGGCGATACACGTCTCTCAGTTTATCGCGTAAACTCTTGCGAAGAGGTTCAACGAGCCGCCGAGCTTTTTGCGATTACTGAGAGGGACGATCCACGTACTCGGAGTTTCCTGCTCTTGCCGGAAGATCCTTTTTCCGGCTTCGAGTTTTCGCCCGAGCCTGACCCGCAGTTGCATCCGTATCTACGTGAGAGACATTTTGAAGTTTGCGGGCTCGATACTCAACTGGAGTCCTTCGTCCGAATTGCGCTGAGCCATTGCAGCATCTGTCGCTTTTCCGAAAAAAGCCTCGTTTCAGCGTTTAGGCAACTCTTTCAAAACGATGCCGATGTCCAGCAAAGAGCGCCTGCTAGATGGCGCGCGAAGCTGTAGGAACGTCGCATATATTATGCATACATCATCAGATTGAGCGGCTACGGCCAATCGTTGAAACCCTTGATTTTATTGGTGGAGCTGACGCGGATCGAACGCGCGACCTCCTGAATGCCATTCAGGCGCTCTCCCAGCTGAGCTACAGCCCCACCGCAGGTGAGAGAGACAGCCCTTCAGTTAATCGGAAGCTCCCGGTTGGGTCAACCTGAGCCCCGCCGATCTCGCCTGAATTCCTCGGCACGGTCGAGCCGCTCGGCGCTTCAGACGCGGGCACGTTCGATTAGCTCGCGCGCGGCGCGGCGGAACTTGTCGGTGACCTCGGCGCCGCCGAGCATCCGCGCGACCTCTTCGATCCGTTCGGCCTGCGCCAGCGCGCTCACCCGGCTACGCGTCGCGCCGCGGCGCTCCTCTTTTTCGACCAGGAAATGAGTGTCGGCGAAGGCGGCGACCTGCGGCAGATGGGTCACGCAGAGCACCTGATGAAAGCGCGCGAGTTCCTTCAGCTTGCGTCCGACGACCTGGGCGACCGCGCCGCCCACGCCGGCGTCGACCTCGTCGAAGATCATCGTGGCGACGCCGCGGCGTTGAGCCTCCAGGCGCTTGAGCGCGAGCATCACGCGCGAGAGCTCACCGCCCGACGCGATGCGCGCGAGCGCCATCGGCGGCTGCCCCAGGTTGGGCGAGAGCATGAATTCGATCGAATCGGCGCCGCTCGGCCCGAGTGTCATGCGGTTGTGCTCGAACGCGCTTTCCGACTTTTCCAGCGGCGCGAACCGCGCCTCGAACACCGGCGCGCGCATCCCCAGCGTCTTGAGCTCGGTCTCCATCCGGCGCTTGAGGTCGGTCGCCGCGCTCTGGCGCCGCGCGCTGAGCTCGGCGCCCGTCCACGCCAGTTGATCGAGTGCGTCGCGGAGCACCGCTTCGGCCTCGGCACGCGAGTCGGAGACGCGCTCGAGCTCGGCTACTTCGGCGCGCGAGCGCTCCAGCGTTTCGAGCACGCTCTGGAGGGCGCCGCCGTACTTGCGCTTGAGCCGGGTCAGCTCGGCCATCCGCGTTTCGATCTCCTCGAGCCGCGCGGGGTCGGCCTCGAGCCGCGCGGCGTAGTCACGCAGCGTACTCGCGGCCTCCTCCAGGCCGAGTCGCGCCGAGCGGACAAGCTCGAGCGCGTCCTTCAGCTTGGGATCGATCGCCGCCGCCTCGCCGACCCGCGTCTCGGCGCGCGCGACCGTGTCGAGCGCCGCCGAGCTTTCGCCGGCGAGCATCTGTTCGGCTTCGACGGCAGCGACGCCCAGGCGCGCGGCGTTGGCCAGCACCGTGCGCTCTGCCGCCAGTTGCTCGTCCTCAGCGGGCTGCAACCCGGCGCGCTCGAGCTCGGCGATGCGGAAGCGGGCGAGCTCGAGCTGCTCGGCGCGAGTACGCTCGCGCTCGCGTAGCTCGTCGGCGCGCGCGCGCGCCGCGCCCGTCGCGCGGTAAGCCGCGCCATATTCCTCCAGCGTCGCGTCGAGCGCGGCGTGCCGGTCCAGGAGCTGGAGATGGCTCTCGGAACGGAGCAGCGTCTGATGCTCGTGCTGGCCGTATACCTGCACCAAGCCCTGGCCCATGCGCGCGAGGGTCTGCACGGTGGCCATCTCACCGTTGACGTAAGCGCGCGAGCGGCCGCCCTCGGCGGCCAGCGTGCGGCGGATCAACAACTCGCGGTGGCCGGAATCGGCGGACTCGGGAGTCCCCTCGGGCAGCGGCGCTTCGCCCTCGAGTTCGAACAATCCTTCGACGACAGCTTCATTCTGCCCGCCGCGAATCATGTCGGGCGAGGCGCGGCCGCCGAGCAGCAGGCCGAGCGCGGTCATGATGATGGTCTTGCCGGCGCCGGTCTCGCCCGAGAGCACGTTGAAGCCGGGGCCGAAGTACAGCGCCGCGCCCTCGATGATGGCGAAGTTGCGGATGCGCAGTTCGACCAGCATCGCCGCTCCGTGCGCTCAGCCCCAGCGCAACTTGTTGCGCCAGATCTCGAAGTAGGCATGCGACGATCGCACCAGCACCACCGGGCTCTTGCCACGCCGCACGTGCAAAGTGTCGTTGCTGGCGATGCGCGCGGTTTGCTGGCCGTCCACCGTCAGCATCGCACCGTTGTCGTCGGTCTGGACCCGCACCTCGATCTCGAACGAATCGGGCAGCACCACAGGCCGGTTGCTCAGCGTGTGCGGACAAATCGGCGCAAGCACGACGACGTCGAGCGAGGGAAACACGATCGGCCCGCCGGCGCTGAGCGCGTACGCGGTCGAACCGGTCGGGGTGGCGATGATCAGACCGTCGGCGCGGTAGGAACAGAAGCGCTCGCCGCTGGCGACCACATTGAGCTCGAGCATGCGGCCGAGCGCGCGCTTGTTGATCACGACGTCGTTGAGCGCGCGGAAGCTCTCGCGATCGACCGTGCGGGCGCCCGCGGCATGCGCCTCGACGGTCGCCTCCAGCGTGATGCGGCGGTCGACCTCGTAATCGCCGGCCAACACGCGGGCAAGCGTCGCCTGCGCCTCCTCGGTGGTAATCTCGGTCAGGAAGCCGAGGCCGCCGAGGTTGATCCCGAGGATCGGCGTTTCGCGCTCGCCAACCAGGCGCGCGATGCTGAGCAGGGTGCCGTCGCCGCCGAGCACCACGATGAGGTCCGAGCGTAACGCCAGTTGCTCGCGCTCGACCGCCTCGGCGCCGAGCTGAGCGGCGACCTCGGGCTCGGCCAGGGTCGCCAAGTGACGCGCGCGCAGCCATACCGCGAGCTCGTGTGCGATCGCGATCGCCCGCGGGCGCTCGCGCCGCACGACCATCCCGACCGTCTTCAGCGAATGCTTTTCTTTTGGGCTCGCGCGCTTCACGGTCGCGCCCATGCCGGTCGCAACGCCCCGGCGGCGCACAGATCGCTCGCGCGTGGCCGTGCCTTAAATTCGATGACTGATTTGCGCGGCGAGGATGAAGTTGCGTTCAACGCGTCGAACCGCTGTCCCCTCTGGCTTCCGGTCCAAATTCGCGACCCGCAAAGCGTGGCCCGAAAATCTCGGCCCGAAAACTCCGCCTCAAGGTTAGCTAGGGCGACGCGTCCGGATCAACCGTGATTGTCTTGGGCACCGCGGGACCCTCAGGCGTGACCGTGATGGTCTTGGGTATGGGCGATGGATCGACCGGTGGTTTGGGAGTTCCGACTACCAGCGCTACCGCCTCGATGTGATCCATCTTGACGCCCTCGACGCGCGTTTTGCCCATGCTTTTGATCACTATCGCATTGGCCCCGGCCTCGCACGCTTTGCGCTTGAGCAGCGACAGGATGTCCTCATGCTGGGCCGGCGCGCCTTCGACTTTGAGCGTTGCCACCTCGCGCGTTTTCCCAGCGGGATTTTTGCGCAGGATCCGTACCTCGCACTTCGCGGGCGGCATGGAGCCCTCGGAACTGTCATCCCGGACGACGCGCGTCGTGGTGACTCCTATGGCTTTTTCGACCTTCAACCGCGGCCGCGAAGGCGCGGCCGGCGTGCTGTCCGAGGCGGGGATGCCACCGAAGCGCTCCGGCGTTCGGTGCAACTCCGCCGCCGTGACAATTGAGGAGGGCGCTGCCGATGCTGCCGGCGGAGGTATCATCGATGGTTGCCGCGCCGCCGCGCGCGCATCCGCCGAACGCGCAGCACAGGACGATCAACTTTGTCAGCCGGCGCACATCCATCACAGTATCCGCGCAGGATCCACGTCTGTCACTATCCGCGTGCGTGACGCGCGGGCAAGCCTCGCTTTCCGTAACGTTTGGTATAAGATCGCGGCGACGGCGGCGCACGAGAAGCGCCGCGCTGGAACGAATCGTAATGGCTTCGGGCAATCAAGAGCGGCCGCTGATCGGCGCGCACGTGTCGATCGCGGGCGGCGTCAGCCAATCGCTGGCGCGCGGCCTGCAGATCGGATGCGACTGTATCCAGATTTTCACCAAGAGCTCGCGCCAGTGGGCCTCCAAGCCCTACTCAGGCGAAGAAATCGAAGCGTTCAAAAGCGCGCAAGCCGAGACCGGGATCAAGATGGTCATCGCGCACGATTCCTACCTGCTCAACCTTGGCGCGCCCGACGAGAAGCTGCGCCAGCGTTCGGTCGAGGGCCTAATCGACGAGTTGGAGCGATGCGAGGTACTCGGGGTGCCGTTTCTGATCGCGCATCCGGGCTCCCACGTCGGGTCGGGCGAAGAGGCCGGCATCGCGACTATCGCACACTCCATCGACGAGGCGCACAAATCGTGCGCCGGCTTCAAGACCAAACTCGCGCTGGAGATCACCGCCGGGCAGGGCAGCAATCTCGGCTACTCGTTCGCGCAGATGGGCCGTATCTTCGACGCGGTCAAGGAAAACGAACGGCTGCGGCTCTGCTTCGACACCGAACACGCCTTCGCCGCCGGCTACGATCTTCGCAGCTCCGAGGGCTACGAGCGCACGTTCGCGGAGCTGGATGAGCACGTTGGAATCAAGCGCGTGGTCGCGTTTCATCTCAACGATTCGCTCAAGCCCTTTCACTCGCGCGTCGATCGCCATCAGCATATCGGCAAGGGCCATCTCGGCGTCGAGCCGTTCGACCGCCTGCTCCACGACCCGCGCTTTTTCGGCATCCCGATGTGCCTGGAGACCGAGCCCGGTCCCGACATGAAAGACATCGCCGAAGACCTCGTCACGCTGCGCAAGCTGCTGGAATCGCCAGACTGACACTGAAACGATGGAGAAACGAATTCTGACCGGCGACCGCCCGACCGGCCCACTGCATCTCGGACACTACGTCGGTTCGTTACAAAACCGCGTTCGCCTGCAACACGAATACGACACCTACATATTGATCGCCGACATCCAGGCGCTCACCGACAACTTCGAGCATCCGGAGAAGCTCGAGGCCAACGTCTTCGAGGTCGCGCTCGACTATCTCGCGGTGGGGCTCGACCCGGAGCGGGTCAAAATCGTCGTGCAATCGATGGTGCCGGAGCTGAGCGAGCTTACAACCTATTTCATGAACCTCGTGACGGTGGCGACGCTGGAGCGCAATCCCACGGTCAAGGACGAGATCAAGCAGCGCAATTTCAAGCGCGGCGTACCGGTGGGCTTCTGGTCGTATCCGATTTCGCAGGCCGCCGACATCACAATCTTCAAGGCCGAGCTGGTGCCGGTCGGCGAGGACCAGTTGCCGATGATCGAGCAGGCGCGCGAGATCGTACGGCGCTTCAACTCGCTTTACGCCAAGGTGCTGATCGAGCCGCGCGCGATGCTGGGCCAGATGGCGCGGCTGCCGGGCACCGACGGCGGCGCCAAGATGTCGAAGTCGCTCGGCAATTGCATTTATCTCGGCGATCCGTCCGAGGCCGTGCGCAAACGCGTGATGTCGATGTTCACTGACCCGACGCGGATTCATCCGACCGATCCCGGCCACGTCGAGGGCAATCCGGTTTTCACTTACCACGACGTGTTCAACCCGGATAAGGCCGAGGTCGACGAGCTCAAGGAGCGCTATCGCAAGGGCACGGTGGGCGACGTCGAAGTGAAGCAGAAGCTGTTCGTCGCGCTCGACGCGTTCCTGCAGCCGATTCGTGAGCGGCGCGTCGAGTTCGCGGCGAAGCCCGAGCGAGTGCGCGAGATCATCATGGAAGGCACGCGCAAGGGACGTGCGGTAGCGCAGTCTACGATGGACGAGGTACGCGCCGCGATGAAGCTCAACTACAAGTTAGGCTGATAGCCGCATGATTCCAGGCGGCGTCGCATCCGCGCGGCACCGATAGCGTCGGGGTGTCGTCTTCGGCTTCTCAAGCGCGCGACCCTCTCCCGCGGCGCCCTATGTAACATCCCTCGCGGCTGAATTGGCCGCACAGCGCTCGACGCCTTAACAAACTGCGCGCGCCCGCTCACGATGGAAAGGCTGCGTTCCGCGATGAAGCCAGTCAGGCCGCAGGCGGAAACGACGGCGCTCATCTTGTTGGAAACCGAGAGCTTCGCCGCCAACGTTGAACTCGAAGGGCGTCCGCCCCACGTGCAGGTTCGCTATTCCCGCCTGATCGAATTCTTTCTGCTGCTCGCGGTGGGCATGGCGGGATGGGTTCTCTGCTCACCGGTGCTTCCGATACCACCCGACAAACACCTGCGGGCGATCTCGATTGCGCTCGGGGAGATGCTGTTCCTGGTGGGATTGGGATGCCTGGCGGCGCGCCGGGCGGGGTTTGCGCCCAGCGCACTGAGACGTCGACTCGCCGGCGGCAACTTGGCGCCGAGCCTGATGGAATTGATTTACGCCGCGGCCGGTGCGGCGGCCCTATCTATCTTGGGAACCCGAGTCGCGCAGATGATCGTGGTGAAAGCGCTGTGGTCGCCGTCGCTGGCCGCCACGACCGCGGACAGCATAAAGGAAGCCGGCCTCAAGGCCTTCGATCTCTTCAAGGCCCATCCCCTCGCCGTGGGCGTGGGGTTTCCGATCATCGAGGAGATCCACTTCCGCCTTTTCCTGGTGACCGTGCTGGTATGGCTGATAGTCAAATTGTCGCGCGCGCCCGCAGGCACGCTCGGCGCCAGGGGATGGTGGATGGCGATCGTAATCCAGGGCCTGTTATTCGGCGCGGTTCACGCGGCGACCGGCGAGGGCACGCTCTGGTGGGAGCCGCGCGCGGTGCAGATGCTGCTCGAGCCGCGCGCCGTCGCGGGAATCGTACTCGGCTACGTCTACTGGCGCTGGGGCTTGGAGACTTCGATTCTCGCTCACGTGATGGCCGACTTGAGCGTGCTCTGCTACCTGATGCTCTTCGCCCACGGCTAGCCGGCGGCTGCGACAGCGCGTGCGAGGGCAGGTTTCGCGATTGCGTCTATCGTGGCGCATGGAAACGGGCAGGCGATCAGGCGCCCATTTCCGAATTGCGGAATTCCTTTACCCCGACGCGTCCCGTGAGATGAAGCCAGATATCGTCGCCGTCCTGTGTCCGCGCAAACCGAAGAAATGGACAGCATCTGCCTTCCAGACTGATCCAGTCCCGAAGCTCGCCGGCTAAAACTTTGTCCCGCGCGAGCCGCAGCGCGTAGCCGTCGGCGATTTCGCGGCGTCCGGCGACCGTCAGGTGGATTTTCGTCGCGAGCGAGCGCCTCCGCTCGCGCTCGGCGCTGCTGAGTGCGGTCAGATCGTACGCGACCGGTGCGGCAGATGACGAGCCGCCCGGCTGGTCTTCCGTCATCGCCAAACCTCTCTGCCGAGTCCCGGTCAGCGGTCGCCGTGCATCAGGACGCCATTCTTCTCCAGTTCGCTGATTTTATCCGCGGAGTAACCGAGACCGCCGAGAATCTCAGCGTTGTGCTCGCCCAGCAGCGGAGCCTGCAGCTCAAGCTCGGCGGGAAAATCGGAGAAGCGCAGCGGCACGCCCGGGATGTCGTACTCGCCGATGATGCGGTCGCGGATTTTCCGCACCGTCCGCCGTTCGCGCAGATGCGGATGGTTCACGGCTTCTTCGATCGACAGAATCGGCGCCACTGGAATCCGATTTTCTTCGAGCTTGCGCAGGATGGTGGCGTCGTCGGGCTGCGAGTCAAGCCAGGCCTGAATGATGCCGGTGATCTCGGCGAGGTTGGCGGCGCGCGCGACCACGGTCGTGAAGCGCGGGTCGGCCGCCAGCTCCGGCCGGCCCATCGTGCGGCATAGCGCCGCGAACTGATGGTCCACCGGCGCCATGATGAACAGGTAGGTCTCCGGCGCTTTGCCCTTGAAGATTCCGATGATCGGGACGGCGGTGTGATTTGAGCCCGCGCGTTTGGGCTTCACCTTGCCACCGCTCATGCTGTACATCTGCACGTTCAGCTCGTGACAATGGAAGTAGCTATCGAGCAGCGATACGTCCAGGTGCTGGCCGCGGCCGGTCTTGTCGCGGTAGAGCAGGGCGCAGGCGATCGCGGCGAGCGCGTGAACGCCGGTCGAAACGTCGCCCAGCCCGAGCATCGGGAACGACGGCGGCCCATTGGGATCGCCGATCATGTAGGTCACGCCCGCGTAGCTCATCCCGATGTAATCGTAGCCGGGGCGATTGGCGAGCGGTCCGGTCTGCCCGAATCCCGAGACCGAGCACATGATGAGCCGCGGATTGATCTTGCTGACCTCTTCCCATCCGAGGCCCATCCGCGCGATCGCTCCCGGCGAATAATTTTCGAGCAGGACGTCCATCTTGGGCAGCAATTTTTTGATGACCGCGAGACCCTCGGGTTTCTTGGGATCGAGGCAGAGGCTCTTCTTGCCGCGGTTCTGCTGCACGAAGTACGCGCTGCGCCCATCCTTCAGAAATGGAAAGGAGCGCGAGAAATCCCCCTTGGGCGGAATCTCCACCTTGATGACGTCGGCGCCGAGCTCGGCCATCAGCCGCGTCACGGTCGGACCGGCGAGCGCCTGAGTGAAGTCGAGAACCTTGTAACCGTCAAGGACGTGGGCTGGCTTGGATGCGGACATAATCAATTATTCCTCCCTCGTAGTTGACGCGAGCGGCCCGGAGCGAGGCGGTATCGTTCGCGCGATGATCCGAGAAAATCGTCAATACGCCTTGGCGAAAAAAGCGCGCTCTTTCGCCGCTTCACCGCAAACCAGACATCGGCCGGCGGCGCCGTTCTGTCCCAGCGGAATCGCGCGGCAGGTCGCGCGCGTCTCCTCGCGAATCCGAGTCTCGCACGCGGCGCTCCCGCACCAATAGATGTCGGCCATGCCGCCGCCGCCCTCGCCTTCCATCTGCGCCCGAAATTTCGCGTAGTCGTCGAACTCGCGCGTGTTGGCGCGCATCGCGTCGCGCGCCTGCGTGTAGAGGCTCTTCTGCACCTCGTCAAGCAGCGCGCTCACATGTGCCGCGAGCCCGTCGATCGACGCGACGACCTTTCCTTCCTTGCCCGAGCGGTCGCGGCGCGCGAGCACGGCGTTGCGCGCGGCGACGTCGCGCGGGCCAATTTCAATCCTGACCGGCACCCCGCGCATCTCCCAGTCGTTGAACTTGAAACCCGGCGTCAGCCCCTCGCGATCGTCCAGCCGCACGCGCACGCCCGCCGCCTCCAGCACGTCGCGCGCCGCACGCGCGGCGGCCAGCACCGGCTCGCCCTCCTCGGCCTTGCGCCAGATCGGCACGACCACGGCCTGGAACGGCGCGACCGCCG
This sequence comes from uncultured delta proteobacterium, assembly GCA_963796565.1. Lineage (GTDB taxonomy): Bacteria > Desulfobacterota > Binatia > Binatales > Binataceae > JAKAVN01. The sequence goes on along the minus strand of CAWCMA010000001.1, from coordinate 305,058 downwards.
GCGGCAGTCGCAATCCCTGGTCGTCGCCGTGGCTCATGATGATCGCGCCCAGCAGCCGCGTCGACACGCCCCAACTGGTCTGATGCGGGTATTGGAGCTGGTTTTGCGTATCGAGGAAGCGAATTTCGAAGGCGCGCGCGAAGTTATCGCCTAGATAGTGCGAGGTGCCGCATTGCAGCGCCCGCCCGTCGCCCATCAGCGATTCTATCGAGTAGGTCTCCTCGGCGCCCGGGAAGCGCTCGGCCGCGCTCTTGCGCCCGGTGACCAATGGCACCGCAAGATAGTCCTCGACGAAGCCGCGGTAGACCTCGAGCATCGTGAGCGCCTCCCGCTCGGCCTCCTCTCTGGTCGCGTGCGCGGTATGGCCTTCCTGCCAGAGAAATTCGGTGGTGCGCAAAAATGGCCGCGTGCGCATCTCCCAGCGCACCACGTTGCACCACTGGTTGATCATCAGCGGCAGGTCGCGATGCGAATGGATCCATTGCGCGAACATATAGTTGATGATCGTCTCGGAGGTCGGCCGCACGATGAGCGGCTCTTCCAGCTCCTTGCCGCCGCCGTGCGTGACCACGGCGACCTCGGGCGCGAAGCCCTCGACGTGCTGTGCTTCCTTTTGCAGGAAGCTTTGCGGGATGAACAGCGGAAAGTAGGCGTTGCGCGCGCCGGTCTTCTTGATCCGGCGATCGAGTTCGTCGCGCAGCGCCTCCCAGATCGCGAATCCGTCGGGGCGGAACACGATACATCCGCGCACCGGCGAGTGATCGGCGAGTTCGGCGCGCGCGATTATCTCGTTGTACCAGGCGGCGAAGTCGACGCTTCGCGGGGTGACTTTCTTTTCGTCCTGTTTGTCGGCCATGCGATGGTTTTCCAACCGAAAACAATACACTGCGCCGCCGCCCAAAGCATCGGCGCCAGGCCCTCGCGCTCGGACGGCCTTGCCTTTCGCCGCCGGCTCCTCAACTATTGCGACTATGGAAGTCCGCCGGCCCGCAGCTTAAGCGGCGGCGCATGACTTTGGCAACAGTCCTGATGCCACTTTGGTGCGAGTGAGGAGCAGGTGCGGATGAAAACGCCTCATATGAAGGAGCCTGGCGGGCGGGCGCGATTCGCCCGAAATCGCCGCCGCGCTCGCGGTTTTCTTATGCTGGTGGCGGGCGTTGCATGCGCCTTCCTGATGACGCCGGCGGGTGCACCGGCCGCGGAGCCGATGAATCCCGCGCCGCTCCCGCCCCAGCCCATGCCTGCGCAGCAACAGAGCGCGCGCACGATCGAGGTCACCGGCAGCGGCGAAGCGCACGTCGCCCCGGATGTCGCCTCGCTCAACCTCGCAATCGAGACTCATGCGCCGACCGCTCAGCAAAGCGCGGGGCAGAACGCGGCGCTCGCGCAAAAAGTCGTCGACGCGCTGACCACCAAGCTCCAGGGCAAGGGCAAGGTATGGACCGGCGGTTATTCGCTCTATCCCGAGTACAACGAGCCGCGGCCCAACGAGAAGGCGATCGTCACCGGCTATCGCGCCGAGAATTCGATCACCGTGGAGACCGGCGAGATCGGCCTGCTTGGCGGCTTGATTGACACCGCGATCGAAGCCGGCGCCAACCGGATTAACTTTCTCAACTTCACGCTGCGCGACGAGAGCCAGGCCCGCAGCCAGGCGATCGCGCTGGCCGCCAAGGACGCGCAGGCGCAGGCCGCGTCGCTGGCCAAGTCGCTCGGCGTCATGCTCGGGCCGGTGGTCAAAGCTACTACCGTAGCGGAAACCGGGCCGATGCCGATGATGCGGATGGGAGCGGTGGCGATGGGCTCGTCGATGGGCGCGCCGACGCCGGTGCAGCCCAACGAGGTCACGGTCCCCGCGACCGTTTCGATTACCTACCAGATCCAGTAGCCGCGCGCGGGCGATGTGCCGCTGACGACTCGATCTCAAATCCATGCACCAAAGCCGGCTCACGGCCGGGCAATTTACCGCGTTACGACTCCACCAATCTTCATCATATTAGCCGCCACGACGCGCGCCCCGCGCGCAACATCCCGGCCGACAAGTTAGTCTGCATCCGAGATGTCAGTTCCAATCGAATTGGCTGCCACGGGCAGGCCCGACGCTTCGGTGACAGAACTCAAAGTCGGGCGAAAGCCTCCGCTGGGCGCACTGACCGCCGATATCAGTAAGTCACCGCTTGTCGGCAGGCCGATGCGCACGATCGAGGTCGTCGGCAACGGCGAGTGGCGCGCAGCCCCGGACCGCGTCCTTTTCAACCTGACGATCGAAACTCATGCGCTTTCCGCCCAACAGAGCGCGGCGGAAAACGCCGCACTCGTACAGCGGGTAGCCGGCGTGCTGGCGGAAAAACTCCGCGACAAGGGCATCCTCCGGGCCGGCGGCTGTTCCCTCTATCCGGAATACGAGCAACCCCGGGGACGCGACAAGCCGGTGGTGATCGGTTACCGCGCGGAGAATTCGATCACGGTCGAAACCGGCGCCGTCGGAATAGTCGGAGCGGTGATCGATGCCGCGCTCGATGCGGGTGCGAGCCGCATCAGCTGTCTCGACTTCGGCCTCGACGACGAGACTCAGGCTCGCGGCGAGGCAATAGCCAGGGCCGCGTTCGACGCGCAGACGCAGGCGGACTCGCTGGCACGCTCGCTTGGGGTCAGGATCACGCGGGTGCTCAAGGCCGTCAGCGAAGCCCCTGCACGGCCGGCGCCGGCTTTCGCGGTGGCGCGGCCGGGCGAAGTCACGATACCGGTGACCGTTTCGATCATTTACCAGATCGAGTAGCCTTAGTCTCCGCACCGGTGCGGAGATGCTGAAACCTGGGGACACTGCGCCGCCATTCGATCTGCCATGCACGGTCGGCGATCGCGCCGGCCGCCTGCGTCTTTCCCAAATTGAGTCCGAGATGGTCGTGCTGTTCTTCTACCCGCACGATTTCTCCTTCATCTGTCCGACCGAGGTCGTCGGCTTCCACAAGGCGCGCGAGGCGTTTGCCGCCGAGCATACCAGTATCGCCGCGGTCAGTATCGACGACGCGCAGACCCATCTGCGCTGGGCGCGCGAGCTGGGCGGAATCGGCTATCCGCTACTTTCCGATGAGGGCGGCGCGCTCGCCAAGGCTTATGGCGTGTTCGATGAGAGCGCGCAGAAGGCGATGCGCGCGACTTTCATCCTCGATTCCAAACGCACCATCGTTTACTGCGTCGCATGCCCGGTGAACGTCGGCCGCAGCGTGAGCGAGACCCTGCGCGTGGTGCGCGCGCTGCGCTCGGGGCGGATGTGTCCGGCGGATTGGCAACCGGAGCGCAATCCCGCCCCGCCCCTCACCACTGACTGAGTCTCGGACTGAGCGAGCGTGGCGACCCTCGATCCAACCGAAAAGAAACGCCTCATCGAGCGTCTCTCCAGCGTCCGCGAAATCGTTTTCGGGACCCAGGATGGAATTCTCACCACGGCCGGGGTGCTCGCGGGCCTGAGCGGCGCCGTCTCGGTCCATCGCCAGGTGATCCTCGCCGCGCTCGCCTCGACCGCCGCCGGCGCACTCTCGATGGGCGCCGGGGCGTACCTCGGCACGCGGGCCGAGACCGAAGTGCTGAGCAGCGAGCTCGAGCGCTCGCGCGAGGAAGCCGCCGCCGAGCCCTACCTGCTCCGCGAGCGCCTGCTGCATGAGCTCGAGCACGAGGGGCTGAGCCGCGAGGCCTCTTACCGCGTCGTCCAACTCCTCGGTTCCGCGCCGCAGGCGTTGCTCTCGACCGCCGAGGTCAAGATGTACGGGCTGAGCCGCCAGGCCCTGGGCAACGCGGTCGCCGACGGCGTCACGATGGGAATTGCGTTCCTCGTCGGCGCGATGGTGCCGCTGCTACCGTTCATCCTGATCCCGTCCCGCGGGCCCGGCGACTACTTCGGGCTCATCGCCGCGATGGCGACGACGGCGCTGGCGCTGTTCGCGGTCGGCTATTTCCAGGGATGGCTCGCGCAGCGCAAGTGGCGATCGCTTTCGGGGCTGCGTTTTTTGGCGGTCGCGATGGGCGCGGCGGTGATCGGCTACCTCATCGGTCTGGCGATTGCGCCGCTGGGCGGCGGCGCCCCAATTCCGATGGCGCCATGAAGCTCGAGACCTACTCATCGCTGGCCGCATTTCTTGCCCATTGGCGAGCGCTTAAGCACGCGTCCGCCGACGCACTGGCCGTGGACGAGCTTGCCGGTAGTGCCGAGATGGACGAAATTATTGCGGCGCTGCGGCCCGAGGAGCGCTCCGCGCTTGAGGCGGCGACTACCGATGACGGCGCCGCGAGCGCCGGCGCCACGCGGCGCCATCGCGAACGCGCCGAACTCGGGCTCGCGCGCGAACTGCGCCAGCGCGGTCTGCTCGCGATGTAAATCGCGATGCGCTGAAAGAATGATTGCCTACATCATCCGGCGAGTCATCTATGGTGCGGCGGTCCTGCTTGGCACTTCGATCATCACATTCACGATCGCTTTCGTCATCCCCGCGGACCCTGCGGTCGCGATGGCGGGTGCGAAGGCCGATCCGCAAACTCTCGCCACTATCCGCCATCAACTCGGGCTGGACCTGCCGGTTTATCTCCAGTACGCGCACTATCTCGGCCGCGCGTTGCACGGCGACCTCGGACGCTCCTACATCCGGCGCGCGAGCGTGACGCGATTGATCCTGAGCCGCTTTCCCGCCACCGCCATGCTGGCCCTGTGCGCGATGGCGCTGTCGCTCGCGCTGGGCATTCCGATGGGTATGGTCGCGGCGGCGTGGCGCGGGCGCGCGGTCGACAACACGCTGCTCGTCGTCTCGCTTGCGCTGATCTCGGTGCCGGTTTTCTGGCTCGGCACGATGCTGCTGATCGCGGGCGGCCTTTACTTGCGCTCGTTTCCGTTGGGCGGCTTCGACGGGCCCAAGAGCCTGGTGCTGCCGACTATCACGCTCGCGCTGGGCTCGGCCGGTTACTACTCGCGCATCCTGCACACCAACCTGGTCGAAGCGCTGGAGCAGGACTATATCCGCACCGCGCGCGGCAAGGGGCTTTCGGCGGTGCAGGCCCTGATGCGCCATGCGATGGCCAATGCGACACTGCCTTTGGTGACGCTGGCGGGTCTCGATCTGGCGGGCTTGCTCTCCGGCGTGGTGCTCACTGAGACCGTTTTCAACTGGCCGGGAATCGGGCGGCTCGCCTACGAAGCGGTCTTCAATCTCGACATTCCGCTCATCATGGGCACCGTGCTTTTCTCGGCCTTCCTTGTCGTGGTCGCCAATCTGGCGGTGGACCTGCTCTACGCATGGCTCGATCCGCGAATCCGGCTGAGTGAGATGGCATGACGCGGCGGCTCAACGCGATGGAACTGGTGGGCGCGGCGATGGTCTTGAGCCTGCTGCTGGCCGCGTTGTTCGCGCCCCGGCTCGCGCCCTACGATCCAACCCGCGCGGTCGCGCCGACCTATGGCGATCCGGGTGCGCCGTCAGCCGCCTTCCCCCTCGGCACCGACGAGTTGGGGCGCGACGTGCTCTCGCGCATCATCTGGGGCGCGCGCGTCTCGCTCATCGTTGGCGTGGCCGCGATGGTCATCACACTGACGATCGGAGTGACGATCGGGCTGGTCTCGGGCTTCTTCGGCGGCGCGGCCGATTTCGCCCTGATGCGCTTCACCGACGTGATGCTGACGCTGCCGGCGTTGCTGCTGGCGATGGCGTTCGTCGCCGTGCTGCATCCGAGCCTGCTCAATGTGCTGCTGGTGATCGGTCTCGTATCGTGGACCCAAATCGCACGCGTGGTGCGGGCCGAGACGCTGTCGATGGCCGAGCGCGACTTCGTGATGGCGGCGCGCTCACTCGGCGGCTCACCGGCGCGGCTCATCGCGCGCCATGTGCTCCCCAACGTGATGCCGATTATCGTGGTGATGGCGGTGCTCGGAACCTCCGGCACGCTGCTGTTGGATGCGGGGTTGAGCTTTCTCAGCCTCGGCGTGCCGCCACCGACGCCGAGCTGGGGCCGCATGATCGAAGAGGCACTGATCTATTTTCGCACCGCGCCGTGGCTGGTCGCTTTTCCAGGGCTGGCGATTTTCTACGCGGTGCTGGCGTTCAACCTGCTCGGCTACGGCTACCTGCGCGCTCGCGGCGGGAGTGCCGGGCGATGAGGCCGCGGCGCGGCACGCGCCGCCGCCTCATCGCCCGACGCCGCCGCGCCGGCGAAGCCGGCGCGGCGCATTGCATGGCCCGCGTCACGGGCTACGCGGCTACCGGCGCGGGCGTAGCCCGCGCCGGTAGCAGAAAGCGCAGCAGCCGCGGCGCGCTCCGCGCGCTCGCGGCTGCTGCGCTATGGCTCGCCGCTGCATCCGGCGCCGCCGTCGGCGGCGCCGGATGCCGCGGGGCGGGCGCGCCGGCGATACCGGACTTTCCGCCCGGCGCGCAGGTGCTCCATCTCGCCGTGCAGGACGATGTCCCGACGCTCGACCCGGCCGCCGGCTACGACACCGCCTCATGGACTTTCGAGCAGATGATCTTCGATACGCTGGTGCGCTACAGCGATGGCGGCGTCGACCTCGTACCGGAGATAGCGACGAGCTGGGACGAATCGCCCGATGCGCGCGTGTTCACGTTTCACCTGCGCCGCGACGCCCGCTTCACCAACGGCCGTGCGGTGAGCGCCGCCGACTTCAAATACGAAATCGAACGCGTGCTTGACCCGGCGACGCGCTCGAAGGGGATGGAATACTTTCGCGAGATCACCGGGGCGGCGGAATTTCAAGCCGGGCATACGCACGAAGTTGCCGGTATTGCGACGCCTGATTCGTGGACGATCGTTTTTCATCTGGACATCCCCGACCCGATTTTCGTGCAGAAGCTCGCGATGCCGTTTGCCGCGGCCGTGCCGCATGAAGTGGTCGAACGATGGGGCGAAGACTTCTCCAGTCACGTGGTCGGCAGCGGCCCGTTCAAGCTCGCGCAGTGGATCGGCGGCCAGAGGCTGGTGATGGTGAGAAATCCCGAGTACTTCATCAAGGGAGTTCCGCGCCTGGACGCGGTGGTCGAGGAAATTGGCGTCAGCGACGATCTGCAGTGGCTCAAATTCGAGGCCGGAGCGATCGACGTCTCGCGAATTCCATCGGCGGAATTTCTTTACGTGATGAAGACGCCGCGGTTGCGCGCGCTTACGCTCCACATCGTGGACATCGCGACCGAGTACCTCGGGATGAACTGCCGGATGAAGCCGTTCGACGATGTTCGCGTGCGGCGCGCGTTCAACTATGCGATCGACAAGCGCAAAATAATCGCCCTGTTGAACGGACGCGGCGTCGTCGCTGACGGCGTCCTGCCGCCCGGTCTGCCCGGCTTCGATCCGAACCTGAAAGGCTATCCTTACGATCCCGCCAAGGCGCGGCTCCTGCTCGAGGAGGCGGGAGTGGGTAAGGACTTTTCGCCAACGCTCTGGATGCGCGCGGATCGGAGCGAAATGATGATCGGCCAATCGATCCAGCAGGACCTGGCGCTAGTCGGTGTCCACGTCGAGCTGAAGCCAGTGGCATGGGCGCCACTCCTCGAAGCGATTCGCCAGCCGGATACCGTCGCGCTGGTCGATCTCGGATGGGAGGCCGATTTTTCCGACCCGCAGAATTTCCTCGAGGTGCTGTTCTCGCGCAAACAGTGGGGCGGTAACAACGATACCTTTTACTACAACCCCGAAGTCGACAAACTGCTGGCGGAGGCCGCGCCGCTGACCGACCGCGCGCGGCGTTACGCGCTGTACGATCGGGCCGAGGAACTCGTGGTTGCGGACGCGCCCTGGGTCTTTCTCTACAATCCGGTGGCCTACGTGATTCGCCAGTCCTGGGTGAATGGGTACGTACTCAACCCGATGCGCCCGACGCGGCTGGAGCGCGTCTCGCTCTCTCCGCACGGCGGCCGGCGCGACTAACGTCTGGCCGCCTTCATCGCTATCAATGTCGCGCGTTCTACTGAGCGACGTAGCCGCCATCAACCGGGAAAATTCCCCCGACTACAAAAGTCGCTTCGTCCGAGCACAGCCACGCGACCGCCTGTGCAACCTCTTCCGGGCCGGCCATTCGGCCGATCGGCAGCCGGCTGATGATCGCGTCGATGATTCCGGGCGTGTCTTTTGTCACGGCCTCAACCAGCGGGGTCAAGGTCGGACCGGGGCATACCGCGTTTACCCGGATTCCGCGGGCCGCAACCTCGATCGCCGCGGTTTTGGTAAGGCCTACCACGCCGTGCTTGCTGGCCGAGTAAGCGGGCATCTGCGGGGAACCCACCACTCCGAAGTTCGAAGCTATATTTACGATTGCGCCGCTGCCACGGCTGAGCATCTCCCGCAGCTCGTACTTCATGCACAGAAAGACGCCTTTGAGGTTGGTGTCGACGATGCGATCCCAGTTTTCCTCGCTGCAGTCGGCCGTGGAGGCCAACTCACCCTGAATTCCAGCGTTGTTTACCGCGCAATCGAGCCTGCCGAAGGTCCGGATGGTAAAGGCGATAAGCCCCTGAACCTCGTCGGTTTTGGAAACGTCGGTCCGTCGCGGGACTGCTTCGGCTCCTGACTTTTTTAGCTCTGCGCAGGTTCGGGCGCCAGCCTCCTCGTTGAAATCCGCGACCACGACCTTCGCACCCGCCGCCGCAAGTCTCAAAGCAACCGCGCGGCCGATGCCAGATCCCGCACCCGTCACCAAGGCCACCTTGCCCGTGAGATTCATGGCATTTTTCTCCCGATAGACGGGCTTCAGGGATTAAGCTCGCGCACCACTATAAATCGTTCCGGATCGCAGCCGCCGGTGACTTTTGGCTCGTGGAACAGTTCCACCGCGATGGTGACTTCGGCCAATGACAGCGAGAGAAACATAAGCCGTAGCGCGTCCTGCGGCATTTCCTGCAGGGACAACTGGTCCAGGTACGTGAGTATTTCTTCGAGCCTCGGCAGCATCGCGTTGTAAAACGCGTTAATCTCGTCCATCGAGCTTGTGCGGCGTTTTCTGTTCCGCTCGATGCTCGTCGGCAGCACCCACTGTGCAAATTGCTCGAGATCGGAAAAGCCGGCGGGCAATTGAGTATTCATTTTAATCTCAATTCGACCGTGTCGTGGTTATTCGCAATGGCGGACGCGCTATTCTCTTCGCCAAAGATGTGCCGGCGTACTTCCTTGTGGAAATGCCTAATCTGAATTTCCTCGTCCTGTAGCTGGAAGTGCGTCAGCGCTCCCGAGTTCAGACTGGCCTGGATGGCCTCGTGATTGCTTGCGTCTTCCTGCAGGAGATCGCGAAAACGGCAGCGGATGTACTCCTGCGCGAACCGCTCGCTCGGCTTGCTGGTAGCCGGCTGATAGAGGCTGACCTCCCACACGCTGCGGTCGACCGCGATGGGCCAGATGTTGTAGGTGACGTACGTTCCGGCCAGGAACAGCATGCAGAAGTTAGGAAACACGGTGTAGAAATCGAACCATCCGATCATCGACGGATGGACCTGTCCTCCGCGCGGATTAGCGTTTGCGGCGATTGCTTCAACCGGCGTCATTTTGTGATCGGGGTTCAATTCGACTGAGTAGACGGTATGGCGCCCGAAGCGGGCGAAATTCTGAACGCGGCTGAACTTCTGCTCATTCAGCGGACAAAAGTCGGGATAGGTAATATGTAGGAATGGAAGATGGTAAACCTCGTTCTGCGCGTCCAGCATTACCTTCCAGTTCGCCTTTTCCTCCACGCGGTAGCGGGACATCAGCCGCTGCTGGTCGAAAGGGTATCCATGAATCTGCTGAACCATCCCCGCCATGTACTGAGCGAGAGTCTCGGTCGGATGAGGGTCCAGGTTGATGAAAATAAACCCTTCCCATACGTCTGTGGCGATCGGTTTCAGGCCCAGGGCGCTCTTGTCGATGTCGTAAAAGTTAGCCTCGTCGGACACCCACGTGAGTTGGCCAGCCGTGTCGTAAGCCCAACTGTGAAAGCGGCAGACGAATCGGCCCTTGCAAAGCCCCTTCTCGTCGTCGACCAGGCGATTGCCGCGATGCACGCAAATGTTGTGGAATGCCCGTACCTTGCGGTCCTTGCCGCGCACCAGCAGGACAGAGGTGTTTGCGATCGCGAGGTCCCTGACCACGTAGTTGCCCGGCTCCGGAAGGTCTTCCTCCCGGCCCATGTTGAGCCAGGACTTTCGAAAGATGCGCTCGCGTTCCAGCTCGAAAAGCTGCGGCGACGTGCAAGTCTCAGTGGGTACCGGCCCCGTATCGAGGTCGGGGTTCTCTTTTATCCAGCGCCTGTTGGCCATCACTGTTTTCATAGTTGAGCCTCTCGGAATCGACAGCGACGCGGCATCAGGGAACCACGCGCTAGCTATGAAACCAAACGCCAGATCACGGGTCCATTATCTTCGAGCTAGGACAACTTGCAAGGTTCCGGAGATCGGAAAGTCCGCGGAACGTCTCGGAACGTCACGGGAGCGACGGAACACGGCCACCGCGCGGGCCATGGGTGCCGCCGTGCGGGCCATGGGTGCCGCCGTGCGGCCATGGGTGCCGCCGTGCGGCCATGGGTGCCGCCGTGCGGCCATGGGTGCCGCCGTGCGGCCATGGGTGAATGACGGCGCGCGCAAATGACAGCGCAAAATGATGCGTGGTCCGCCGAATCGGCTATAATTTGCGCGCGATGGCGAGTAAGAGTGTTTCCTACGAGCGCGAGGCGATGGCTCATCTGCGCGCCGCCGATCCGGTGCTGGCGCGGGTGATCGACGCCGTCGGGCCGCTCGAGATCGCACTGCGCCGCGAACGCTTTGCGTCGCTAAGTCGCGCGATCATTTTTCAGCAGCTCGCCGGCGCGGCCGCCCGCACCATCCATGATCGTTTTGTAGCGCTTTTTCCCGGCCGGCGCTTTCCCAGCCCACGCCAGGTGCTCGACGCGTCGCCCGAGGACCTGCGCCGGGTCGGGCTCTCGCGCCAGAAGAGCCTCTATCTCAAGGATCTCGCCGCGCACGTCGACAACGGCACGCTCAACTTCCATCGCTTCCACAGGATGGAGGACGAAGAGATCATCGTCGACCTGACGCGCGTGCACGGGGTGGGGCGATGGACCGCGGAGATGTTCCTGATGTTCAATCTCGGGCGGCCCGACGTTTTGCCGGTGGACGACCTGGGAGTGCGCAACGCCGCGCGGCGGCTGTACCGGATGCGCAAGATGCCCGACGCGAAGCGGCTGCGCGCGCTGGCCGAGCGATGGCGCCCCTATCGGTCGGCCGCGTCCTGGTATCTGTGGCGCAGCGGCGACGTCGTGTTGCCCGGCGACGCCTCGCCCGAGCGCCGCCGCCCGGCGCGCAAAAAACCCCAGCCGAAAAAAAATCCGGCCAAGAAAAATCGGGACTGACTATTGCGGCGCCATCGCCTCCAGAGTGCGTTCGTCGGGGCGATGGCCGCCCGCGGAGTTGAGCGCTGAGATAACGACATGGTTCGCCCCGGCTTTAAGATGAGCGTCGAGGCATAGCCGCAGGCGCCGCTCGTCGCCCCAGGCCACCAGCGCGTCGACCAGCCGATCACTGCCATCGCCGGCCAGGTCGGCGTCGGTAAAGCCGATCGCGCGCAGATGCGTATGGTAGGTCGGCGAGCCCAGGTAGAAGTGCAGGAACTTGCGCCCGGCGGCGCGCGCCCGCGCCGCGTCGGTCTCGAGCATTACCACCTGCTGCGCGCAGATCCATTTGCCGGGGCCTACCGTCGCGCGCATGGTGGCGATTGCCTCGGGCGGCATCAGCGCCGTTATCGTGCCCATCGTCTCGCCCATCGCCAACTCGAGCATCCTGGGCCTGAGCGCCGCGAGGATAATCGGCGGCTCGGCAGCGGGGCGAGGACCGTAATACGGCGCCTCGCGCATCCGAGTGAGGTACTCGCGCATGTAGCTGAGCGGCTTTTGGTAGTTAAGGCCGTGGCGCTTCATGAACGGGCCGCCGCTCACACCCATCCCGAGGATAAACCGCTCGGGGAACATCTCGCCCAGCGTGCGCGCCGCCCCCGCCATCGCCGCCGCCTCGCGTTTCCAAACAACCGCCACCGCCGCTCCCGCGATTAGCCGCTCGGTGTTGCCGAGAACGTGCGCCGCGCACACGAAAGGGTCGCGCCCGAAGGTTTCCGGAAACCACAACGCGCTGTAGCCCAGATGTTCCAGCTTGCGGGCAAAGCCGGCGACTTCGCCGGCGCCGAGCGTGTCGAGGTAGGAAAAGACGCCGAATTTTCCGAGTTCCATGCGCACTCCTGTCGTGGCCGCACGCTATCGCGAAACTGGGTCGCTCTCCAAGTGATCGGGATCTATGCCAAAACCCGGCGTGGCTCCCTGCTGTCGCTCTCCTTGGACAAAGAGAGGGCTGGGAGGAGGTCCGGTGATCGCTTTAGCGCGATCCGCTCGAAGCGGCTGCGGCAGAAGCGAATTAAGACTAACCTCTCCCGCCACTCTCGCGACGCTCGCAACGACCTCTCCCAGGTCAAGGAGAGATTAGAAAAACGTTGTGACGGGCAAATCGCTTGTGAAATGATAGGGTCGCGATGGATTACTTCTCCGAGCGACTCCTCGAAGTCCAACGCCGCAAGCGGAGCATCGCGATGCTCGGCGTCGACCCGCAACTCGACGCGGCCGGAAGGCCCGGCCTGCCCAAGGGCTATACGCTCTCCCGTTTCTGCCGCGCGATCGTCGAAGCCTGCGCCGACTCGGTCTGCGCCATCAAACCGCAGCTCGCATTCTTCGAAGCGCGCGGGATGGACGGGATGCGCGCGCTGACCGAGGTTATCGCGCTCGCCCGCCGGCTGGGACTGCTGACGATCGCCGATGCCAAGCGCGGCGATATTGGATCGACCTCGGCCGCATATGCCGAGGCCTTCCTCGGTGAAGGCGATTTCGGCTGCGACGCCGTAACGGTGAATCCTTACCTGGGTAGCGACGCGATCGCGCCATTTGTAACGCGAGTGCGCGACGGACGCGGCCTGTTCGTGCTGGTCAAGACTTCCAATCCGTCCTCGGGCGAGTTCCAGGATCGAGCGGCCGACGGCGCGCCGGTATGGGAATGGGTGGCGCGAAGAGTCGAAGGATGGGGCAGCGACTTCGTCGGTCCGAGCGGGCTAAGCCCGGTGGGCGCGGTGGTCGGTGCGACTTATCCGCAGCATGCCGCTCGCGCGCGCGAGTTGATGCCGCATGCGACGGTCCTGGTGCCCGGCTACGGCGCGCAGGGCGCGGGCGCGGCCGACGCGGTGCGAGCGGCGCGCGCCGACGGTACCGGCGTGGTGGTCAACGCGAGCCGGAGCCTGATGTACGCCTATCTGAAGCGGTCCGGCTCCGCGCCTGAACAAGCGGCGGCCGAAGCGGCCGAGGCGATGAGGGCGGAACTCAACGCCGCCCTCGCCGCGCGCGGCGCTTGAGCGGCGTGGTTCGCCAGGATTTCAACGAAAATCGGGAATGACGGGGTGCGGAGCGTGATGCGCCGGCTCAGGTGCGCATCAACTCGACTTCGTCGGCGGCGAGCGTCGCGTAGACCTCGCGCTCGATCGAGCGGTAGCGGGCGAGCGCTTCGTCGGCTTTGGCCTCGGAGCCTTCCTCTTTGGCGATCTCGCGCATCTTCTTCTCGATCCACGAGAGGTGCCAGGTTTCGTCCTCGGTGACGGCCTTGAGCACTTCGTGAGTCTCGTCGTCGACGTTGGGCAGCGCGGCGTGCGCCATGTAGCGGCTCTGCGCGCGCTCCTCGACGACCACGGTCAGCGCGAGCAGTTCGATCACGGTCTTGGGTACGCCAAGACGCAGGCCAAGACGGCGCTGATAGCCGTCCGCCAGCATCAGGGGCGTGCCGCCAAGGTCGGCGATACGCCGGGTCCAAAGCCACGCGTGACGGGTCTCGTCGGCCAGGTGCTTGGCCATCTTGAGCTGCGAATCGCCGTCCTTCATATGGCCGATTAAGTTGATCAGCAGGCGCGCTCCGCGCAATTCGGCGTCCCGATAGACGCTGAAAATCAGAATCTGCTTATCGACGGCCGACATCCGGCCGGTTTCGGTCACCTGGCTTGTTTCCATTATTTTTTTGCTCCTCCGCCCACGCCCTTTGCTTCTCCGCCTGCGCGTCCGTCGCGAAAGCGAAACGATTCATAGCATTTTAACAGACGGACAGCACTGCGGGCGGCAAACAAAGCGGTTAGTTGTTAACTATTTCATTGAGCGGGTCCGGTCAAGCTGAGGCGCGCGACGCCCGCCGTATCCGATTGGCCCGAATTTGCGACTTGATATACAAGTACCCTCATCGCGGCCTGCGCGTTTCGTAGACTTCCCGTCTTCCTCAAACACGTCCGGCCGCGCGGGGCGTTATGTCCGCGACTTCCGACGCTTATTGGCTCGCGCTGCGACGTGTCCACGGCGCCGGACCGCGCACCTGTCGCCTGCTGCTCGAGCGGTTCGGTTCCGCCGAGCGGATTTTCAAGGCCAGCGAAGAAGAGATCACCACGGCCGGGGTCGGGCGTAACGTCGCTCGCGCGATCGCCGGTTTCAACGACTTTGCGCCGCTGGAGAAGGAGTTGTGCGAACTGCCACGGCTCGGTGCGCGCCTGGTGCGATGGACCGACGCCGACTATCCGTCCAACTTGAAGCAGATCGCCGATCCTCCTCCTTATCTCATCGCGCGCGGCCTGCTCGAAGCCAACGACACCACCTGCGTGGCGGTGGTTGGGGCACGCGCGGCCAGCGAAGCGGGGCTGCGGATGGCTCAGCGGCTGGGCTTTGAACTTGCCGCACGCGGCTTCGTCGTGGTCAGCGGCCTTGCCCGCGGAATCGACGGCGCGGCCCATCGCGGCGCGCTCGAGGCCGGCGGCCGGACCATCGCGGTGCTGGGATGCGGTATCGACGTCGCCTACCCGCCCGAGCATCGGGGGCTGGCCGACACGATTGTCGAACGCCGCGGCGCCATCCTGAGCGAACTCCCGTTGGGCACCGCACCGCTGCCCGAGAACTTCCCCAGCCGCAACCGTATCCTGTCGGGCCTTTCGCTCGGCGTGGTGATCGTGGAGGCGGCGGAGAAAAGCGGCTCGCTGATAACCGCGCGGATGGCGCTCGAGCAGGATCGCCAGGTCTTCGCCGTCCCAGGCAGCCCGCTGAGCGGCAAGACCCGCGGCAGCAATCGCCTGCTCCGGGAAGGCGCAGTGCTGGTGGAATGCGTCGAGGACGTGATCGAAGACCTCGCGCCCCAGATGGCCGCCCATCTGGCCGGTAAGGCGTCAACACCGGCAGAACGCGAGAGGCCCGCGGCAATCCAATCGACGCCTGTGGCCGCAGCGACGGTGAAAGCCCCAACAGCGGCAGCGGTGCTGAGCGTAGCCGACGCCACTGGCGCGATAGATCTCGCCAGCCATTCGCGGGCGGGTGTCGCAACGGACCGGTCGGCAGGTTTAGCCGAAGAAACGGTTAAGCAAGCTCAAACAATCCTAGATTGCTTAACAGATGTTCAAAAGCTCCACGTCGACGCGTTGATTGAAACATGCCAGCTTCCTCCGCAAACTGTGCTTAACTTATTGTTGGAGCTTGAGTTGCGGGGGCTGGTCGTGCAGCATCCGGGCAAGCTGTTCACACTACCCTAGGCCCGGCCCATTAGCTGACCGGGCGGCTCTGGGGCTATTTCCGGAGGCATGAGGAAGGGTGGCAAAAAACCTCGTAATAGTTGAATCGCCAGCCAAGGCGAAAACCGTCAAGCGCTATTTAGGCCCCGACTTCCAGGTGATCCCGTCGGTCGGCCATGTGATGGATCTGCCCAAGAGCACGCTCGGGGTCGCCGTCGACGACGACTTCAAGCCCGAGTACCACGTCATCGCCGGCAAGGCGAAGGTGCTCAAGGAAATCCAGGCGCAGGCCAAGAAGGCAGACAACGTGTATCTCGCGACCGACCCCGACCGGGAAGGGGAAGCCATCGCGTGGCACATCGCCGAGCAGCTCGGGAAGATCAAGGGCAGCATCCGTCGAGTATTGCTCCATGAGATAACGCAGGGCGCGGTGCGCGAGGCGGTGGCGCATCCGGAGGAGCTCAATCACGACCTGTTCGACGCCCAGCAGGCGCGCCGCGTGCTCGATCGGCTGGTTGGCTATCAGATAAGCCCGCTCCTGTGGGACAAGGTCAAGCGCGGAATCAGCGCCGGGCGGGTGCAGTCGGTGGCGCTCAGGGTAATCGTCGAGCGCGAGAAAGCGCGTGAGGCGTTCCGCGCGGAGGAGTACTGGACCCTCGACGCGCGCCTGGAGGCCGGCAACCCGCCTCCGTTCAAGGCCCACCTTTACAGCCATCGCGACCAGCGTATCGACAACAAGGCCTACAAGCTGCCCGAGGCCGAGGCGAGAGAGATCATCGCCGCCTGCGAGCACAAACCGTTTGTCGTGCGCAAGGTCGAGCGCAAGGAGGTGCGGCGCACGCCGACGCCGCCGTTCATCACCTCGCGCCTGCAGCAAGAGGCCTCGCGCAAGCTCTATTTCTCGCCCTCGCGCACGATGAAGATCGCGCAGCGTCTCTACGAAGGCGTCGAGCTGGGCGACCAGGGCGCGGTCGGCCTCATCACTTATATGCGCACTGACTCGCCACGCGTCTCCGACCAGGCGCTGACCTCCGTGCGTGAGTACATCGTCAATCGTTACGGCGCCAACTATATCCCCGAACGGCCGAATTTCTATCGCTCCTCCAAATCCGCTCAGGACGCCCATGAGGCGATTCGTCCGACCGCGGTCGAGCGCGATCCCGAATCGATGGCGCGGTATTTGGGGAAGGACGAACTGGCGCTCTACACCCTTATCTTCAACCGCTTCGTTTCCAGCCAGATGAACCCGGCGGTCTACGACCGTACCACCGTCGATATCGAGGCCGCAGAGGCGGTTTTCCGCGCCACCGGCCAGGTGGTCAAGTTCGACGGCTTCATGCGCGTGTACACCGAGGGCCAGGATGAGGTCGCCTCCGACGATGACGAGGCGGCGACCCTGCCCGCGATGAACGAGGGCGAGGCGCTCAAGCTGTTGGGCTTCGAGCCCGAGCAGCACTTCACGCAGCCGCCGCCGCGCTTCAGCCAGGCGACGCTCATCAAGGAACTCGAGGACAAAGGCATCGGCCGCCCGTCGACCTACGCGGCGATCATGACCTCGATCCTGAACCGCGAGTACGTCGAGGAAGACCCGAGCAAGCGATTGCGTCCGACGTCACTCGGCCGGGTAGTCGCCGAGCTTCTGATAAAGGCCTTCCCCGACATCCTGGAGGTGAGCTTCACCGCGCAACTCGAGCTGGAACTCGACGAGGTCGAGAACGGCAAGGAAAACTGGGTTAAGACACTGCGCCGCTTTTACGGGCCGTTCAAGAAGTCGCTGGGCGAGGCCAAGAAAAAGATGCCGACCGTCAAGCGCAAGGGCCTGCCGACCGGGCTCAAGTGCGAACTCGACGACGGCGAAATGGTGATCAAGTGGGGGCGCAACGGCGAGTTCCTCGCCTGCTCCAACTATCCCAAGTGCACCAGCACCAAGGAGTTCACCCGCGACGACCAGGGCAATATCGTGCCGCAGGAGCGCCAGGCGCTCTCGACCGAGCCGACCGACGAGGTGTGCGAGAAATGCGGCAAGCCGATGGTGCGGCGGCGCTCGCGCTTCGGCGAGTTCCTCGGATGCTCGGGCTATCCAGACTGCGACGGCATCAAGCGGCTGAAGTCGGACCCGGTCAGCACCGGCGTCAACTGTCCCGATTGCAAGGAGGGCGACGTGCTGGAACGGCGCAGCCGCCGCGGCAAGTTGTTCTTCGGATGCTCGCGCTATCCCAAGTGCAAATTCGCGAGCTGGGACAAGGTCGTGGCGCAACCCTGCCCGCAATGCGGCTCGGCCTACCTGGTCGAGAAGGTAACCAAGCGTGAGGGCGCGCGCTGGCAATGCCCCAATAAGGAATGCGATTACCGTGCGCCCGTGCCGGTCGCCGCGGCCCCCGATGGCAGCGCTCCCGCGCCGGCTCCCGCAAGCCCGTAAGGACAGACAGACAATCGTCATCGCTGGCCTCCTCCCCCCCTTCAGTCTTGGGGGAGAATTGAGGTGGGGGTCGAGCGAGAAAGCGCAAAATATTCTTCGTCTGCGCGGCTTTCTCGTGCTGATTTACAGTCGACTTGCCGTCGCTTATGCGGGCACGCTAGCCTTCTTCGGTGACTGTTCCAACTGTCAACGTGATCGGCGCGGGCTTGGCGGGTAGCGAAGCTGCCTGGCAGCTCGCCCGCCGCGGCGTGCGTGTGCGGCTTTTTGAGATGCGCCCCGTCCGCATGACCGAGGCGCATCAGACCGCGCTCTTCGGTGAACTGGTGTGCTCGAATTCGCTGCGTAGCGACTCGATGGACGCGGCGGTCGGCGTGCTCAAGGAGGAGATGCGCCGGCTCGGCTCGCTGGTCATCACCGCCGCCGACGGCACTCGGGTTCCGGCCGGCTCCGCGCTGGCGGTGGACCGCGATGAATTCGCGCGTTCACTTACCGACGCTCTGACCGGCCATCCGATGGTCGAGGTCGTGCGCGAAGAGGTCACCGCGATTCCCGACCGAGTAACCATCCTCGCCAGCGGCCCGCTCACCAGTCCGGCCCTGGAAGCGGATCTGAACCGCCTGGTCGGCGCACGCCATCTCTATTTCTACGACGCGATCGCGCCGATCGTCAGCGCCGACTCAATCGACATGGAAGTCGCTTTCCGCGCCTCGCGATGGGGCCGCGGCGGCGACGACTATATCAACTGCCCGATGAATGAGGCCGAGTACAACGCGTTCGTCGCCGCACTGCTCGCGGCCGACAAGGTCGCGGCGCATCCCTTCGAGCGGCCGGTCTACTTCGAGGGTTGCATGCCGATCGAGGAGATGGCGCGGCGCGGACCGCAGACCCTCGCTTTCGGCCCGATGCGCCCAGTGGGGCTAGACGATCCGCGCGGCGCGCGTCGCCCGTTCGCGGTGGTGCAGTTGCGCCAGGACGATCGCGCGGCGCGTCTGTACAACATGGTCGGCTTCCAGACCAAGATGACCTATCCCGAGCAGCGCCGCGTGCTGCGGATGATTCCGGGCCTGGCGCGCGCCGAGTTTGTGCGGCTGGGCTCGCTCCATCGCAACACCTTTATCGATTCGCCGCGGCTGCTGCGTCCCACGCTTCAACTAATCGGACGCGACGACCTGTTTGTGGCCGGCCAGATGATCGGCGTCGAAGGCTACGTCGAGTCGGCGGCCGCTGGTTTGCTCGCGGCGCTCAACGCGGCCAACCTGGTGAACGGCCGTCCGCTGGTCGTGCCGCCGCCGGTAACCGCGCTCGGTTCGCTGGTCGCCTATATTACCGATCAAGGCCGGCGTGATTTTCAGCCGATGAACGCCAACTACGGCCTGATGCCGGAGCTTGGGACGCGCTCGCGCGGCAAGCAGAAGAAGATCGACATGGCGGCCCGCGCACTTGGCGCGATCGACGAGTTTATCGCCGAGTGCGCGCGCGCTGAGTCCGCCATACCGTCGTTGCCGCAGGGAACCCAATGAAGATTGGCGCGCTCGACGTCGGCACCAACACGGTCCTGATGCTCGTGGCTGAGACCACGGCCGACGGCGGCGCGCGCCGCGTGATCGATCTCGCGCGCGTCACGCGCCTGGGACAGGGCGTCGACCAGAACCATCGCCTCGACCCGGCCGCCGCGCTCCGCACGCTCGACACGATCGCTGAATTTGTCGAGCAGGCGCGAGCCGCAGGCGCCGAGAAGATTCTGACCGCCGGCACTGCCACGCTGCGCGACGCCGCCGACGGCGAAACCCTGATCCGCCGCGTGCGCGAGCGCACGGGCATCGAACTGCAGATCGTTTCGGGCGAGACCGAGGCATGGCTGTCCTACCTGGCAGTGGTGCGTGGCTTGCGCCTGGACCCATCCCAGCGGCTTCTCATCATCGACATCGGTGGCGGTTCGACCGAGTTTATCCGCGCCGGCGGCAGTGCGACCGAGTTCATCAGCACCGAGTCCAGCGCCAAGCTAAAGCTTGCGAGCCTGCAAATCGGTTCAGTCCGTCTCACCGAGCGCATCATCCATCACGACCCCCCGACGACGCGCGAGGCCGCCGACCTCCGCCTGGCCATCGATGCCGAACTCACGGGGCTGGGATGGAAATTCGAAGCCGATCTGCTGATCGGGATCGCGGGCACCGTGACCACCGTATGCGCGATCGCGCTCGAGATGGAAACTTACGATCCGAACCGTGTGCACGGCTACCAGCTCTCACGCGAGGAGGTCGAGCGCGTCCTGGCCCTGCTCGGCTCGACGCCGCTGGTCGGACGGCAAAAGCTCAAGGGTCTCGATCCCGCACGCGCCGATGTGATCTTCGCCGGCACTGCTATTCTCGAGCGCGTGATGAGCGAGGCCAATGTGAGCAGTGTCACCGTGAGCGACCAGGGTGTGCGCTGGGGCCTGGTCTGGCGCGAGTTGGGCCCTTCAGTGCAGCCGCCGCCAAAGCCATCCTGAGCGGCCGGACACGCCAGTCCTGCGGGTTGACTTCGAGCTCGTCTCGTTCTTGTCGCGGCGTGCTCCCGCGCTATAACGGCGCTATAACGGTTAAGCCGGGGAGGCACGAAGTCATGACCAAGGCCGAACTGATCGAGACCGTGGCGCGTGCGACGCGCCTGGAGAAGAAGACTGCCGCGCGCGCCATCGAGTTGACCTTCGATCATATCGCGCGCGCGATTCGCAAAGACAAACGCTTCTGGGTGCCCGGTTTCGGCACCTTCTCAGTGCGCCGCCGCCGCGCGCGTTCGGGCTACAACCCGCGCACGCAGAGTCCGATGACCATTCCGGCCGCGCGCACCATCGGTTTCCGCCCCGCACCGAAGCTAAGAAAGGGCCTGTAGCAAAAAGGAAACTGTAGATTGCCCGACGGCCGCCGGCGCCAATCGCTGTGTCGCTTGATTCGTGACCGCTGATTTTCAAACTAGCGCGCCTGCGGCAACCACACCGGCCCGTTCTCTCTCGCCCATCGTGGCCGGGCGCGCTCCGGCGCGAGCGCTCACGGTAGCGCTGCTCGCGGTCGCGGTAGCGCTCGGCGGTTGGCTGCGCTTTGCCGCGATCGGCGCGCGCGAGATGTCAGCCGACGAAGGCGCGTCGTGGGCCGCCGCCGCCGCGCCGACCCTCGCCGAAGTCGTGCGCATCCAGGCGGTACTCAATCCCGGTAAGCTCGCCGTGTACGAAATCGTTCTGCATGGCTGGATGAAGCTCTTTGGCGATGAGCTCGGCGCGATGCGGGCGCTTTCGGCGCTGCTCGACACGTTCGCCATCGTCGTCGTGTTCGCGCTCGTGCGCGAACTGCTCGACGCGCGATCCTCGACGGCCCCAAGTGAGAGCGTCGCATTCGGTGGAATTCCGTCCGCGGAGGCCGAGACGGTCGCGGTCCTTGCCGCATTGCTTTTCGCCGTTGACCTGGTGACGATCAAGTACGCGCGCGAGCTTCGGATGTACCCGCTCGCGCTGCTGATCGTTCTGCTCCAGATATGGTTTTTCATTCGCGCCGCGCGGCGCGACAGCCGCTTCGATCTCGCGCCGCTCGCCGTGCTCACCGCGCTCGCCGTCGCCACGCATTTCAGCGCTGCCTTCATGGTCGTGGCCGAGGCGCTATGCCTGCCCGCTTTGCCGCGGATGCCGGCGCGCCGCGCGGGGGCGCCGCGGATGGCCCCGCAGCTCGCGATCGCCGCCACGCTCGGCGCGGGCGCCGCGTTGTTTTTGGTCGTGGCACTGCCGGCCCTGCGTACGGGCGCGAGCGCATTCGCCAACGGCGCGACGGCGTGGATCGAGCGGCCGCGATGGTGGGCGCCGCTCGCGCTGTTCAACAAGGCCGTCGGCAGTTTCGCCTTTCCGGTGATGGCGGCGCTTGCGGGATGGGGAGCGTGGCGGGGATGGTTTCGCGCGCGTGCGGCAGTGACGTTCGCGCTCGCGTGGATGTGGCTGCCGCCGCTGCTGATGCTCGTCGCTTCGTATGCGTTCTCGCCGATGTTCGTCGAACGCTACGCGCTCTGGTGTTTCGTACCGTTTTTCATGCTAGCCGCGCTCGGCGCGTGGGAACTGCGCAGCGCATCGATACGCGGAGCCGCACTTGGTCCGCTTGGCGCGATCGGCGTGATGGGATTGACAGTGGTGTTGGCGCTCGGCCATCTCCACGCCTACCGGCAGCGCCCGCACGATACTCAGTGGCGCGAGGCCGCCCATGCGGCCGCCGCCGCGATCGCCCCGGGCATGAAGGTCGCGGTCGCGCCGCCGTTCGCGGTCAACGTGGTGCGCTATTATCTGCGGGATACGCGAGCCGCCGGAGCCGCCATTGCGGCGGGCGACTCCGATGCGCACGATTCCGATGCGCGGGTTCTGGTGATCGGCGACCAGTGGAATGCGAGGGAAAAAGCTGCGAAGCTGCTCGCGCGGTACCCACATTCGCTCGCCGGCTTTCGCGGCGTACGGGTAAATGGCCGCGGCAGGCACGCGCAGTGAGACCGATCGGCGGGAGATTAGGTTATGAGCGATCAGAACCAGGCAATGAGCGAACTCAAGCAGCAGCAGCGTATCGATTGGGACGCCGCGGCCGCGGGCTGGAAACAATGGTGGAGTACCTTCGAGCGCGCCGCGCAGCACGTCAGCGACCGCCTGGTCGAACTCGCCACCGTGCGCCCGGGCCATCGCGTGGCCGACCTCGCAACGGGAATTGGTGAGCCGGCGATTACCGCCGCACGCCGCGTTGGCGCGGCCGGCCTCGTCGTCGCGATCGACCAGTCGCCCGGGATGCTCGCGGTGGCGCGCGAGCGGGCGGCGGCGCTCGGCCTCGGCAACCTGGAGTTTCGCGTCGGCGATATCGAATCCCTGGAGACGGACGAACATGCGTTCGACTCCGCGATTTGCCGCTGGGGCCTGATGTTCGTGCCCGACCTCGATTCGGCGGCCCGCGGAATTCGCCGCGCGCTCAAGCCCGGCGCACGTTTTGGCACCGCCGTCTGGTCGACGCCAGAGAAGGCGCCGATGATAAGTCTCGGAAGCGACGCCGTCCGCAAGGTCGCCGGCCTGCCGCCGCGTCAGCCCGGCGCGCTCGATCCGTTCCGCCTTGCCGACGTATCGATCTTGACGAGCGCGCTCGAGCGCGCCGGCTTCAGCGAGGTGCGCAGCGAGTCGCTCGAGGTGGTATTCGAGTTTGCCTCAGCCGACGAATTCACGCGCTTTCGAGCTGACGTGAACGCTCCGATGCGGGCGGTGCTTGAGCAATGCACGCCCGAGATGCGCGAACAGATCTTTCGCGCGACCGCCGAAGCGGCGGCGCCGTATCGCCGCGCCGACGGCTCACTTCGGCTGCCCAACGAGACCATCTGCGTGGCCGCGCGCGCCTGAGCAGCGGTACGGGGCGCAGCAGTGCGCAGCTTAACCGGAACTCCCGCGTCCCGGCCGGCACGCAATTCGCTCCTGCGCTACGCGCCCGCCGCCGTTTTGATCGCGATCCTGCTCGCCGATTCCAACCGCCACACCGATCCCGACCTCTGGGGCCATCTGCGCTTCGGTCAGCTCTTCATCGCTGGGCGTCACCTGCTACATCACGACACATATTCCTACTCGGCGGCGGGCGATCGATGGCGCGATCACGAATGGCTCGCCGAAGTCGTGATGGCGGCCGTATACAATGCCGCCGGCGTGGTCGGGCTCAATCTGTGGAAATTCGCCTGCACGGCGACGGCTTTGCTATTTGTCGCCGACACCGAGGCTTCGACGGGCGCGCCGCCCACCATCCAGCTTGCGGTACTGTTCGCGGCGGCATGTGGGTTTCTGCTGCAGGCGCAGTTTCGGCCGCAGATGTTCAGCTTCGTTTTGCTGGGCGCGCTGCTCGCCCTGCTGGCGCGCGACAACTACCGCCGCGGTGGCGCCCGACTGTGGCTGGCGATTCCGCTGATGGCGCTGTGGGCGAACCTCCACGGCGGCTTTTTCATCGGCATCGCCACGCTGGCGCTCTACTCGGCCGTCGCGGCGCTATGCGATCTCGCTGCGGGCGCGGGATGGCGGCGCGGGGCCGGGCTATCTCTGCTGACCGTCGTCGCCGCCGCGGCAACGCTGATCAATCCGTACGGGATCGGGATCTGGAGCACGGTGGCGCACGCGCTGCGCAACCCCTACACGCGCAACGTGGTCGATGATTGGCAGCCGCTTTGGTGGGCGATGCTGGCGCAGTGGCATGCGGCGCCCTCGGGGGTCGTGCTTTACCTTGCGGTGATCGCGATGGTGGCCACGCTGGCGGTCGCATGGGCGGCGGCGCCGCGCGGTGGCGATCTGCCGCTGGTCGCGGTGGCGGCGATGATGGCGCTCGCGGCTTTTCTTTCTGTGCGCAACATGGCGCTCGCCGCGATGGCGGTGAGCGGACCGCTGACACACCATCTCGCGATGCTGCGTGCGCGGCGCGCCGGTGCCCGTCGGCCGGCGGCGCCATGGCGTCCGGCGAGCCACTTGGCGATGCTTGCGGTGGCCTGCGTGATGGCCGGCGGCGGCGGACTGTTTTCGCGAGAGCTCGCGCCGGACCGCGGCTATCCTTCCGCCGTGCTCGCCTTCATGAACGCCCACGGCCTGCATGGCAACGTGCTGAACGAGTTCGGATGGGGCGAGTATCTCATCTGGCACGCCGCGCCGGCGGACAAAGTTTTCATCGACGGCCGCTACGACACCGTCTATCCGTTCGAAGTCATCCGCGATTACCTCGAATTTTATTTCGACGAACCCGACGCGGGCGCGGTGCTCGATTCCTATCCCCACGACTTCGTGCTGATCGGACTGCAAGCGCCGGCGCGCCGCCTGATGGAGCGGCGGCCGGACTGGAAGCTGCTCTATCGCGACAACGTCGCGCTGCTTTACGCACGCGCGAGCGCGCCCGCCGCACGCCTGCCGGGCCTGCCCGTAACCGCAACCACGCTGCCGGGCGGATTTCCATGACGCCCGTGCAGTACGCGCGGGCGCCGGGGGCGGTGATGGCGGCCAAATATTAGATGCAAAGTCCGGAGGCGCAAATCGGGCAGCATCGTGCACAGGTGTCGGCGCCAGGTCAGACACTTTCGCTGCTGCGTTACTCGCCCGCGTTTCTGGCCTTCATCATCGTGATCGCCGACGCCGGCCGCTGGGCCGACCCCGACCTTTGGGGCCACCTCGTTTTCGGCCGTCTCATCCTGACCGGCGGCCATCTGCCGACGCGCGATATCTACTCCTACAGCGCAGCGGGTATGCCCTGGCACGATCACGAATGGCTCTCCGAAGTCGTGCTGGCGCTCTGCTGGAACGGTTTCGGAGTTGTCGGACTCAAGCTGATGAAGCTTGCCGCCACGGCGGCGACCATAACATTGCTGGCGATGGGCGCGGCTGAGACCGGCGCGCCGATATCGCTGCAAATGGTCGTGCTAACGACGGGCGCCGTCGCGCTGGCGCCGATGATGCAGTTTCGGCCGCAACTGTTCGACTTCGTCGCATTGAGCGCGCTGCTTGCGCTGCTCGCTCGCGACAGCTACCGGCGCGCCGGGCGGCTATGGCTCGCAATCCCAATGTTCGTGCTGTGGGCCAATTTGCATGGCGGTTTCTTCGTCGGCCTCGCAGTGCTCGCGGTGTATACGGCGGTGATCGCGATCGAGGATTTCGTGGCGGGCAATGCCCCTGGGCGCGCGACGCGTCTGGGTGGAGTTACCGCCGGCTGCGTAATCGCGACGCTGCTGAATCCCGACGGCATCGGCAATTGGCTTACCGTGATGCGCACGATGCGCAATCCGCTGACGCGCGCGGCGATCAGCGAATGGCAGCCGTTGCTGTTCAAGATTGCCGAGCTGTGGCAGAAGTCGCCCGGCACCGCGATCAACTTTGCCGTGGTGATTGTCCCGCTCGCCGCGCTGGCGGTTTGCTTTGTACTGCGCCCGCGCGGAGGCGACCTCGCCCTGGTGGCAATCGCGGCAATGATGGGGGTGGCCGCTTATTTAGTGGTGCGCAACATGGCGCTGGCGGTGATCGCCACGGTGGTTCCGCTATGCCGCCATGCCGCACTCGCGCTTGAGCCCACGCGTTTCGGCCATCCGGCTTCTGCGGAGCCGAGAAAGCGCTCGCATGAGGTGGCGGTCGGCGCGATCGCGATCGTGATGGCGGTTTCGACCGGGCTCTTTTCGCGCAGCCTGCCCGACGGCTTCCCTCAACCTCGCGGCGCGGTCGAATTCATGCATGCCCACGGACTGCGCGGCAACGTGTTGTGCGATTTCGGCTGGGGCGAGTACCTCATCTTTCACCTCGCGCCCGAGTCCAGGGTCTTCATCGACAGCCGCTACGACATGGTCTATCCGCAAAAAGTGCTCGCTGACTATTTCGATTTCTTCTTCGACGGCCCGCGCGCTGCCGCGGTGCTCAACGCCTATCCGCACGACTTCGTGCTGATCCCGCTTACGGCGCCAGTACGCGCGCTGATGGAGCGCCGGCCCGACTGGAAGCTTATCTATAGCGATTCCAACGCATTGCTGTTCGCGCGTGCGGACTCGCCTGCGGCCCGTTTTGATGGCGTGCCGATACGCGGCCGTCCGCCGCCCGACACGTTCCCATAGGACGCGCGCCAGCGGCGAGCGCTCAATCGCGCCCAGTGCGAGGGACCGCGCTCTCGTTCGGCAAAGCGGCCAGTGGCAGGCCGGCGCGCGCAAATGGCATACTGGCTTCCCTTACGCGGAGAGGTGGCCGAGCCCGGTTTAAGGCGCACGCCTGGAGAGCGTGTAAACTCGAAAGGGTTTCGGGGGTTCAAATCCCCCCCTCTCCGCCAACGAGTCCTTCTCTGTTTACAAAACAGCTTAGGATGATCGTAATACGCGCTACCGCGGCCGATTTCGCGCAGCTTGTGGCTGCGGAGAACGCTTTGAACGGCAGATTCCGGCGATTTGCGGCTCGTCTTATCGGCGGAAATTAGATTCGGGGCCACGACGAAAAATGGACCGGGCTACGTGCAATTCGGCGAGCGTTGCCGTGGCCATCATGACGGGACCAGATCGGGCAGCGTGAACAGTTCGATCGGTTGCGCCACGCTACGGAGCGCATGACAACCGACCGTCGTCAGGCTCTCGGTGCAAACCGTCGCGACCCTCTCCGAAATAAGAACCGGACAGGCCAGCGCTCGGCAAAGTCCTTCGATTCGGCTTGCCACGTTCACAGCGGGACCTATCGCGGTGAAGTCGAGGCGATCGGGAGCGCCGATGTTGCCATACACAACCGCGCCGAGATGGAGCGCGATTCCAAACGGTAACGGCGGCAGACCGGATGCAACCCGATCAGAATCGAGCCGCGCCATTCCCTGTCGGGCCGCCCGCACGGCTGCAATGGCAGCATCGCAAGCGGCGTTTTCGGCGCGTCCTGCGAGCGGAAAGATGGCCAGCAGGCCATCGCCGATGAACTTCAACACCTCGCCACCATGGGGATGAATCGCGCCGACCAATCGCGCGCAACTATCGTTGAGGGCGGTGATTACCTGATCGGGAGGCAGCGCCTCGGATAACGCGCTGAAATCGCGCAGATCGGAGATCCACACCACGGCC
The DNA here is from genome assembly GCA_963796565.1 of uncultured delta proteobacterium. Taxonomy (GTDB): domain Bacteria; phylum Desulfobacterota; class Binatia; order Binatales; family Binataceae; genus JAKAVN01. The sequence goes on along the minus strand of CAWCMA010000001.1, from coordinate 277,496 downwards.
TCGATAACCTCGCCGATTCCGCGGCGCACCGTGCCGCTGAGGACTTTTTCGGCACTGCGCCGACCGAGATAAGCCTGTAGAAGATTCCGCGTAACGCCGCGCTCGACGACAACCTGCAGCGGCGCGGCTATCGCAAGGCAGATCGTTTCCAGATAAGCTTGCTGCTCGCTCGTGAAACCACCACGGCTTTCGGCAAACCATTCGATCTGATGCTTCGTTCCTGGGATCGCTAGCCGGAGACCGACTTGCTCGTCGGAGGCCACCCCGGGCGTCATCCCGTGGAGCATCACCTCTTCGATCACGCGGCTACCTTCGCGCTGCCAGCGCCGCCTGGTTAAAGCGACCAACGGATCCAGGCTGTCAACAGTCAAGAGCGCGGCGGCAATAGGCATCCGCTCCAGCACAAGCTGATCACAAAGCCCGGCGAGCAGGTAACCGGGTGACGAAGCGCCGGCGCCACTGCGCAACAGCCATTCGATAGAACTCGTTCCAGGGAATCCTGACAAAGCGCCCCCATCTCGCGCGGCTTTCGCCTGAGCCATTCCCGACTGTCTTGCTGCTCTTACCGACCGAGCCAATTACAGGGGATCCGAAAAGTCATACTCGTTCTTCCGACAATCGATTGCTATTGCGGCCGCTTCTGGCGCCAAGGATCGGGGCCGGGGTCACTGCCGGAGGCCGCTACCACAAGCCGGGCAAGGTAATGATTCCAACCTTCTGTATGACCGGACACCTGGTCGGGAGGCAGCCCGCTATGCGTGAAATGGACGACTGTGGAGCCATTTTTTGGCATCAGATCGATCTCGATGAGCGAAGACCCGGGCGGAACATCCTCGCTGCCCTCCCAACCCCATGTATACGCCAGTCGAGTCACAGGCACGACTTCCTTGAATTCACCGCGAGCCAGACGCCCTTGCTGAACATCGACCATCATCAAGCCACCGGGGCGCGCATCAAGCGTGGCGGACGCACCTACCCAGCGGATCAATCGCTGGGGGTCCGTAAAGAATGCGAAAACGGTTGCCGGGTCAGCCTCGATCGTCAGTTCGCGCTGAATCGAATTAGACGAATCCATCGCTTTTCCTCGCTTAAAGACTCCCTCAGCAGAGCGGAGGGCCCCAATACTTTCACCATGGACGCACGCTTGCCGTCACTGCGTCAGCGACGACTATGCCAGACTATGCGGCCTTTGCGGGAAGGCGACGGTGGTAGCGAATCTCCTTGATCCGCCAGTCAACGATCTCAATTACTTCGGCGCCGATCGCTTCGATCAACTTTTCGTATCGCTGTCGCGTTCCACGGTAGTACGATTCTGCGACGCCGCGTCCGGAGTTTCCGCTGAGCATCCAGAGAGAGGTGACGTTCAATCATCATGGAGCGGCGGTCAAATTGGATCATCCTCCGGGAAGCGTCAGCAAATCAAGTCCGGATTCGTGCGGGCAGTTCTAAGGAGGTCCGCCCACGCATCAACGCGTTCAACGAGGCCGGCCCCTCCTCAAAGAGGCTGACGTTTGGCTTTCGCCCAGAAACCTCGAGGGCTTCCTTTGAACGATGCTACGGAAGGCATCGGTTCAACGCCGGGACGCTGCCATTAAGCTGGCGGGTCAAGAGTTCCGCCACGCCTGTCGGTGCGCCGACATAGATCTGCGAGCCGTTTTTCTCACTGGCCGTGGTGCGCTTGCAGTTTTGGAAAAAAGATTTCTGGCAGGGGTACGGACCAGCGATCTGGTAGCCAATCATGGCCGTGGCTGGGTTGGCCAGGGTGATCGGGCACGAACAGATGATTTCACCGTCAGTCAGGGGATCGCTGAAACCTGGGAAGGATTGCCCCTGGGTACTGGTGAAGCACAACCCTCCATCGCACTGCGCATATGCCCCGGTGGACGTGCTGGCCGGGCAAGTGTACAGGGCCTGGCTTCCTCCCGGCGCAACCACCGAGTCGGGTAAACTAAAAGTGCTCGCCATGTAGCCGTTTTCAGCGCCCTCGGCATTCACCGTGCAGATGTTCTGGCCATTACCGAACGCATCGGACTGGCTAATGCTGTCGCCCGACAGCACATCGCACTTGCAGTAAGCGACGTCATCCAGCACGAAACAGCGTGCGACGGCGCAAAGTGCGTAAGTCTGATTGGAGCAAATCGTAAACGCAGACGAGGGTGAGGCAGTCGCGGTTGGAATAGCCGCCGCCGCAGTCGCGGTTGAAGTAGCCGCCGCCGTCACGGTTGAAGCAGCGGCAGCCGCGGAGCTGCCGCCCGAGCCATCGCAGCCGATGGCGCCCAGCACTGCAACCGCGCCCAGCATCAGCAGGGCGGGCATACAGGAGCACAGCTTTGCCCCGTGGCGGCGGCCAACGCCGAAGAAATCCTGCGTCCTTCTCTTTGAACGTTGATGGTGCACTGCACTTCAGCCGGAATTTACGTTATGCCTGCAGAAGCGGACGGCAAAGCCACTCGCAAACGTCGCGCCACATTGGAACAAGTTGTGAATCCAATGGTTTCGATTAATCCGCTGGATTAAAAGTGATGCCCTAACATCTTTTCGCCGTGACAATTTTTTGGCCTGAACGATTGCTGCCATAGGCATCTGCCTCAGTTGCGTAGCGACAATCGCGGTCAAGTGCGGTCAAGTGCGGTCTCCGCTCCGGCCAGGTTTTTGAGCCGATTGGCAGGGCCTCTGACCTTACATACGTACCGGTTAGAGTCAAATTCGAACCGACCGGCCGCGGAATTTTATCAATCTCTGGTCAGGTCTGGCCGCCCGATTCGCGCAGCGTGCCGGCGGGCAAGCTGACTCGGGCGCTGGCTTCCGAAGCATTGGCACGATTATAATCCGGGCCCTACGGCTCGCGTTTCCGCACAAAAGGTTTGTCTAACCGGTACGTACAAGACGCATCCTGGATGAATCGATAGCTGCTCTGGCAGAAAAGCGTAGCTTGCTCATGGCCACCCACAGATGGGTATTAGATCGTGGTAAAGGATAGTCATGGACATCGAGGCCATTCCCAACGAGCGATTTCAGCTTCACGCCGTGGATATGGATGTGCATCAGCACACTTTTGCGCGGGACGTAGCCCTTGGCCTGACCGCTCCGCAAAAGTGGCTGCCGCCGAAATATTTTTATGATGAGCGCGGCTCCCAACTCTACGAGCAGATTTGCGGCTTGCGGGAGTACTATCCCTACCGGGCAGAGCTGGAGATTCTCAGTACCTATGCCGCTGAGATACATGCCGAGATTGGCCGCCTGCCGTTGGTGGAGTTCGGCTCCGGGAATGCCACAAAGACCCGTCACCTCCTCAGAGCCTATGAACTGGCGGGGCGACGGTTTCGCTATTGTCCAGTAGATATTTCTCGAGAAACTCTATTGGGCACGGCCAACCGGCTCGTACAGGAATATAGCCAGATTGAGATTCGCGCCATGCACGCCGATTTCGCCAGACAACCGGAAGTGATCGAGGCGTTCCAACTGGAGAAGAAAGCCGTGGCCTTTTTCGGGTCCACTCTGGGGAACTTCACGCCCACAGAAAGTGCCGAGTTCCTCCAGCGCACGGCGGCCACTCTGGGGCCTGACGACGCCTTTCTCCTTGGCGTCGACCTGAAAAAATCGCCCGCGATCCTCGTCCCGGCCTATAACGACGCCCAGGGTGTCACGGCCGCGTTCAACCTCAATGTCCTCCACCGCATTAATTATGAACTTGGCGGGCGGTTTGACCCGGACAGGTTTGAGCACCTGGCCCTTTACAACGCTGAGCGAGGATGTATTGAGATGCATCTCCGCAGTCGGCTGGCTCAGCATGTGCCCGTCATCAAGATCGAGCAAACCATGTCGTTTCGCAAAGGTGAAACTATTCATACGGAAAGTTCATACAAGTATACTACGGACGAAGTCCGTGACTTAGGATATGAGGCTAATCTCGTGCTATGTCGTACCTGGTTCGACGCTCGCCGCTATTTCCTGGTGGCGTTGTTTCGGTTACGCTAGAAAACCCGTTCAGCGCCGCGGCCGTGGCTACGAAAGGAGATACCTATGCATTCCGATCTCGTTGTGGGCAAGCGATTCCCGGACTTGACGCTCCCCGATCATCGGCAGCAACCGATCACGCTGTCTGAACTGGCGAGCGGGTTTCCGCTGATCCTGAGCTTTTACCGCGGCTATTGGTGACCGAAATGCCAGCGCCAGTTGCGGCGCTTCGTCGAATTACAGGAGGACTTGCAGGTCAACTACTGTAAGCTGGCCGTCGTCAGCACCGATCCGCCAGAAGTCAGCGCGGCCTTCCGCACCGGACTGGCTGCGACGTATACGTTTCTCAGTGACCACGAGCGTCAGGCTATCGGGGAGCTCGAGATCGTGGAAGTGACTCCGCCGGATTTCAAATACGGCCTGGTCGCCCTTCCCTATACCTTTTCCCTGGCTCCCGACCTGACGATCCACGCGATCTATGATGGTTGGTGGTTTGTTGGACGGCCGACGCTGGAGGAACTCCGGCAAGATATGCGCGCGCTGATGCAAGCGTATCGTCCAGACTATCGCTACGATGGTGATCTCTAACCACTCGCTGTCTACGTTTCGTGTATCCCGAGCGGCCGGAGGTGCGGAGCCATGCCGCCGTGAGGGGAGGTGAGGACCATGAGCGATGCTGAGCCCTACGCCGCGCCGACCCCGAACGCATTATATATTCACGACGATCTCAGTGATTATGTCTTCCGACAGCAGGGAGAGGCCTCGCCGGCCTGGCATCTCACGCGGGAGCTCTTCGCGCTTGTGCGCCGGGATCTCGGACGTGTGGTGCTGCTCACGTTCGAGTCGCAAATGAGATCATTGCTAGCCGACGGCACGTATGCCCCGTTTGCGCTGGCGATCGGCATCGGTCGAGCCGGTGAACGTGTCGCGCAACAACTACACGCGCGCACGGGCTGGTTCCCCAGGATCTCGCGTGTGGACATCACCCGTGAAGAAGACGGCCACGGCGGCTACAAGGTCGTCACGACTAACGGGGTCCCCTTAACGCAACAGCTACCGCCTCTCGATACGGTCTCCTCGCTGGCGGTGATTGACGACACGGTCTTTTCCGGTCTGACGATGCGCACAGTTTTACTGGCGTTGCCAGAAGAGGTACGGACCCGCACGCAGGCCTTTTGCCTGCGAGGTGTCGCGGCGTCGCTGGTGGGTATCTCGGCGTTATGTTCCATTGCAATCGGGTTTGCGGCGCCCGGGCGTTTGCTCGACGAGGTGAGTTTCATCAACGCCAGTGGGTTGGTGATGCGCGTTGGCATTCGGCACCCGGATCAGCCGCCGCAGGCCTTTTTCGAGCGTCCCAAGTGGATGCATGCCTGGTTTCCCGGCTATGCGGATGAGGTCATCGCCTTGTGTCGGCGCCTGAACACGATCTTAGAAGCAGACGGCCGGCCGGCTCAGTTTCCCTGAGAAGCTGACGGCAGTCAGCAAGGTTGTGGCCAAACCTTAGCAGCATCGTCCACCCCGGCGACTCGCGCTGGCCCTGCCATGTCACTGTCAGCTTCAGCGTGCATGCTGGCCCGCTATCCGAGACTCCCTATGCCAAAACCAACGGAGAGTCGCGGGAAAATTCCGCATAAAGTCGTAGGTCTGGACGACCCGTTGATGCGCCCGGTGCCGAATGATGGCTTGCGCCTCCGGGGAGAGATCGAGCACCTGTCGCAGCGTCTGGGTGATGCGCTCACAGGACAAGATATCGACCAGAAATCCCGTGATACCCGGCTCGATTTGATCAACGAATCCACCCGCGGTAGAGGCCATCACGACAGGCCCCTTTTCCCGTGCCCACAGCGCGACTTCGAGCGGGATGTTGGAGAAGGTTTCGTGTCGGGAGGGGACCACCACTATTTTTGTCCGAGGCCACTGACACAGGGCACGGGGCAAGTAGCGTGTAAATACCTTGATGTGGGTTGCGCGTATGGAGTGCTGTCGCAACAGTTGATCATATGCTCGTTGTTGTGAGTCGTCATCGATGTAGGGTACCGAGATGAGCACGAAGTGCACCCGGTCACGCAGCGGCGCAAGGGCGGGAATGAGACGCTCGAACCCTTTGAGCGGTGTAGCTCTGCCAAACGCCAGCACCACATCCGCATCGAGGGGGATTCCGTGGGCCTGCAGTGTTGTGCGCACGACGGTCTCGTCCTGTAAGACAAAGGTGGGGTCATCCACGAGGATGCTCGAAGTGTAGGGCGCGAACTGCCCCGCCGACACCCGAAAGTGCGTCCTGAGGTGCGCGGTAAACGACGGGCAGATGTCGGCAAGCGCTACCCGCGAACCGGGCTGTGATGCCTCAAGCCCTTCCTGCTCCCAGGCAATCTCTGCCGCGTCAGGCGTCTCCCAGTGGCGGACAAAGGCGGTGCTATAGAGCACCAAGAGCATATCGACCTGGCGAGGCAACACTGGGCTCTGGCCGATTCGGAGCGCATAAGGCGTCTGCAACCAGGGCTGATCCACGCAGATGACCAATGATCGCTCATAGGCCGCCGTTTGGGTATGCAACAGCGGCGCGACGTTCCGACAGAGGGCCTTCCAAGAACGGATTTCCCAGAGGTCCTGGGTGGGTTCGCGCTTGTAAGGAATGAGGTGCACGTGCCCGCCGAGTCGCGCGAGACGTTCTTGCTGCCGCTGAAAGAGGGCGTGATCATAACCCCAGGTGTGCGCATCGGGCGAGGGACAGACAACATGCAGATCGATGGAGCCGTACAGTCTGACCAGCGTCTCCTGCAGCGCTTCGAAGCCGCTGATCAGGATTTGTGTTTGCGTGCCGATGCCATTGGTAAAATTATAGAGCCCATTGTATGTGAGATAAAAAATGGCGTTGCGCATCGGGCACCGACTATATGGTGTACCTAATCCGCTCCTTGATGCTCAACAAAGCAATCGGGGCATGAAAGAAAGGGCTTGGGGCTGCGAGCCGAGATCATGACCATCACCACCATCTTGTGTGACCTGGATGGCACGCTGGTCGATTCCCGGCGAGACATCGCTGTGGCTTTTCAGCACGCCTGGCGGACTGTGCTTGATGGGATCCCGCCCAGCGCCGCCGCGATTGCCCAGCACATCGGCAAGCCACTCGCCGAGATGCTCAGCGAGCTCGGGGCTATGCTGTCCCCTTCGCTGCTCAGCACCTTCCTGACCGCATACCGCCGCATGTATACCAGTCAGGACGCCCGTCTGACCCAGCCCTATCCTGGGGTCATACTCACCCTACAGGCCTTGTCCACCTTCACGCTCGGCGTCGTCACCACCAAAGAGTCAGGGCAAGCGGAGATTGTCTTGCGGCGGCTCGCCCTCATCCCCTTCTTCCAGCATATACAGGGTGCGACCCCCGATCTGCGACTCAAGCCCGCTCCCGACACCATACTTGCGGCTCTCGCCGCATTACACTGTGCGCCACCGCATGCCCTCATGGTCGGCGATACCCCTGCCGACATCCTGGCCGGAAAGGCGGCTGGCACCATGACCTGCGCCGTCACCTACGGCTTTGGCACGCGCGAAGCGCTGTCGCAGTGCGCGCCGGACTATGTCGTTGACAGCTTTGGCGAGTTAGTGGATCTCGTGCGAGAATCGAGAGGCTAAGGAGGCGGCTTCCGGGATCGGCGTCTTTTACGTCAACGCGAAAGAGGAGAGGAATGTGCCCATCACTCACGATACCCATCGCGCGACTGTCCCCTCCGGTCTCGATGAGACTGCCCACCAGGAGACCCTCGTCAGGCGTTACCATCAGGTGCGACAGCTTACCGAGCTGCTCTGTCAGCCTCTGGTGACGGAAGACTATGTCATTCAGGCCATGCCGGATGTGAGCCCCCCTAAGTGGCATCTGGCGCACACGACCTGGTTTTTCGAAACCTTTATTCTGGCCCTGGCCGCTCCGGGCTATCGATCGCCGCATGTCTCCTATGCGTATCTCTTCAATTCCTACTATGTGGCGTCCGGTGAGCGGCATTGCCGCCCCAAACGGGGGCTACTCTCACGTCCAACCGTTGAGGAGGTATATCGTTATCGAGCCCATGTGGACCAGCATATGACCGCCTTTTTAGAAGGTTTGCATGGCGAGAAGCTCGAGCGCTGGTCTCCTATTGTCGAGCTCGGTTTGCACCACGAACAACAGCATCAGGAATTGCTATTGACTGATGTGAAATACAACTTCGCCTGCAATCCCTTGCGTCCTGCGTATCTGACCCGCGACGTCCCGACACGTGCGCCGGCGGTGAGTTTACTCCGATGGGTGAACTTTCTCGAAGGCGTCTACTGGATTGGCCACAACGGTCACGGGTTTGCCTTCGATAATGAGTCCCCTCGGCATCGAAGCTTTGTCGAGCCGTTCGAGTTGGGTTCGCGGCTGATCACCAACGGTGAGTATTTGGCTTTCATGGCCGATGGGGGGTATGAACGGCCGGAGTTGTGGCTATCCATGGGTTGGGATACGGTCCGGCGCGAAGGCTGGCAGGCTCCGCTGTATTGGGAACAGCGAGATGGCGCCTGGTGGATGATGACCCTTGCCGGGATGCAACCCGTGCGGGAGAGCGAACCCGTATGTCATGTCAGCTACTACGAAGCCGACGCCTACGCACGCTGGGCCGATGCGCGCTTGCCCACCGAGGCCGAATGGGAAGTTGCGGCGCTGTCTCTACCGATCGAGGGTAATTTCGTCGAGCACCAAAACTTCCACCCCGTCCCCGTCAGTCAGATCGACGCCGCTGTCCCGCTAGTCCAAATGTTTGGAGACGTCTGGGAGTGGACCCAAAGTCACTATTCCCCCTATCCGGGGTACACCGCACCAGCGGGCGCGCTCGGGGAATATAACGGCAAATTTATGGCCAACCAGTTTGTGTTGCGCGGCGGTTCGTGTGCGACTTCGGTCTCGCATATTCGCTCCACCTATCGGAACTTTTTCCCCGCCGATGCCCGCTGGCAGTTCATGGGCATCCGACTCGCCAGAACGATCCGGGGGTAAGCTCGATACCCCCAAAGTGGGCGGTGTACCTACTCACAATCTGCTAGTGGGTCAGTTGATCCACTACCCAAAACCTTGGTCCGGGTGAGGTAGTCCCGCAGGTCTGGTCGGGCAACGTGCGATGCGATCTCCGCTCCGGCGAGGTTTTTGAGCTGGTTGATATCTTAAAGCAAGTAGTCGTGGCACCGAAGCAAATCCGACACGCGCCTCAACCGAGTGACTACGCTACGGTCGTCACACATCGGCTATACCGCTCCGATCACGTCGGTCGCTCCACGGACTTGGTTTAAGTGGCGACTCTTTCCAACAAGGGAAGCAGGCGTGCCTTCAATTCAATGGTAAACTGATAGTCAATGATTGGGCTGAATACCATTCCATGCCCAGGCATCATTGCCCACGGCGGCATGGCGTTTCCTCCAAATCCCGACGCTCGCTTCAGGCGGTTGCGGAATGTTCCACCGGCAGACCCGCCGCTCGCCACTCCGGATATCCCTCTTCAAGCCGGAAGGCTTTGAACCCGCGCTTGCGCAGTTCGGCAACCGCCTCATATGAGAGCACGCAATAGGCGCCGCGGCAGTAGGCGACGATCTCTCGTTCGCGAGGCAACTCACGCAGCCGTCGCTTGAGCTCGCGCAGCGGTAGGTTGAGGGCGCCGCGCAGGTGACCCGCGGCGAATTCTTCCGCCGGGCGGGTGTCGATCACCGTGACAAGCTCCTCCCGCATGCGCCGCAACAGTTCCTTGCGCGATACGGCTTCGAGACTGTCGCGCTCGCGAAAGTAGCTATTGAGCACCTTCTCCACCGCGCCGTCGTTGCGCTCGGTGATCCGGCGCAAGGCGCCGAGCAGCGCGACTACCTCGCCGTCGGCGAGCGTGTAGAGCACCCGCTTCCCGTCCCTGCGTGCCCCGACGAGCCCCGCGCGGCGGAGTTGCTGCAAATGCTGTGAGGCGTTGGCAACCGACAAACCGCTCAGCCCGGCTAACTCCTCTACGCTGCGTTCGGTCTGCGCGAGCAGCTCGAGCAACTCCAGGCGGTGGGCCGAACCGATAGCACGAGCTACCGCCGCGAACTGTTCGAACATTGCGCGTTTGGGATTCTCGCTTGACATAGTGAAGGAAACCTCTTAATTTAATCATTCAAGAGATTAATTGAATGTTTGCCGCAGGTCAACGATGCTGACTCGCGAGGCCGCAATACGCCTGGGAGTGTTTATCACCGTCTTTGCCGCGATGGCGCTGTGGGAAGCGGCATCGCCGCGCCGGCCAAGGTCATATTCGAGGTTCAGACGTTGGCCAAGCAACCTGACCGTCGTCGCACTGAATACCGCGTTCGTCAGGATCTTGCTTCCCGCCACGGCGGTGAGTCTGGCGCTGGCCGGCCAAAGGCGGGGCTGGGGCCTGTTCAACAACCTGCCGGTTCCGGCTTGGATGGCTGTGGTTGCGTCGGTGGTGCTGCTCGACGTCGCCATCTATCTGCAGCACGTGATGTTTCACGCGGTGCCTACGCTTTGGCGGGTGCATCGGATGCATCACACCGACCTCGACTTCGACGTCACCACGGGCGCGCGCTTCCATCCGATCGAGATTGTGCTCTCGATGCTGATCAAGTTCGCCGTGGTGGTGGCGCTGGGAGCACCCGCGCTCGGCGTGCTCGTTTTCGAGGTACTGCTTAACGCAAGCTCAATGTTCAATCATGGAAATGCTCGAATCCCCGTGCGGCTCGATCGCTATCTTCGATGGTTCGTGGTCACGCCCGACATGCACCGCGTCCACCATTCGATCGTGGTCGACGAAACCAACAGCAACTTCGGCTTCAACCTGGCGTGGTGGGATCGTTTGCTCGGCACCTATCGCGATCAGCCCGCCGCCGGCCATCAGGGCATGACGATTGGCATAGAGCAGTTCCGCGAAGCGCGCGAGTTGTGGCTCGACCGTATGCTCTTACAACCGTTCCGTGGTGCTGCAGGCGCGTACGCTATCACCTGGAGGCGTGTCGCATGAACTGGCGCAATCTCATCTTTCGGTCGGTTCTGGCGGCGGCTCTTGCGGCGGCGATTATATGGCTTGGCCTCCATCGCGAACTTCTCCGGCCCACGACTGTCAAGTTGGAACTGCAGCGCTTCGGAGGATGGGCTCCGATCCTGTTCCTGCTCCTGTACGCCTTGGGCACGGTGCTATTCGTACCCGGATCGGTGCTCACCGTGGCCGGCGGCGCCGTCTTCGGCCCCATCTGGGGTACTTTGTGGAACCTTAGCGGCGCGACCTTGGGCGCCACGCTCGCCTTCGTGATCGCGCGATACGTAGCGTTCGACTGGGTTGCGGCGCGGAGCGGCGAACGCCTCAGTCGTCTGATGCGCGGAGTTGAGGAGGAAGGCTGGCGTTTCGTCGCGTTCGTCCGGCTGGTGCCGCTTTTTCCCTTCAATCTCATGAATTATGCCTTCGGACTGACACGCATCCGTCTTCGCGATTACGTCCTCGCTTCCTTTGTGTGCATCGCGCCGGGCACGTTGGCTTATACTTATCTTGGCTACGCGGGGCGCGAGGCGGCCTCCGGACAGGCGGGAGCAATCCGCAAGGCTATGCTTGCCCTGGCGTTGCTTGCGGCCGTTGCTTTACTGCCGCGACTGGTTCGCAGGGTAAAGGGGCAACGCTTTACCGACCCAGCGACTCTTGGACGTCGACTGGAAAGCGGCGAGGAGATGGCCCTGATTGACGTGCGCACTCCTGAAGAATTCCGAGGGCCGCTCGGCCATATTGCGGGCGCAAGTAACATTCCGATCGCGGAACTCTCGGCAAAAATCCCAGAGCTGACTGATGTCAGGCGAAGGCCGATAGTAACCATTTGACGAAGTGGAAAGCGCTCGGCGAGCGCGGCGGAAATATTATCGAAGGCGGGGTTCGAGCAAGTAACAGTTCTGCGTGGCGGGATGGAAAGTTGGAACAGGGCGGGCTATCCAGTCCAGAGGAATTGAAATTTTGGGATTGCCATGCCCATCAGTGTATAGATCGGCATTGCCGCCGCGGTTCGTTCTGGGATCGCCGTTACGGCCCGCTCTACTCGCGATGATAAGTTACCGGCGCACCAAGTGTCGTAGTGAAGGTGACCTGGTCGGAGCCGTTGAACGCATATGTGCCATGGTCGGAAATGCCATTGTGCCCGAGGCGGGACCATTGGCCATTCATCGCCCGGAAAGTACCCGTGTCATCGGGCAATGGTGACGCTCCCACGCGCAGAGCCGTCCGATAAGTGCCGTCGTTGGTCGGGGTGAAGCGCATACGAAGCGGACCATTCGGCGTCCGCACCGTCGCGACCCAGGTCCCGATCAATCGACTATCGACCGACCCGGTAGCGCCGCCGGAAGCGGGCGCCAGACTGCTTGAATTCCCATTATCGGAGGCGCTGCGGCTATCGGGAAGGTGTGCGTTGATCGCATAGAGCCCATCACCGAAAACCGGCAGGAGCACCCATCTGAGCCCGGAGATATTGACACCTCCTTGCTCGGTTCCGCGCGCGTTATTTTCGAGGGTGGCGCTGCGAACCATCCTCGCCTGCATCCCCATCAGATGCGCCTGCTTTATCGCATCGCCGAGGCTGAGGAAGCGCGTCGGCACGGGAAGCTTGTCACCCCAATCGACGAAACCATAGGAGAAAAAGTCACCGTCGGTCTGGCCGGGGTTGTTTGGTGCGTTAGGCGTGATCATGATCGCCTGCTGTTTCATGGCGGAATAAAAACTCAACTTCACCATAATTAGGCCGACGCTGGTCTGGACGTAGAAAGGATACGAAACCGAGGGCTGTTGCTGCTGCAGCTCGACGCTGATTTCCACCAGTTGTGCATCAGGCGACCATTGCTGCGCCCGCACCAGCGCCTTTTGCGCCATCACGTCCACGTCGGGCAGCGGCCAGGTGTCCTTCAACGGTGCGATCTCGCCGGCGTGAGACGCCGTGATCGATGCCCAGGGATTGGCAGGATTGAAGTTGGCCAAAGGGTTGGATGGCTGCGTGGGCTGTTGACCAGCGGCCGGGCTGGTTTGTCCGTAAGGTTGATTGCTCGCGTACGGCTGATACTGGGGCTCCGGCCTGCGATGGAAGATCAGGAAGCCAACCAGAAACGCGACCCCGATGAAGCCTGCGCCTGCCGCCGGTATCGCCCACGATGGCAGCGTCTTGACGAATCCAAGCAGACCAGGCCCGGGCTTCGGATGCGGCGGCGGGGGCACGGGCTGGCCGGGCTGCGGGAGGCCGATCGCGGCTTGAAAATCCTGGATCGTCGGGTAGCGCTGCGCCGCCTTGACCGAAAGCGCCGTCATCAGGGCCTGCTCGGCGGCGGGCGGAATATCGACGCCCATCGCGCTCGGCGGCTGAATCGTGTCTTCGGCCAGGCGGTCGATCGACGGCGGCGGAATCGAGCCGGTGAGGAGATGATAAAAGGTCGCGCCGACCGCATAGACGTCAGTCCACGGTCCCTGCTTGCCCGTGCTGCGGTATTGCTCCTCCGGGGCGTAGCCGACCTTCAGAATGACTGACAGGCGCTGACTTCGATCGCGCAAGGCCTGGCGCGCCGCGCCGAAGTCGAGCAGCTTTATCAAACCGCTGGTAGTGACGTAGATATTGTCGGGGCTGATATCGCGATGGAGGACGTTGACGCGATGCACCTCGCGCAGCGCGTCCATCACCGGCGTCATGAGCTCGAGCGCTTCGTTGAAGCCGAGGCGGCCGCCATGATCTTTCAAGTAATCTTTGAGAGTGGTGCCCTCGAGATATTCCATCACGAGGTAGGCCGTGCCGTGAGCCGGGAAGAAATTGGTGACTGCGATTATCCCGGGATGGCCGTCGAACTGCGCGACCATCCGCGCCTCTTCGAGAAAGCGTTCGAGGCCGTAATTGAAATCTTCCTTTGACGGGCCGCTGTGGGGCACGACCTGGCTGGTATCGACCGAGCGGCTCGCCATTCCGCTCGGCATGTATTCCTTGATCGCGATGCGGCGGGCGAGGCGGATGTCCCAGGCAAGGTAGGTGATCGCGAATCCGCCGGCCCCCAATGCGCGTCCCACGATATACTGATCGTTGAGCACCGAGCGCGGAGCGAGCTGGAACGGTACGGAAGGCGGCGCGGCTTCGTCGTAGCCGCAGGTGGGGCAGATCGCGGCGGTGCCACGATCGTTCATGCATCCCATGCATAGCCGCGCGGTTTCGTCCGGGCGCATCTTACCTCGCTTCCTTCTCCGTAACCCTGACGCAGAGGACAGTTACGTTGTCCTGATGGGGAAGATCGCGTGCCAGCGCGCTGGCAATCAGTGTGTCAGCGGCCTCCTGCGCGTCGGCGGCGCCGGCCGCGATGCGCGAGATTTCCTCGTGGCTGAGCGCCCTATAGAGCCCGTCGCTGCACAGAATGACCGTGTCACCGGGCGCGACGGCGACGCCTTCGCTGGGCGAATCAATTTCGGCAATTCCGCCGGCGCCGATATAACTCGTGAGCGCGTCGCGATCGGGATCGATCGCGGCCTCTTCGGGCGACATGGCGCCGCGTTTAACCAACTCGGCCAGGCGCGCGCCAAGTGTATGCGGATGGTTGAGCTGCGTCAGGCCGCCGTCGCGGCACAGATAGAGCGCACTGTCGCCGACCGACATCCAGTACAATCCCGACGGGGTGAAGGCCGCGGCGACGAGCGTCGAGCCGACGTCGCGCGCGAGGCCCACGGACGACGCAAATTCGAATACCGATCGATCGGCGGCTTCGACCGCGCGGCCCAACACCTGGGTGATCGCTTCGCCGATCTGCTTGCCCGCGTACTGCTGAAGAAAAGCGTGCACCGCCAGTTGGCTCGCCTCGGCGCCGTGTGCCATCCCGCCCATGCCGTCGGCCACGATCGCGAGCATGCCGCCGTGCGCCATGAAGCTCGCGTCGCGAGGATCGGAGAACCCGAACGAGTCCTGCTGGTCCTCGCGCTTGCCTACGGCCTGGGCGTTGCCGGGCGCGTAGATGAGCCCGTTAGTCCCAATGAAATGTGTCGTCACAGAGCGGCCAGAACATCAGCTTGCTTTTGCCGACTTCGACGATGTCCCTCAAGGTCAGTTTCATCGGCGTGTTGACCAGTTGCTCGTTGAGGTAGACGAGGCCCGACGCTTCGCCCGGCAGAATCCAGAAAGCGCGGCGCTTGGGATCGTACGCGACCGAGGCATGCTTATCGCGCGAGACGCTGTCGTCACCGGTGAGCGCGATGTCCATCGAGGGGCTGCGGCCGATGAAATTCTTCTCGCCGTGGATTCTAAAATCGCGGCCCTTGTCGGGACCTTCGACGCACACCAACCATCCAACCACGGGACTTATTCCCGACGACGCGTCGCGATAGACCGCGCGCGTCACGCCGGGGTCCGCGGACCCCGCCGCCACCGCCGATGGAGCCGCTGCGACCGGCGCGGGGGCGCCACCACCCACGTGATCGGGCACGCGCCGAGTTTTGCCTTCGACGACATCGGCGCCGACCCCGCAATACGGACACGAGGTGTGCTTGGCGGCGTCGAAGAAGTGACCGTGACTGCATCTCGTCATCGCCATTGTGAATCACCTTCAATCGAACAGGCTGGCGGAGAAATCGCCGCCTTCGACGTCGAAATCGAATTGAACATTCTGTGCTTGCTTGATGTCGAGCTGTTGTGAGCGCGGTTTGGCGGTCACGGTTGAAATGGAAATGGTGCAAGTCCCCGCCACGGTAGGAGTCGCGCTCGCTGCGAAGTGGTATGGCCCGGTACGGATGGCAAAGAGGTAGATGCCGTAGGCGTGTCCATCGGGCTGCACGCCCGTGGGGCGATAGCCCACCGGCGGAGCTCCGGGCGGCTGGGTCGCCGAATTGAGGACAAAAGTCGCACAACTTACATTCTGGTCGTTGCTCGACGAAAGCGACAGCAGCGCAAAGGGCGGCATCTGATTGCCGGCGGCTTTCTCCGCGGCGAGTTGCGCTTTGAGGCTTTCGTTCTTGGCCTTCAGGTCGGCGTTTTTGGCGTTGTGGTTCGAAGCTGCCGCCGAGACTTTCTGGGCCTTGTAGTAGTATGGGAACAGCGCGAGCGTAAGGAAACAGAACGCGCCGAGTGCGCCGGTCAGCAGGTCGAGCACCGACATATTGAAGATGCTGACCTCGCGATTGCGCGGCTTCATCGCGCGCTCCGCCAAGATCGGACGCAGGCTTTCGCTCGACTCGTCATGCTACGCGCTCACTCACTGTTTAAGAATCCGCGCGAATTGCAGATCTTCGGTCTTCACGTCGAACTTCAAATCGTAAGGCGCAAGCGCGGTCCCCACGTCCGCCTTCACTACCTGAGTCCCGTTCGCGCCGAACTCGTCCAGAAGGATTGCGCACGGGGTAGTCTTTGCATAAGCGCGAAGCGAAAGTTCGTAGCTGCCCGGCGCCAGCAGGAACATGTTCAGGTTCAAGTCATAGCCGTTGTGAACGTAGTTGGGCAGCAGTTTGACCGCGGCTTCGCCGCCCGGGCCGACCGCGTTGGTGACCTGGAAGTAACCGCAGAATGCGTTCTGCGGGTTCGACATCGTCACGAACGCCATCGCAAACGGCGGCATCCCGCTCTGGTTGGCTTTGGCGCTGGCCAGTTCGCTCTGGAGTTTGACATGAACCTTCTTGAGCGCCTCGGCGGCCTTCGTTTCTTCGGCTTTGCTCGCGGCAGACGCGCCCATGACCTTGAAGTAGGAAGGAAACAGCGCGAGCGTCAGAAAACAGAACGCGCCGAGCGCGCCCGTCAACAAGTCGAGCACCGACATGTTGAAGATGTTGACCTCGCGATTGCGGGCCTTCACCGCGGTCCCTCGTACAATCGATTGATCAGGTTGCGCAGCGTGTAAGTCCCCGCAAGGTTGATTGCCGTCTCTTCCTTCTCCTGCGCGAGGTAGAGCACGAAGACCAGGATTGCGCTTTCCATCAGCGCGACCATCGTGCAGTTGAATCCGAGCGACAATGCCTGTGCGATTTCATAGATCGAGATGTTGCCGTTTTCAGGCACCAGCGCGAGCGATCCCCCAAGGCCGACCACGGTTCCGATAAATCCCACGGTCGGGATGAGCCACGCGATATAACGAATCAACCCGTAGCGGAGATCGACGCGATGCTCGATCAGCTCGAGGCTCGAATTCATCACGCCCACGACCTGTTCGACCGAGCGGCCTGACTGGAATTGCAGGATGGACACGTCGATAAGGTAGGGCAGGAATCCGTGCTCGCGGCCGAACAAGTGCGCAACCCGCCGGCGGATTGGAGCCAGATCGGTCTGCTGCAGCACCGTCTCCTGATCCTCGGGCAGCAGATGCATTTCCGCGTAGGCGTGTTCGTTGGTCGCGCTCCGCCAGCGCACGAGCAGTTCGCCAAGTCCGATAAAAAACAGCACGTGCTCCAGGTTCTGGATCGTCAAGGGATAGGGAAAGTGCGAGTACTTGCTGTGGTCGGTCAGGATTTCGGCGCCGTGGCTGTCTTTCGGAAAGATGATCGTCAGCAGGATGATGAACAAGATCGACGCGCCCACCGAGAGAAGCATTACCGTGCGCCGATCGGGCGTCGCCCAGAGCCGCCCGACCTGGCTGCCGCCGCTCGTCGATGCCGCCGGCGTTCGCTGTTCCATCGGCGCTTGCGGCTGAACTGGACGGGCCGGCGATGCTTGCGGTGGCTGACTCATCGAACGTTTCTCCCTCTCCCAGCTTGCGTCATTCCCCGCATACCGGGCAGCGCTGGCCGCGCGGCTTGATCGCTCCGCAATCGCATCGCACCAGCGCCTGAGCCGCGCTGGGCGGCTTCGCCGGCGGAACCTGCTGTGCGGCGGCCGGTACGGGCGCCGGCTGTTCAACTGAATTTGACAATGCTTCGAAGATTTCGCGCGCCTGTAGCGTCACTTCGCCGAAGCGCAACGTGTCGGTCAGAAAGATCGTTTCCTCGCCGAGTCGGAACTCGCGGCCCTGGCGAAGCAGCACAGTGCCGTTTTGGCTGCCGAGATCGCGCACCAGCATACGATCGCTACCAACGATCAGAATTTCGGCGTGCACCCGGCTGACCGAGTCGTCCGCGATAGGGATATCGCAAGTCGGAGCGCGTCCAAGAGTGAATCGGCGTGAGCTCATAGGCCAAACTTCGCTTTGCCCCTCGAAAGTGATGTGTATCTTCTTGCGTGAGCACCCTGGCAATCCGCGATCAGGGAGTTGAAGTACGCAACGGCACTAAACTCACAGGTTCCGCGCGAGAAGACGACCGACGCCATTGCGCGCCAGTATAGCGGCGCTTGGCTGTCTATTCCAACACATGAGCTAACGCGATCAGCCATATTGGCAATCCGACTGCCGTCCAGGGATTCGATGCCTGACTTCGAAGGCCACCCCGGAGCATTGCGAAAGCGTGTTGTTTTGTACTAAACGCCGGTGAGCGTTGGGAACCAAGAAAACGAAAATCCAGAAATAAGCCACCACAAGGAGCAGACCATGGACTACGGCTTCGCGTTTCTTTCCGCAGTTGACATTCACAAGGACGTGGCACTCGCCGAGAGAAAAGGTTTCACTCACGCCTGGCTGTACGACACCCAGATGATCTGCGCCGACGTGTTTCAGTGCTTGGCGCTCTGCGCGGCCAAGACCAGGAAGATCAAGCTCGGCACCAACGTGACCAATCCGCTCTCGCGGATCGCGCCGGTGACCGCCAACAATTTCGCGACCCTCAACCTGCTCTCCCCGGGAAGGGCGATCATGGGTATTGGCACCGGCAATACGGCGCGGCGCACGCTAGGGATGCCCGCGGCGAAACTCTCGGAGTTGCGCGAACACGTCGAGATATGTCGGGGACTGCTCGGCGGGCAAACGGTGCCGTACGAGGAGAATGGCCGGCGACGGATGATCCGATTTCTCAATCCGACCGGCGGATGGATCAACCTTAAGAAGAAGGTGCCCATCTATGTCGCAGCGAGTGGACCTAAGACGCTGGAGCTGGCGGGCGAAATCGGCGACGGCGTGATCCTTTTCGGCGCCGTGGGCGACAGCCTGCTGGAGTACACCCTGAGCCACATTCGGCGCGGTGCCGAGCGCGCGGGCAAGCGCCTGCAGGATCTATACATCTGCGTACTGACCGCATTCCACGTGGCAAAACCAGGCGAAGAACTAGCCGACATGCAACGCGCGGTAGGCTCCTACGTCGCCTCCGAGTGCAACATCTTTGCGCTGTCGGTGAAGGATCCCAGCGACCTCCCTGCGGACATTCGCGACGACATGATGAGATTCCGCGACGCCTATCGCACGCCGGATGCTCCAATCGAGACGCGCCATCTCGATCTCTATTCGGGCTACGTCAATGAGTTCAAACCGGAGCACGCACCGCTGGTCACTGAGAATATCCTCAAACAAACCACATTGACCGGGACTCCCGAGGAACTGGTGAAAAGAGTCAAAGCGATGCGCCGCATGGGAGTGAAACAGATCGCGGTGCACGGCGGCACTCGCGCGGGCGCGCCGAAGGTAATCGCCGATTTCGCGAAGTATGTAATTGGCAAAGGCTGACCCGCCGCCGATCTGTCGCTTGATCCGAGCCGTACAAACCGGACGCGACGCCCAAATACGCGCGTCGCGTCCGCAAAGAAGCGCACCGCAAAGCTAAGCGGCCGTTGAGCAGCCGACGACGAACAGCCGTGTCAGCTTCTTGCGGCGCTTCAGCCTGTAAATGCGTGAGTCAACCAGCGCCCAGTGGGTCTTGGGACAAAATTACCGCAATGATTCCTCGGACCCGTGTTTAAGCTGACGCTGGTAAGCAGTATTGTCAAAGTGGCCCCGCGACTCAGCGATCAGCCCGTCACCACCGATCTCCCACTCCTCGAACCCGCTGATGCGAACTCGCCTCCCGGTCCCGCCGGGCCCAGTGTTGGTGCCGGCGAGCGTCCAATGGTAGATGGCGCGGTCGCCCTCAATGAGGACGTTGTCCATCATCACCTCCAGATCCGGAAAAGCGGTCATAAAGCCCTGAGCAACCTCTCCGATCGCTCTGCGCCCCACTGCCGGAGCATCGTCATTGACCCTGAGCGAGCCATTCGGTGAGTAGAACGCGGCCACGCTCGCGGGATCTTTACTGCACCACGCCGCGGTATAACGCTTGGCAAGATCACGCAACTGAGCTGATTCAATTTTCATAGGCTTCTCTCCTGGACGCAGCGGCCCGACCCCTTCAGCTATTCCACTCGCCACGTTAGCCGAATTTTCATAAATGGACCCAGCCCTGGGGGCGGTTCTTTTCGAAGACCTTGTCGTTCGGGCGATAGGCGAGCCCTGGTACGGCCGGCGATATAGAGAGGCGGTATCGAACAATGTCTTAAGACATTTTTCCCCACTCTGCACCATGATGGCGCTGTAGCGCGTCATAATACAGGTTCAAAAGTCTTTTATGACAAATAATTCTGACTTTTAAACTGTTAAAAGGCTTGACAGGACTTTGATGCATTAGATAGTGCATGTCGAAGTCTTTGCGCGCGTCTCGGCCATAGGAACTTTTGCGGTACGTTCTTCCAGCGCGGGCCGACGCTGTGTGTCCTTTGGGGGGATGCCAATGGACTTGCTCAGGTCGCTTCAGGTCGTTTCCGACGTCTCAACCACTTCAACCAACTCGCGGATTGGCCTCTGCGGGGGCTTACTTCCGCGTCTGACGCCTGTGGGCGTCGCGTTGATTCTTCTCTTGGTCGGCACTCTCCACGCTCAGACCGATCCGGGTCCGCGCCCGAGTGCTGGGGGAAACGCACCACGCCTTCCCCTGGCGGATTCAGTGGACATGCAAAAGTTCTGGGGTGGGGGCCAGAATGTCTTTAAGGAAGTCTTTTCCGTCTCCGGTAATTCCGCCGCTAACAACATAATCGGCGAGCCTGGCGTGGGACTTGGCCCCGCCTTCAACGGCAACAGTTGTGCGATGTGCCATTCGCAGCCAACGTTGGGTGGTTCGAGCCCAAGTACGAATCCGGAATTTGGGATCGCGAACATGGACGGCGCAACGAATGCGCTACCTTCGTTCATCACCGCCAATGGTCCGGTCCGCGAAGCGCGCTTCATTTTGAACCAGAACCGGCTCGACGGCGGCGTGCATAATCTGTTTACGATCGCCGGGCGTTCCGATGCTCCGGGCTGCAACCTCGCTCAGCCCAACTTCACCCAGCAGCTCGCCAACGGAAACGTGATATTCCGCATTCCCACGCCCGTGTTCGGTCTTGGACTGATCGAGAACACGCCGGATAGCACCCTCCAGGCCAACCTCGGCGCCAACCAGGCCGCGAAGTCCAGACTCGGCATCGCCGGCCGGTTCAATGTGAACGGAAACGACGGAACCATTACGCGTTTTGGCTGGAAGGCACAGAACAAATCACTCGCCGTGTTTGCCGGCGAGGCTTTGAGCGTGGAACTCGGCGTTTCGAACGAGAACTTCTCTAACGAGCGCTCGGCGGTCTCCGGCTGTCTATTTAACAACACCCCTGAAGACAGCGCTGCGGCCACCGGACCGAACGGCAGTTCGGGCGCCACAACCGGAACCGCCACTCAAATGGCTTCCGCGATGGAGAACCTCGCGATATTCATGCGGTTTAACGCGGCGCCCGCACCCGCGAGACCGCCATTTGTCACCCAGAACGGAGTCTCGATTTCGCAGGCTTCAGTCGCCAACGGCCAGAACCTTTTCAGCTCGGTCGGATGCGCCAACTGCCATTCGCCGAGCCTGACCACGGCAACGTCCCAGTTCCAGGATTTGAGCAACGTCACCTATCAACCCTACTCGGACTTTGCGCTGCATCACATGGGGGAGAATCTTACCGACGGTATCAACCAAGGCATCGCCGGCCCGGATGAGTTCCGCACCGCGCCCTTGTGGGGCATCGGGCAGCGCCTCTTCTTCCTGCACGACGGACGAGCCAGCGATCTGCTTTCGGCGATAGAGGCGCACGCCAGTCCGCTCAGGGATTGTATCAGTGTCACCTCGCTGGAAACGTTTGAGGTCGCCGGTGACTTTTTTGCTCCATTGTCGCCGATCCTTTCCTGCGGCTCAGAGGCTAACGCCGTAATGAACAATTTCAACGGGCTGGGCGCTTCAAATCAGCAGAATCTGCTGAATTTTCTCAGATCCCTGTAACGGACCGGCCTTCGCGGAACGGAGAATCGGCGATCATGGCGCTCGTTCTCCATGTCGCCGAATCTTTCTGTATCCGTCGTAACGTCTCGGTCCCCCTCGGCTTACGGCTGCGAATTATTCCGCGCGCTGCCAAAGGTGGAACAAATTTTCTTTGTATCCTCTTTTCGAAGCGCGCAGAATGAGAGTGAAGGTATGTATAACAATGCGCAGGGTAATTGTTCTCGCGGCAGTACTGGGACTCACGACGTTAGGCCTGCAAGCTTGTTTTTATCAGTCAAGCCAGACCGGACAGGCTGCGTCTGCACCTCCGGCGTGCGACGCCCAAGGTAACAACTGCCAGTCGACCACGACGAAAAGTTCCTGGTGGTTCCTTTTCTAAGGGCGGTTCAGGCGCTGTCTATTCCGGCGTCACGGCTCCGGCACCGTTTCGGCGGCAAATAGCCACCACCTGCCATTCAAAGTTGCTGGTTACGAACGCGTCCGCACACGCCGTTCTCGTGGGTATTTCCAACGGTCCACAATGCCGTTCTCCGGCCAAGACGATGCGCATCGCGTACGGATTGCCGCCGCAGTAGCCTATGGGCAATGGATGCGTGGCCCGCGAAGTCAATTTATGTTCGGCAGGCGGTGTGCGAGTGAACTCGATGGAAAGGTTTGACCGGGTCTTCTGGCGGCGGCTGTGGCGGCTGGCGAAACCGTTCTGGGCTTCGGATCAAAAGCGCAAGGCATGCGCCCTGCTGGCGGTGGTGATCGTGATGGTCCTGCTGCTCGTCGGGTTCTCGGCGATCTTCAGCTATATCAACCGCGACGTGGTCAATGCGCTCCAGAACTACGACGCGAACCGATTTCACTTTTTGCTGATGCTGTTCTTCATTTGGATCGCCTTTGTGATCGTGGCTTACCCTTTCCTCCCTTACCTGGTCGGCAGGCTTCAGATCCTGTGGCGCGAGTGGATGACCGAGTGGTTTGTCGCGATCGGTTTCGGCAATCACGCTTTCTACCAGATGAACCTGGACGGCAAAATCGACAATCCCGATCAGCGCATCCAGCAGGATCTGAACTCCTTTACCACCTCGACGCTCAGCTATCTGAACACCGCGATCGGTTCCATTGTCATGGCGGCCGCGTTCTTCGGCATTCTGTGGACGATCTCGCACTGGCTGGCGCTCGCGCTCATCGCTTATTCGGTTATCGGCACCTACATTGCCATCATGGTGGGCCGCCGCCTGGTGGTGATCAATTTCAACCAGGAGCGCTACGAAGCGGACTTCCGCTTCGACCTGGTTCACGTGCGCGACAACGCGGAATCGATTGCGCTGTACGGCGGCGAAGCACAGGAGCATCGCGAACTGAGCCGCCGCTTCGGATGGGTGGTCGCGAACTACAAGACGCTGCTGCAGTGGCAACTCTACCTCGGCTTCGTGCAAAGCGCCTACGATCATTCGGTCACCCTGGTGCCGTGGATTGTATTGGCCGGCGCGTATTTCTCGCATCGAATCGAGATGGGGCAAATCTTCCAGGCGGCGACCGCCTTCGCCGCGGTCAAGGGGACGCTCGCGCTGGTGATCACCGAGTTCCAGGGACTGACCAGTTACGCCACGGTCGTATATCGGCTCGCAACCTTTCTCGAGGAATGCGAAAGCGCGCGCCAGGCCGAAGCGAGCGCCGGAATCGAGATCGCCGAGGCGCCGCGTATCGCGCTGGAAGACGTCTCCCTGGCAACTCCGGACGGAAACGCTCAGCTCGTGGAAAACCTCTCGATCGACGTTGCCGGCGGCGAGCGTCTCCTAATCACGGGACCGAGTGGCGTCGGAAAAACTTCGCTGACCCGCGCGATCGCGGGCATCTGGCGCACGGGCAGCGGCCGAATCGTGCGCCCGCCGCTCGACGAGATGATGTTCCTGCCCCAGCGTCCCTACATGATTCTGGGCTCGTTGCGCGCGCAGCTATGCTATCCGCGCGCGACCGACGCCAGCGACGACGACTTGCATCGCATCCTCGCCGAGGTGAACCTTGCGGATCTGCCCGCGCGCGTGGGCGGACTCGACGCCGAGCGCAACTGGGCCGAGGTTCTGTCGCAGGGCGAACAGCAACTCCTCGCGTTCGCGCGCTTGTTGCTCAACCAGCCGCGCTTCGCGTTCCTCGATGAAGCGACCAGCGCGCTCGACCCGGCCAACGAAGCGAGGCTCTATCGGCGGCTGGTCGAGAGCCCGATCACCCTGGTCAGCGTGGGCCATCGCACCAGCCTCGCGCAGTATCACGATCGGAATCTCGAGCTAACCGGCACCGGCCAATCCGAGATTCGCCCGCTCCAGCCGCCGGATGCCTAGTCGACCACGGCCGAGCTCGCGAGGTCCGACAGCCGATGGAAGCGATCCACGTTGCGAGTCTCTTCGATCAATCCGGCGGTCAAACATACGAAGGTAAGGTCACGCTCCGGATCGACCCAGAGCACCGTGGAGCCGGCGCCCGCCGCGCCGAAGGTTCCCGGTGAAGTGAGATTGCCGAACCAGTGCGGGAAGATGCCGGTGCCGCGCAGGAAGAAGGTCAGTCCGAGAAAGGCCGGAAATTCTTCCCAACCCCGCATCTCCAGCGCGAAATCCCACAGGCTGTTGCGGCGCATGCCGGTCTGATTGGTGGTAGCCAGGCGAATGATCGCCGGTGACAGGATGCGCACGCCGTCCAGTTCGCCGCCCCGGCGCAGCGCTTCCGCGAAACGGAAAAGGTCCGAGGCCGTCGAGAAAGCGCCCCCCGAGGGAATCTCGGAATCCTCTTTGATCATGGTGCCGTAGGCTTCAAGCATTTCGGGTGGAAAGATACCTTCGCTGCGGTCACGCACTACGACCGGCACCCGGCGCGGCTCGAGCTCCTTGCGCAATCCAAGCGAGGTGTCATTCATCCCTAGCGGCCCAAATACCTCGGCGGCGAGGATCTCGCGGAACGGGCGTGAGCCGCCGTCAACGCGGCGTACGATTTCGGCCAGGATCGAGTGAGCGATTATCGGGCTGTAGTTGACTCTTTCGCCTGGTATTCCCTCTACACCCATCTGGCAGATAGCCGCGACCATGGTTTTTTGGTCGCCAATCATCTCGAACGGGATCGGAGGTATCCCCGCCGAAAGACCGGCCGTATGGGACATCAATTGGGCGATCGTGATGCGATGTTTTCCCTTGCATCCGAACTCCGGGATGATGTCGGCGGCCCTGGTGGTCAGCGACAACTCCCCACGGTCGACCTTGATGAGCACCGCTGCCGCCGTAAGCGCCTTGGTGATCGAAAAGATCAAAAACACGTCGCCGGTGCGGGCCACCCGGCCGCTAGCGCGATCGGTAAAGCCGATCGCTTCGTGCATCGCGACCTTACCGCCCCGTGCGACGATCAACACCGCACCGTCGTATTTCTCCGCGGCAACGTCGTCCTTGATCGCGGAACTCAATCGTCCAAGCCTGGACGCGTCCAAGCCGACGTCTGCCGGTTTTGCGGTCTTCATATGATCGTTTCCCTGGTGTGATGTGATGCTCGGCCGGTCTCGTTCGCACCGTCGACGGAGGCGACTAACACACGACGGCCGCGGTCGAGGCGCCAATGAGCGAATCGCGGATTTGAAAGGCCTCCGATAGCTGTGCAATATCAGGAACCTCATAATAATATGTGTAACCCGTGACGAGCAACCGACCTTTGCCAAATCGCCCAATCGTCGAATCTCCTTCTAAAGAAGCCCACGGTATGAGTGATTCTCTCTCGACGAATGCGGATGTAGATATACTCGGACATGGACTCGCGGATTGGCGCGCAGGCGCCTCGGTCGAGCTACACGGTAGGGCTGGTGAGCCGCCTAGCCTACCTCGTTCAGGGCGGCGGTATCGCGCCACGTCGTTCGATGGTCAGCGTGTAGGCCTCGGGCCGGATCCGTCTCAGGGTCACGAAATCGTGATATGACAAAGCTCGAACGCCACGGCTGGGTAATAGTCGCCGTCCTTTCCTTCGCGCTATTTCTGTTGATGGGCGCGGCATACGACATTTTCGGAATCTTCCTGGTCCCACTGCAAGAGCATTTTGGCTGGAACAGCGCTCAAAGTTCTCTACCATTTACCGCGATGGGCTTGCTCTACGCGGCCAGCATGCCCGCCGCAGGATGGCTATTGGATCGCTTCGACGCACGATTCGTGATGGCCGCCGGAACCGGGGTCTGCGGAATCGGATTCGTGTGTGCGAGTTTCAGCAATTCCTACGCGTCCATCATGGCCGCGTATGTACTGATTGGGATCGGCATCGGCGTCGCCGGTTACGTACCAATCACTGTGGTAATCACCAACTGGTTCCACGAGCGGCGCGGGTTGGCCATGGGAATCGCCTTGTCTGGAGAATTCCTCGGCATCATGGTGATGGCGCCCGTTCTGACTCGCGCGATTTCCACTTTCGACTGGCGCGCAGGCTATCTGATCATCGCGGTACTGATGTTGGTTGTCCTCCTGCCGCTGGCGCTTGCGATAGTGCGTACCCGCCCAAGCGCGGCCCAGGCGCTCGCCCACGGGCAGGGCCCTTCCTCCCACGATCTCCCGGGAATGGAGCTCAGGGAGGCTCTGCGAAGCCGCTCGTTCTGGATGATTGCAATCGCACAAATCTGCTGGGGCTGTGCCATCACCGGGTTATTCATGCATCTCCCGGCTTATATGGCCGGACTCGGTTACTCCTCGGGGGCGGCGCCTTTGGCGATGAGCGTGTACGCGGGATTGGGAATCGTGGGCCAACCGCTGGCGGGAGGTATTACGGATCGCCTGGGGGCGCGGGCCAGCTTGATAGTCACCTTCAGCCTGTTGGCCTCAGGTGCTCTGTCTCTGGCCTGGGCGCAGCACGTAATTTTTCTGAGTATGTATATAGCTACCGGCCTTATCGCGAATACGCCTGTCCTAATGACTAGTATGCTAGTGGCGGATTGTCTGGGCCTCAAACGCTATGGTTCGCTGCAAGGCTTGCTGGGGAGTGCCGCACAATTTGGCGCAGCGTTCGGTCCCGAGCTATCCGGACTGATGTTCGACGCAACTAACAGCTACGTGCGCGCTTTTCAATTGCTCGCGCTTCTCCAGGCGGTTGGAGCAATCGCAGCTTTCGCCTGCGTCCCCGGAGAATACAGGCGCTATATCACCGCATCCGCACCAGACAGACTGCGTACCCAGAGCGTTCCTTCAGTCACAGAATCCCGTGACTGAGACTGAGCGCCACTAGGATTCCCGGCGTCGCCGTTCCCGGCTACCCAGTGGCCAAATCCGCTGGATGATGGCGAATAGAAAAGCCGTGGTCAGCCCGAAGAGCAACATGCCATTAAGCGCTTCCAGAGAACCCATAAGCTGCCAACGCGTCTGCAGAAACAGGTTCGCGTGGCCATAGCTGGTGATTGCGCTCAGCGAATACAGCATCGCCGTCCGTCTATCGGGCAGCGCGCCCAGCTGCCGATAAGCGACGGCCCAAATGAACGCCTCAAATCCGTGCAGGATGGTGGCCAACAAAGATGTGAGGCCCATAGTCACGGCGAACTTGAACATGAAGACGCGCCGTTCCATGGTGCCGCTCAGAGCATGTATGACCTTCTCACCAATGAGAGCAAGCCCGCATACGTGGACGATCACGTTGATCACTATCAGGGGCAAGCTCCAAGCCCAATTACCGATCCAAGGGGCCACACTGGTTGAATTCATCCTGCTCCTCCCGGGTGGAACGAACTAATCTCCATCCATGGCGCGCAGAACCTCTTGGACTGTCGCGACCTGTGCGAAGCCGCGACGGAGGTTGGCCAGCACGGTCTTCTGCACTTGCTCAGGGGCGATAGTCTGACCGTTCGCTTCTTCCAATGCGATTGGCGCCGTGCCGTCCTCAAGCACAATGACGTGGTAGTCTCTGAAATTGGCATCGCGCGCGGTTGAGTCGCAGCAGAAATTCGTCGAATAGCCGCCGATGATCAGTGTCTCGATCCCTTTGCCGCGTAGCATCGCGTCGAGTTCGCTATTGAAGAACGCACTGTAGCGATTGCGTTCCAGAACCGGCTCGCCCGCTTTCGGCGACAGCTCCGGCAATATAGCGACACCCTGGGTCCCCTTGACGAGAACTTCTCCTTTGCCGATCGGCTCCCAGAACTTTCCCAGTTGGCCGCTGTCAGCTCCGTTGTTACAGAAGGCGAGGGATGAAAAAAGAACGGTGACAGAACACTTTCGAGCCTGGTCTAATAGTCTTTGCAGCCGTGGCACCAGCGGTCGAACGCCTTCCCACCCTAGCAGATCGTTGGTCATATTAATGATGAGCAAGGCTGTCTTGGTGGGATCGAGTTTATTCATTTTCGTTTAAACCTCTGTATACATTTTTACGCCGAGAGCAGTCCCAACCGCATCCGGCCATAGAGTTCGCCCGAAGTGTCGAAATCGATGCTGGCGTGCTGGGCGCCGACGTTCACGTTGCGAAATGCGGCCTGAAGCGGCGCGGAATCGTAGACCGCGTGCGCTCCCGAGCCCGCAAACAGGCGCGACACGGCGCGCCGGCAAAGCTCGGCCGCATACGCCGA
Source organism: uncultured delta proteobacterium (assembly GCA_963796565.1). GTDB lineage: Bacteria > Desulfobacterota > Binatia > Binatales > Binataceae > JAKAVN01. Next base: position 248,843 of record CAWCMA010000001.1, on the reverse strand, counting down.
CTGCCATTTGACCCGCGCGCGATAGCTCATGTCGGCTGCGTCCTGCTCCGAGTCCGCCACTTCGGCCATGAGCTTGGCCGCGTCGTGGATGAAAAACTGTGCGCACTGCAGCTCTGCCATCGATTCGGCCAGCCGGAGTTGGGTGGGTCCGTGCTCGGCCTTGCGCGCGCCGGTGACGATCGCCCGCCGCTCTTTGGTGCGCTCGACGAATTTCTCCAACGCGAATTTAGCGGAACCTAAAATCGCCGCCGGCACCGACCCCGAAAGTATCGAGTCCGCCGAGACCCGGTAGAGATTGGTGACGTGGTTCGAGGTGTGGGGCGACGAGCCCTTCATCAGCTCGCGCGTGTCGATCGCTCTGTGGAAGGGTACGAAGAGATCCTTGGCAAGCACATCCTTGCTGCCGGTGCCCTCCATGCCGAGCACGTGCCAGGTGTCATCCACGACTATTTGTTCGCTGGGCACTACCACGTGCACGCCGGGGCCGCCGGTCTCCGCATCCGCGCATCCGAGGATCACCCAGTTCGAGCGATCAACGCCGCTGCAAAACTGCCAGCGCCCGTCGACCCGGTAGCCGCCCTCGACCGCGCGCGCTTTGCCCTGCCAAGCCAGCGTCCCCGAGACCAGCCCGTCGCGCCCTTCGCCAAAGACCTCCTCCTGGCCGCGTTCGGGCCACGCACCGAGGCAGAAATGATGCGCGCCCATGACCATTAGAATCCAGCCACTGGACGGGCACACCTGCGACACCGCAGTGATCGCGTCGTACTGGATACGGACGCTGAGCTCGTAGCCGCCGACCCGGGCGGGCTGACAAATTTTGAACAGACCCGCTTCGACCATCAATTTCATGCTTTCGGGTACGACACTGCGGGCCTGGACGCAGGCCTCGGCGTTGGCGGCGAGAGCGGGTGCAATCGCGTCGACGCGCCGAGCGATCTCTTCCGCGGACGGTTTCATGATGCCTCCTTGCGTCTGGTCGAGTATCTTCCCGCCTGACCTCTCGAATCTCCAACGAGCCGGGAGCAGGAACCCGCGGCGCGAGAAACTCGACCATCGGCTGTTCCACTACCACACCGGGTCCGGCGCGTCACGCTGAATCAGGTTTTTGGCAGGCCCACTGCCCAATTCAGGATTTATATGAAGTGCGGCAGGCCGGTATGAGCGGTCAGGCCCCCGTCGACTACGATCGCCGCTCCCGTGATAAACGACGCTTCGTCTGAGGCCAGAAAACATACCGCGTTTGCGATCTCCTCGGGCTCGCCAATCCGGCCGATAGGATTTTGGCCAAGGTTGCGCTTGAATCCCGCGACGTCGTTGCCGCCCAGCAGTTGCGATACGCGAGTATTGATGGCGCCAGGACAAACACTGTTTATGCGAATTCCGTACTTGGCGTTTTCCAGCGCGGCCCCTCGTACCAGGTTGATAACGCCGGCCTTGGCCGCGTTGTATGCGGTCATGCCGTAGTCGCCGGCCGTGCCGGAGATCGAGGCGGTGTTGACGATCGATCCGCCGCCCTGTTTGCGCATGATCGGCAGACTATACTTGATGCCCAGGAACACGCTGGTGAGCGTGACCGCGAGCGTCCGGTTCCAAGTCTCCAGCGTCATCGTTTCGAGCGCCTCGACCGTGCCCATACCCGCGTTGTTGAACATCACGTCGAGCCGGCCCCAGCTATCCATCGCGAGACCGACAGCGGCCTGGACGCCCTCCGGGTCGGACGCATCCATCTTGAGCCATCGCGCCTTGCCACCCTCCTGCGTGATCGCGTCTGCGACTGCGGCGGCGCGCGTCCCGCTCAAATCGGCGATCACCACCGAGGCTTTCTCGCGAGCAAAGCGGCGAGCGGTCGCGGCGCCGATTCCCGAACCGCCGCCCGTAACGACCGCGACTTTGCCTTCCAATCTGTCTCCCATGAATGCTGTCTCCTACGTTGATTGGACCCGATCGTTAAAGGGACGGATGAAGGGCCGGCAGGCAATCTCTGATTGGCGCGCGGGCCGCGACCCGTCCTAGCGGCCGCGCTCCGGGGCCCCCGACCATCGCCACGCTACGTTGGTGCGGCTCACTCCCACCAGCACGCCGCAAAACGCGATCGGATGAATCCACAAGCCATCGTGCAAGCCTTCCTTGCGTGGAGTGAAGCGGCCCTCGCGTTCCTGCAGCCGCCCGGCGATCGTCTCGACGCTGTCGGTCTCGACATAGAACATATAGAGCGAATCGCCATGTCGGCGATGGAATTGGCCCATTGCGGCTGCGCGGGTGGGCTGCGAAATTTCGATACGATCGAGGCGGGCGGGCGCATCGAACATTGTGAGGGTTCCGGTATAGCCGAAATCCGCGTGCTCGATTGGAACATACTTCGAGGAGTCGAGTCCGAAAATCCGCGTATAGCGCGCCGCCGCCGCACGCCAGTCGGCGACCACGTTGGTCACCTCGTACATCCATTTTATCGCGCCGACGGGCGACCGTTCGTGAAACGTACTGATCACCGTGGGCATCCCGCAGGTAGTCGTCGAATCGAGAAAAAGCTGGCCCGCCTCGCGCTCGAACGTGAGGCCGTTGCGATCAAACAGCGCAGCCGCCTCTTCAAGCTCCGCAACAGAGAAGCCGGCGGCATACAGGCCACCGCCCCGCCGCCTCGCAAAATCCGCAACACGGCCGTTGCCGTCGGCCTCGAGGAATTCGATTATGCTGGCGCCAACCTGGCATACGGTGCGCTTCGCACCGAGCAGCTTAACCTCGTCGTCGCGGACGAATTCCGCGCCGAAAATCGCAGTTGCCGCGCGCTTCGCCTCGGCGCGATCACTGACGACTATTTGAACTCGATCGACTCGTTTCAGCATCCAATGCCCCTGAGCCTACAAAAACCTGATCCGACGTGAGGTAGACCTGCTGATACCATAGCGCAAGGCCCGGCGCTCGGTTAGACGGCCCAGGTCATGCGCACAACGCTGCGCGATCGGTAACCTGGACATCTAGACCTTGGCGCGGTCAATCGCGAACAAGACTGGGCGCGAAGGAAATTTTAAACGATGCCCTGGACGCGTGCTCCGACCAGCGGAGTCATGGCGCATGGGCCTCGGCGACATGTTCGGCTGAAGAGGGTGCGTCGAGTTCGGGAAGCACCTTGTTCATGAACACGTCGAGTTCATCGAGCACTACCTGCTTGGGGCACTGTGCGTAGTGCCAGATAAGCGTGATGTATTCAGAGGGGAGGGTGGCGTAGATATGGCGCCACTGCTGCTTTAGCTGCTCGACGGTGCCGCCCATGAAAATGCCACTGTCCTGCATGCTTTGCAAAGTGGAGTCCTGATCCGTGAACTGCGGCAGCTTGGAAAAAAACGCGGTATAAAAGTTCACATACATTTCGTAGTCGTAGCGCAGTAGTTTGTCGCGGAATTCCTGTTCGTCCCGGCCCACATGGATCCAGCGCACGATGTTCTGGCGTTCACCGAAGGCGAACGGAAGTCCGGCGGCCCGTGCTTCATCGACGTACAACCGCGCGAACTGAAGCACGTTGTCGAGGCTGGTGAAGTAGGTTGGCCGAAAGCCGTGGCGTGCCAAAAAAGGAATCGAGGCGACGCTGCCGCTCATCGCGACGAAGATCGGAGGATGCGGCCGCGTATAAGTGCTCGGTACCACGCTCACTCGCCTGATGGTGCCGTCGGGGCCGACTTCGCCCGCGGCGCCCGCGCTCTGCGCGCTCTTCCACGCGGGATAACCGCGCACCCCGGTCTCATGGGGGTAGGGAATCTGGTAGTGCGGCTGATTGTCCTCGAGCGAGTCCTCCGCCCAGCATTTGAGCAACATCAGGGTGCGCTCTTCGAACAACTCGCGATTCTTAACGTCATCCGCACTACCGTCCGACAGCGTCGCGACGGCATCGATGAACTGACCCAGGATGTTGGTCCAGCGCGCCTGGTAGCCACGCGTCAGGCCGACGAAAAAGCGGCCATTGGTCATGTGGTCGAGGATGGCCGTTTCCTCGGCGACCCGAATCGGATCGCGGGTCGCCATCACGTAACCCAACGCGCCCAGGTAGGCGTTCTTTACCACGCCGGCCCACCACGCATTGAGCACCCCCGGATTGGGACCGACCTCGTAGCCTTCAGAGTGCAAATGGTGCTCGATCGTGCTGATCCCCCAAACCCCCATCTGGTCGATTTCCTTGACCAGGTCGAGCGATTCGTGAAGCACACGGTGATAAACTTCGCGGTTGCGTCCGAGCGGGCGCTTGCGCTCACGATCCGCGCGGTCTTCGGCCGGCAGCACTGGATACAATTGGACTATGACCTTGGGAGTCGCCATTGTCGTTCCTCCTCCGCGTCACGAAAATCCGGCACGAAATCCGGGATTGATTAATTTCACGGATAGAACCACATCCGCGCCCGACTTTCAATGACAATCTTGGCAGGCTTCCGCGATCCGATTCGGCCGGCCCCGCAGGGGCGCGGATTACTACGTTCGTATGGCGTTTGTGTTATGGTGCGTCGCGGGTTCGTGAATCGAAACGGCCGCGAGGTGTCTTTGTGAAAATAGAGATCAGCCGCGTGGAAAGCGTCTTCGACGGGATGTCATTCGGCACTGCCGGACCCTACGAGAAGATCGTAGGCCGCGCGTTCGGCGAAGCTGATCCATCCCATCGGCTCAATGCTGAAATCGTCAATCTAAGCAATGCGCCAAGGAACGCCGCCGGCCGGGTCGAATACTGGGTGGACTTCTGCCTGCTGAAACCGGTCGACATCGGCAAGGCCAACCGGCGCATCCTATACGACGCTCCCAATCGCGGCGACAAACTTGCCCTCGTCGATATCAACGACGCTCCGAAAGGGCTCGGTTCGAACGATCCCGCGAGCGCCGAAGATGCCGGCAACAGCTTTCTCATGCGACAGGGGTACGTGATCCTGTTCGGCGCATGGCAGGGAGACGTAGCGCCGGAAGAGAAGCACATGCTCGCGAGCTTTCCGGTTGCGACCCGCAACGGAACTCCGATCGTGGAAACCGCACGCGAGGAATTTATTTTCGGCCATACCAACAGCCCGGCAATCGCTCCGCTTACCTACCCCGCCGACTCGATGGATCAGGACCGCGCGACGCTTACGGTCAGGCAGTACGAGCAAGACCCGCGTGTGCCGATTCCGCCGGGGCAGTGGTGCTACCTTTCGCCCACCAGGATCGAAATCGGCTTGACCGCCGGCTTTGATGCGGGCGCCATATACGAATTCATTTATCCCGCACGCGACCCTATCGTGATGGGCCTCGGGTTTGCCGCCGTCCGCGACTTGGTGGCGTTCATGCGCTATGCCGCGGCCGACGACAATGGCCGGCCCAACCCGCTCAACCTGGGTGCCGGCGGCCCTGCCATCGATCACGTGATCGCGCACGGGCGGTCGCAGCCCGGCCGCTTCCTGCGCGAGTTTTTGCATCTGGGTTTCAACGAGGCGCTGGACGGTCGCAGAGTCTTCGACGGCGTGTATGCGAGCATAGCGGGGTCGCGGCGGATTTTCTTGAATTTTCCCTTCGCTCAACCCGGCCGATTCAACCGCCTGCATGAAGACCACTTGTTTCCCGGAGACCAGTTTCCATTCACTTACGCGACGCGCTTCGATCCGATAAGTGCGAAGACCGGTGGCATCCTGGACCGCTGCCTGGCGTCCGGCACTTGTCCGAAGATCATGCACGTCGATTCCAGCACCGAATTTTGGCAGGGTCGAAGTTCGCTGGTCGTTTGCGACGAACGGGGCGCGGATATAACGCTGCCGGAAGAGGTACGCGTGTACCTGTTTTCCAGCGCCGGCCATGCGGGAGCCGCGATGTTCCGGCACAACGAGGCTTTTTTTCAGCCCTCCGCCAATCCGCTGAACAAGCTCAATTACGGCGCGTTGAACCGGGCCTTGCTGGTGGCCCTGGACGAATGGGCCACTCGCGCGATACCACCGCCCGCAAGCCGATTTCCGCGCGCCGGCGACGGGACGTTAGTGCCTCCGTTACCAAAAGCGGGGCTGGGGTTTCCCGATATTCCAGGTGTGAGCTACACAGGCCTGGTCAACGAACTGTGCGAACTGGACCATAGCCGGCAGCCGCCGAGACCGATCCCGGGCCACGACTACCTGGTCCTGGTGGCCAAGGTCGACGCGGACGGTAACGATATAGCGGGAATACGCTTGCCGGACGTCGCCGTGCCGCTGGGGACGCGGACCGGCTGGAACACGCGCGGCGCCGGCTTCGCCCAAGGCGCGCTGATGGTGGTGGGTTCGTACATTCCGTTCGCGGCCACCGCCAAGGAACGGCTCGCGAAGGGCGACCCGAGGCTTTCGCTCGAAGAACGGTATCCGAGCCACGAGCATTACGTTAATGCCGTCGCACGAGCCGCGGCCGGGCTCCAGAAGGAACGGCTGCTGCTGGCCGAAGATGTCGAGCGCTACCTCGCCGCCGCGGCCGCGGCGCCAGTGGGCGGCGGTTAACGGCCTGACGGCGTCAGTGCCAGCGCGGTTCCACTTCCGTGAGTTCCTCGAGTTCCTTTACCCATCCCTTGCTCAGGGGAACAAGGAAGAACTGCACTATCCTGCGCGAGCTGAATAGCCAGTGGCCGTCGACGAGCTGGTACTCATCGTAAATCTTGCCGCAACCGATAAGGCTTTCTCCGTCGCGCACGCCGCGGTTGTCCAACCAGCACCATCCGCGGGCGTGGGTTTTGTCGATGAATTCGATGTAGTGATTGGTAAAGAAAGGCTTGACCCGATAGGACCAGGTGCCCGCGTAAAGCTTCTTTATGGCCTGGTGCCCCTGGTGAATTCCCCAGCCCAGGTAGCTGAAGTCCACGGCGCCGTCGTCCGTGAAGAGCTTCGCCATGCCCTCCGCGTCACGTCGCAATACGCACTCTCCGTACGCGTATGTGAGTGACTTGATGTGCTCGCGGTTCCAGAGCTCTTCGACTTTCTCTTCGAAACTCTTTTCCATACCGGTGCTCCTCAAAAGGCGACGAGTCCTATTTCAGAGGCTTCGCATCGATCAGGACGAAGGCCACAAGGCACGGTTTGTTCGAACGGTTCGACCAGGCATGATTGGTGCCGCGCTGAACCAGAATATCGCCGGCCTTCATCTTTGTTTCGTCGCTGTCCATCAGCGCCCAGATCTCGCCCGCCAGCACGATAGCGTAATCGATCGTTTGCGTGCGATGCATCATGGGATGCCGGCTCGCACTCGCGTCGTGCGCCAGCGCCTGTGCGCCAGAGCTGCCCATGGAGGCAAACGCCTTGTCCCGGTCGGCCGACTTAATCCAGCGCCTGTCCGGCGGAAATTCGACCACTCGCACTACTGTTCCGCGTTTGGGCGGCGCGAGCTGGGCCGGCACCTTGCACGGATCCTTGGCCGCACGGTTGTCGGCCGGCATCGAGTCCGTCTTCCAGATTTCGGTCACCCCGAAGGTCGGGATACCCTGAAGAGCCATCACGTGGGGCGACGACGCATCGGACACGAAGATCGAGCGTCCCTTCGAATCATGCCCGGTAACGATGCGACGAACCTTTCTTACCCGCGGCTTGAGAGTCTTGCTACCTGTGCGAGCAGTTTTTTTCATTTGCTGACGTCCGTGCCTATAGGCGATTTATGCTGCTGACCGACGCGAATGCGGCGCCACTCCCGTCGTTGACCGGGAGACAACAGCATAGTGCATTTCGGCCGTCAACTTTTATCAACACCCGATAAAGGCCAGTCGAGAGAAAGTCCGCTATCGGTTCGATTCGTGGAGTGCTGCCGCACGCAGGACGAACTTTTGCCCGGTGGCGCCGACACTCGGTTACGTCGGATTCTTTCGATTCCTTCCGGCACTCGGGACTCGCAATGTACGCATGCCCCGCCATCTTCGGATTAGCCAAGATGGTCTTCGGCTGGTCGGAGGCTCATGGCGCTCGAAAACATCACACGTCCGTCCTGCTCGACACGCTGGAGCAATTCGCCATGCAAAAGTCATTTGTCGTTATCGGGGTTTCGGCGGCACGAATGGGCCGTCTGCATGAGTCCCGGCGAGGTGTCAGCGTGTCTACAATTGTTCGATCTCACAGGCTGCTTGCGGACTGTCAGACCACCGGTCTCTGACAATCCCGAGAGACGTCTCCAGTACCGATGCCGATGTCGGATCTGAATAAGCTTTGAAGGCGAAAGTGTGCTTTGCTCAAAGGCCGAATCTAGCCGGTCGAGAAGAGGAAACGTATCGGCACCGATCCTTCTCGGCGCGATTTATCGAACTACAGGTTGGTCATCGTTTTGTTGAGAGGATCCTCGTAGTCCACTCAAGGCGGACGGACCCGGAGTCGTTGCGTTCGTCTTCGACATCGTTTCACTATGGGCATGTTCCACTATTTGGAACGTTGCCGATCAATCCGCCGCCGTTCAACGGTATCGAGATATCAGCACACAGGGCGACGTTTGGATTGGTGCTCAAGCCCGTCAATGTGACGTTACGAAAACGGGTGTTGGAGACGCGCACATATGGCGCGGCGCTCGCCGTACCATTATTGGTGAGGCCGAGCAGCGACGTAGACGCGTTGAAATTGTCCTGCTGAATCTGGCCGCCGATCCACTCCATCGAACCGCCGCCGTCGTAACCGGTCACGGACAGCATTACGCCGCTGCTGGGCTGAACGTTCAACTCGATGTAGCAGTTCGTGCAGTCGGTCGAGGCACCGTTCGAACCTTCGTTGAGCACCAGCGGCGTCCCGCTGATTCCGTCGAAGTGTGTGCCCGAAAACGTTAAGCCGCAACCGGAATTATAGGAGCCGGTGACGAGATTGAAAATCTCTCCGCCGACAACCACGATGCCCTCGCCGGCGTTGGAGGAGGTCGGACAGTAGATGCCCTGGCCGCCATTCCAGATGGTCGGCGCGATGATCGTGTCGAGGTAGGCATTGTTGCCGATCGTGATGTTGTTCGCAAAGCCACTGATACTCGGTTGGTCGAGGTGCGTGAAGTTACCTTTCAGCAGCAGTCCAATTGCGCTGCTGCCGGTCATCCTAAGATGCGCCCACGGCCGCGACGTGTAGGCGTCCGCACCGGTCACCAGGGTCACGCCTATCGGCACGATCGATTCGACGTTCAGCGTCGCGTCCACGCCCTCGTAGCCGATGTTGGTACCCACCAGCGCCTGGTTCACGTCACAGATCCCGTGCGGACGCACCACCGAGCCGGGGCAGTTCATGGCGGCCTGCAACGCGGGGCCGTCAGCGGTGCCGGTGCAGAACACGTCAACCGTGGACGCGCACGCGCTAGGCGTTGGCACACTGGTCGGCATCGGCGTGCCGGTCGACGCAGTTGTGGGCACCGGGGTCGGCGCAGTCGTTGGCACCGGAGTAGGCGCACCATTGCTCACCATCACATTCTCGCTAGCGCTTCCGTTAAGCTTGCTATTTACATAGCCGTTGCAGAGCAGGTAATGACTCCCGTTTGCCATTGTTGTGCTGTCCCACGAATAGGTACTTGTGGTCACATATACATCATCGATGTAGAGGCTCACTTTCGAGTTGGGAGCGGAATCAGTACAGGCGAAAGATACCGTACCTGAGACAGTGGCGTTTGCCGTTGGACTCGTGATGCTCACTTGCGACCACGCAGGCGTCGCAAACAGCAGGACGCCTACAATGAAACCGAGAAGACTACCCTTGCTAGCTTTCTTCACCATTTCCGTTAAGACGCCTCCGCCAGGCGACACCTGGAGTCCTGTGGCACGACATTGTGAGCATCACGAGTGAATAGCGATATCTTTATGAATACACCATGTTGCGAAGCCGTACCGAGAACGTTAGGACACTTTTCATCAGCACTCCTTTGAATTCACAGTCGCCTATATGAGCCGTCACACGCCCGAAACGGACGTGCACTAAGATTGCGGCAGACTATGAACGTCGATGCTGAAACTAAAGCTTTGCGCGTTCGAATGTACGTCCTCTGCTCTGAGTGCGCGCGCCTAATCGATCTCGCCAGGGACAAACGGCCGCGGCGTGACGTCGAAGGCCCGGACCTCTTCCGGCACGAAATCGAGACTCACAACCGTTGGTTGGAAATGCTCGGCATGCACGCTTTAGCCGGACCTGAATGACGACCAACGCGCGATGATGGCAGGCAGCGCGAGCCGGCAAAGCTCGGAGCCCCCCCGGCTACTATGGCGTGGCGTAAGCGGCCGACCTGACGGCAAGTTGCAGAGCGGGCGCGAGGTCAAAACCGCAAGCCAACTTCGGTCACGCCACGATCAGACGAAAGGCCCGACGGCTGAGGCAGGCCATCGAGCCTTCGAGGGACTGAGACGAGCGCGCGTGGCTTACATGCTCGATGATCGAGCTTGGCCAGTGCGACGAGTTGCCGGTCCAGACCGCGCCAGAGATCGAAGAGAGTCCCGGTACACGGGATCGCACTAAGCTGAATGAAGGCCCGTGAGGAAATCGTCGTAACGTTCCAGTAGATCTGCCGGATCGGAGAATATTGCGACACAACCGGCCGCCCGAAGCTGATCTTCGGAAAACCCGCCGCACAGAAGACCGACCGTGCGTAGCCCAATCTTCGCGGCCCCTTGCGCGTCGTAAGGCGAATCTCCTACCACTATAGCCTCGGCGGGCTCGATCGCTTCCAGCCGATCAAGCACCACCCGAAAGATATCTGGATCCTGTTTCGATTTCTCAGTATCTCCGGCCATGATCTCTGTCGTTACCAGATCGTCGATTTCGGCAAGTTTCTTATATGTTTGGAGCTCATCGCTCTTGCATGATGAGACGAGGGCGGTGTGCTGACCGAGGGCTTTGATTCGTGCAAAAAGCTCGCGAACCCGTGGAAAAGCGCGTGCTTGTCGAAGATATCTATTCTTGTAGATTTCCCGTCGATACTTTTCGATGGCTTCACCGCGCCGATACAGCTCCTCGTGCGATAGGAAGACTGGCAACAGTTGGTTTCCAGCTTTTCCGATCTGATGACGCATCGCTTCCAACGGAATCTCGTGACCAAAATGCCGGAAGGCTTCGCGCCACACGTTTGCGTGCAGGTCGACGTTGTCTACTAATGTTCCCTCGACGTCGAAAATGACGGCCTTGATGATGTTCATCGCATGAGCAGAAATTCCCTGCCTTACTACAAGGTTCACTTCGGGTCATTCAACCGCGAACGACTCCCAGCCACCAGGACTGCAATATCCACTGTTGCTGAGACGGAATATTAAGTGCGTCCACCGGGCTTCCGGCAAACAGTGTCTCTCAGGCCATCGCTCGCTCTGCCTATGCGTCCGTTCGCGCTTGAGCTGCCTCGCCCTCGGCAGCCGTGCCTTGTGCCAGTAGTTCGCGGCTTAGTTCAGCCAGCCGCCTGGCGCGAGCTCGAGTGCTCAGGTCAGCCTTAAGCAGACGTTCCTGGGCCATTCGTGCCATGGTCAAACGAAGCGCATCATTGGCCGCCAACTGAGCGATTGCCCGGCGCATCGCACCGGCATCGTTAGGGGGCACGTACATGATTTCGCCATCGGAGAAGTAACTGCGCAGGCCGCCGGTGTCCGTACAGATGACCGGCACTCCCATCAGCACGGCTTCGGTTATGACGGTAATCCCTGAGATATGAAGATTGGGCTTTAGGGCTACCACGACGACATTCGCCCAGTCATACAAGCTCCGCAACTGTGTGCTGTCGGGCTTTACGAGCTGAACGTTTTTCGCGTGACGAACCAGTCTGCGATTTAGGTATCTGGCGCCGATGCGCGCTTCGCATGCCTCCCACCCACTGACTGCCGCGATCATCGTTGCCCAATCACGATGCATATCCCTGCCCAGAGAAAGAATTCTGAACGGCGTGTGGGCGGGACGAAGGAAAGCCGGCACCATTGCGTCCACATGCGTTCCGTACGGGTTCATCCGGCAAGGCACCGCCGGCAAAACGCGTCGCGCGACCTTCATGCACTCCGGAGACTGCACGGTAAGCACATCGGTTTGCGATAAGAGCTTCGTATACAGCCAACGCCTGTTCGCCGGCAGACGGTCCCATTTATCGAATAGCCATATGCACTGGGCGATAAGCTTCGGCCGACGCTGGTGGGGGAGCAAACGCCATAGCGCCAACACCGCCAAATGCTCGAGTTCCGTGTGGGTCCACACCACGTCCGTGTCGAGCAGGGCATCCCGGTTACGCCACGCGTGCAGCAGGTCGAAGCCTACGAGTCGGCGCATGCTGAGCCTCAGAAAACGCGTGACGCGGGTTTCTTTTGCGTCGCGTGAATACCTGACCACGCATCCATCGTCTTCGGCGTGGTAATAGCCATAGGGCAGTTTTTCGTTTATTCCCGGCAATTCACCGCGAGACCAGCCTGCGCCGAAATCATGGCCCAGGAACACGAACACACGAATATTTTCCGCAACAGAAGCCGTCGCTCTCATTCCGCCGCCGGACATTTCACGACAATCGTCTCGCTGTGCGACAAACTCTTCCGAAAGCCCCTCATGGCGCAGGGCGTAGTCGCGGGAGGTCGGGTCGTCGCGTAGAATGCGCTTCAACCGGGTCATGCCTCCCGCGCCGGTAGTGGTTTGGCCTTCAGGCTGTAGTCTTGCATGCAAGAATCAACTCACGCCCACCGCGGCGGCAATCAGTTCCGCGCGCTCCTCCGCCGACATCACAAAAAACCATGTCACGCAGACGCATGACGCAAATGCGCATACCCAATAGAGGCCTCTGGCGGCTAATTCCGGCGGTACGAATAGTGCTCCGATCAACACCAGTATCGCCATAATCAGTAGAGCACCGTTCTTCTTTACTGCCCGAGCAGAGCCAGGCATCGTCAGCCAAGTCATTGTGTGGAGCAGGGTACAATTGAACGCGGTCCGCATCGTCCACGCGATAGCCGCTCCAGTAAGTCCATAGTGACTGATCATGAAGTACAGCGCCGTAACATAGACGGGGGCTTCGAACGTCACCAGTTTCGCCGGCAAATCGGGACGATAAGCAACCAACAGGGTCCACGGGACGCGTGCCATGCTGCTGAATAGAACTCCGACTGCGAGCCACTGCAGAACCACCGCGCTGTGTGAAGCGAACGCCCGATTAATCCATAGACCGAGGATATCGCCGGCGAACAGCACTGCGAAAAGCACGGGCGCAAAAGTCACGGGAAAAATGTAATGACCGGCCTTTTCAAACAACCCGAGCACCCGATTGGTATTGTTTCTCAAGCCAGCCGCGTAGAGTGGAAACAGTGCCGAGTTCAGCGCGTCGGGGATCGACCATAGACGGACCACCACATCAAAGGGAGTGGCATAATAAGCTACGGCGCTAACCGAAACGAGGCTGGCCAAAATGAAACGGTCGGAATAGAGGAAAAATGGTTCGGCGACATTACATACCGAGATCCAACCACCGAACGTAATCAACGGCTTTACTAACGCTCTTCTTGCGTGCCATGCCAAGTCGAATGATGGCAGCACCTGGGAGCAGCAATAGAGATATGCCGCCCATGAACCAACCCGGCACAATGCGATCATCGTCACAATTGGAACAAGTCGATGCGAGAAGAGGAGCACGACCGCAGGAGACCCGAAAGAAAGTAATCCCGTTACGATCTGGATCTTGTTAATCAGGTCGAAGCGCTGGTAGGCCCCGAGCGTCCCTCGAAAGCATGCGACGCTTACTACGAACGGCAACACCAACGCGAAAATCACGAAGACCCGGTGTGTGTCGGAGCGCAGCTCGACGGGAACGCTTAGCCACCTGTAGGCCAGCGGTCTCGCGATCATGGCCAATCCAATCCCGGCACAGATGCTTGATGCCGCGAGCAAAAGAAACCCAGTCTGGAAGATAGCTTCGATTTCACCTTCGGAGTCGTAACCGATGCGCTCGGCGATAAACTTAGTCAGCGCATTACTAAGGCCCATATCAAAAACGCCAAAGTATCCGACAACGCTCCAGGCGATGGTGAGGATTCCATACTTTGCGGTGCCCAGATGCTTAATCAGCAGTGGCACGACCACAACGGCAACCGCCAAAGGCGCGACGTAGCCCATCAGATTCCAGAGCGTGTTGCGCGCCAGCCGCCGGTTGGAACTCACATTCGAGCCTCGACGCCCGCTGCCCGATGTAGATTGCTGGACCGGCCGCTCATCCATATCGCTTCCCGTTAGCGGCTCTTCGATCTGTGTTGCTGGCACCAGACGCATTTTCTGCCCTACTCGTGAAGAACCATACAGCTCAGCCACCCTTTGCAAGCGGATAGCAATCCATCGCAATGTTTTGTGAACAACTGATCTGAACGTGAGGCCGCTACGGCCAAACGCAGTCAACGAACCTGTGCACTTGACCCAGTCCACGACAGCCTGCGGCAGCAGGCCACCTTTGAGTGAGAGATCGAGCTGCACGCGTGGTTTTCACGGCAGACGGGAAAGGAGTGCAAGGAGGCGAGCTAACCGAGAACTGTGTTGCGCAGCCGTCGCTCAGGCTCGACGACTGGCAGCTGAAGAAGGACCTTTTTCGCTGATTTCAAACTGACACATAAAGCCGGGACTGCGCCACATTCACCGGTTGCGGTTCCAGTATTCACATTAGCAACATTCCTGACCGCAGTTGCCGAGCCCTAGCTCCCGAATTGACATAACCGTTCGCCTGCCGGCTTGCCCTTCTTAACACTCGACTCTGGTCGGCAACACTTCTTTCCATCATAAATCAAGAATGCGTTTTGGATGACAGCGGCACCGGAACAGATCAGTCACCGCTCGCAAATTACCGCGAAGCCGACCTGCACGATCTATGTTAGGCTCCGGGAACATTGTTCTCGCCGCGTTGGCGCTCACGTTCCGCATTATCTGTCCGAAGGCGCGCGGCAGAGACAAGGTGCCACGCCGGACCATGTAGACCGGGTTTGCGATCTGAGAGTAGCCGAGACGTACGCCGGTAGTTCGGCCTATCTTTATCCCGAGATGAACTCCACGAGCGCCATCGATCCTGACAATTTTGCCCAAATGTGCCGAGCGGCGCGAGAAATCAACATCCTCTAGCCAGCCGTAGAGAGGCAAATTCTCGTCGAAAAGAACCCGTCGCTCAAAGACGGCGGCCAGTCTGACCGCCATGTTACAGCCATAACCGTTGTACACCTCTTTGGCGCGCAAAGGAGTCGACGTCCCTCCGTCACCTTGCATAATCGACCGAGCTATCCCTGGCTCGATTCCCCGCCCCTTTATGCCGTCGGCCAGTAGCGTGCCGGTCACAATCTGATACTTCGGATTTGACTGGAACGCCTTCTCCACAATCTGCAGATATCGCGGGCAGGGAAAGAAGTCGTCATCAAAAAACACTATGATGTCGAACTCGCGCGCGATGTCGATGACAGCGTTGCGCTGTCTGGTTAGACCCAGCGGCGCCCGAATATAGCTAATACGCCCATTGTAATCTCGGACACCCGCAACGTCCTTGTCAGTGCAGTGACTTACTACAATACGATCAGGTTGGCGTTCCTGCTTCAGAAGCTCCTCCAGCGTCTCGCACAGTATTTGTGGTCGGCCGACAGTTGCTATTCCTACGGCCATTCTAAGGGGTTTGGGTTCGGCTAACGGTTCGGCCATCTCAAAGCGCACAGCTTCTTGTAGACTGGATGATTGCCGCCTGAACATAGTTATGGCTGAAACACTTCAGAGCGAATCCACGAATCGCTCGGACTAATCGCTATGTACACTGCCAGGCATGCGTTCTTCATGTATGTAGAAATGGTTGAGTGCTCGCCGATCGGCCGCCAACGATAATTCCCCCTGCGAGTAAACACATCTTCGATATCCCAGTGTCGACAGAAATCGTTCGATGTCGACGCGCTCTCCCCCCTCAATGAGCAATGCAGGCCTGTTCTCTTGCAGCGTTCTCTCTGCGCCCTTGAGAACCGCGAGCTCGGATCCTTCAACGTCTATTTTGATGAAGTCCGGCGCTAATCGGAAACGGTCCAAGTCTCTCACCTGAACGGAAATTCGATCAAACGTCAGTTTTGTGGTCGACACAAAAGCGTATCCGAAACTTCTCACCGTTTCGACGAGGCGCGCGAGATCCGGCGGTTGCGTAGTCGCCAACTGGTCGAAAATCACACCGCAGCACCGCGGGATGAACATTGCGGTCTCGCAACTGGAAGCGCCGGTGCCCACATTATGCGTGGTGACGCCGGCGAATCGCTTGGCCACCTTTTCCAGGCACGAATAAGCGACTGGATTAGGCTCAAAAGAGACGATCCGCGCATCCGGCAGAACGCCCTTGATCGCCGTGACCGACTGACCCCGATTGCCACCGACGTCGACGCAGGATGCTCTAGCGGGCATACCCAAGAGAGGCAACGCGCGAAAGTCCTCTTCGTGGACGTAATTTAAGCGGCTCCGCAAGAGAAGTGAAAATCGCTGCTGCGCGTTGTACAGATTGGGATAGAGATTGGCATGTCGTCGATAACGCGCCTTCAGCTTGCTCTTAACGCCCATGACTGTATCTCAGACTAAATGCGGTCTCGAGCTTTCACGCAAGTTGCGATTCGATGATTGGTCGCTCAAGAAGTAATCAGGTGAAAAAGCCCTGAGTGAGGCATTTTGTCTTCACGCGTGCGTTCCATTCCGCACGGCGCCGTTTCCGCGTTCAAACTCGTGCTTGTTTTCATGCACCCAATCGAAAAGCAGTTTCAGGCCCTGCGCGCACGAGACTCGCGGTTTCCAGTTCAGCTCGCGCTCTGCTTTGCGCGTGTCGCTGATGTACACCAACTGGTCACCCGGGCGCGGAGGAGCAAACGAATATTCAATCGGTGCTTGCGTGCGCTCTTCCATATAAGAGATCAATTCAATTAGCGAGAGCGTATTTTGTGACGATCCGCCCATGTTATAGATTGTTCCGCAGGCGAGTCGACTATTCGAGGCAATTGCGTCGAACGCGTCAAGTAGATCCTCAATAAAGAGCACATCGCGCACCTGCTTGCCGTTGCCGTAAATTGTGAGCGGATGCTTCATCGCAGACGCGATCATGAACCATGCGATCCAGCCCTGATCCTCCAGGCCATGTTGCCTATAGCCATAAATGCACGACTGCCTGAAGATGACTGTCTTCAAGCCAAACAGTCGATGGTAGTCGCGAACGTATTGTTCCGCCGCTCCCTTCGAGCAACCGTACGGCGAGTGAAAGTCAAGCGGGCGCGTCTCCGGAACGCCGCCAGACAAGGTCTTGTAGGTGTAGCGTCCTTCCGCATCGACGATCTCCAGATCCTCCATCTGACCATAGACCTTGTTGGTGGATGCGTAGATTAATGAAGCTGCGCACTCGGAAAGGCGCATCGCCTCGAGAACATTCAAAGTGCCTAGTGCGTTGACTTCAAAATCGGCACGCGGGTCAAGCACTGATGTTGTCACGGCAACCTGCGCCGCAAGGTGCAGAACCAGGCCAATATTATGATGCTGGCGAAACACGTTGTGAATCCGCTGCGCGTCGCGGACGTCGGCGACGATGGCGTCAACCGGGCCCTGTTTTCGCAGCCACTCCAGATTTTGCAGCGCACCCGCCCGACTGAAATTGTCGAGTACGAGAACCTCGTCACCCTGCCTGATGAAACGGCTGGCAGCGTTACAACCGATAAAGCCCAGGCCACCAGTGATAAGAACCTTCATAACTCCTCCTTATAGCGCACTCGCCAACCTCCAATTAATTCGCGGTTATGGTGCTCGACCAGGTTTGGCATACATCGGCGCTTGGCGCTTCGCCTGCGAGAGAATTACCGCTCGCAGGCATCTGCACACAGCGCCGCGACTCGAACTTCGCTGGCTATCAACCCACGCCGACTGGGCCTGTACGCGCGCTGCCTGAAAGAGCCTCGCCGTACAATTTCAACGTGGCTTGCGTCATCTTCCGGACGCTGAACTCCCGTTGCACCCGAAGCCTTCCTTGGCGGCCATAACGAGTACGCAGCGGCTCATCGTCAAGTAGACGATTGATGGCTTTCGCAAGTTCCTTGAAATCGCGCGGAGAGACCGTATAGCCGCTCTCATGGTCCCGCGAGACGAATGGCACGCCGCTGTCGAGCATCGTATTTATCACCGGCTTTCCGGCGGCCATCGCTTCCAACTGAACAATCCCAAAGGCCTCGCCACGCACGGAGGATAAAACGAAGACGTCACACGCCTGGTAGAATGGAATCAGTTGCTCGGGTGTCTTCTCTCCGATGAATTCGACTCGATTGGTTGTGCCTTCGGCTTGAACTTGACTCTGCAGCTCTTCGCGCAGTGGTCCATCACCTACGATCAGCAGCTTGGCATCAACTTCCGACATTGCCGAAAGCAGATACTGAAATCCTTTGTAATAGATGAGCCGGCCTACGCCGAGCACTATCCTTGATCCATATCGCTGTCGGATTGCTGCAACCTCCGAATCGCGGCGGTGGCTATATGGTTCGTAGTCGATTCCATAAGGGATAACTCGGACGCGGTCGCTGAAACCCTGCAGCACCTCTGAAGATTGGGCAATGTTAGGCGAAGTCGCGATAACCGCCCAGGCCTGGCTCAAAATGCGCTTGAACAACGGCTTTAAAAGCTTGTTCATAAGACGCTGCCGCACCACGTCGAAATGCCATGTGACTATCAATGGGCCTTTATGGCCACTAGCCAAATAAGCCGCCGCGCCAAATGGGTTAGGCATGTGAAGATGCACCAGGTCTGCCTTACTCGCTCGAATTGTCAGTGGAATCGCGGGACAAATAGTTGCCGAACGCAGGGTCAATGGAGTTGCGAGCTGGGTAACCGGAAATCCATCGATCATGTATTGTGTGGATCGGAATCGAGGTCCACCGCCACCGACTTCCCGAACGTCCAGTTGCTCAGATAGCGCCTTGCACAGCACATGCATGTGCATCTCCACGCCACCCACGTGAGGAACCGAATACGTCGCCAGATGCATCACCCGACGTCGTCTTTCGGCAGCCTCCGCTGCTCTCGCTCCTCCGAGTGACTCTCCATTACCGAGGCTCAACGACTTCACGATACAAAGCTCCCTTCAGGGCTTTTCACGAAGCTGTATCAGAATTTCGAGATCGCGATTCCGCTCGTTCGATGTAACCGACGCGGCTTGGCGAATTGGGGGATGCTGACGTTCTACGCGTCACCAGGAAGCGGCAGCAACGTAGTTCGTCACAAATACCGACCGGACATTACGTGTTTTAATTTTCTAAACCGCATCAATCAGCTTTGTTCCGCTGCAGACACCGATCTACTTACGTTGCCCTGCGCAGCCTCTTCGAGCACGTGCCAAGTCGAATCCGCGGTCCGGCCCCAACTGAAGCCTTCACTCCTACGTACCGATCGGTGACAAAGCTCTGCGCGCCAGCGGTCTTCTCTGACGACTCGGACAATCGCCGAAGCTATCGAGTCGTGGTTGTGCGGATCCACCATTATCCCAGCATCGCCTGCTACTTCGCGTGGCGCAGTGGAGTTCGACACTATAGGTACAGTGCCAGTTGCCATGGCCTCCAGAACAGGAAGGCCGAAGCCTTCGTAAAATGAAGGGTAGAGAAAAGCTATTGCTCCGCCATAAAGCGCCGGAAGGTCCTCATCCTTTACATATCCCGTGAAATGCACGCGGGGCGGAACATTCTGCGATTGAAGCTTGCCGAAGACATGCTCCTTTCCTTTTGAGCCGGAAATTACCAGCCACACGTCGCCCGGCAAATGCGATACGCATCGAGACCATGCCTCCAGTTGGCCAGCCAAATTCTTACGCGGTTCCAGGGTAGAGAGGCTCAGCACGTAGCTTGACGATGGAATACCGAGCCTGCGCCGGAGCATCGCAACTTCTTCACGCGGTCTGACATTAAAGCGCCCATCTACCCCGTTAGGAACGACCGACACTCGGGACTCGTCTACACCCGTAACCTCCACCAACCGCCGCTTGGTAAATTCAGACACCGCGATAACGTGAACCGCGCGCCGTACCAAAAGCGGCATCATCCAGCGATACCACGCGACAAAACGCGCATTGAACCATTGCGGATGATCAAGTACGGCGATGTCATGCACGGTGACCACTTGCCGCGCTAACATTATTGGCCCGCTATTCGCCGGACTCCACAGTAACCGCCCCTTAACCAGCAGTGGCAACTTAACCTGCTCCCACACGTGACCGGCACCTCCTTGTAGTGGCGTACAAGGAGACACCTTCGTTACCCTCTCGCCGAGCAGCGCGACGAGTTCCGCAACGTATCGCTGAACCCCAGTCAGCGCGGCGGTTAACGACCGGGTATTGATAACAATGCTATCAGTGGTGTCCATTGGTCCAGACTGACCTAGCTTGACCGCATCATTTGCCTATCGTAGCGTCTAGTTGGCTCGAGGTTCTCACCGAATATCGACCGCTTTCACGGTTCCGCTGGTTTCTAACCCGACGCCGTGGCGTCAACCAGCGCGATCGGCCGTACGGTGCACGAACCAAGGACGGGTGTCCTGGTCGGTTGCTCCGACGCCGCGCTCGCATGTCCCAATACTCCCATAACGAGGCTCCACGTTATCCACACCTGAGGTGTTGTGACCTCCGCGCCCGATATAGCCATCGCCAACAGGGTAACACCGAACGCTCCAGTTGAGCCCCTCAAATAACCATGAGCAGGATCACAGTGTAGCAGCGGCCGCATGGACCTTCTGATCATAGAGAACGTTACATACAGGCAGTACGCAAACAGTAGCACACCGGGCACGCCGAGATTACTCAATATGTAAAACAACATACCTGACGGTCGGTTCGATCCCAAACCTACGCCCAGGCCAACACTCTCACTGGCGATAATGAGCGACTGCCATTGCGTAGCTGCTCGGTCCTTACCTGATATAGATTCGGTCTTCTGGAACAGGACCTCTCGAAGCAAACGACTAAAGTCCGGTAAGAGAGCCATCGCGCTAAGTGCTCCAACACCAATTACCAGGCATACAATCGCTGCTCTGGGGCTCATGCTACCTCGCGCGATCAGGCGCAGCACCTGTTGCGACACGAATATCGACAGCATGATCGCCAGAACGACGTAACCGGTGCTCGACGTTGTCAGAAGGAGCATCGCGATGCCGGCGCATAGCAGCAGCCAATCCGACCAGTGGGCCGTCGTACGATCTGCAACGACAAATAATAAAAAACAGGACCATGCGGCAAAAAAGCTTCCCGCAGCCGACGGCTCGGTGAAGGTGGCCGACAATCGCCAGGTTCCCGCTATTTTCTCCGTGAGGAGCTGGGACCAAGCCTCGTTGCTGTTGAAGAATTCCTTTGGATAGGGCAGCCCGGTTTTATGCGCTATTAATTGATACACGCCAACGGTGATGGCGATTATTCCCGCGACTCGGAACGCGCGCATATCGCTCTCCATCGCGCGATGACCACGAGCAAGCCACGTCGTGTACAGTATGAACACGCAGTCGAGAATTAGATAACCTGCCTGCGCGGCATTGCTGACCGTCCAGTGCAGCGGTAGCGCGACAGTGTCCATTCCTCCGTGCGGCGTGTTCACCGCTATCGTTTCGAAAACGAACGGCAACACGAAGGCGGAAGCAATTCCCCACAATGCGAACAACACGAGTGGACGTAGCACTTTTAGGACGGGCTCGTCTCGCGGAAAACCACATTTCCCAGTCACGTACTGAGGCACGAAGCGCCACGCGATGAGCATCACGACAAAGAAGAATGGCGCGATCCCGATCGGAGAGTCGCCTCCTAAATTAATAACCGAAGCGGCTTGGAACACCGACACTACAATTGCCCACGGCACGAGCAGATCGGGTCGCACGAACAAAATGGCAAGACTTAACGGAATTATGACGAAGCCTATCGGTGTGATTGTCATACAACTCGTTCAGAACTCATGTACTGAGCTGACTCCTAGTGCGCGCCTCTTCGGCGTAACACGGTCGGAACCGTGCGCAAGAGTATCTCGAAATCCTTGGCCAAGGACCTATCCCGAATATATTCGAGGTCCAGCTCAACGCGTCTGGAATATTCCGCTACTTCGCTCCGACCACTAACCTGCCAATGACCAGTCATGCCCGGCTTCGCGGATAAAAACAGCGCGGCATAATCACCGTAATTACCTACTTCGGCCGGTACCACTGGACGGGGCCCGACAAGGCTCATATCTCCCTTTAGGACGTTGAGCAATTGCGGTAGCTCGTCGAGGCTCGTCGATCGCAACGCTCGGCCGATGCGGGTTATACGTGGATCTTCGCTCTTTGGAAGTTTGTAGTTGTTGGCGATGTATTGTTCGTAGAGTTTCGGTCTGCTCTTCAATATTATCTCGGCATCGGCAACCATCGTACGGAACTTATACATGGTAAAGAGCTTGCCGAGCTTCCCAACCCGCGTCTGCCCGAACAGGACGGGCCCTTCCGAAGTTAACTTCACGGCGCTAGCGATCACGGCGAACACGGGCGAAAGTAAGATTAGGAGAATCACCGCACCCACAAAGTCAGCGAGTCGTTTTGCGGCGGCCTGCGTGACACTCACGGTTCCGCTGCGCAAAGAAATTACCGGGATCCCTGCGACATCTCCCAAGGCTTGGCGAAAAAGCCTCGCATCCAGAAGCTCGGGAACTATGTGGACGGATTTTCCTTCCTTAAGCAGCCGCAGCGCCAGTTGCTCGCTCCGAGGAATGCCGGGAATTATGAACGCTTCTTCGGCCTCGGGCAGATTCTCGACGATCGGTGTGCTGCCTTGTTGACTCGTCCCATCCAGGGGCACCGCCACGACCCGGTAGCCCATCGGATAAGCATCGATCAAAAGCTGCGCGACGCGCGCACAAGATGTCTGCTCGCCAATCACGAGCGCGGTACGCCAACTGTATCCGAACCGGTGCATCCGGCGCTGGATCATCATTTCTATCAACTGCCGCAGAGAAATCAGCACTCCGGAGCCGACAATTAAATACAGAGTGAATTGGCGACTCACATCGCGCAGTTTTAAAAAGAACACGCCGCCCATAGTCATGATTGCCCATATAAGAAGCGTTCGCAGGAGTTTGTTGGCAGCAAAATCAAGACGCTCCGCACGGTGAGAAGCGTAAATCTCCGTATATGTACTCACCGTAAGCCAGCACAATACAGCGAGAAGTAACAGTGTCGAGTACTCCAATCTCCATTGCGGCTCTGACGGGAATACGAACAGATTTCTTGAACTCAGCCAGCTCGCCAACAACAAAGCGATGCGATAGCTGATCAGAATGCAACAACAATCGGTCAGCCTTTGGGGAGCGGTACTGCCATTGTCTTTACTGGTCATCACGTGCTCTGGAAACAGAAGGCGGGCGATGGATAAGATTCAGACGACCCGCTCTTTCATTATGCGTGTGGCCTGCAGGCGATAATCTCTGTCGCTGTGTCGATTCGGGCGATCGGAGTTAGCACGATGGTCCAAGCGCACCGCCCCTCGATGCAGAGATAGCAACCAGCCGGCTGTGTAGTCGACTTTCTTTGGTTTAACGGACCGAGCACTTAAGGAACTTCATCGCGATTACGCCTTCGCCGGGAAGGTGGCGAAGGTCAGCGTAGGTCTGCCATCCGCGTGCGACACGCGTGAGATCACTCAACGAATAGACATGGTTGTTTCTTCCCGGTGCTGGGCGATAGCGATCTGCTCCCGGGTTCGATTCACCATATACGACACATCGTCGAGGTTGGCCTGCGACCGCAAAGATGCGCTCCTGCAGCATCGATTCGTCATACAGGCGCTGCGTCCGCCCTTCTGGCCTATGAGCGAAGGCTGAAACCGTCCTGCCGTTTTGGGCGCCTTCGGCCGCCCGTGCGGTACACGGCAGAGAGAGCAAGAGCATTCCCCCCGGTTTCACGGCGCCCCATAACCGCTTCAGTATGCCAATATCATCCGCTACGCGAGCTATCCATGAGAGGCTCGTTACAACGTCAAATAGTTCGCTAGTGAAGGCGCCATCCCTGATACGCTTACAGATTGTCCGCCTATCACCGTTTTGTCGGCCTTTTGCCACACGCTCGACAACTTCCATTCCCAAGGAATCCGAGCCAAGCACCATAGCGCGCTCACAGGGCCGCTTGGCCAAAAGCATCGCCGGGAACAGCCACGGCGACGAGTAGTCAAGGTATGTTCCAAAAGCCTCGCGTGAAGCGACAGCCTTCCAGGCGAAATCAAAGTCCAGAAACGCAGTTGGGCCAATTTTCTGATCCAAAACTTGAGCAAGCACTTTGCGCAGTTCCCTTTGCTTGCTCACGATAGCGATCAGTGCCAAATACACCCGATATCTGTGGAACCTGAGTCCCGGCATCAGATACCAATGCGCTATTGAGCAATTCGAGACACTCGCAAGTAGAGTTTTGAGTGGATTCGTTCGAGCAACAGCAGACCGGGCGTCACGATTTTCTCGCAGGTTGACATAGTTCTCGTCCTGACCGTCACGGCGCTCAGCTTCAATGTGGGGAAGCGTCGTATTGAGCATGCTTCTGACTAGGACAACCGGCTATCGGAAGATTGTCAAACCTGGGTTGAGCCGAGCGACGTCAAGCTAATGGAAACGGACCGATCCGATCGCAACGAAGCGATCGTGAAAGCACATCAGCTATCTGTGTTGTCCGGGCTGCTGCTTGAGGATGCTGTCGAATAAGAGCTTTTACTATAGTAGCGACCGATGTCGCCGTGGATTCGGCTGCTATCAGCCCAATTGGCAACGACGCCCGCGATCGTGGCGCCTGCGTCAGATAATTTCCGGCACGCAGCTCGCACACTTTGTTTGGGAGTTGCCGCGCCAGCCACTACCACCACGCTATCTACCATAGTTGCGAGACCGATTGTGTCGCTTGCGAAGCCTATGGGTGCCGAGTCCACCACGACGAACTGGTACTCGTCTCTCAGCTGTTGCAGCATTTGAAACATTCGCATTGATGTCAGGAGTTCACCAGGATCTGGCACCTGCGCTCCAGCGCTGAGGAAGTAGAGGTCCTCCTGGTTGCGCAGTCCTTGATGGCTTAATCTTTGAATGACCTGCTCCGGTTCAGCCATTCCCACGAGCACCTCGCTTAGCCCCAGTGATCTATGAGCGTTTAGGACCTGATGGCAGCTCGGTTCGCGAAGGTCTGCGTCCATGAGCAATGTTCTCGCGCCAGTTTGTGCAAACGCCCAGGCAGTTCCACAACTGGTGATTGTCTTTCCTTCCCCGGGTGCGGCGCTGATGAATAACACGCTTCGCGGGGGGCCGCCCGCCCGAGAATACAGGAGAGCGGTTCGGATAGACCGAAAGGATTCCATCACATCCTCCGGTCTGGGAGCATTGATAGTGCGCGCTCTGCTGCCTTTGCCGAGGTGCTTGCCATTGCCGATTAGTGACAGCACACTGTTGATTTCGTGTTCGAAACGCCGCGTGGACAGAAATCTCTGAATGCCTCCCTGATTGGACAGGAGTCCGCTGAAATCGGGCACTACGGCGAGCTCAGGCAGATGCAGGTAGCTTTCGATCTCTTCAGCATTCTTGAAGCGGTCGTCCAGTTGCTCCGATACGAAGACCACCCCCAGTGCTACGAACAGAAACACCATCCCGCTTATGGCAAGATCTCGAATTTTCTGAGGACTAGTGGGAAATGGCGGCGCCACCGCATCCTCGGCGATAGCTATGTTCGGAAGTGGCGCCGCGCCGTCAACGCTGATTTCCTGCATTCGCCGCAACACGTCTCTGTAAATGTCGCGGTTTGTATCGACCTCGCGTGCGAGGACAGCATCCTGCAACGAAGCATCGTTCATCGCAAAGTCCTGCTGTCTATCTTGCGCGATTTTCTGCTGTAGCTGTTGTTCTCTGCTCAGAGATGCCTTGTAGTCGCGTTCGACGGCTCGGGCAATTGCGCCAACGTCAGCGTTCAACCGGCTTTGGGCCTCATCGAGCCTGGCTTTGAGCTGCCTTAGCGGGGGATAGGCGTCGGTGTATTTAGCGGACTTTTCAGCATACTCCGCCTGCAGACGATCGACCTGCGGCTGGAGTTCGTCTATCATGTGATTGTTGACGACCTCCGGCAACGACTTGTAGTCGCCAGACTTTACAAGCTGCATCTCCGCTTCGGCCGCGATCCTATGCGCCGCAGCTTCGCTCAATTCCTTGTTAAGCTGCAGCATTGTTTGTTCGGCGATTTCGTTCTTGGCCTTATCGTGAACTCCAAACGAAAGAATTCCCATCCGGCTTCGGTATGCGTTTAATGCCGCTTCGGATTTTTCCACCTTTGTCTTGAGTTCAACCAGTTCACGTCCCAGGAACTGCTTGGCAGCGTCGCTGCTCTGCGCTTGCAAGGTACCGGTCAGGCGCAGGTATTCCCTGACATGAGCATTGGCTATCTTTGCCGACAGCGTCGCGTCGGGAGTCTGAAACGAAACCTCGACCAGGCGCGTTCCAGAAACACTCGCGACCTTGAGGCGCGACTTATATTCGTCTATAACGTGCTGGCTGACACCGAGCCGACCGAGAGGCTCCTGCTTAACGCCAAACAGCAAATCATGCACGAACGTTCGCGCACGGCTGATGTATCCGCCCCCCTTCGCCCTTCCAAACAGCGGATTGTCCGCGAGGTTAAGATTGACGATTACCTGCGCTATCAGTTCGTCGCTCTGCAAAAGCGCATACTGCGTCTTCGAGTAATCATCTTCACTCGGGCTTAGTATCTGCTGGCGCAGGCTCGTCATATCCATCATATGAGGCGACTCGGGACCAATCATGAGAGTCGCGACCGCACGATACTGCGGTGTCATGAGCAGCAATACGATCGTCGTCAAGAACAAACTGGCCAGTACGAAAGCCGCCACAAAGCGCCACCTGGCCCTGACAATCTTCCAGCAGTCGGAGAGACCAATCCCCGCGTTTTCGTATTCCGGCACCGCCTGGCTGGAATGTAAGGTTATTGGACCATTACGCCCGCCCCGGTCGATCACATACGGTGAGATGCTGGTTCCCATTATATTCCCGGAGCCAAGTACATACCGGTTCCGAATTTATTCAAAAGTGTATAGACACCATATGGAAGCGCGCCGATCGCCGAGCCTTTTACTACGACTACGTCGCCGCTTTGCACCGCACGATCTGCTTCCTGTCCGTTCTCAACCCGCGACAGATTCATAGGAGTGGATATTCTGGTTCCCTGCGACGTTCTAAGCAGTTCCACGTTGGAGCTGAACATCGCTCCGCCTGCACTCGTGATCGCGCTCAGAACCGTCATCCCCGGTGTGATATTAAATTCACCCGGGTTCTTCACCCATCCATACACTCCAACCTGGCCCGCGGCGGGCACCAAAATGATGTCGCCGGGCCGCGCCGGCAAATTCAGACAGCTCGCCATGCTGGGTTTCGCAAGATCGATGATAATCGGGGTCCCTGACGCGGCTATCTGACCAGGCGGCGCCGATTCCGCGTCGCCTGTCTTGGCTTGCACAAAGCCCGGGGGCGAGCGCACGCCGGCATCCGGTCCAGCGGCGTCATTGCCGAACGGATCTTCCGAGTCGACCGTTGGGCCCCCCGAATTGGCGACGACGTTCGCATTCGGGGTTTGACTCCGGATCTGCGGGTAACCCGCTTCGGAGTTGACTGCTGATTGCCGGGCCCCCGTGCCCGCAGGAAACAGCACCACGCGTTGCGCGGCTGACTCTTCGCCCGTCCCCTTCAATCCTCCCGCTCTTCCCAATACGCTCAATATTGATTCCGAGGGACTGTCCAGAGCGTAGGTACCTGGCAGCGCCACCATACCCATCACGCTCACATTCCGGCCGGCGAAATGTTGGGCAAACACGTTAACCCGTGGATCGCGCACGTAGGTTCGGGCCTTTTCGGCAATGAGTTGCGAGGCCTCCTCTTCGCTCAATCCGGCCACATCCAGGTCTCCAAGCACTGGCAGGGTAATTTTCCCTTGCCCGTTGACGCGGGCACTTATCTTAGTGATTTCCGGAAGGTCGGTTACGGTAACCTGGAGTATATCGCCCGGCCCAACAGGGTACGCAGTAGAGTTATTTTCGTGGCTCCGTTCCTGCCATAGCTTGTGCAGAGCACCAGTACCTTCGCATCCTGAAGTATCTGCGTTGGGATTGGTAATGAGATTCGAGACATCCGAGTTCACAGGCTGCTGGACTTTTTCCGGTGGCGGAGCATTGAAGCATCCACCCACTAACGCTGAACACACCAGGACGAGGCTCAGCGTGCAAGGTGTCGTCAGAACGGCAGCAACATTCTTAAGAAACTGAAAGAAGATAAGTAAAAATCGCATAGTTTATCGTTTGTTGACGGCGACGATCGCCCGCCTGCGGACCTAAGGTAGCAGAGCTACTTATCACAATAATCGCGCCTGGGACCACTCGCAGTCCAACTGCGTACCGTCAGCTAGACGCCGAGGACTCACACCACAATTCTTTGAAGAGTACTCCGGGGCTATAGCTGCAACGATCGGCTCTTTGTACCTGCGACGACGGCTGAGGAGGGAAGCACGACTCTCAAACCCCCGACCCCTACCGTGCTCAATAAGATCGCGACTCGCTCCGTACTCGATACGTAGCGCTCGAAGATGGCGTCAAAACCTTTGAACGGCCCCTCGACAACCTGAACGCAATCGTCTTTTTTTAGGTTACTTTCTTTAGCCTCGACGATTCCGTCAACGCCACGCCGTTTGATTTCATCTACTACCAGCGGTGGAACAGGAATCGGCTCAGCGCCTGCCGATACCAGACCTGCCACCCCTGGCAAATATTTCACATCGAAATATCGTTCCTGCAGCTCGAATCTAGCAAACAGATAACACGGGAACAGCGGCAACACTCCCTGCGCGCCTCGGCCGCGGCGCGAAACCCGCGTCCTGAGCAGCGGCAGAAACACCTGGGGCACCATCGCCCCTAGTTGGTCGTGTACGCACCGTTCCTTGCCTCGCTTCGTCCGTACTAAATACCAGTTCAACGGCCTCCCCTTAAACAGCTGAAAGTTTTGATGATTCGGCCCTGGTAATCTTTTGAAAAAGTAGCGCAATCGAACGCCCACATGGAGACTCCGCCGCGGCACAATTGCGGGCAGTCGTCGTTGATATCGGAGCGTCCGTAACTCTGTCCGCGTCCGTCAAATAGCATAGCCGTTGTCGCGGACCATCGTCGCACCTTCGGAAGAAGAATTTGTCCTTGAAGATCGAGAAAGGAAGAATTAGCCAGCGAATCTTGGCCTGGTAGCTTCGATCATGCTTTCTAGGCATGCGTCCGCCATCGCTAGCCAAGACACTAACAATGCATCTATTAGTACTGACTACATCACCTTTGTCAACTTCGACGTCCAAGACAGCACGCGCTGCCTATTTGCATATCGACTGAATTCATCATCACGCAATATTACATACACGTGTGAGAAACACTTTTCGGCAAAAGCGATAAATACGAAATCAGAAAACCCGTCCGACCTGGTACGGGTTTCGACTGCACGTTTGAGCGGCCCGTCTCGCCTTTCCGTGCTTTCGCGACCGCAAGACACTTCTCCGTTTTTCGGCCGTGAACAAAAACCGAACGAATTGGGCACCGAGAGAGCGCGCGTCCGCCATCCAGCTGGTAACATCTACCGTTGGGAAGGAAATTATTGCCGAGCCACGCGCCGCATTCTACCGCCGGGCGCTCTGAACGAAACACGCTAGTACGCCCTTCGCGTTCTAATGGGCCGTGTAGCAGCCATAGGGAGAGCAAGAGATATACCGCTTAATCCATGTATTCATGAAAGGCGGTTACGGTAAGCGCCTTGTACCCGTCGAACGACCAATGCCCACAAAGAAGCAGCGACTGCTCAGTGACTGAGCATTTGTTACAGGGTATCGGCGAATAGAGACAGTGCGTGCAGCTGTGGCTTAACGAACGATCCGTGCGTGTGCGGTACTACTCGTCGGCGCCGCAAACTAACCTAATTCGGCCTGCCTGGCCTGATGTCGATTCCGTACGTTGTTTGGATATTTGGCCGCTGCGTACGCGGGCAGAAATAAGGCTACGCGCCTTTTTTCTTTCGAGAGTGTTCCGAAGTGAACGCGGTCCTGTCGCTTCCTCGCTCGCGCACGAGTACAGGACATCGGACGGGCTTGAAATTCATTCATGGGTATTTGGCGCTGTGCGCGACCCGACCTTCAGTGCCGACCATGCACACCCAAGGCAAAGCTTTCGCAGTGCCCCAGGGGCGCCGTACCCCCTTCAGTCCACACACCGTGGACGTAACCTATAGATTTGGCCTATCCCTTGCTTAAACAAGAGGACATCGGGAGCATAGATGTAGATAGTGTCCAGCCGCGCGAAGAGACGTTGTGGTCACTAACCAACGATCAAGGCCTGAAGTATTTTCTGGTCACATCTACGAAGCTGAACAGGTCGATTGTGCTTAATTAAACATCGCACTTAAAAGTATATCGACCGGTGTCAATGTAACATTTTCGTAGCCGAATCTCATGCCATACCATCGTAGGATCGATGATAGCTTGAGATGCTATGTCTGAGAGCTTCATGAAGCGCTTCGAACTACTCGATTGCTTGCGAGGCGTGGCGGCTATGGCCGTGGTGCTGTTCCACCTAACAGAGGTTAAATTAGAGCATTCGTTGGTGCCTCAAGGTTACTTGGCCGTCGATTTTTTCTTCGTTCTAAGCGGTTTCGTCATCGCAAACGCTTACCAGTCGGCGCTTGATAACGGCCTGCGAACCTCTACTTTTATATGGAAGCGAGTGATCCGTTTGTACCCTTTGGCAACGGCAGGGGCTTTGTTCGGCCTAGGAGTTCTGCTGCTAAAGTTCGTGGTTTTCCCAGCGAAGGTCGACAGTTTGCCGCAAATATTACTATCGGGCGCGTTGAACGCTCTTTTGCTGCCCACGTTTTGGGGCAGTGCAGCTTCGCAGCATGTTCTATTTCCCGGCAATGGACCGCTCTGGAGCTTGTTTTTCGAGTTGGTGATAAACATTCTTTGGGTGGTCGTTCTCTTCAGGCGCAGCACCGCAGAGCTGATTGTGGTGGTAGCGATCAGCGCCGCGCTGTTGGTGTCGCAAACGTATATGGCTGGCACGGAAAACCTTGGCTTCGAGCCGGCCACATTTCTTGGAGGGTTCGCCAGAGTCTGTTTCGGCTTCACAATGGGGATTTTGATTTATCGGCTGCGTGATTGGCTGCGAATACCAACGATTTCAGCGGGCAATTTGATTCTGGCAGTCAGCTTGTTTGCGCTGTTGGCATTTCCCGCGGCCACATTTGTCCCGCAGGAAATGTATGACCTTTTTTGCGCCGTCGTCGTATTGCCAATGATCGTCGTGCTGGGAGTCAGCCAACTCGGGCTGGGTAATGTCGGTCGGCTCGCTGGAAATTTATCCTATCCGCTTTACGCGCTTCACTATCCAATCCTTCTGCTTGCCTCCGGGTTGTATCAGACCAAGCTGTCGTGGGCGAATCCACACGCACTATCGGTTGCAACCGTCGGAGTGTCCGTCGGGATAAGCTGGGTCGCTTTGAAGTTATACGATGAGCCCGTTCGGGGCTTTTTTTCCTCGATTCGTCGGGATATAGGTGTTGCCGAAATCATTGCACCAAGGGCGGGCACTGCCAGCGTTTGACCGGCGGTCGATTTCGCACAAGCGACTGAACAGATTCTCGATCGACTTGCCCTGCGCCTGACGTTCGGCCTGATGCGCGTGGCGCGCTCCAACTGTTCTCCGTTTGCCGCTTTCCTTCCGTCCGTCCTCTTGCCACTCTTATTCATGGCGGGTCCACAGAAACGATCGTGTTAGCGAGCGCTCCCGGCGCTTGGAGACAACGCATGGAAGATTCGGCAGGTCATCGCGAGGTGACCGTCATGACCTTGAATGTCTATTTCGGGACGGAGCTGGAGTCAGTGTTTGTCGCCAAGGAGTTACCGAAGGTGATCGAGGCGGTCGCAAAAGCGTGGGCCGCGGTTCAAGCCACGGATATTCCTGCCCGAGCCACTAGCATCGCGCACGAGATCGCGGCAGGCAAGCCAGACCTGGTGGGTTTGCAAGAGGTCGCACTCTGGTCCACGGGAACCCCCGGCGCGATGTCTCCGAAGTTCGATTTTCTGCTCCTTATTCTTGAAGCGCTGCGGAAGGAGGGTTGTTTCTACGCGCCGATCGCAATCAGGAAGGATCTCGATCAGGCCGGGCCACTCGACATGATGGGGAATTTCGTGCGGTTCGAGGATCGTCATGCGGTGCTTATCAGAATCGAGCCGCTGACCACGCAAGTGCGACCATACAACATTCAGGCGGAAACTTTCTCGACGCTTTTTGAAATCGCGAGCCCGATCATGGGATCGGTGACAATCCCTCGTAGCTGGATTGCCGTCGACGCAATGCTCGGTGACAAGAACTTCCGCTTCATCGAGACTCACGTCGAATCCCTGGATGAAGTGGCGCATGTGGCGCAGGGTAAAGAGTTGATGGCCATGCTCGCAAACACCGCACTACCGATCGTCATGGTGGGCGACTTCAATTCGAATGCAAATCAGCAATCCGGCATACCTGACAATACTGCGACCTATCCTGGAATAGTCGCTGCCGGATTTCAGGATACCTGGACCGCCGTGAATCGCGATGATCCCGGCAACACCTGTTGCCACGCAGCAGACCTGCGCAATCCCGTCGCGGAACTAAATCGGCGACTGGATCTAATCCTCACACGCGGTGCAATCACGCCGATCTCGGCGAAGCTGGTTGGAGTGGACCCGGCCGCTCGCACACCTTCGAGACTGTGGCCCACAGACCATGCCGGTGTGCTTGCGACGCTGCGATTCCAGTAGCACACCATCGCGCCGTGGCGTAATTACATCACGGGCTTCCGATTAGCGCGCTCCCCTGTTCTCTTCACGCCGGAGTTGCTGCTACCACACGACAATCATCCAAGAACGACGCGCACGCGATGGATTAGACCGTCGTCGATCAGAGGAATCTGCGGAGAGTTCTTCGGCAGCGCCTCGCCATCCAGTTCCAGGTGGGTCACTCCGCGGCTGACTCTATGGGGATTTTCGACCGAGATCTCGTAGCGCGTGGAGCGGTATCTGAAAGCAATCTCGTAGCCTCGCCAGTTGCTCGGAATGCAAGGATCGAAGAGCAGCATGTCGCCCCGCAAGCGAAATCCGAGTATCCACTCGAGGCCCGCCCGATACATCCATCCGGCGGAACCCGTGTACCAGGTCCACCCGCCGCGCCCGGAGTGCGGCGGCATCGAGTAAACGTCAGCGCAGGCGACGTATGGCTCGACTTTATAGCGATGAACGCCGGCGCGTGTATCTGAATGATTTATGGGGTTCAAAATTGAGAACAGCTCGGCCGCAGTGTCGCCAGCACCGAGCATCGCGAAACCGATTACCGCCCACATCGCCGCATGCGTGTACTGGCCGCCGTTCTCCCGTATGCCGGGCGGATATCCTTTGATGTATCCGGGGTCGAGCGGCGTCTGATCGAACGGCGGGGTTAAGAGCAGGACCAGACCTTCATCGCGGCGAACGAGGTATTCGTCCAGCGCCGCCATCGCGAGCGCCGCGCGAACTGGATTCGCAGCGCCGGAGATCACGCCCCAGGATTGCGCGATCGAATCAATGCGACATTCAAGGCTGAAGGCCGACCCAAGCGGCGTTCCGTCATCGAAGTAACCTCGCCGATACCAACTGCCGTCCCATCCTTCGCGCTCCAGCGATTCCCGCAACCCGGCCGCATGATGCCGCCAGGTCGTGGCGCGAGCCTGCTCTCCGCGATCATCCGCAAAACGCGCGAACACCGAAAGCGTAGTGTGAAGGAACCAGCCGAGCCATATGCTCTCGCCGTGGCCTCCTTCGCCGACCCGGTTCATGCTGTCATTCCAATCTCCCGAACCAATCAATGGCAAGCCGTGGCTACCGACCGCAAGACTAAGGTCGAGAGCGCGCGCGCAGTGTTCGTACAGAGAGCCGTGCTCTTCGGAGACCGTCGGTAGAAAGACCGATTCATCTTCGCCAGCGCCGAGAGCGGGGCCATCGAGAAATTGCACCGTCTCGTCGAGCACGGCGAGATCATTGGTGACCTCGACATATTGAGCGGCGGTAAACGGCAACCATACGCGGTCGTCGGAGACCCGAGTGCGCGCTCCCTGGCCCATCTGCGGAAGCCACCAGTGCTGAACGTCGCCTGCGATGAACTGGCGCGCGGCCGCGCGCAGCAGATGCTCTCGCGCGATGGCGGGCTTCGACACCGCCAGCGCCATCACGTCCTGAAGCTGATCACGAAAGCCGTATGCGCCGCTGGCCTGGTAGAATGCCGATCGGGCCCACATGCGGCAGACGAGGGTCTGATAGAGCAGCCAGCGGTTGAGCATGATATCCATGGAACGATCAGGTGTCTTCACCTGAACCGTGTCGAGGACCTCGTCCCATAGGCGCGTCGTCGCAGCGAGGACCGCGTCGAGGTCAGCGGTTCGGTATTTTGCGATCATGGAAAGCGCTTGCGCCCTGGTCGCCGCCTCGCCGAGAAAGAAAACGATTTCGGTCACGCCGTTTGGCTTGAGCTCGACACGGGTCTGCAGGGCGCCGCAGGGATCGATCGCGGCGCCCACTCGATTGGAGAGCGGCGCGGCGCCGGCGAGCGCGGCCGGACTGTCGAGACTCCCGTTGCGGCCGAGAAACTCAGTGCGGTCGCCGGTCCACGAGAGTTGCTGGCCGCTCAAGTCCGCGAATGCCACGCGGCCGCCGTAGTCGGTGTTAAAGGAGTTCCGTGCGAGCATTGCGCGGGTATCGGAATCGATCTCGGTTACAATGAACGGCGCCGACGCGCCCCGCGAAGTGCCGAGCACCCATTCCACGTACGCGGTTATCGACAGGCGCCGCGAGCGCAACGAGAGGTTGCGGATCTTCAAGCGCGAAATTTTGATCGAGTCTTCAATCGGCACGTACTGCTCGAGTTCGAGCGAAACTCCGTGCGAGGAGTGCTCGAAAACGCTGTAGCCCTGGCCGTGACGAACCGAGTAGGACGCCGCATCCTCGCGCATCGGCAATGCCGTCGGGCCCCAAAGCTCGTTGGTGTCTTCGTCGCGAACGTAGATCACTTCACCCGGCCGGTCGCTGACCGGGTCGTTCGACCACGGAGTGATTTGATTTTCCCGGCTATTGATCGACCAGGTGTAGCCCGCGCCCTCGACCGAGACCTGAAAGCCGAACGAGGGATTGGCGATCACGTTGATCCATGGCGCGGGTGTCCATTGTGCCTCGCCGAGAATCGTCACGTACTCACGACCATCAGCGGCAAAGCCGCCGAGGCCGTTGAAAAACTCCAGTGCGGGTCGCGCCGAGGCGACTTCCGGCTGACGAATCGCCGGTCCCCGACGCGGCGGCGGCGTGGCGGTAGGCTCGACGACCTCCAGCCGTTGGACTTGCTCAGCGAGGCTTCCCCGCCGACCGAGCAACACCGCCCGCGCTACGGCCTGAAGGAGGCTTCGCACCTCGACCGAAACCAGGTCGGCTCGCAGAACGAACACGGTTCCGCGGGCGGCTTCGGTGTCGGAATGCGGCCAGGCCCGATTCGCTCGGGTAAGAGCCTCCAGCGCGGTCTGCAGATCCTGATCGTAGGACGGAGGCCGTTCGTTCAGAATCACAAGATCGACCTCGAAGCGTTTCATCCGCCAATATTCGTGCGCACGCACCAGCTCGCGAACGATTTCCAAGTCTTCGGCCTCATCGATCCGAACCAGCACGATGGGCAAGTCGCCGGAGATTCCATTGGCCCAAAACTTTGATGGTCCGCCCTCGCTCAGCTTCAGAACGTTGGACGAGGACCGCAGCGTCGGATCGGAGTAGAGCGCGCGATTGGCGAGACGCTGGAAGAGGTGCGCTTCGTCGGGGCCAACGCCAAGGTGATGGAGCTGCACTTGCGCCTGGGTCCACGCGAGCATCACCGCCCGCTCAAAGGCGGCGGGGTCGTGATGCTTGTCCACCAGGTCGAGTGCCTGGGCGCGGGTGGCTGCAACCATCGTCCAGAACGCGACGCGTGCCGTGGCGCCCGCCGGTATTCGCACCCGGCGGCGAAGACTAAAGATCGGATCGAGTACGGTACCGGCTGTATTGGAGAGTGGATGGCCGTCGATCACCGAGATTGGCGTACGAATGGCGCGCCCGCGCCCAAGGAAACGTGCGCGGTCCGTCTCGAATTGTATGTCGCCCGCGGATTCACCTTCGACGACCGCGAGATGCGCAGCCCAGACCTGGGGGTCCGCGGTCGAGCGCGGACGTCGCGTGGCCAGTAGGGCACCGACGTCGGCCTCGAATTCCGTCTGCACGAACATTTTAGAGAAGGCTGGATGGGCGGCGTCGGCCGCGTCGGGCGCCAACACGATTTCGGCGTAAGAGGTTAGCTCGATCTCGCGAGTGCGGTTGCCGAGATTCGAGATCGACACGCGGCGGACTTCGGCGTCATCCTCGGGCGAAACCGCCACTTCGAGCGTCGTCCTGATGGTCCCGTCGCGTCTCACGATCTCGGCGCGATCCTCCGAAAACTCCACTTCATAGCTGTCCGCTTCGACGCAGCTGGGCTGGTGCCCGGCCGACCAGACCTTGGCGCTGTGTACGTCACGCAGGAAAATGTACGTCCCCCACGAATCGCAAGTGACATCCTCGCGCCATCGCGTGACCGCCAGATCGCGCCAGCGGCTGAAGCCAGAGCCGGCCGCCGTGATCATCACGGTGTACCTGCCGTTCGACAGCAGATGCGTACGGGGAATCTGGTCGTGCGGTGAATGAAACAGGCGGATCGTGGGCGGAGTAATCTCACGAACGTTAGTGGCGGCCCTGACCTCTTCGGCGCGCGGGCGGGCAACCGCAACACCGCGCGGGGTCCGCTCCTGCAGCAGAAGTTCCGTCGCCTGAATGAGCGGCTCGGCGTGAAAGCGCGCGCGCATCGCACCGCCATGGAGCGCGTCGGTCAGGGCGACCAGGGTCATCCCCTGATGGTGCGCCATGTAAGCACGCACGATCGCGACGGTCTCGCCCTCGGGAACGCGCGACGGGGTGTAGTCCAGAGCCTCATACCAACCGAATCGGCCGAGTCCACCAGCGGCACGGAGGCGCGAGAAATTCCGCGCCGCGGCTTCCGGATCGACCATCGCCGCCAGCGCCGTCGCGTAGGGAGCGATGACGGCGTTCTCTCGCAGTCCACGCTTCAGCCCCAGACCGGGCACGCCGAAGCTGGAGTACTGATAGGTGAGTTCGAGATCTCTGGCGTTGTATGCGGATTCCGAGACGCCCCATGGCACGCCAAGCTGAGCACCGTATTTAATCTGCCGCCGCACCACGAGGCGGTTGGTTTGCTCCAGCAGGCTCCCCTCTGGCGCACGCATTGTCAGCGACGGCATCAGATATTCGAACATCGATCCCGACCACGAGATCAACGCCGAACCGCGATCCACCGGCGTCAGGCCTCGTCCCAGGCGAAACCAGTGCAGGGCCGGAACGTCACCCTTGGCAATCGCGACAAAGCTCGCAAGGCGCGCCTCGGAGGCGAGCAGGTCGTAACAGTTGGGGTCAAGACTGCCGTCGGCGACCCGGTAGCCGATCGAGAACAGGTGGCGCGCGGGATCGAAGAGAAAGTCGAATTTCATCGCATCGAACATTTTGCCCGCGACGGCACTGAGTGCCGTCAGCCTTCGCCCGAGCGCGCGGGCCGCAACGGCGGAGCGCGCGAGCGCCTCGGCAATCATGTCGATACGCACGGACGCGCTGGCCGTTGCGTCGGTCTCACCGGTCTCATCGATTTTGGCCGCGAGCGCGGCCTTGCGATGCGCGAGGATGCCGATTGCCTCCGCGCAGAGGTCAGGCAGATCGCCCAAGGTCGGTATCGAGTCGAACAGGTTGCCGAACAGGCTGTCTTGAGAAATTCCGTCCGCCTCTTTCGTGGCCGGCGCCACTCCCGCGTCCAGAGTGAGGACAGTCGCCCAAGGCATAAGTAGGTCGACCTCGCGCCGGTGAGTGTCGATGGAGGCGCGTATGGCGCCCGCCCAAGCGAGCAATTCCGCACCGGCGTCATCGCCGCGTTCAGTGGTCAGCGTTTGCGCAATGTCGATGACGGAGTCGGCGTGCAACCCAAGTTCCACCAACTGCGCGGCCAGACCCGCTGGAGTGCCCGGATCCACCTGGAGCACGGCGGAAATCGCGGCGAGCGCCTCGTCCAGTTGTTTCGGAGTGACGGTGTGAGCGCGCAGGTCACCGGCGAATGCGGGAAGTGACTCGCGCGTGAGCGCGACCGCGTCTTGAATCCCGGCCCGCCACGACGAATCCGCGATCGGGCGGCCTATAATCTCGCGGCACGCGCTTCCGAACACAATCAAATGTCCGGCGAGATTTCCGCTGTCCACTGAAGAGACGTACTTTGGGTCCAGCGGACGCAGATCGCGTGTGTCGTACCAATTGTAGAAGTGTCCGCGAAAAAGTTCGAGCCGGCTCATCGTCTCAAGGGTCGCTTCTATCCGGTCCACGGCCTCGTGCGCACCGATCCAGCCGAAATCGTTCGCCGCTATCACGGACAGCAGGTACAGCCCGAGGTTGGTTGGGGACGTTCGATGAGCCAGCACGGGCTTCGGGTCCTCCTGGAAGTTGTCGGGCGCAAGCATGTTGTCTTCTTTCGTCACAAACGTCTCGAAGAAGCGCCATGTGCGGCGTGCGATCAGTCTGAGGGCTAGAGCGTCAGCCGGAAGGAGCGGTTTGGCCCCGGCTAATTGTGGCGGAAGACTTATCCACCGTGCGACGGCTGGCGAGAGTATCCATAAGAGTACGAACGGAGCGGCGATCAGGCCGGCGCCGTGTCCGGCGAACCCGACGAAGACCGCAGTCGCGGCGCCGAGCGCGACGCCGCCGGACATCCCGCCATAGTACCCGCGAAGATCGCGATGCGTCGTCAACTTGGCCTGCGCGGCAGTCGTCCACTCGAGCATCAGTCGATGACTCACGAATAGACGGTAGAGTGTGCGTACGATGGCGTCGCTCATCAGCCATGCCTGATGTGCTAGCAGTGTAACGAGCATCGCGGTCTGCGAGCCGGCAGCGGCAAGGTCCGCGCCAACCGCACGCACGTGACTGCGCTTGGAAATGCCTAGGCGTCGCGGTACGAGCCCGGTGAAGAACGGCAGCATCGGCGGCAGAGCAAGCGTCGCGAGAATGAACCCCGTCCAGATCCAGGCGGCAGCAGGAGCGAGGGTCCATCCCGCGACCAATGCAAGGAAGGCGGCCGGCGCCGACAGCGTGCGGCGCAGATTGTCGATCATTTTCCAGCGACCGATTAGCGGAATCGCAGCTCGGATGTCTGGAGTCGCGGTCGTGCCCCGGTCACGGCTTGAGCTGGGCCCGCGGCCGAAGATCCAGGGGAGCAATTGCCAATCGCCGCGTGCCCATCGATGCTGCCGGGCCGCGGCGACGTCATAGCGTGACGGAAACCCCTCGACCACCTCGATGTCGGAGACCAGTCCGGCGCGCGCGAAGATTCCCTCGAACAGGTCGTGACTCAGAAGTGTGTTATCGGGAACGCGGGCATTCAGCGCGGCCTCGAAAATATCGATGTCGTAGATTCCTTTCCCGCTGTACGAACCTTCGCCGAATAAATCCTGGTACACGTCGGAAACCGCAAACGCGTACGGGTCGATACCACTGGCGCTGGAGAAGAGGCGCTGGAAGACCGAGCCCTCGCGACCCGTCGGCAGCGAGGGTGTGACTCGCGGCTGAAGCACTGCGTAACCCTCGACCACGCGACCGCAAGCCGCGTCGAACCGCGGAGCGTTGAGTGCGTGAGCCATCTTGCCGACCAGCCGCTTAGCTGCGCCGCGAGGCAGAAGGGTATCGGCATCGAGGGTGATCACGTAGCGGACCCCGGCAGGCACGACAGGGACTTGTCCGCCGTCCGCAAAGAAGGTCGTGTCGGCCGCGCCGCGGAGCAAGCGATTCAACTCGTGAAGTTTTCCACGCTTGCGCTCCCACCCCATCCACTTTCGCTCTGCCTGGTTCCAGATTCGCCGGCGATGGAGCAGGAGAAATCTCTCCCCATCCGGCGCGAGTCCGTGGCGTTGGTTCAAGCGCGCGATTGCGACGGCGGCCGCACCCAGAAGCTCCTCGTCACCTGGCGCACTTTCGGTTGCGGAATCGGTCCAGTCCGAGAGCAGAGCGAAACGAAAGTCGCCGTCCTGACTCGCCAGATAATGAACCTCCAGACGTTCGACTTGCTCCTCGATTTCCGCTCGCGTTGTCAGGAGAGTGGGCATCACGACCATCGTGCGCAACCCGGCCGGTACTCCCTCGTGAAGCTCCAGGCCAGGCAGGGTTGCCGGGCCGATACAGATCGTGACGGCCCGGTTCACCAACGACACGGCCGCGTCCATTGCCGGGATGGCGGCGAGAATCGCCAGGATGAAGCGAGTCCATCCGCTGACGCCGGATTCCACAAGCACGAACAACGGCAAGGCGAGGATGATCGCGCTGACGATAGCGATCGTTCCGAGATAACCCAGGATTCCGGCGGCGGCGGTGGC
The DNA here is from genome assembly GCA_963796565.1 of uncultured delta proteobacterium. Taxonomy (GTDB): domain Bacteria; phylum Desulfobacterota; class Binatia; order Binatales; family Binataceae; genus JAKAVN01. The sequence goes on along the minus strand of CAWCMA010000001.1, from coordinate 208,351 downwards.
ACGAACCATCCGGTCGCGAAAGAGAGCACGAAATCTGAGCTCCGTCTCGACCGCATGACGTCCCCGCGAGATGAGGTAATAGCCGGGATCATGCTCACGCCGAACAGTTGCGCCGTCGCGGCTTGGGCCCTCGGGAGCTGCGCGCTCGGCGGCCGCGATAGCAAGTCGGGCGACCTCGATCTCGGTGTGGCCTGAGCCTCGCGCGAGTTCTTCGATCGCGTGCCGATAGCGATCGCGGGTTGGGAAATCCATCGCGGCGAAATTGCTGTTCTCGCGCAGCACCGCATCTACGTGACTGACGCTCTCAAAGAAGTCGGCCCAATCGACGGCGGACATGAAGCGCATGCTCGTGATAACGTTGCGCACGGTTACGTTCATCGCGCCTTGCGTCTGATGCTCCGCGCGGACGATCTCGTCGGCCGTCGTTCCCTGGGCCAGCAACCGCCGGTCCAGCCACAGCAGCGCGGGCGTGACCTTGGGATCCTGATCGCGCAAGCGCTGAACCAGTTGGACCGCGAAGGCCCTGTGCAAGGGCGCTTGTTCGAGGCCTTTGAGGGCTGTTTCGGGGGGTTCTGCTTCGCGGCCGCCAACTCCCAGCAGCCGGTTGGCCAAAGCGTCGGCCTCCTGTCGCGCCGCCCGGCCGCCGACGATGCGTTCGGCGCAGCGCCGCAGATTTTCCACCAAAACGATTCTGAGCGTAATCGCAACCGCCCAGAGCTCACCGATCGTCAGCGGCTGCACGCGCTGGTAGGCCTGCACGAATTTGCCAAGCATTTGCGGGTCGAACCGACTGTCGGTATGCGCGACAAAGGCCCAGGCGATACCGAATACGCGGGGATAGCCCTCGAAAGGCCCATCGGCAAGTTTCGGCAGTTGACGGTAGAAGCCGCGCGGGAGATCGTCCCGGATTTCGCGAATCTGCTCCTCGACTATATGAAAGTTTTCGACCAGCCATTCAGCCGCGGGCGTAATGGAACGTTCCTCACGAATTGCGACGGCGATCACGCGATACGTGTCGAGCAAAACCCGACCGTTTTCCCGCAACCGTGTCGCTAATCGCCGTCCAGTGTTCGACCTCGTCGTGATCGGTTGGGCGCTGGCGAGGCTTTCGGCATGCTGCTCGAGGCGCTCGATGCCGAACAGTTCCGCGCAAATCCGCTCTTCGGTGTCGGCGGCAAAAATTGCGGACGGAGCCCTTGGAGCGCGAAGAAACACGAGATTCACGCTTGCCTCTCAGCTTAATGGACTCGCCAAGAACGGCGCGCAGGATGGTTCATCGGTCGTTTCATCTCATTCTTGGTCGGACAACGCACTGTCTCCGTCGGCCCGTCGAGCGCGGTTGTGTTGGCGCGAGAACACACTTCCGGCAGGAGCTAATCACTAATCTTAACACACTGAACTCGACCTTCCGCGATTCGATGAAGATTCTGGCGAATCCCAAGCCACACTTTCTGTGACATTCAGCGCTGGGCCCTATTGGCCATCCCTCGCGGACATCCCAGTGAAAGGGGTCCCGTGTGTGAGGTTGCCTGGAAGGCGCAGATCCGATGTGTGGCCGCTCCCGCCGTCTCGCTCCGCGAGGAAAAAATGCGGGTAGTGCTCGCTGCGGTCGCGCACGAGTTGCCCGACTTTAGCTGGGCCGTGGGCCAAGCGATGACCGCCGTTTGACGTAGCAAATAGTCAGTCTGAGGACTCGGAGCATCGGAACCGACGAGAAGAAATCCTCGGCCGATGATCGATGGGCGCAGGATTCGCGCTGGCCGGAGCTTTTGCAAAAAGCGTCGACGGTCTGGATAATACTGAAGAAGGTAGTCGCCGAAAGTTAGTCAGCGGATTCCTGAGCGTCCCGGCGTTTTCATTATGCCGAGGCTAAATTCACGACTGCGAGGCCGGGGGAAACGGCCCCAGGGGATGGATTCAAGTGATTAAGAGAGACGCTCGGCATCCGCAACTGCTTTGCTCGTGGGTTCTCGGACTCGCCCTGACCATGTGGGCCACAAATGCGTCGGCCAAGTGGTACGTGGTCGTCGGCACTCTGCCTAACAACGTCGAGGTCGTCGACACCACCACAGACAAAGTGGTCAAGACCATCGCGCTGGAGGGCCAGGGACCCGTGCTCTCGGTCGCCACCGACCCGACCCAGCCCCGCTACGCCTATGCAACGACCAATCTTGACCAGGCCATCGCGGTCGTCGACCTGGAACAGGGTAAGCAGGTCGCAACGTACAAGCTCTCCAGCGATACCGAGATCGTACGGGTCGAGGCAACCAACCTGAATCCGAAGGGCGATCGGCTCTACGTCTACGAGTTGCCGCTGAAACAGAGTCTCGGGCGCTATGAACACGAGGCGCCACGCTTTCGCGTATTCGACACCACCACCAACAAGGTGGTGAAGACGTTTCCCGCGCCTGAGCAAAGCTTGTCGTTCGCCTTCTCGCCCGATGGCAAGCGGATATACAGCTTCTGCATCGGCCAGGACATCATCGTGCTCGATTCGGAAGACGGCCATGTTCTGGGTTCGATCCCGCTCGCCCATCGGAACATCACGGTGATTCGCGCCACCTACGGCTTGCCGGTACTAGCGAATTACCAGGAGCAGGATTACCTGCTCACCTTCGCGATAATCGTTGAAGACTCCATAACCGACACCGACACTCTGTCGCTTGGGATTATCGATCTCAAACAGAAGAATCCGGAGTTGCGAATTGTCGAGTTCGAGCCCTTCGTCGAGGACTGGTACACGGTCGAAGGAATCGGCACCGCGCCTGACCTGCACAAGGCGTTCTTTGTGTGGAATGATCTGTGGAAGGTTGACTACAAGACGAAAAAGAGAGAGGCGGTGGCTACGTTGGCGAACAGCCAGGCGGTCCCGCTGATTCATCCCGACGGCAAGAAGCTATACTGCGGCGGTCAATGGCACTCGCTCAACGTGTACGACACCGGGACCCTGAAGCATATTACCGACGTCGAGCTCGGTCATTCGATGGCTGCGTCAGGGATGCGATTCATCAAGAGCGACAAGGATCTGTAGCGCGTCCGCGAAAATGCGCGCCGGCAAATGGCTCAGTTCGACGTCCAGGCTGATTACTCAGTCCGCCCGCGGGCATTCTCGAGAACCGGCTGAGATACACACACGCCTTCCGCAAATCCCACCTGGCGCCAGCGTGGCGAGGGTGGGGCGACAAAGTGTGCGCCTTCCCGAGGCGGCAAGGTGAACGCCGGTTTCGCACCGGGTCCTGCCTCCTCGCCGGAACAGAAACGGCCGGTACTGGTTAACCCGTTCTGGAAGAGCGCGCTGCCGTATTTCGGGACCCTTGTCATTTTCGCGCTCATCTTCTGGCGTATCCCGATCGCCAAAGTCGGTGAAGCGCTCGAGCACGTGCCAGTACTGAAGTTCTTCGGGGTATTCCTTCCGTTCTGCGTGTTCTACTGGATGATCGATTCTTTATGTTTAACCTGGGTCGTTCGCCGCTTCAACGCGGCACTGCGATTGCGCGAAGTCATGCCCATCCGCGCAAGCATGTACCTGCTGTCGCTCCTCAACAGCAATCTCGGGCAGGGTGGCGTCGCCTGGTACCTCCACCGCAAGACCGCGGTTCCGTTCCTCGAGACGCTCAGCTCGATCCTGTTCATTGCCCTGATGGAGGTATATCAGCTCTTTCTCTTCTCCACGCTGGGCGTGATCGTATATCGGCCGAATTCGCCCGCGCAGCTGGAGATCGTTCGCGTTCTCCGGGTTGCCTATGTCATCGCATGGCTTGGGCTGGTCACGGTGATTGCGTTCTTCGCATATGCGCGGCGGAGCAATCGCGCGCGCGGCTGGATCGCACGCGGCAGAGCCACTGCCATCACCAGGACTTTTATGGCGGCCGGGCCTCTCGACTACGCGATTGTGCTCGGAATCAAAGCCCCAAGTTTTATGTTGTCAGTGCTGGCGCAATACCTCGCGCTTTCGCTGTATGGCATTCCGATTCCATTCGCCCAACTGGTACTGTTTCTTCCACTTGTATTTCTCGCCGCGGCGCTACCAATCTCGGTTGCCCATTTGGGCACCAGCCAGGCGGCTTGGCTGCTTTTCTTTTCAGGCAGTGCGCCACCGGCGAAGATCCTCGCGTACAGCCTCGCCGCGCATTTTACTTTCATGTTCTGCAACGGATTGATCGGACTGTTGTACCTGCCGCGCGCGAGCCGCGAATTGACCGCGCTTCGAGCAACCACGCCGAATGACGAATAAGTGATGACCGAGCGCTTCATCTGGCTAGTCATGTCGTCGCGCGGTCGGCAAAAGGAGTCACAACCCGAATTGTAATCAACGAGGGCAAACAGCGTTCTTGACAGCGGCTCCCCGCTGATCGATAAACCGGGCATGAAGCTTCCACATGCCGCTGCGTTGGTGCTAGCCGGCTGGTTTCTGATCACGCCGCCGCCACGGGCCAATGGTCACTACGACACGTCGGCGCCATTATCCCAGTGGATAATCGAAGGGGGTGCCGGTACGCGTGAAGAATGTAAGCAGACGCAAGCCCTTCTGAGTGTCCGCGCCACCAGGGAGAGCCGGCCGAGCGACGTCGAAGCGGTAAAAGACGCTCAGTGCATCCCGATGGATGATCCGCGCCTTCTAGGAAGGTAGACGGATGCGGTTCACGCGAAGAAATGCTAACGACGGAAGGAGAGCCAGTGAATCGGACGCCGATTGGAGTCAGTCTTAGCACTGCAGAGACTATCGGGTATATATTGACACGGCGGCAGATCATCGCCTGGGGTGCGATCGCGCTGGGTGGTCTGGCAATGGCGCATGCCGCAGCCTTAGCGAGTGCTTCCGCGGAATCGAATCCGGGCGGTAGTAAAACGGACGCACAAGTTTCCCAACGCGATATCGACGCACTTTCAAAGGCCAGCGTTCTTTATATCGCCACCGTCCGCAAAGATGGCAACCAGAGCACCGCGGCACCGGTCTGGTTTACAGTCGCACCCGACCACGTGGTGCTTATTCAGACGCAGCCCACGACCTGGAAAGCCAAGCGTATTCGCCGTGGCAGTCCGGTGCTCGTCTGGATAGGCAAGAAAAACGGTCCGGCGTTCATTGGCAAGGCGGAAATAACCAGCGATCCGGCGGTCTCGCGCCAAATAGTCGAAGAGTATCCGAAGCGGTACTTGATGGCGCGGCTCGGGCTCCATAGACCGACCCAGGAAATGTTTGACAAGGGCCAGATTCTTTCCATAAAGATAACGCCGGTTCGCGATCTGTCCGAAGGATTCGCGTCCAATCCCGGTACTCCCGCTCCGCGCATAGAACATTAGCCACCATGGTGTGCGCCGCTATGGAATGCGGCACCCGGACCCCAGGGAGATGGTAGTCGCCCGGGCTTCTCGAATCCGTCGGCAGCTTTTTCGAGATCGGGCAATTGGGAGTGCGCAAAGTGAAAGCTTCTGGTATGTTATTGTAAACATAGAATCACTACTTTACCTTCGGCTGGACGGCATTCGATGAACCTTTCATTTTTGAGAATCGTTTCTTGCGCCGGTTGTCGACTCCGTGGATGGGGGAGAGTCGGGGGCAAGGCATTCCTTTTGTGCTATCTGCTAACGCTCGCGCGGCCTTTGACCATCGCAGCCGCCCCGGCTGGCGGCATGGCAGAATTGCAGAGCGGTCAATTGAGCCTGCCGCAAGGGATGGGCTGGGACGATTGGCAAGTGGTTCGCGACCAGCACTCCCAACGTGGGACGGTTAAGGTTCTAGTGCCCAAAGGCGAAGCACCCGCCACTGCAAAAGTACGCGTGGTGCTTGTGCAGGGGCCCAAGCCGGCTTTCGATTCGCCTCAGGCGATCGTGGATAACATCCTTGAGACGGCGAAGCAGCAGTGTGAGAAGGCCAGCGCGCATTCGATCCGCAAAAGCGGCGAAGATCTGATCTTCGAGCTGCGGGGTTATGGATGCGCGGGACAAAAAGGCGAACGCTATCTGCTGCAACGGATCGCCTTCATCAAACAATGGGAGCTCCGAGCGACTTACGCCTCGATGAGCCCGACCGACGACTTGCCTCCGCCCGAAAAGGCGCAAGCCATCAAACTCCTGTCGTCGGTCACGATCACGGCCGCTTTGAGCCCCAAGGCCTCTGCAGGCTGGTTTCTAATCACCCCGCCAAAAGCCAGTAGTCACTACGACACTTCGGCTCCCTTGTGGAAATGGAAGATCGAGGAAGGAGCGGGCTCGCAGGAAAAATGCAAAGACCTTCAAGTGTTTTTGAGCTCCCTGGTCCTCAAACACGGCAATCCAAATGATATCGAACAGGTAAAAGACGCCCGTTGTATCTCGATGGACGATCCGGCCCTCGAAGGAAACTAAAACATCACTCCGCGCTGGCGCGGCGAATAGCATGCGCCATTGAATGACTTGGGCGTTTTCACGACAACCCTGCCCAAGTACCAACCTAAGGAGAAGCAGTGAACCGGACACCCCCTGTAAGCGACCGCAGTGTGGCAGATATTATCGGCTGCGCTCTCACACGGCGGGAAATGATGGGCTTGGGCGCTATCCTGCTGAGCGGCTTGGCAATGGCACGCGGCGTCGCCTTGACGGATGCTTCCGCTGAATCGAATCCGAGCGGTAAGCAAACCGGCTCCCAGGTTTCCCAGCGCGATATCGATGCGCTTTCAAGTGCCAGTGTTCTTTATATCGCCACGGTCCGCAAGGACGGCAATCAGAGTACAGCGGCGCCAGTGTGGTTCACGGTCGCGCCAGACCATCTGGTGCTTATTCAGACACAGCCCACGACGTGGAAAGCAAAGCGTATTCGCCGTGGCAGCCCGGTAATCGTATGGATAGGTAAAAAGCACGGACCGGCATTTATCGGAAAAGCGGAGATAACCCACGATCCAGCCGTCGGCCGCCAAATAGTGGAGGATTATCCTAAGAAGTACTTGATGGCACGCTTCGGGTTAAATCGCCCCACTCAGGAGATGTTCGATAAGGGCCAGGTCATTTCCGTAAAAATCACGCCGGTTCGCGATCTCCCAGACGGATTCGCTTCCGCGCCCGGCACGCCCGCGCCGAGCACGGATGGCAACCACCAGAATCCGTAGATCGCACATCGCAAATCTGCTTAGTGCCTCCCGATTCGTACTAAGCGCTGCGTGGTTGATCGCATTTGTATACGGCGTTCGGCGTCCCGAGATTCTCGGCTCAATTGCCCTGAGCGCCGCGGTCTCCGATTTCGTTGACGGCCGCATCGCGCGCCAGACGCACTCCACTGACGCGTTCGGACACTGGCTCGACAATTTGGCCGACGTAGTGTTCGTCCTGACCGCTCTTACGTGTGAGGTCCTGGTTGGAGCAATTCCGGCCTACATACCCGTCTTGATAGTCGCTTCGTTTCTTCAATATGCAATCGATTCGGTGCTAATTAGGGGCTCTGTCGCTCCCGTGAAAAGCAGACTTGGACACTGGGGTGGTGTTGTCAATTTTGCCCTGGTTCTTGTGCTCGCTTTCGCTCCATATCCTCAATGGCCTGGCAGGTTGGTTCGCGAAGCGTCGCCGCTTATCGCTATTTTTTATCTTCTTGCGATCCTCGAGCGTATGCTCAGTTACGGCCGGAGGGGATTGAAGCGAGCGGAAAACGTCAAAAGGTTGATTGCCTGACTGTGATCGGCGCTTAAGAGGCGGCCGGGCAGCGAAGCACTTCTCTTGCTCCACTGCCCGGCTCAATACTACTCGTTTACGGCAGGGCCACGAGCCGCCGCTCTCGTGAAACTACTGTTTTCCCTTAGCCAGGATGAAATTATATTGGAATGACATATACAACATGCTCTTGCCTTTGAAACCGCCACCAGCAAATGAGTTAAGCCGGTCATTTCCGAGAATACCAATGTAACCGAGTGTCGCGAAGTATTTGTTAGTCCACGGCGGCGTCATCGTGAAAGTAGGGAAAAGAAGCGTCGTATTGCCCGAAGGGTTCCAAATCATAGTGTAGGTCGGCAGGAAAGCGCCCCACCACCAGCTTGTGTTTGCACTGAACAGAATCTGCTCCTCGTTGTGGCGGTAGCGTTCAGCATAGAAGGAGTACACCAGGTTTTTTCCGTAGCCGACGATCGTGTACTGATTCCATTCCAGATTGGTGGTTAGCGTGCCGGTGCTGGTCAGCCAGGGAACATAAAGCCCGTCCATATCGAGCGCGACCAACGAGTTGATCGTGTTCTTGTCGACCACTGCGTTGTGCACTCCAACATCGGTGGTGTTGAACGGCGTCCGATCCTGCCATACCGCCTCGGTCCTGAGCACGAAAGGGACGTTGGAGAGGATCGCTCCCGGCAAATAGATCGGCCGGTTCAGCGTGGCTCCGATGTCGTTGAACTGAGGAAATCCGACTTGCAGGAACTGACCGGTGGACGGAGCGCCCACCACGTAAATAGGTGCGCCCGCGGCTTCGTTGAACTGATGGCCGTGCCAGTACAGTAAGGTGATTTCGGCGTTCTTTACCAGCGTATGAATGCGGAAGCCCTCAGTCGAACTGCCTAGCTGATTACCCGGCAACCGGTACCCAAAGTAGGGTGACGCAAAGTTGGCCCCTTGAAGCTGCGGGAAAGCCGTCATGTTAGCCGGCACCCCTGGCGTTCCAAGTAAATACGGGGTGGGCTGCGTCTCAAAGCGGGCCTGCGAAACCAACGTGAATGGCGAGAGCAGCGAAACCGATCCTGCGACGTCGTGCTGGCCATCGTACCAGTTACTGTGTGGATTGCTGGGATCCTCGTTCGGAGTATCAACCGAAGGATTGTACATCGGCTGCCAGGCGGGCGTCCAAACGCCCTCTACGAAGTTCGCGGTCAGTGGCCCGTAATCCGGGAATTTGAAGATGGGATGCACCATCCACAGAGGCAGCCGTGACTGCTCGAGGTTGGCGAAGCCGAAGTTCCAGGTAAAGTCCTGCGGGTTGATCACATCGCCGACCCGAAAAGCCAGCGACTCGCCCCAGGTCACTATTTGGCGGCCAACGAACAACGTAAGTGGTCCCGTTATGTTCTTCCAGTATGCGTCCCTGACGACGTACTGATTATAGTAGTCCGACATGTCGGTCATGCCGCCCCGGTATTCGAACGGGTAGGCCGGCTCGTAGACTCCCCAGGCGCGGACGAAAAACCGATTGTCGCCGTTTAGAATGTAGTTGAGATCGAGTTGCAGCCAGCTACGCTCGATCGCCAGCGAGTTCTTGCTTTTCTGATAGCGGATGCCCGAGGAGTTGACCCACATTCCGGTGGTATTGCTGACGAAACCCGAAACCGAGAGCCCCTGGAGCGGTCCCGGGGTCTCGCTAAAATCAGCCCACGGCGTGTTACTGCCGACCGCGGCGTTGTGGAAAAAGCCCATGAAGCCTTGGTCCTGCGCGAGGGCTGCATTCGCCGACAGGCCAGCGATCACGAGGAATGCCAAGGCGACCGCACCCAATAGCTCGATTACTCGTCGTGTCTCTTTCATAGCCTCATGCCCTGCCAACATGTTGGTTAATCCACAAGAGATCTCTGTGACCTTACGGTGGCAGACCCAACTGTGCCACTAACCCACTGCCACCTGTTCCTTCTCACGCTTTGCTTGTTCCACGCCGCCAAAGATGAACCGCGGCCGAGCCCATGCGATATACGCAGGAAGTATCGAAAGTCCCATGATCACGTTGGTGAACATCAAAATGATCAGCAGCACGCTCATTTCGTTATGGAACAGCACGGGCGAAAACACCCAGGGCGCCAGTCCACCGATGATAACCGCGAAGGTTGCGAGCACTGCGGCACCCGTCCCTCTAAGGGCGGTTGTTATCGCGCCCTCAAGGGTCTTGCCCTCCATGCACTCGTCCATGATCCGCGAGACCGTGTAAATTCCATAGTCAACGCCAAGACCGATGCCCAGCGAGATGACCGGAATGGTATCGATGGTGATGCCGATGTCCATCACCCTCATGTATATGAAGGCGGCGAAGTTAGCCGCGATACACGAGATCACGAACAACAGGCCGGCTACGAGCGAACGGTAGGTAACCGCGCAGAATAGGAACACCACTCCGAGCACGAACGTTATGTTAAGAAAGTCGATTTCGTAAAGTACGTCATTGGCGGACGCATAGAGACCCGCGATTCCGCCAAGATATAGCACCTCGATCTTCTCGAAAGCCGGGTCGGTGTGCTGCCGGCTGCTGACGAAATCCGCAAGCTCCTTCTGTACGCGGGTCAGAGTCGAATAGGTGTGGTCGCGCAACAGCACCCGCATGCACGCATCGTTGTTCGACAACGACAGCCAGGCGTCAGCCTCACCCGGCGCCGTGCCCGCCACGAAAAGTGTGAATAGCGCGAACGCATCATCGGTGCCGGCCGGGATGGTCCGATATTTCGGCTCGCCGTAATGAAACATCCGATTGAAGGGCTCGATAATGTCAGGTACGACCGAAATTACTCTATCTACATCCGGATCCTGCAACAGGTGGTTAGTGAGGTCGCGTTGAACGCGCAGAACGTCGGGCGACATGATGTCTCCCGCCTCTCTGAACAGATGCTTCGAGTTCTCTTTGGCGCGAATGATGACCCAGCCTTCATCCAGCGGAAAAACGCGCCTTACAGCATTGATGTCCCGATTGACCTTGGAGTCCTGGCGATACAGCGGTGTTCCGGGCTGGCTGTATCCGATCTTGGCGCGTATTCCCGAAATGAACCCGACGATGATGATCAGGCCGACCCCTACCAGTGCTCCCTCTCGTGCAAGTCCGGGCGTGACGGGGAAGGCCACTCCCCAATCCGCCAATTTGTCCATCCACAACCAGCGGTCGCGCTGCGGGGTCACCTTGAGCGGCGGAGGTGTCTTCAGATAGCTCATCATGATCGGCTGGAAGACAAAGACCATGGTGAGACTTCCGCCCAACCATACGGCGCCCGACGAAGCGACGTGCTGCAGCGAGGGAATGCCACCGAAGGAGATGAAAACGATACCGGCAATATCAGCGAGGATTGAAAGTGCGCCCGGAGGCAGCATTAGAGTCGTAGTGGCCGCGATAGAGCTGTGTTTATCGTAGTTACGCGCTTCCAACTCGTCGTAGTAACGACCCTGCCATTGGATGCCATGGCTCATGTCGCGGGCGGTTAAGATGAAGCGAATAACCAGCATAACGGGATCGAATTCGAACCCCTGGAGCCCGATAAATCCCAGTCCCCAGACCGTCGCGAGGGTACCGGTCACCAGCGGCGCCCACCAAGTACTGCGGCCTCGAAAGAAGAGGTACAGAATGAGGATCATGATGCCGTCGGAGATGAAGAAGATCGTGATCAGCGTGGGCAGATAGTAATACCCATAGCCACGGATCATCGGCTCGCCGGCGGCAAAGACGTCCGTGTTGCTATCCGAGTACTTTTTAACTATTGCCTGAACTTTATCGAACAGCTCATGATAGTTGAGACGGCCTTCCGTGAAAGATGCGACGATCGCGGCACTGCGGCCGTCGTCACTTACCAGATACCTGATTTCCCGCCGATGGATGTTGATCTGGCGTCGAAGCTCGTCGATATCAGCCTTGGTCTTGGGCACATCCGGATACATATAAGCTTTCGAGACCAGATTGCCGGGAAGCGCGGTGACATAAGTGACGCGATAAGAAGCCAGCGAACGGATCGACTGATGAACTACGGCAGGCAAAAGATCGACGTCGAGACTTATATCCTGGATTTTCTTCAGAGTTTTCTCATTGTAGATGTCACCCTGCTTGACCTGCACCATCAAGGTCAGCGTCTGTGCGCCGCCGTATCGGCCATAGTCGTGATAGAGGCGAACGTAGGGGTGATTACGCGGGAAAAAATCGACAAAACTGGTGGCGATCGTGAGTTTACTTACGCCGTAGCAGAAATAGGCAGTGACGGCCAGCAAAAATATGCCGATTGACGCCCGATGTTTTAATATGAATTCGCCGATCACTCTTGACTAACCTTTTTCCAATGGCCGCCGCCGTCATTCGTTTTCAGGATGGTCCCGTTAAACCCGACGGCAATTCCCGTCTGACCCGCGAATGCCACGTCGTTGAGGACGGCGAAAGTGGGCTGTTCCGAAATAGCCTTTCCATTACCGTCCAAGCTCGCATTAACCAGAACGCCATCGTCGCCCGCCATCCAGAAGCGCGCGTCGGTAAAGACCGTTCCGAACATCGAGGACTTTGTCGGCGAGGTGACCGGCTGCCAGGTTTTTCCGCCGTCCGAAGTCACCAGAAGCGTCGCGCCCTGACCGGTGACCCAACCATGGTTGCTGTCGCGAAAACGAACCGTAAAGTACGCCGGTTGACGGAAATTCCCCCGTTTGCCACCACTCTGGGCCGTCCACGTCTTTCCGCCATCTGCGGAGTGCAGGATCGTCTCGAATTCTCCGACCGCCCAAGCGTTGGAAGCGTCCGGTGCAGCGATGTCGAAGAAGGCAAACCCGTTCTTCTGTCTTGCCAGTTGCCAACTTTGCCCACCATCGTGCGTAGACAGGAGTGCCCCACCGACGCCGGCCGCAACGGCATTTTGTGCATCCACGGGAGCCACCCGATATATGTTGTCGGTTACCCCGGACGGCTGCTTCTGCCAGCTTTTGCCTGCGTCTGTCGTTCGGAGGATTAAGCCCTGTTCGCCGGAAATCCACCCATTGACCCGATCGGGCGCGAATCGAATGCTAAACAGATCAAGCCAACTGAAAGGATAGATTTTTGCGAGCTGCGTTCGCGTCCAGGTCTTTCCGTCGTCGTCCGAAGTGAGAAGCACCCCCGACGCGCCGACCACCAGCCATCTGCCAGACGGAAGGCTGGCCACACTATAGAACTCATCGGTAGGTCCGAAAGGCTGGGTGGCGCTTCGACCGGTCGCACCCGTACTGGCGATACTCGCGACCGCAATCACCAACAACACCAGTAGCCGCCGCACGTTTCCCCTTACACTACTCAAAGCCCATCACCCGCGGTTTCCGACTTACTACTCGCCCACATAACCTCGTGAGGATTGGCCGCGTTATTTATGTCACAGTCGCGGTTATTGAGCGATTTTCATCAGACCATCGGCAGTCGCGTACCTACCGATATCAGTCCATCCTCCGGCGTCGCAATCGTGATCGATGCACGGAACCGTACCGATATACGTGCTGGCATGCTCATCCTGGAAATTAACCGCGTAACCGGCTGCCGGCGTCAGGGTCAACAGGTGATCTTGCGTATTGGGGATGCCAACGACCAAATTGAACAGCAGAATCATCTTGTACAGTTTTCCGCCGGCGTCATAGAGATCGAAAGCAAGCGGGAACAGCGAATCCTTATCGACGTATAGGACACGCTTGCCATAGCAGTATCCGGTGGAATACTTCGGCAGGCGTGTGTACTCGATCACATAGACATCTCTCAACTCCCACTTACCCGAGGCCCTGGTCGGAAATGACAGAACCTGTTTGCCGGCATTTTCGTAATATTCTGGCGGCAGACCAGTGGAGGTGCCGCAGCTTTGATAAGCCTTGGGGTTTTGATGCACCAGCGCCAGCAGCTTCATGCTTTTGAGGTATTTGATCTGGAAAAGCTGCGGCAAGCCCGGAGGGCCTCCGTCGAGGTCCTCCCAGGTGAAGTCACTTCCGTACAAAGGAGCGCAGCGAGCCGCTTCGGAGAGCCGCAGCGAACGCCTGAGGCTGGGTATGTAAGCATACAGCTCATCGATCCTGGTCGGATCGTTCGGTGAAAGCAGCAAACTTGCGGTGTACTTACCCTGCTCGGGCGCCGTCTGCTCGATGTACGCGGCCCGGTAATAGCCACCGTTATTGGGCAGCTCGAGCGGATAGGTGGGAGAGCTCAGATGAGTCATCTGGGTAAACACCACATTGGTGTCGGAGGTACGGGTCATGTTCCCGTATCTATCCACCGCCGTAGTACAATTGGGCGCGAATTCGCTACGAGCCTGAGGGCGATAATAGGCGTCGTAGTGAATCTCCTGGCCGATAAGGTCGGGGTTTTTCTCGCTCAAAGGATCCGGGAATGGAGCGCCCGCCGTGTAATTCTGGACGGTATAGCCGCCATCGCTTAGGCGAACCATCCTGGTCTGATTGCCATATTTCTCGGTGTTTTCGATGTACAGCTTCGGTCGTCCGATCGGCACGGTGGGGCCGACCACCATCTCGGCGTTCTTGGGAAACGACCAGAAATGGTCCCCCTTGAAGAGCGTGACCATGCCGACCGTCATGAAGTCCTGATACTTCTGCCAGTTCGAAAAGTTGACCACCGTCCCTGGCGGGATGGTGGCGGAAGAGTCAGCGTCAGCCGCTGCTGCTCTCCCTATCGGCAGGAGAAGAAGAAGGACCGCAGCCAGCAGGCAACCCTGCAACCAGCTAGTCGGAGCTTCATGTCGGTTCATGACGCACCTCTTCATTATTTAACCTTGCGCGCATCATTGAACCTTGCGCGCATCTTTCTAGTGACCAACCTTGGACCTTCGAAACTCGAAGACGTTATACGCCGGAGACCCGTCCGCGTGTTTGTGGATATTCCTCTTTTGCACGTAAAAAGCAAGGACGGTGCCATGGAAATTGCTCATGTTCTTACTAAGCAAAGACGCCTCCAATGCACGTGCGCAGGGCATTCGCTGAAGATTTGAACATCATGGCTATCCCGCATCTTTGAAGCATGCAAGCTAGCCTCGGCACTTTGCACTGCGCGCCATGAATGCATAGGATTCTTGCGTGGCCACCAAGCCCGACGTAGTCATCGCAGGCGCAGGTCCGGCGGGCAGCACGGCCGGCTATCTCCTGGCGGGACTCGGCTTTCGGGTACTGCTGCTGGAAAAGGCCGAGTTTCCCCGCTATCGCATTGGTGAGTCACTGACGCCGAGCATCCTGCCGGTCCTCGATTTTGTCAAGCTGCGCGAGCGCGTGGAGAGCGGCGACTTTCTGCGGATGCGCGGTCATACCGTATGCTGGGGCAGCCCGGAGCCGCGCACCGGATACTACAGCCCGGACAAATCCAGAATGGGATTCCAGGTCTGGCGCGAGAGCTTCGACACGCTGTTGCTGGAGAATGCGCGCCGCCAGAAGGGAATTGAAGTCAAGCTCGCAGTGGGCGTCAACGAAGTCGGCATTGACCGGCGTGGCGTTACCGTACATGCGACGCGCCAAGGGCCAATCAGGACGCGATTTTTCGTCGACGCGACCGGCCACGCCGGGATTCTCGCGCGGCAGGATTTTCGCCAGCGCGACCCGGACTTCAAGACGCTCGCGGTAACCGGCTACTGGCACAATGCCGCGGCGCCCGCGGGCGATGATTTCGGCAATACCCTGCTCGAGGCGTATGAAAACGGCGTGGTGTGGTCTGTCCCGCTGCAAAACGGACTACGTAACGTCACCGTGCTGGTCGATTGGAGCCAGGGCCGGCGCATCCGCGACCTCGGACTGCGCGATTTCTATCTGTCCGAAATGAACAAGCTTTCGTACGTCTCGAAATTTCTTTCCGCGGCCAGTCTGCCCGCCGCGCCCAGGGTTTCGGACGCAACCTTGTATACCGCTCGCCAGTTCGCTGGCGAGCGCTTCCTGCTGCTCGGCGATGCTGGCCTGTTCATCGATCCTCTATCTTCGGAGGGCGTGCAGACCGCGATGGCATCGGCGATCACCGGCGCCGCGGTGATAAACACCATCTTGAGCCGTCCGGCGGCCGCCGCGAGCGCCCTTACTTTCTATCGCGACGCACAGAACAACGCCTACTCGACGCACTACCGCCAATCCGCCGAGTATTACGATCAGGAACGAAGATGGCCGGATTCGATTTTCTGGCGCAGGCGCAGCGGCTTGCTGACCTCCGCCCAGGGCGCGGGCGCAAACGGCAACGGCACGGGCGCCGCGCTCAAGCCGCCGGCCGAAGTGTCGCACGTGCGCCTGGCCCCGGACGTCCGCATCGAGCGGCGGCCGGTGCTGGAATGGCCCTACGTGGAGACGCGCGAAGTCTTGGTTACCGACAGCAACGCGCGGGGGCTTCGATTCCTGCACAACATATGCGTGCCGGCGCTGCTCAAGGAAATCAAAAAGAAGCCCGCGATAGTCGACATCGTGGCCGGCTATCTGAATCGGCGCGAAGCTAAGAACGCGGATTCCGGGATGGTGCGAGCGGCCCTGGTCAGGCTCTACCGGGAAGGCGCTCTCATAGCGATCGAGCCACGCGAAATCCAATCAAGCTAGCGTGAAAACTGGGGCTGTTCCTGAACCGGTACGAAATTCGGCAGTACCGCGCAAAGAGCATCCACGAGCCTCCGCGCAGCACACGCGATGAACCCCGTTCCGGTCCGCTGGGATCGCGCGGCGGCGAACCAGCGTAGTATTTCGCGTCATAGTAGTCGGCCACCCACTCCCAGGCATTGCCCACCATGTCGTAGAGGCCATAGCCGTTGGGCGGATAGGCGCCCACCGGCGTCGTGCCTTCTTGATTGTCGTAATTGGCAAGCTCGTGCGAGATTTCCTCATCCCCCCACGGAAAAAGCTTACCCTCCAGACCGCCGCGCGCCGCCCTTTCCCACTCGGCCTCGGTAGCCAGTCGGGTCCCCGCCCATTCGCAATAGGCCATTGCGTCAAGCCACGCGGTAAGCACCACCGGATGGTTTTCGTAGCCGGCGCGGAAACTCTTGCTGTCCCGGTCCCAGTTCGCCCACTCGGCCCTGGGATCGTCCAGGTACGGCACCGCGTGTCCGGTCTCCAGGATGAAGCGCCGATACTGGGAATTGGTGACGAGGTTTTTTGCTATGTAGAAGGCGCTGACGAACACTCGATGAGCCGGGCGCTCGCTGGGATAACCCTCGTCGCTGCCCATCAGAAACTCGCCCTCCGGAATCAGCACCAGCTGCGAGCCGTCCTTTTCGTTGGTAATCTCAGTCAGTTTTTCCATTAGGTTCAGTCCGCCCGGCCAATCTTCCGATATCTTGCTCTAACTTGCTTTCCCGCCAATCGGATTACTATCATTGCGCACGCGAAAGTAGATGGTTGCATCAGAGTGGCCCGGCCGGTTGCGAATCCGGCATCGAATTTCGCCGGCACCGGACCATGGGCTGCTGCGCCTCATCGCTTGAGGAGACGGAGTCGAATGAGGCCGCTCAGCAAAGTCAGCCTGTCGCGAGTCCGGCGTCTGCTGCCGTTCATCTCGGGATTTCGCTACAAGCTGGCGATTATTTTTCTTTTATCGTTCTCCAACACGATTTTAGGCCTGCTCTGGCCGATCTTTACCAAGATTCTCATCGATGACGTCCTTCAGGCGCGCAATTTGCGCCTGCTCTGGATACTGAGTGGCGTAATGATCGCCGTGACCCTCGTGAGCTACGTGCTTGGGGCGTTCAACCGCTACTACTACACCAGCGTAACGGCGCGGGTGCTTTTCAATTTGCGCCAGCATCTGTTCGAGCACCTGCAGGCGCTGCCGATGCGCTTTCACGTCCGGGCCAAGGTCGGCGACCTTCTCTCGCGCCTCAACACCGACATCGCTGAAGTGCAATCGATGCTGACCGATGCCGGCTTCAACTTTATCGCCAACATCTTCACGCTGTTCGCTGCGACCGGTTTTCTGCTGTGGCTGAACTGGAAACTGTTTCTCCTCAGTCTGATCCTGGTGCCCCTGCAACTGTATGGAGTGGCGAAGTTCCGGCCATTGATCGTTAACCAGACTCGCACCGTGCGCGAGCTCAACGCGGCGATTTCGTCCTTCCTGGTTGAGTCGCTGTCGGCCATAAAGTTTGTAAAGCTCTTCGTCGCCGAAAAAGTTCAGCACGCCCGGCTTTCCGACCTGGGCGTCGCCTTCGTCAAGTCCGTCACGCGGCTCGAGATGCTCTCGTACCTCGGCAGCAGCGCTTCCGCCGCCAGCACCTTCCTCGGCTCCGCACTGGTGACGCTCTACGGCGGATACATGGTGATCGAAGGGCAGATGACGATCGGCAGCCTGATAGCATTCTCGGCCTATCAGATGCGCGCGTTCAGTCCGCTGCAGGCGCTGATCGATCTCTATCTGCGCCTGCAGCGCGCAGGTGTTTCGGTGGACCGCATCTTCGAGTTCCTGGACCTGCCGACCGAGAGCGACAGCGCGCCCGGCACCGTGCGGCTGCCCGAGGTTCGCGGAGAGATCGAGTTTCGTCACGTTTCATTCAGCCATGATCCAGCCGTACCGGTTCTCGACGACCTCAGCTTCAAAATTCCCGCCGGCGGAAGACTCACCATTGTCGGCCCAAGCGGCGCCGGCAAGACCTCGATCGTCGACCTCATGACCCGGCTGATCGAACCGCGCGCCGGATCGATCCTGCTCGACGGTAACGACCTGCGCGCTCTCGACCTGGCCTGGCTGCGGAGCCAACTGGTGGTCACGGGGCATCAGGCCTTCGTGTTTCACGCGCCGATGATCGAAAACCTCCGCTACGCCTGCCCGGACGCCCCGCTGGAGCAGGTGATCGCCGCGGCGCGCGCCGTCGGTCTGCACGATTTCATAAGCTCGCTGCCCGATGGCTACGACAACCCGGTCGGCGAGCACGGCGCGACGCTTTCGGACGGCCAACGGCAGCGCATCTCGATCGCGCGCGCGCTGCTCAAGGATCCTAAAATCCTGGTGCTCGATGAGGCGCTCTCCGCACTGGACGTGGGCAGCGAAGCTGAGATCCGAGCCGCGGTGGAGCGGGCGCTGCCCGGCCGCACGGTGATCATGATTACCCATCGGCTATCCTCGATCCGGCAAGACGATCAGGTGATGGTGCTCGACCAGGGCCGCGTGTTGTGGAGCGGCCGCTACGGAGACCATCCCGACGACCTCTCACAAAAGGTCATCCAACCGCCGCAGGAACGCGTCGCTTAGAGCCGGCGGAGCGTGATTGACCGCGTACGTTCGCATGCAGTCGTGAGCGATACTTCATCACGGTTTCCTCAACGGTAGCGGGATTCCGGCGCTTTTGATCAGGCGCTCGCGGGCCCCCGCGAATCCCAGCTCCGGACGATCCTGAATCAGCAGCGCCAGCAGCGCGCTCAAATGCGCCGAGGCGAAACTGTGGCCGCGGTAGTTGCGTGACTGATCCAGGCCGGGCAGCGGGCGCGGCGAGGGATGGGCCCTGAAATGAATCGTGTCCTCCAAAATGTATCGATACTCACTCCACGAGCAGTCGTCGCTGGCGGCCACGCCGAAAACTCCCTCGAGCGCCGCAGGAAGCATGTCCGCCCGCTCCGGCGGAGACGACGCTGCGATCAAGGTCCCGGCGCGCTTGGCCATGGCCGCTATCCTGGCCATCCGCGCGCGATGCTCGAGATTCGCCGTGCCCAGGCTCAAATTGACCACGTGCATCTTCTGCTCTATCGCCCAACGAAGAGCCGCTTCGAGAATTTCAATCGAGGTCACCAGGCGATCGGTGAAAATCTTCACCGCAAAGAGTGTCGCCTCGGGAGCTTTGAATTTCAGAATTCCGGCTAGCGCGGTGCCATGTCCAAGAGAGTCTCGATAATCGGAGGTCTGCAGGACCTCGCCCTCTGGGCCGGCAGCGAACGCCACTCCACCGGCGACCGGACCGACATGGGAATGACCAGCGTTGATGCCGCTGTCGATGAGCGCGATGCGGATGCCCTCGCCGGTGCGAGTGCTTAGCGATTCAGGATCGAACTCCGCCGATGCGGCGGGTCGGCGGCGGGCATTCGGGCGACGCGGCGTGGCCTTCGCAGGGCCGGTTCGGCCGATTCGACCAGTCTGACCCGGAACGACGGTGGATCCGGAACCTCGGCCGTCTGCCCTACTCACCGGCGCTTATTTTCGCGGGCCCTTGTTACTATCCCTGGCGAAGAGATCTCTAACCGAACACGCCCGCCTGGGAAACCGCCCTTAGAATCCTGACCTACGAGTCCTGATTCATGGATCCACGCTCGTGGATCCCGGTGCTGACAGATCCTTGTCGCTGCTGACGAATCTCATGCCTATGCCGGCCATCGAATGACCCATCTCCACGTCGTCGATGTGCTTGAGAGTATCGGCGTCATATACGTACAGCGCGTGCCACTGGCCGCCGCAGTACACTTTCTTGCCGTCAGGCGAGAGCAGCGGCACCGCCTGGCTGTTTGGCAGCACGGTCACGGCCTCTCTCTTTCTCGTCACGTAGTCGACCTTCCACAGGTCATTCCAAACAAAATATGCCTTATGAACGTCCGGCGGAGAGGCGACAGCCTCTACGGTGTACCAGTCCTCGACAAAGGGCTCAGTCTCTATGACTTTGAGCACCGGCTTATCCGCCTTCAGATCAAGAATTCCCAGCGAAAGAGTATCCGTGTTGGTTATCGAATCTTCTACGATTATCGCGAACGTAATCAGGTAGTTCTGTTCCTCGTAATTCGCCAACAGCGGCAGGCCATAGGTCGCACGAATGCCGGTGATATTCCGATGGGCTAGCGGGATCGTGCCCAATACGCGACCGTCACTCGAATCGAGCACCATAATGTCCTGGCCGACGCAAAATGTGTACAGTTTCGTACCATCCGGCGAGAACGCGAACGACAGCGTCTGCGCGGGCGCTGGGAACGATTTCACCACCTGGTTGGTGGTGGTGTCGTACACAACAAACCGCTGCTCTTCGTGCTGATAGCGACCGGGAGTCACTTTCAACGGCAACTCGCTGATATACAGTCGATCGCCTTTAGGATTCAGGTTGGTCGCCGAGACCCGCACCGTCTCCGTATCGCTCGACAGCTTGTATGTCGCGACCTGCTTGCCCTGTTCCAAGTCAACGACCGCGACTGCCTGGTCCAGGTTGGTCGTCACATAGGCATACTTCGGCGTGGCCGGATTGGTGGAAATCTGCAGGATGGGCCCCTGCCCTTCCAACGGAATAGTCCTCACCACCTTGTCGGTGGTGGTGTCGACGACCTGCACCAGGTTGGGCAAGGTACCGACAACCATGTACCACTTGGCCGACGCACTGCCAGCCCACATCATCAGAGCGAGCCCAAAAATCCACGAACAGCACACGCGCAGGTGCCAACCGTCCCTCTTAATCATAGAAATTCCCTCTTTGGGCGGCTCCTCGGCCTCAGTCTTGTAACTTTCAGATTTCACCATCCGAGCGAGATGGTCTATTTTTCGCGAACCTCCGCCTTGACGCTCGGAGGCCCGACGCCTATCAAAAACAACAACCTAACGAACGGGTGAAGTCGCTACTTAACTTTCGGAAACTCGACGTTCAGGCTTCTCCAGTCTTCCATGTTCACACCGGAGCATCCTTTCGCCCATTCCGGATAGTTCTGCAGGCTGTCCGGCACCTGGGCCGGCCACCAGCAAACACCCGAGCAACCCGCCAGGTCAGCTTCGGTAGGACTGCACATCGCGTGCGCGCCGCCCCATGGGTCTGCTTCCCAACCGGGATTGAAAATCGTGGTACAGCCCATCGGCTGAACCATCCCGACTACATCCCCACTTGTGCGCACAGCTTCGACTGCATGTGCCTTTCGATTGGCCGCCTTCAAGTGCTTCATGTTCTCCTCCTGCCACGAGCGCAAACCGCACCATGCGGCTCCGCGCCCGCTATCAGCTAACTCAGTTCCTTGGGCACATCGCTCCGGCTTCGTACGATGTACTTCTCCACAAAACCAGGGTTCTTCTGCTCGAGTTCCGTAAATACCCCGATACCATATTCCGTCCATTCGCGCAGAAACACGCAGTAATGGAGGTTAGGTAACGCGGCTTCGCCGAATTCCTGAAGCGCCTCGTGATAACAGCCGCCTCCGCAAATCCCGCGGATCCAGCAAGTCTGGCAGACCGGTTTGTTGCCCACCTGAACGCTGTTGACGAATTCGGTCAGGCGGCCGTACTCAATCCCCTGCTTCACGTTGCCGTATTTGTGTTCTTCACTGCCTGGAAACCGATGGCATAGATACACATCGCCATTGCCATCGACATCCAGCAGTCCGAGTCCCGCGCCGCACGGAAACATCTTGTTGGTACCCAGATGAAGGTCCGTCAGCATCGTGCTCAGGTTGGAGAAGCCCGTGTACTGGTTGTGCAACGCGCGGTCGACATATATGCCGCCAAGTTCCTTGAACCCGGCCACCACTTCTCTTAGATCGGCCGCGTCCAAACCGTAGTCGAGACCCGGCTTCGCGGTCACGGGGGAGAACCCAACTTCGAAGAATCCGAGGCTGCGCAGATGTTCGTAGATCCGGACGATCTCGACGGCACCCTTGGTAACCGTGACGCGCGCGACGATCGGGCGCGCCGTATAGCGCTCCAGGAGGCGCTCCACGCGGCTCATGATCTGATCGTAAGAGCCCTTCTGTTCACCTTTGTTGCTGAGAAAAAAACGGCGGCGATCGTGAATGTCCTTGGGTCCGTCGATGCTGATGGTCACGCCGAAAAGATGCTGTTGCAGAAAATCGATTATCTCGTCGACCAGCAACGTTCCGTTGGTGGTGATCGAAAAATCAACCTTCTTGCCCACCGCCGCGCCTTTGTTCTCGGCATACTCGACGACCTGCTTCATCAACTTGAAGTTGAGCAGCGCCTCGCCGCCGAAAAAGACGATATTCACTTCGCGATTTCTACCCGCCTTCTCGAACAGGAAATCGACGCTGGTTCGGGCCGTCTCCCATTCCATGCGAACCGGCGTTGGCCCATATTTCGCCCCGTCCGGCTCGTAGCAGTAGGTGCAGTGCAGATTGCACTTGTTGGTGACATTAAGGACCAGCGAACTCATCGGAAAGTGCTCGGTGTCCACGAATGGAAGCGCCACCGCGCCGCTGGTCTGATGGCCGACCAGCACGTCGACGTTCGTAAATTCCCTGACGACCTGGGCCACATCTTCAGCGACGAAGTCGTTCGATAGCTGATTGACGACCTCCTCCAGGGTGAAGCGCCGCTTGCTCTCGCAGTACTGAAGCACGGCTTCCGAGAGCGGGTCCATCGTGAACAGCGACATGGTCTTCGCCGCCACCAGCACGGTCATCCCGCTGTGGTTGACCACATGCGCATTCTCGGGCCGAAATTCCAGTTCGTCAGGTCTCACAGGGTTAACCCTCAAGGATCCCTTATCAGTTTATGGGCATAAATACGAACTTCGGCGGCATCAGCAGCATAAAGGCTCGCGCGCCCATCGGAGCCTTTGACGGGTCAGGCCTGTACCATGCCTCGACCCACACGTCGCCGACGTTGGACTCGCTATGGATGCGTTCGGGGTTGGGCCCATCGGTGGCCGCGATAAAGGTCCCGTATGGGTTGACCTTCCCGACATACAGCACGTCGTCGTCGCCGATCCTGCTGACGCGCTCCGCCACATCCCAGGTAAGCGGACCCACCCGTCCGATATTAACCGGCTTGCCGTCGGGCCCATGGGTGAACCCGAAAGCCTCAAACTGCTGGTTAACCTTGGGACCGCGAATCCCTCCGGGGCGCCCGTATCCCCGTTCAGGCGTGATACTGATGTAATCGACCGTCTTATACAGGTAGAAAGGCTCCTCGCCCTCGACGCCGGCAATTTTGATGCTTCGCGGTCCTGCCTTGGCGTCGGCATCGGCCACGATCTCTGCAACCACGGTGTTATCACCGGACTGGCTGACAGATTGAACCTTAAGCCCGTCGCCAACGCCGATCGCGTCCGCGCTGATGTTCGCGGGCAGGTTCATTCCGAACAAGCGCACTTTGACCGTCTTGCCCGCCTGAATCGATTTGGGAATTGTCGTCAGAAGCTGAGCTCCGCCGCCGACCTTGTACAACTTCTCGTCCATTCCCAGGTCGCCAACCGGCGTCAGCAGGCGCCGCCCGTGCATCTCGGTGCCGTTTTCGTTCCCGAAGAAGATTTCCACTTCCTGTTTGTCTGCTACCTGGGCCCTGCCGCGCCACTCGAATTTCGCGTAGAGGACAGCGTTCGTGGTGCCCGAAACCGATGAGCCATCCGCGAAATCGTGCGTGAACTTGCCGCTGTACTGGTCGTCACCCGACGAGGTAACGGTAAGAACTCCCGTATAATCTCCGCCCTTAGCCGGGTCGTGGCCCACAACGAGCCATTTTCCCGAATAGTCCGGCTTCGGACCAGCCTGCCATTCCTTCCACGCCGCGGTCTGGAACGGGAACCGCTTGGTGAAGTACGGTATCGCTTCGCCGGTGGCGACCTGACGCCAAGGGTCAATCAGGGCTCCAGCCGAGGAGGTGTCCGAGGCGACGAACGGCACGAAGTACTCGTGCAGGTCGGGCAACCGCTTCCACATCTCCGGCGAGCGCCGTTGCAAGCCAATACGTGCGAAGGAGTGACACTGGACACAGGCGCCGACCACATTGGTCGGCAAGCCCGCTCTGTCATCCTCTTGCAAGGTGCTGTTGCGCTCTTCCAACGCGTACTCGAACGGGGCGACCTCCGAGGGCGCCAAGCCGTTGTTGTCGCTTAGGTACTTGAGGATATTGTGGGCCTCGTCCTCTTTGAGCTGCAGCCCATGGTTGCGAATCATGCGGCTGAGCGTCATCCGCCAGCCCTCCGGCGTCATGCGCACGGATTCAATGGAATCGAGCTTGCCGTCCTTTGGAATGTGACACGCCGTGCATACCAGCAGCGTATTGTTCGCCGCGTTCTGCTGCGCGCCTGCCCTGCCACTGAAGAGACAGAGGAGTGAGAAGACCAGAATAAGGGTGAAAGCAGTTGAATCCGGTGCTCCACGCGCGCCCATTCGTTGCAGCCTCCCATAGCTCGTTCAGAAACCCATGCCTAGCGCGAATCAAAAAAAAAGGAAAGCGGTCGCTAAAGTTGTCTACTCCGCACGCGAACCCATCGACCGGGCAACTGAACCGCCGATGAGTCGCCCGCCCGGCGACTAACGTCCTTACTGTCTCCGTCTGTCTCCGTCACCGGGCGGAAGTTCGCGGAACTTAAAAGCAATTATTGCGCCAAAATTCCACGGCCGGACTTCAGTACATCTCAAAGTACTCGCGATGCTCCCAATCGGTGACATGTGAAAGGAATCGCGAGATCTCGAATTCTTTCAGCGCGACCATGTACTCGATGAAATCGTTGCCCATTTTCTCGCGGAACAGCGCGCTGGTTTTGAGCGCGCTCACCGCCTCCATCAACGACCGCGGCAGCACCGCCCGATCCGTGTCGGCGTAAGGGTCGTTTGTAGATTCGCCCGGATCAAGCCGCTTTTCGATGCCGTCCATGCCGGCGATGAGGTTTGCCGCCAGGTACAAGTAAGGATTGGCGGCCGGCTCTCCGACCCGGTTTTCGAGATGGGTGCCAGGATCGGTTGGGCTTCCGATCACACGGATCATCGCACCTCGATTTTCCGTCGCCCAGTTGGCCCGATGGGGCGCCAACGAGTTGGGGCGCAATCGCTTGTAGCCATTGATAGTCGGGTTACTGAAGAGGCAACTTGCTGCCGCATGATGCAGCAATCCGCCGACGAAGTTGCGGCCGGCAGCCGACAAAAGTTGCGAGGAATCCGAAGCTGCGAACGCGTTTTCGCCGGTCGCCAACGAATACAGCGACTGATGCAGATGCCAGCCGCTCGCATAGACGTTCGGCAATGCCGGCCAGCACATGAATGTCGCATGGCATCCGTGGCGCCGGCAGATT
This sequence comes from uncultured delta proteobacterium, assembly GCA_963796565.1. Lineage (GTDB taxonomy): Bacteria > Desulfobacterota > Binatia > Binatales > Binataceae > JAKAVN01. The sequence continues at coordinate 182,792 of CAWCMA010000001.1, read as the reverse complement.
TGCTTCACCGCGCTCCTGAACAGAAGCATATCGTCGGCGGGGCTGATCCCCGTCTCGGGTTCGAACGTAACTTCGCATTGGCTGGGACCCCACTCGGTCTCCAGGCTGCGGATGGGAAGGCCGAGCGCCTCCAGATTCTCGCGCAGGGTTTCGAGGATCGGCTGCATCTCGTCGATTTTCTGCTCGGCCAGGTGCTGGAAACCGTGCGACAGCAGATTCACCTGCGGCGGATCCGGCGGCTGGCCGGATTGCTCGGGACGTAGCCGGGCGTCTTCCAGTTTCATCACGTAAAACTCGACTTCGAGGCCTGCCATCGACCCGAAGCCCTGGCGATGCAACTCTTCGAGCGCGCGCCGATAGATGTAGCGGGGCGCGATGCGTACCGGCGCGCCGTCAGGGAGATACAGATCGCACAATATCCAGGCCGTGGCTGGGACCCATGGCAGCACGCGGAAGGTCTCCGGATCGGGAACCATCAGGAGGTCGCCCGAGCCACCGGCGCCGGGGAGCGGGAGGCCGCCCTCGCCGGTGAAAACCGGAAAGGCGACATGGTTGGAGGTATCGAAGGCGAACAGCGTGCTGACGATGGCGTGGCCGCGCTCGAGCGCGGATAGAAAGTTTCGCGCGGTCAGCGTTTTGCCGCGCGCGATTCCGTGCTGATCGGCGAACACGACCCGCACCGAGCTTATCCTGTCCCGCTCGATTCTCTCGCGAACCGACTGCGCGCGTTCTTTTTGCGCCGCCGTCCAAAGCCCATGGCGCTCGACGAATCCCGGGCGCGAAAGGCCTGACGGCTTGAGCTCATCCGATCCAGCCATAGTCACCCCCGTTGCGAAAGAAATATCCGCGCACCGCGCGCACGACTCGGGCGAAACCCGAACTGTCACAGGAAAAAGGAGTTGTTCTCCTGGCCCTCGTCGCCATCGATCAGGTTGATTTGTTTCAGCGCAATCTTCCAGCCGCCGTCCTCGTTCACAAAAAGGTATCCGCACCAGCCGGCCAGTGCGCGATGAACACCGGCCCGGTAGGTCTGAATCACAAAATTCGCCCGCGCCGCCAGTCCGCTCTCGCCGCTGGCGAAAATCTCGAGGTTGCTCAAAAGATGGCAGGTGCGGGTGGGTGGGATTTGCGAGTAGGCGCTGCCGGTGCGCAGCCGCGCGACGCGATCCGCGAGCCGGCGGCGATCATGGAACTCGACCGTCACCTCGCGCCGGGGATCGTTGGCGCGCCCCAGCGGTATCCAGTAGATGCATTCGCGGCTGAAAAGCTCGATCCAGCGCTCGAACTCGCCGTCGTCCAGGAGCCGCGCCTCACGCTTGATCAGCCGCTCGCAAGTCTCCGCGAGCTCCCGCACCGGCGGCTCTCCGGGTTGCTTCCACAAGCCGTCGAGCGCCATCAGCCGCCGGTACAGCGCGTCGTTGACGTAAAGCGACGGCTCAGCCGCGCCCGATTCGTCGTTACTCACGAAACCCGATCCCCCGTCACGAAAGCCAATCCGCTATCCCACCGTGAGATTCAACTCCGCACTCATCAGCCGCTTCCATTGCTGGTAGTAGGCCCGGAAGTGGAGGTCGTCGCTTATCGGGCCGGTGAGGATGCCCTGCGCGTCGATCCGCTCGCGGCCCGTATGCAGATGGCGGCTGATATCGATCCATTCGAGCTCCGGAATCGCCAGGCCCTGCTGGCAGGCCTCGAAATTCGCGCCGTCATCGACTTCGCCGAAATTCGGAAAATCCTCCTGCGTGCGCATTCGCAGCACGTTGATTTCCTCCGGCACGCCGCTGAGCGTGGTCGCGTACCAGGTCACCTGGACCCGGTCGACCGCCAGTGGCTCGACCACCTGGATCTGGTTGCCGATGATCAGGAGGTTCGGAAAGACGTTGAGGTTCATCCCGGAGCCGACCGCCACCTCCAACAGCCGAGCGGCCTCCTCGTCGCCCAGCCGCTGGCGAAGTTGCGCCTCGTAGGTTTCGCGCCCGGGCTGCGGCCGCTGCCGCTTCCAGGCGGAATCCGCGTGCATCTCGGGCCGCTGATCGATAAAGGTATGGCCGTTGCCGAGCGACTGCGTATACATCGCGCAATCGTCGGGGGCGCTCGTTCCATAGTACGACATGTCGCGATCGGGCCCATGCCGCCGCGCCGTCATCAACAGCAGCGAGCGATGCGAAAAGGGCGGATGGTAGCCGTCGCCCGCGTTGTCGTAGACCAGTTTCCAGTTGGCCCGCATGACCATTCGATGAGCGGAGCTGCGTACCACCAACTCCGCGCGCGGATAGCGATCCAGCCATTGGTCGATGAGCAGGCGCGCCGCGCCGAGGTGCTCCACCAGGTCCGGCGCCTGGCGATTCAAAGTGCCGAAAATAAATCCGCGGTAGGTCTCCAGGCGCGCGATCCTCGCCAAATCGTACCTGCCAATCTTGAAGTTGGGCCCGTAGGCGTCGTCGCCCGGTACGGAAACGCATTGCCCGCTATTGCTGTAAGTCCATCCGTGATATCCGCAGGTGAAATAGCGCGCCGAGCCCTCGCGCTGGCGGCACACCGTCGCGGCGCGATGCGCGCATCGGTTCAACAGCGCATTGATTTTCCCGCTGCCGTCGCGGGTCAGGATGATCGGCCGCAGGCCGAGATTGCGGGACACGAAATCGTTAGGCTTGCTGATTTCGCTCTCGTGGCCCAGGTAGACCCAGGTGCCGCCGAAAATCTTGATCATCTCCGCGGCAAAGATCGAAGGATCGGTGTAGAGCGAGCGATGTACCCGCCCTTCCTGCACCAGGTGATCCCATTGAGATGCCGCGCTGTGCATACGCTCCTGAGGCACCGGGGTGAACGCGTCCGCGAGCGGCGCTCCGCTCACGTCTGCCGCGCTCCGCTCAGACCCTACGCTGATGCCCTGATGACATTGCCCTGCGCGTCGAGCTTGAGCCCGGTCTTTTTCGCCTTCTCCAGTACTTCGGGCTGCCATGACACCCGGCCGGCGTCGGTGCCGCCGAGAATTGCCATCAGATGAGCATCCTCCGTGCCAGCGTTACGAAACCCGCGCATGACTCCCGGCGGCACCGAGATGGTGTCCCATGCCTCGAGAATCAATTCGTTCTCGCCGTGCTCGCCCCAGATGATTGCCCATCGGCCCGACAACGGCGTGAACACTTCGACCGTCGTATGGCTGTGCAAGGCCGCTCCCTTGCCGGGTTCCGCCTTGATGTAAGTCAGGTTGAAATCGCGCGCGTCGGCAATGGCCGGCTTAAGTGATGAATCCTCGGTCACGCCGGCGCCGATCACGTTGTAGATGAGGCGCTCATGGCCGGGAATCTTGCTGTCGACGAAGGCTTGTTCGCTGGGCCGCAATTGTTTGAAGCGCGCCACCCGCTTGAGCATCTCTTCTTTCGAGACTTGCAGATTAGCCATACCGGTTTCTCCTTGTCATGGGCGAAAGGCGCCCCGACCGACATGTCGCAAGCGCGAGGCGAAGCGGTTTCGATCCTGCCTCGGGACACCTTCGCGCCGCGCGCGCCAGCTCAAGCGATAACTCCTGGCATGCGCCGCGTCAAACAGGACTGGCACTCTCGATATGGCCGCCGCGTCCGCCCGCAGACGCGAAGTTCAAACCGTCGCGTACGCCCCCGTTATCTTGAACGCTTTCCGTGCATCTCTGAGATCGGGTCTAAGATCTGGTCGAAGAGCTGGTTTGATTTTTGCCCCCCGGGATTTGTTTCGGTGATCTGGGCGCCAAATGAGGAGATCTGCTCTTGATCGTAGCGGAAACTATGAGGCTTGATGACTGCGCGCCTCGAATTGCGGGTATTCAGACGATGGGCATGCAGGCAGGGGTTCAGGCAGCTATGCGCGCAGGTGTTCGGGAATGATCGGCGACAAGATACTCAGGTACCGCGCACCGATAGGCATTCTGCTGCTGGCGGTGACCGCCTATTTCGGCTACGGGATTAGCAAGCTCACGATCGGCACCAGCTTCGTCGATTTCTTTCCGCGCAGTCATCCCTACGTCCAGCTCTACGATACCTACAACCGTTACGGCGAGGCGCAAACCCTCACCCTGATGCTGCAGGTCAAGCACGGGGACATCTACAATGAAAAAACCCTGAAGAAAATCCAGGATCTCACTTTTGAAGTTGATTTGCTGCCCGCCATCATCCATCAATCCGTCCGTTCACTGGCCTCATATCGTGTCACTTACGCGTCACCGCTGCCCGGCAACCTGATCTCGCGAACCTATATGTATCCGAAAGTGCCGGCGACGCAGGCCGGGATCGACGAGCTTAGACGCCAGATCGACATTCACCGGCAGGAGATCAGATACCTCATCAGCGACGACGGTCGCAGCGCCGCGGTAGTCGCTTCGTTCACGGAGAGCCGTCTGAACTACCACGATCTGTTTTACGAGATTCAGCGGCTGGTAAAGAAGTACTCGGACAACGATACGAACATCTACCTTGCCGGCGAGCCGGTGATCCGGGGTTATGGGTATTACTACCTGCCTGTGATTATCGCGATTTTCTTCATCTCCGACGGCATCATGATCCTGGTTCTGTATATCTTCTTCAGAAACCGCAGCACCTGGTGGGCGCCGTTGGTGACCGGCACCCTGGCCACGGTCTGGGGCCTCGGGTTCATCGGGCTCGAAGGCTTTGAGTTCGACCCGGTGATGCTGGTGATTCGCTTCGTGCTGACCGCGCGCGACATGGGCCATGCGATCCAGTGGCAGGGCCGCTACTACGACGAACTCGAGGCGCGCGCCTACGACAAGCACGGCGCCATCGCCGCTACCACCACTCTGATGCTCGCTCCGGGCCTGCTTTCGATTCTGGCCGACATCGCAGGCATCGTTTTCATCTCCTTTGGCGGCATTCCGTCCCTGCAACACGTGGCGTCTTCGGGCGCGGTATGGCTCGGCGGCAGTCTCACGATGGTGTTTATCTTTCAGCCCATCATGATGAGCTACCTGCCGACCCCGCAGCCTCGCAGACTAGTGCGCCGCCGGGAAGCCGGAGCACTGCCGTGGACGCAACGCCTGGTCGACACCCTCGTGACGTTTCCGGTCGCATCCGGGCCCGCACGAGGCTGGGCGCTTGGCGCCGTGGGACTTCTGATCGTAACGGGGCTCGTCGCAGGGCTGCGGGCCAAGATCGGATACAGCCAGCCCGGCACGCCGCTTTACAGGCAGAGCGCCAAAGTAAATCAGGATATAAGCGCGGTAAGCCGCGTGTTCCCAATCGATGAAGGCTGGATCATCATCCGGGCCCGGCAAGATGCCAACGACACCTTCAAGGAAGTTGGTGACATCCTCTCGCCGGAAGCGATTCGCGTTCAGCGCGATCTGGTGAACTACCTGATGCTCGACGAAGACGTCGACCGGGTCATCTCGGTGGTCCCGGACATCATCGAGCCCTTCAACCAGATGTTTCATTACGCCGAGCCGAAGTATCGCGCGATCCCCGCGACCGTGGATGACGCGTACGGGCTGTTCACGCTGTTCGTGATGGGCACTGCGCCGGGTGAGGCCGACATGTGGCTGTCGATGTTGAACAACGACGCCTGCATGCGAGTGCTGCTGCGCGACCACACCTATGAAACGTTAAGCCGCCTGCAGCGGCGGCTGGACGAGTTTGTAACTGAGCGGCGCCGTGCGGACCCGGCCTTCCGGCACGTCGATGTTCTGTACCTGGGCGGCATCGCGGGACTTTACGCGGCGGCCAACGACGTCCTTTATAAGATTGATTTTCTGAATATCACGTTTGTGCTGGCCGTGGTATTCCTGTTCTGCGCAGTGACTTATCGCTCGATGGTGGCAGGGGTGCTGTTCGTAACCTCCTGCATCGCGGCGAATTTCGCGGCATTCATATATATGCGCGTGATGGATATAGGCATTACGATCTATACTATTCCGGTCATTTCACTGGGTATCGGACTGGGAGTCGACTATGGAATATATACGATATCGCGAGTCGTCGACGAGTGCACCAGGGGAAAAGATCTGGAAGACGCAATAACCACCGCGCTCAGGGGTACCGGCGCCGCGGTGCTTGCGACGTTCTCGGTGATTGTTGGCGGACTGGCGCCGTGGATGTTCTCGCCGGTGCTGTTCCATCAGCAGATGGCGGTGCTGCTGATTATATTGATGTTCACCAACCTGGTAATGGGGCTTACGATATTACCCGCATACGTCGCCTGGGCCCGCCCCCGCTTTATTTTCGGAGGAGCCACGGAGCAACCGCGCCCAAGCGAGCACATCGCCGTGGATTGAGACCGAGTAGATATTCTGTCCCTCGCGGGTCGGTGGCAGGACACCCGTCAACCGAGCAAGTGCGGGTGCCGTAAGTGGAGCGGCCGGCTGCGTTCGATAACTTCCGCGGCACGCAATGGATTAGCTTCGTTTCCTATCCATCCGATGGTCTGGACCGATGGTCTGGACGCCGCCCGGAAAACCGCCGGAATCGGTTTCGGCGCGTCCGAAAGGTCGGAAATCGACGGCCGCCCCGCCCAACATCGGTCCGGCACCCGAGGGGCAGGGCCACTGCTTGCAGCACAGCGCCGGCGTGGGCTATGAATGCCTCAATTCGAGGCGTCAAAACGGAAATTCCGGTGAAGAGCGGCGGGCCCACAGATCGCGCTGTGATTTGATGCCAGATTGTGCTCCGCGACGCGACCGCCGCCGCGGCCTTGATTATGTCGAGCTTCAGACTCGGGAGCGAGGTGCTCATGTCACTGCAGCGGTCGTCGGCGATTTTACTTTCTATTTCCATGCTGGCGATAGGAGCAGGAATTGCGCGCGCACAGAGTGCAAGCACCACCGCTCAACAGGCCTTAAGTGCCTTCCCCTGTCCGAGCGGAGATTCGAGTTGCGGAAATGGCGTCTCATCCGCTCCGAAAAAACCGCTCAAGCGAAAACATCACAGACGCGAGGCTAGTGCCGAAGTAAAAAACTCGGAGCCGGATTCCAACCCTAACCAGAGGATAGAAGAGACGCCGCCGAACGACCCGTACTACTCGGACCCAGGCCCTGAGGAATGAATCGGGAAGCGATGCCGCACGATGTAAACCGGCCTAAATAGCTCCGCCAAAAGTCTAAACTGTTTACTTTAAAACCTCTCTTGAGTGAGGCAGCTTTATGATTAACCGTCTTTGGAAAGGCCACCACCCGATTAAGGTAATTGTTTTGGTATTCGTATTTCTTTTGACGCTCGAATTGCCATCTTTGGCCGTAGGGGAATCCGATTTATCCCCCGATTCATCCCCACTTGAAACAGTGACGACCTTTTTCGCAGATTGGAACATGGGCGAGATTCGGGCAGCGTCAAAGCTCTTCGACCAAGAGCCGTGTGTGACCGACGCTTTTCCGCGCTTCCATTGGCAGGGCAAGAAGGCATTTAGAGAATGGTTTTCCGACCTCGATATTTACAACCAAAGCCAGGGATTCACAGACTACGACTTCGAGGTTGGTACACCGCTGACAAACGATGTTGAAGGTGCGCTCGCCAATGTCATCGTACCTGTCGTGCTCAACCTCAAACACGACGGCCAACCTGAAAGCTTCACAGGATTGGTCAACGTCGTACTACAACGGAACCGAGCCTCCTGGAAGATAACCGCTTTCACCTGGACTGACAACCAGCCCGGTTAGCAAACTCATCTAACCATTCGAGCGCTTCGGCTTCGGAAAGTGCCGGCTCGCCCAAATGATGAAAGGCGTACCACGATACGAAGTCCGCGATCCCGGACTCGTGCGCGAGCGTGCGACCCGTGTACTCAGACTCCGCAATAATGGAGAATCGTGCTTAAAGGAATTTCCGGCTTAGAGCAGCCCACCCTCGCTAGCCAGCGAGAATCTTCCTAGAGCCAAAGGTCGGCTCGACCTTCCGTTTCATCGCGAGCTTCTTCCGGACTTGCCGCTCTGGGCAAAAAAGGGTTATCTAGGTTACTTACAATTCGGAGATGGCGACAAATCCGCGTTTAGAGCTATCTTCCCCAGTCTTCGGCATTTGAAAAAACCTCTTGCTACGAATGGCAGCGATGAACATCGTCAGCCGGCTGCCGAGGCATTCACCAGAATTGCCGAAAGGTTCTCGTTCAACCGCCTCGCCGCGGCGCGGAAAACGGCGAGCTTGGGCGCAACCGCGCTGGAGAGGCGGGCCGCTTCCTCCGCACCCAGCGCCTGCTCCAGGCTCGCCTTGTACTCCGGGATCCTCTCCCAGTCGGACACGGTCGTAGCGGTAAGTTCGCAATGATATTGGAAGCCATACGCATACCGGCCCCAACGAATGGCCTGCACCGGACACGCGGCGTTGGCGGCAAGAATCTCCGCGCCGTCGGGTAGTCTGGAAACCTCGGCTCCGTGCCATTGGAAACTTTCTATCCTGGAGGTGAAACCAGCGAGGATCGGATCTCTTTGCCCGGCGGGTCTGAGTTCGACGTCAGCCAGACCGACCTCCGGCCGGGCCATCAGGGTCACCTTGCCACCCAGAGCCTCGGCGAGAAGCTGATGCCCCAGACAAATTCCCAGGAAAGGCCGACCGAGATCCTTAACCCAATGGCGGATAGCGGCCTTTTCGGAAATCAACCAGGGATGGACGTCTTCCTGCCATACGTCCATCGGGCCACCCATCGCGACCAGCAGATCGAAACCGTTCAACGACGGAATCGAATCTCCCGCGTCAAGTTCGACCGCAACCCATTCGTGGCCGCTCTCGGCCCAGAACTCACGGAATACGCCGGGATGCTCTACTTTGACATGCTGGAAAACTAAGATGCGCATTGTTTATCCTGGGTAAAGCATCGCCGAGCCAACGTGATGCTGGTGAGCATAATCGTGTTGGTATCTCTCTTACAACGCATCGGACCGCGGTGGAGTACTATCGCCAAGGCGCTCGACGGCCGACGACCTACCAGCGGTTGCGAACTTCCGCCGCGAGCTCGACCATATCCAGTTCGGCTTCCAATTGCTGAAAGGCCGCATCTCCTATTGCATCCGTAAGCCTCAACTGGTTAAGCGTCTCGCGCGCGGCGGCGCGAGCGGCAGTGCGAAAAGCGATCTCGGCTTGACGCGCCTCAGGTAGCAGTCCGGCGGACCGGTTGGCCCGTTCGAGGATCTCGGAATATTCACGACGAAGGGCCGCCGCAACCTCGGTGTTACGTGCGCCGAGGCTCTCGAGCGCCGCCCTGAACATCTCTTTTCGGCCAAGAAGGATCTCGCTCTCGACCCGACCGTCGTCGTCCAGTCCCAGCATCATCACGAGTGGCCGCAGTGTAAAGCCCTGCATGACGAGCGTGCCCAAAACGACCGCGAAAGCGGTCAGCACGATCAGGTCACGATATGGGAAAGCTGCCGATCCGCCCGATCCGTCAGGCAAAGCGAGCGCGGCGGCGAGGGTCACGATGCCGCGCATGCCGCACCATGCGACCAGCAGACTGCGCTTGAACGGCGGCGGGGTCATCGCTCGCGGAGTGTATTTTCCGAGCACACGATTGGTCAGCCGCAGCGCGACATTATAGGCCATCGCCCAACCCATGCGCGCCACTATCACCGTCGCCAAAATCGCGATCGCGAAGGCGACGTATTGAAGATTGTCCCTACGACCCAGCCGATCGATGATGGGCCCGAGTTCCAGGCCTATCAGGATGAACGCCAGCGCATTGAGGACAAAAACCGCCGTTTCCCAGACGGCATACGAGGGAACCCGGACCGCGGCGGGCATCGCCGAGCGGCGCGAAAGGACGATTGCAAAGGTCACGGTCACCAGCACGCCCGACAGGGCGAAACGATCCGCCAGAATCCAGATTCCGAACGTGCCGATGAATTGCAAAACGATCGAGCTAGGCACGTGAGAAAAGCGGTGTATGACGTTGCCGAAGACAAAAGCGAACAAAACGCCCAGCGCGATGCTGCCGATCAGCACGAACCCCAAGGTCGACGCCACTTCCAGAGCGTTGTCGGTATGTGAAACCGCCGCCATCACGGCTAGTCGATAGAAGAGCAGCGCGCTCGCGTCGTTGAGCAGGCTCTCACCTTCCAGAATTACCAGTAGCCGATACGGAAGCCTTACTTCCTTGAGAACGGCGGTCGCGGCTGCCGCGTCCGGCGGCGCCACCGCGGCGCCCAATGCAACCGCGACAGCCCACGGCATCGCGGGGACCAGCCAGTGGGCGACTAACGCCACAGCCGAGGTGGTCACCGCCACCGCGATGAAGACCAGGCAGGTGACGGGAAGCCAGTTCTCGCGGAGATCCCGCAACGAGCTGTCAAACGCCGCGTCCAGCAGTACCGGCGCGACGAATAAGGCGAGAGCCAGATCGGGTTCGAGCGAGATTCGCGGGCCGTTGGGCAGAAGCGCGATGACTACGCCGCCCAGTGCGAGCAACGATGGAGAGGGCACTCCGATCCGGCGCGCGAGCGCGGCCAACAGCACAGCGCCCAGGAGCAAAGCTAAAGTCCACAGTAGGATACTCATCAGGCGGCAACATCGCTCATGATTTCAATCAAATCAGAAGCTTCGGAGCGCTCGGGTAGCCAGATAAATTACAAGCATGCCCATCGCTGTGGCCACGCCAACCAAGGGTGAATCGTGCTCTTTCGCTTCGGGCAGGAGATCCGAGGCTCCGATGTAAAGAAAGGACCCCGCAAAGAAGGCAAGTACCCACGGCAAGAATCCATGCAGATTGATAAGCAGTGAGGTAGTGGCGCCAAAGACGGGGGCGATCATGTCTGCCGCGAGCCAGTACATCGCGCGCTTGCGCGCGTTGCCGTGGGCCAAAACCACCGTCACCGTATTCAGGCCATCGCTCAGATCATGCACGATTATGCCCAGTGCGATAAGCAATCCAATTTTTGTGCTGGTTTGGAAGCCCACTCCGATAGCGACGCCGTCGAGAAAACTGTGAAATGTCAATCCGGCGGCGGACAGCGTCCCAAGTTCCTGCTCGTGAGCTGTCGCGCTGTGGACGTGTTCACGAGAACGGTGGAGTGCCGTGTAGCGCTCCAGCCCGAAGAAGGCCAGGAATCCTATCGCGGCGAACGGCATGTATGAGGAGCCGCCGTCCAGCGCGAAAACTTCCGGCAAAATATCGAAAAGGGCCACGGCGATTACGGCTCCGGAACTGAATCCGAGCAGGAGATGGAGGTGATCGCGAAACCGCAGGGCCGCCATTCCACCAAGCCCGGTGGAGATGAGCGTAACCGAAGCTAGAACTATGGGCATGAAGCGCATGCAGCATCGGGTTTAGCAGCTAGGGGCTGATTCCGAAATCGTCCACCATGAGATAAAATGAGCGGTGGTCGCGTGGTTTCTTTTATGTCGGTAAAACGGGTTCAAATTTTGTGTCGTTGAAGCCGCCGACCCTGCCGCGTCTTCACCCCGTCGTTTGTTCGCGACCCCCTTTATCGATCTGCGCTCCGAGGCAATCTCTATGCGCCTTTTCACCGTGAGGCACACCACCGTGTATCGCTATTCGGAACCGGTGGGATTGGGTGAACATCGGATGATGTTTCGGCCGCGGGCGAGCCATGATCTGCGGCCCATCGAGACCAGCCTCTCGATCTTCCCGGAACCGGCCAATCTCCACTGGATTCACGATGCTTTCGACAACTCGGTCGCAGTGGCAACGTTTGCCGGAGAGACCACTGAGCTTCGATTCGAGAGCGTCGTCACGCTTGAGCACATCGAATCAGTGACTTCGGAATTCCTTCTTGAAGCCGACGCAAGAACTTTTCCGTTCACGTATTCGAGCGAGGAGCGCGCCCACCTTGCGCCGGGCAGGGAGCGATTCTACCCGACCGAGGATGTTCAGCAATGGGCGGAACGCTTTGTGGTCTCGTCCGGATCGATGGACACGATGTCCTTGCTTCGGTCCATGACCGTGGGGATCAACGAACAATTCGACTACAGGCGTCGCGTCGAGCGCGGCGTGCAGACCCCAAGCGACACGCTCCAACGCGGGCATGGAACCTGTCGTGATTTCGCCCTCCTGATGATTGAAGCAGTCCGGTCCCTTGGCTTGGCCGCCCGGTTCGTGAGCGGCTATATCTTCGTGCCCGACGCCGAGCCGGCGCTGGCCGGCGGACGAGGCGCGACCCATGCGTGGCTACAAGTGTACCTTCCCGGGGTTGGGTGGGTCGATTTCGACCCACCCAACAAGATCATCGGCAACCGCAATCTCATCCGCGTTGCGGTGGCATGGGACCATTCGCAAGTCCTGCCGCTTTGGGGGACGTTTATTGGCAGACGGTCAGCTTTCCTGGACATGGAAGTCGCCGTGAGCGTTCTCGACGAGACCCATTCGTCAAGAGAAACGTCGAAAGGCGAGCCAGAGCTTCAGGAGTTTTCCGGCACGAATCCGGCTCCCACGGGGCTGCGGTAATAGAGAGGACCCGAGCATGCAAATCCGAGTCGGCTATGAACTGATTTATGAGTTTCCGCAGCCAACTCCCATGATTCTCACCTTGAACATCCATTACACGCGTGCGTCCGACGTCGTCATGCCCGACTTGATGACGACCGACCCGCCCGTACCGCTTAGCGCATATCGCGACGGGTTTGGAAACTGGTGCACCAGGATTATGGCTCCCAAGGGGCGCCTTCGAATCGCCAGCACCGGCGTCGTCCGGGACACCGGCCAACCCGACGAAATCGCCCTTTCCGCCGGTCAGCACCTGGTTCAGGACCTCCCTGAGGAAACCCTGGTTTTTCTCCTGGGCAGCCGATATTGCGAGACCGATCTCTTGTCCCAGGCCGCTTGGGACCTGTTCGAGCGATCTCCGCCTGGATGGGCGCGGGTTCAGGCGATCTGCGACTTCGTCCATAATCATGTCGCCTTCGGTTACGAGCATGCCCGTCCGAGTAAAACGGCCGAGCAAGCATTCAAGGAACGTCAGGGCGTATGCCGTGATTTCGCCCACCTGGCTATCGCCTTCTGCCGCTGCATGAACATCCCCGCGCGCTATTGCGCTGGCTATCTAGGCGACATCGGTATACCGCCACCCTATGGACCGATGGACTTCGCCGGTTGGATCGAGGCATATATCGGCGGCCGCTGGCATACTTTCGATCCACGCAATAACATTCCACGGATCGGGCGGGTGCTCATTGCCCGCGGTCGCGATGCCGCCGATGTCGCCATCAGTCACGCGTTCGGTTCGAATACGCTGGTCAGCTTCAAAGTTTTTACGGACGAGATCCCGGAGGTCTGACGAGCAGGTGTTCGGCGCGGCCGAGGGCACCCACCAGGCGTTGCGCCCAGGCCGTCTGGCCGGACTCGTCAGCCAGGAGATCCTGGCGTATTTCGAGCTCGACATGGAAAATCGAGCGCCGCTCGCCGTGGATCGGAATGGCGTAGTCGGATTCGTCCTTGACCGAGTATGGTTGGTTGTCTCCGACGACGAGCCCGCTCTCGCCTCGAAAGAGTTCGAGCAGAATGCGGGCGAGCCGGGCGTCCCGGTTGTAGAGGACTCCGACGTGCCATGGCCGGCTTTCACCCATGAACTCCGGCGTGAAGCTGTGTACCGCGACGAGGATCGTCGGCCGCCCCAAGGCCTTCCGTGCGTCCAGTTCGGCGCCGATGCGGTCGTGGTAGGGTTGGAAAATCTCGCGCCGGCGGGCGTCCGCGTCCGCCGCACCGACGTGCTGGTTGCCGGGAATCGGGGTCGACTCGCTTAACGGCGCGATCGAGGTCGGCGAATTCGGTGGACGGTTACAGTCGATCACCAGCCGCGAGTAGGTTTGAACGATCAGAAAGGCATCGAGCGCATCGGCCAGTTGTCTGGCAAGGGCCGCCGCTCCGATGTCCCAGGCGATGTGGCGCTGTAAGTCGAGCGCGCTGAGACCGAGGTTGCCCAGGGCTCGTGGCAGTAGATTTCCGCCATGGTCACAAATGAGAAAATACGCCGAGCGCCCTTGCCCGCGGACGATCTGAAACGGGGGCGGTTCGTCGGGGCTTAGCAGACTGTCGTTTCCCACCTCAAACCTCATCTCTGGAAACCCGGGTTCCGGTGAGGTCGAGGCTTCTCTGGCTACTGACCCAACCGTTACAGCTCTTGTACAGCTCTTGCCAAACCATCCTAACACGGTTTATTGGGGGCGGCGCCCCCGACGACGGCGGCGCGGCCCCCCTCAGCCGGCTACTCCTTGTGACCGCAGTACGCTTCGATCCGGTTGCCGTCAGGATCGGTGACGAAGGCGGCGTAGTAGTTCTCGCCGTAGTCGGCACGCAATCCCGGCTTGCCGTTGTCGCGGCCGCCCGTGCTAAGTGCCCCCGCATGAAACGCGTCCACCTGGGCGCGCTCGCTTGCCTCGAGACAGATGTGCAGGCCCCGGATGTCGCGCGGCACGGCGCCCCCCGCCGCGAGCAACCATAGGCGCGGCCCATCGTCGCCATAGCCGAGCGCGCTTGCGTCCTCGCTCAGGCATTTGACGCCCAGCGGCGCCAGGGCCGCATCGTAGAACTTTCGCGCCTTGGCGATGTCGCTCACTCCAATCGATACGTGATGGATCATGACCGTGCTCCTTTTTTCGTGGCGGAAGCGTGTGCGTGGCTCCCGGTTGTTCTAACCGGTTGACTAGTTGAATCAACCAGCACGATGGTTAGATAGACGATCGACAGGCGATTGTCAACCGCCATGGCGGTTAGTATGGTGAGGGCCAGGTGACCAACTCCAAACGCATCGGACGGGAGGCCGCTCTCGTCCTGACTCCCCGCCGCGACCTCTGTCTCGACTTCGCCAACACGCGCGCGTGGCGCGGCAGCGCACCGAGCGAAAGCCTGCATGGATTGCCGGACCTTCTGAGATGGTGCGCGTCCTCGGGCAACTTGTTGTGGACGGGCACCGTCGAAGAGAGCGAGGCCTGGGTGGAGCATCATCCGGCGGAAGCGGCGGCGATTTTTCGCGGCGCGATCGCTATCCGGGAAGCGACCTACCGCATCTTCCATGCGGCCGCGAGCGGCAACGCGCCGACCGACGACGATTTGTCCGCGCTCAACCGGGCGTTGAAGGAGACCCCGGCGCGGAGCGCCCTTCAGCGGGTCGGCACCGGCTTCGGCTGGCGAGTCGAGGCAAGGCGGCCGGCGACCGCCTCGACGCTGCTGGCCCCGGCGTTATGGTCGGCGGGCGATTTGTTGACCGGGCCGCAACTGGCGCGGGTGCGCGAGTGCGCGAACGACAAGTGCCTGTGGCTATTCGTGGACGACAGCAAAAACGGCACCCGGCGATGGTGCTCGATGAGCGCGTGCGGGAACCGCGCCAAGGCGCATCGCCACTACGCTCGTCTCAAGGGCGGCTGAACCAGCGGCTGTCGCGGTTCGCGCCCGAGGCGCCACGGCGCGGAACAGCCGCGGGGTTCAGCGGCGGAAGTCATTTCTCGTCCAGTTTCTTAATCCAATCGGCAGTGTTCATCACTTTGCTGAACATCGACGCCTGCGTGACCAGGACCGAGTTGTGCAAGTCCTTGTCGGCCACCTTGCCCGAGTCGTTGCCGACCGTGAGGGTGCCGGTCGCGTCGGAAAGAAATTCCACTTTGTAGCCGCGATGGAAGCCCTCGCGCGCGGTGCTGTCGCAGCACATCTGCGTCATGTAGCCGCTCACGGTCAAAGTGTCGATCTGGTTCTCGCGCAGCCACTTCTCCAAGTCGGTCCCGGCGAAGCTCGAGGGCAGGTTCTTGTCGACCAGCAAATCGGCGGGCCGAGCGGCGACGTCCTTGTGCAGGTTCCAGCCCTCGGTTCCTTCCTTGAACACTCCGCGATCGCCCTTGGCCGCATGGCGCACCACGACTACCGGAACCTTGTGCGCGTGCGCCGAATCCATCGCTTGCAGGATGTGGTCGAGCGAGCCCGGCGGATAGCTGACCGGCATTTTGCCGGTGAAGTACTCATTTTGAACGTCGATTACCAGAAGCGCGCGTTTCATAATATTTTCTCCTTTCGGATCGTGTCGGATCGCGGTCTCACGCACGCGCGGCTACTTCATCACGCGCCGCGCGAAGCCTCTGCGCCGCCGCCGGGTCTTCACCTCTTCCATCTCGCGTTTTTCGATGATGTCGATCATCGCGAGCTGGCAGTTGTTCTTTCGGTCTCCGGGCAGCCGCACGTAGCTGCCGTCGGAACGCATCTCCCAGGCCGCGTGATTGGGCTTGAGTTGCGCGTCGAACACCGCCCGCAGCTCCTTGCGCAGCGTCGGATCCTCGACCGGCGCCACGGCCTCGACCCGGCTCTCGAGGTTGCGTTTCATGCAATCGGCCGAGCCGATGAAATATTCCTCCGCGCCGCCGTTGCGGAAGTAGTAGATGCGCCCGTGCTCGAGGAAGCGCCCGACGATACTGACCACGCGTACGCTTTCGGACAGGCCCGGGATTCCAGGGCGCAGCCGGCAGGTGTCGCGCACGATCAGATCGATCTTTACTCCGGCCTGCGCGGCGCGGTAGAGCGCGCGCGTGATGTCGACGTCCTCGAGCGCGTTCATCTTCATCTGGACGAGGCCCGGCGTGCCGGCGCGCTGGAGCTTGACCTCGCGATCGATCCGCTCCAGCAGGGCTTTCTTGAGCAGGGCCGGCGCCGGCAGGATCTTTTTGAACGTGCGGCCGGCACGATAGCCGGTGGTGAGGAAGTTGAAGAGCTGCGTCAGGTCGGCCCCGATCGCGTCGTCATTGGTCAGCATTCCGAAGTCGACGTACAGGCGCGCGGTGCCCGCGTGATAGTTGCCGGTGCCGATATGCGCATAGCGGCGGAGCCCGTTGTAATCCTGGCGCACCACCAGGATCACCTTACAGTGGGTCTTGAGCCCCACCACGCCGTAGGTGACGTGGATACCGTACTCCTCGAGCTGCTCTGCGAACCGGATATTGGCGGCTTCGTCGAAGCGCGCTTTGAGCTCGACCACCACGGCGACCTGCTTGCCGTTGCGCGCCGCGTCGCACAGGTACCCGATCACCTCGGAATCGCTCGAGGTGCGATAGAGCGTCATCTTGATCGCCCGCACCTTGGGATCCTCGCTGGCCTCGCGCAGAAAACGGCCGACCGAAGTCGGAAACGATTCGTACGGATGCATCAGCAGGATCGAGCCGGCTTCGCGAATCACGTGAAAAATGTTGCGCGCGGGCGTCAGCCGCGCGTGGTCGGCCGGATGGTGCGGCGGATCGTGCAGGGCCGGAATATCGACCGCGGTCAGCTCCATCAAGTCGCGCATCGCCAGCATCCCGTCGCCGACCTCGAACACGTCGTCACGCTCGTCCAGACCGAGCTCGGCCGCGAGCATCCCGCGATGCACCGGATTCATGCCCGCCAGGGCCTCCATCCGGACGATCGGTGCAAAGCGGCGGTCGCGCAGCTCGGATTCGATCAGCGCCAACAGATCGTCGGCCTCGTCCTCGTCGCGCTCCGTGTTGGCGTTGCGAGTGACGCGGAAGAACTCGTAGCCGTCGATCTGGGCCTCCGGGAAAAGCAGGTCGAGGTTATGCGCGACCACCTCCTCGAGCCGGACGAAGCGCCGGGTGCCGTCGACCCGCAGAAAGCGCGGGATGCCCAGCCCGACCGGCACTTTAACCCGCGCCAATGATGGCTCGGTGTCGTCGGGGGCGCGCAGCGTGACCAGCAAATTCAGCGAGAGGTTGGAGATGAACGGAAACGGATGCGCCGGGTCCATCGCCTGCGGCGTCATCAGCGGAAAGATGTTGCGCAGATAGTGTTCGCGAATGGCGGCTTGCTCGGCCGCGCTAAGCTGCTCGAAGGAGAGGATGTCGATGTCGGACTCGCGCAGGCGCTTGAGCAGCTCGGGCAACAGCGCGCGCTGCGCCGCCTCGAACTCGCGCACCTCGGCCAGACACTCCGCGATCTGTTGCTGCGGCGTGCGTCCGTCGTCGGTCAGCTCCTGCATCCCGGCGATCGCCTGCTGTTTAAGCCCGCCGATCCGCTTCATGAAAAATTCGTCGAGGTTCGAGGCGGTGATGGCCAGGAACTTGACCCGCTCCAGCAGCGGATTGTTCTCATCGAGCGCCTCGGCAAAGACCCGGCGGTTAAATGCGAGCCAGGTGAGCTCGCGATTGAGGAACAGTTCTGGTGCTTTGAGATCCGCGTCGATACGCACCGCCGCCGGAACACCACCGTTGAAGCCGCGGATCTCCGCGATGGTTCCGTCACCGCTGGCTATTTCGACGCCGGCCGCAGGATCGGCGGCCGTACTCCGCGCCATCGATGGTTCGATCGACGGTTCGGATGAGCGCGACTGAAGCGCGGGAGCAGTCTCTGTTTGACTCGCCATAGGTGCAGTCTACGTCAGTTCCGTCTCAATTCGGAATGAGGGTAGCCCGAACCCGGTAAAAGCTTCAATCGCTGGCTGTTACAGCCTGTTTACAAGTGTCGCGCCGAAATTTATCGCCTCAATGCTGCCGTTTTCGGCATTTTGTGGCTTCGATCTGGGCATCGTTCTCGGCAAACCAGGCGGGAATTCGCGTTCGACGTTGAACCTCCGCGATTCTCGGTGCGGTTGCGTGCAAAGACGGGGCTATTGCAAGATGGCGGACGGCAACCTGGGGGATGGTGCCAATCTGAGGAGAAAACAAGTGGGGATGAGTTTTCGAAATCGCCGCGGGGAGCGAGCGATTGTGCTTTCGTCGATGTCTGCCGCGATTGTCGCGGTTATCGTGCTGGGCGCCTCGCGCGCCGCGGCTCAGAACGTCAAAAACTACACGCGGGCGACGCTCGATCAATGGCAGAGCAAGTACGCCGACGCCAAACCCGACTTCAAGCCGGGAGAAGTCCTGGGAAGCAAGGACCTGGAGCGGATTCGGCCGTTCATACCGCCCGGATGGTTCGAGCAACTCAACTTCCCGGAATTCAAGATGGAGATCATGGCGGCGCGCAGCCACACGCCGCGCAAGGACTACCAGGAATGCACCGAGAAATACCAGGCGCAGGTCAAGCTCAACCCTGACGGCTCGCTGGCCAACTACGTTTGCGGGCAGCCTTTTACCGACGCCTCTCTAAGCACCTCGGATCCGCTCTCGGGAATCAAGGCGGCGTGGAATTTCGACTATCGATGGCAGAACTATGGCGAGTTCTCGCTCAACTACCTCTTCATCGTCGCCCGCTTCGGCGGCAATCACGAGGGCAGCGCGCCCACAGTGATCGAGTCGCCGCCCCCGAACTGGGTCGGTGGAATCGAGTATCACAGCAAGCTGCCCACCGACGCGGCTAAATTTTTCGGCGGCGGCGGAACCTTCGCTCGCACCTTGAGCAGCTTCTATCGGCGGGTTTATTTCAGTCATCTCGCACAGCGTGCGGACAACCAGGGTCTGCTGGGCACGCCCGACTCGGCGCAATTCCTGTGGAAGGAATTCAGCGGCTTCTTCTCGCCCTACGACGTGCGCGGGCAGGTGTTCATCACTTACCGCTACGCCGACCCGCATCGCGCCGACGACGCCTGGGCTTACGATCCGCAGTCACGCCGCGTCCGCCGCGTCTCGGTCGAGGTCAAATCCGACTCGGTCGAGGGCACCGATACCACCCAGGAGGATTTCTACACCTTCTCGGGCCGCGAGTTGCACTGGCACTGGAAGTTCCTCGGCTGGAAGGACTTGTTGGCGGTGATGGATTCACGTGACGACTACGCTCACCTGTTTGGCCCCAACGGCGAAATTCCCAACGATAGCTGGTCGGTGCGGCGTTTCGCGGTGATCGAACGCACGCCGACCGAGACCCATCATCCTTACAGCAGTGTCGTGATGTTTTGGGACGCCGAGAACTGGTACCCGTGGATGGCGCTGGCGTTCAACCGCGAGGGCAAGCTGTGGAAACTATGGGAACTCCAGGACCGTTGGAGCGAGGACTTTAAAGCCTTCGCCGAGATTAATCATGGGGTGGATGCGCCGATGCTGATCGGCGAGAATGTCGTCGACGTGCAAAACGAACGCGCCACGATATTCGCCGGCTTTGGGAGTGGCTATCCCAACGCGGTGCCCGCCAATGTGACCTCGCTCTACGACATCAGCAAATTGGAGGAAATGCATCGCTGATCACGCGGGCCACGCCGCCGCCGCGAATATGAAGACCGCCGCCGGCTACGGCTTGGCCGCGGCCTTGCGGCGGCGATACTTCTCGACCATGTAGGCGCCGGCCGCTACCGCCCCGCCGTCAATCACCAGCACCGCGCCTGAGATGTACGATGACTCGGGCGAGGCCAGGAACGCCGCCGTGTGCGCGACTTCCTCGACTCGTCCGAAGCGATTGATGGGACTGTGATTGGCGCGTTCCTCGTAGGCCTCTTTTGACCACGCCGCACGCACCATCTCGGTGTCGATCGGTCCCGGCGCGATCGCGTTGGCGGTAATCCCATAGTCCGCGAGCTCAAACGACATCGCACGGGTCAGCGCGATGATGCCGGATTTGGCCACGCCATAGGGTGCAAGATCCAGCGGCCCCATCAGGCCCGCCACCGACGCCATCGAAACGATCCGGCCGTACTTGCGCCGCACCATTTCGCGCGCCGCGGCCTGCGAGCAATAGAACGCACCCGACAGATGCACTCGCAGATGGTTCTCCCAGTTCTCGCGGCTGACTTCGAGGAAGGGTTCGCTCTTGGCCACGCCGGCGTTGTTCACCATGATGTCGACCCGGCCGAGTTCGCGCGCGGCGTCGGCGACCCATCGCTGTGCCTCGATGCAATCGCCAATATCGACCTGGCGGAAAAAGGCTCGGCGGCCAAGTGCCGCGATTTCCTCCGCCGTCGCGCGCGCCGACTCCGCGTCGATTTCGGCAAAGCCGATGTCCGCCCCCTCGCGTGCGAAGGCGAGCGCGATGGCTTTGCCGATTCCTCGTCCGGCGCCGGTAATCAGCGCCACCTGGTCTTTGAATCGCACGAGGCACCTCCATTTCGATTGCGCCGGTGACCGGCGGCGACCCGCGGGTTGCCCGGCTTAGCTGACGAGCCGCGCGCGATCGTGCGGCGCGGCAAAGTCGATCGCCGGGCCCTTGGGCACGATGCGGGTCGGATTGATCATCGCGTGGCTCGCGTAATAGTGGCGCTTGATGTGCGCGAGGCTGACCGTCTCGGCGACGCCGGGCACCTGGTACAGGTCGCGTGTGTAGCCCCACAGATTTGGGTAGTCGATGATGCGGCGCAAGTTGCATTTGAAGTGGCTATAGTAAACGGCGTCGAAACGCACCAGCGTGGGGAACAGCCGCCAATCAGCCTCCGTCGTGCGAGCGCCGAGCAGGTAGCGCTCACGCCCCAGGCGCTGCTCGAGCCGATCGAGAGTTTCGAACAGCGGGTCGAAAGCCGCCTCGTAGGCCTCCTGCGTTTTGGCGAAGCCGCACTTGTAGACGCCGTTGTTGAAGGTGTCATAGATGACCGCGTTAAGTTCGTCGATCTCCGCGCGTTGGTCCTGCGGATAGAGGTCGTCGCCCGCTGCGTCCAACGCGTTGAACGCCGAGTTGAACATCCGGATTATCTCGGACGACTCGTTGTTGACGATGGTCCTGGTCTCGCGGTCCCACAACACTGGCACCGTGACCCGCCCGGTATAGTCGCGCCGAGCCAGGGTGTAAATCTCATGCAGGCAGCGTGCGCCGTTGAGATCGTCGCGCGTTGCGCCGGGCGTGAGCGAACCGTCCGGCGCGCTGAAGGCCCATCCTTCATCGCCCATGAACGGATCGACCACTGACACCGTAATGGCGTCGTCGAGCTTCTTCAGCTTGCTCACGATAAGCGTGCGATGGGCCCACGGGCAGGCGAGCGAGACGTACAGGTGATAGCGCCCGCGTTCGGCCTTGAAGCCGCCCGCGCCGCTCGGACCGGGACTGCCGTCGGCCGTCACCCAACTCCTGAACACGGTCTGCGGACGGACGAAGTTGGCCCCCGCCGAGCGAAGGTCGTCGGTATGCCATTTGCCGTCGATCATCATTCCCATAGCGAACTCCCTTTGCCCATCGCGAACTCCTTGCGCGCGCACCAGGAATCCTCCGATGATATGCCGGTGGGCCAAAATCTCACAAACCCCGATCTCAAGAATCTCCAGGCGCTGCTTTACCGACTGATAACCGCGCCCGAGGGCGTGGCCGCCGGCTTGGTCGCCGAACGCGCGCTTGGGCCGACCATGCTCGGTGATTTAAAAGATCTGGAAGATCTAATTGAGAGCGACGATCGTCTCTCGGCGACCGAGCGTCTCGAGATCTACGCAAACGCCTACTTCTACCGCATCCTCGACTGCCTGAAAGAGGATTTCCCGGCTACGCTTGCAACGCTCGGCGCCGACAATTTTCACAACCTGGTCACCGGCTACCTTATCGAGTACCCGCCGACCGAACCTTCGATTTCCTATGCCGGCCGCCATCTGGCCGAGTTCCTGAGCCATCATCCGACGCGCGAGCGATGGCCGTTCATCTGCGATCTGGCTCGGCTGGAGCGGACGCTGGTCGAGGTCTTCCATGCCGCGGAAGCCGAACCATTGAACGCCGAGGTAATGCGCGCGGTCGCGCCTGATGATTGGCCGGCGCTCGTGATGCGAACGCATCCGGCGTTGGCGATCGTCGATTGCGAATGGCGCGTGGACGAGCTTTTGCGCGAAGTCGAAGACGCCACGGGCGATAGCGAGCACGTCCTTGGCGAGCCCGCGCGCGCGCCGGTCAGCGTGCTGGTGTGGCGGCGCAACTCCCGGGTCCACTATCGCGCGTTGGAGCGCGCCGAGCGCGCCGCGCTCGAACTGGCGAGCGCCGGGGCAAGTTTCGCGACGATATGCGAAGTGATTGCTACGGTTCGCGGCGACGATGACGCCGTTGCGCTTATCAACCGGCTGCTGGCGCGATGGCTTGACGAGGGCTTGCTCGTCCTGGCGAACCAGTAACCCGGCCGACGCGCGCCTTTAGTCGCAGCGCGCGAGAGCGTGAGCGTACCTGTTGCTCGCCCTCACGCGCATCGCTCTTGACAGGACGGCGGCTCTGTTGCTCCAACCATTCGCGAGGCCAACGAGGAGAGCATCACCGATATGGCAATCATCAGGGGCGAGCAGGTAATCGCGCGCTGCTTCAAAAACGAAAACGTCGACACGATCTTTTTCATGATGGGTGGGCCGACCAGCGGCACTGCCGGCGCGTGCCTCGACCTCGGGATGAAGGGCATCTACGTGCGCCACGAACAGGCGGCGGCGATGATGGCGCACGCGTACGCACGCGTCACCGGCAAGCCCGGCATCTGCATCACGCCCTCGGGTCCCGGCACAGCTAACGCGCTCACGGGATTGGCCAACGCGTGGGCCGACGCCACACCGATAGTCGCGATCGGCGGTTCGGCGCCGATGCGCGCGACGACGCTCGACGCCTTCCAGGAGATGGACCAGGTCGCGATCATGAAACCGGTGGTGAAAGCGGCTTACCGGGTCGACATGGCGAGCCGCATCCCGGAGTACATCAGCGTCGCGTTTCGTGAGGCGCTCGACGCCAAAAAGGGCCCGGTCTACCTCGACCTGCCCGGCGATATTCTCAATCACAAGGTCGACGACGAAAAACTTCTGTTTCCTGCCAACTACCGCGTCGAGAGCCGGCCCGCCGGCGACCCCGTGCAGGTGGAACGCGCGATCGAGTTGCTCGCCGCGGCCCAGCGCCCGATCGTCGTCACCGGCAGCGGCGTGTTGTGGTCGGGCGCATCCGCCGAACTACGCGACTTCATCGAAAGCACCGGGCTGCCGTTTTACACCACGCCGCAGGGCCGCGGCGTAATTGCTGAAGATCATCCGCGCTCGTTTCCGGGCGCGCGCTCGATGGCGTTTCGCGAGGCCGACGTGGTGCTGGTGGTGGGAGCGCGGGCGAACTCGATGCTCTCGTTTCTGCGTGCGCCGCGATTTTCGCCCAACGCCCGTTTCATCAGCGTCAACCTCGACGGACGCGAGATCGGCCACAACCGCGGCGTCGAGGTCGGCATCATCGGCGACGCCAAGCTGGTGCTGCGCCAATTGACCGAGGAGGCCGACGGCCGCTTCGAGGCGCATCACGAGAGCACGTGGGTCGCGCAGCTCAGCGCCAAGCATCGCTCCAACCAGGAGCGCTCGGCGCCGCTGCTCCATTCCGACGCCGTGCCGATTCATCCATTGCGCCTGTGCCGCGAGGTCCGCGACGTGATCTCGCGCGACACCATCCTGATCGTCGACGGCCACGAGATTCTGAACTTCGCGCGCCAGTCGATTCCGATCTACCAGGCCGGATGCAGCCTCAATGCGGGACCACACGGTTGCATGGGCGTCGGCGTCCCGTTCGGAATCGGCGCCAAGGTCGCCAAGCCCGAGGCGCCGGTGCTGGTGCTCTCAGGCGACGGCGCGTTCGGCTGGAACGGGATGGAGATGGACACGGCGATTCGCCACCAGCTTCCGATCGTGGTGGTGATGTCGAACAACGCGGGCTTCACCTCGCGCCAGACCGGCGGCACGGTCGGCCGCGAGTTGGGATGGCAGCGCTACGACAAGATGGTCGAAGCGCTCGGCGGCTACGGCGAGTTCGTCGAGAAGCCCGAGGGCATCCGCGGCGCGATCGAGCGCGCGTTCAAGAGCGGCAAGCCCGCGCTGGTCAACGTCTGCACCGACCCCGAAGCGCAGGCGACGACTGACATGGGCTTTGCGGGATATTGAAGAACTGAAACAGCGAGAGCGTGGGGCCAAGTTCTGACCTCCTCCCCCGCGTTTTGGGGGAGGATTGAGGTGGGGGTCAATCGAGGAAGCGCCGAATTTCTGGTTTTGCGCGCTTCCTCGTCATTCTCTTCACTCCTTGATCATCAGCGAACTCAGCGCCAGCCCGTGCGGCGGGCCACCTCCAGCACGCGGCGCGCGCGCGTCAGATGCGGCACGTCAACCATCTCGCCGCGAAAGGTGAACGCCATCCGCCCCGCTTTGCTGTTTTCCTCGAACGCCGCGAGCAGTTCCTCGGCGTCTGCGATCTCCTGTTTCGAGGGTGAAAAAACCTCGTTGACGATTTCGATCTGACTTGGATGGATCGTGATCTTGCCGGTGAAGCCCATCCAGGCGCCCTCGATACAATCGCGGCGGCATCCGTCGGGATCCTTGATATTGACGAAAACCGTATCAATCGGCTGCACCGCGGCCGCGGTCGCGGCGAGCAGCGTCATGATCCGCGCGTAACGAAAGACTTCTAGGAACTCGCCACGATCGTCGCGATTGCGCCGCGCGCCGATCGCCGCCGAAAGATCCTCGGCGCCCCACGACATGCTGTCGACGCGCGGATGCAGGCCGAGGTCCTTGATGTTGAGCAAGCCCTGCGGCGTCTCGGTCGCGAGCAACAGCAGCTTGACCCCACGCTCGGGGTAGCCGTATTGCTTCTCGAGTCCGCTCAAGATCGAATCGACCTTTTCAACGTCCGCGAAGCTCCGCACCTTGGGCACCATGTAGGAATCCGGCCGCCCAGCCATCGTGGCCTCGAGATCCGCGACTCCCCACGGCGTATCCAGCGGATTCATCCGCACCATCCGCTCGCGGCCCTTGAAGTCGACCTTCCGCAGCCACTCGGTGACCGTCTTGCGCGCGGCGGCCTTGTTGTCGGGCGTGACCGAGTCCTCCAGGTCGAGCACCAGCGCGTCGGCCGGTAGATCGATCGACTTGGCCAGCATCTTGTCATTGGCGCCCGGCACGAAATGCACGGCGCGGCGCAGCGTTTCCATAGCGGCTACTCCAATCGGCTACTTGTTGGGCTTGCGCAGCATCATCGCCGCCCGCTTGCAGCGCATCACGGTCTCATTGCGCTGGTTGCGCGCGCGATGCTCGAGGATCACGATGCCCCAGTTGGGATGCGACTTCGACGGCCGCGTCTCCAGCACCTCGCTCTCGGCGTAAAGCGTGTCACCGATGAACACGGGCTTGGGAAATTCAACCTTCTCGAAACCCAGGTTGCCGACCGTGGTGCCGAGCGTGAGGTCGCCGACCGAAAGGCCGACCGTCACACCGAGGGTGAAGATCGAGTTGACCAGGATTTGCCCGAACTCGGCCTTTTTGCCGAACTCGGCGTCCAGATGCAGCGGCTGCACGTTCATCGTGAGCGTCGTTATCAGCAGGTTGTCGGTCTCGGTGACCGTGCGGCCGGGCTGATGCTGAAACGTTTCGCCGACTTTGAACTCTTCGAAATACTTACCCATCGTGATCGCTCCCAACGCGAATATGCGCGAGTTTTGGCCCGGCGCGCTCGGCGCGGGCGCTCCGAATCATAGACCAGGCACGCCCGCGCAACCAGCCGTGCGCCGAACCCCGACCGGAACATTGAACGCTGTCAAATAGCGGTTCCGATGTGTTTCGAGCAGCGATAAACTTCTAGAAGACGAAAGTCGCCTCGAGCGATTCCTCGCCAAACCAGCCGATCTCCGTCAAGTAGTCGCGCGCCAGGTTTTTCGCAACCTCATCATTCAGCTTAACTCCCGGAAGATGGCTGCGAACCGCTACAAAAACCGTCTCGAGATCCTGGTGAAAGCCCACCAGGCGATCATCCGAAGTAACATCGCTTGGCATAGCCTCTCGCCGGTCGTGCGCGTCGTCCATTTGAAAAGACACGTACTGGATGGCTTCTTCACGGGTCATTGCTGCATCTCCTGGCTGTCACACGCGCCGCGGCGGACGGCGCGCGCGAGCGGCAGTACGCTTGGGCGGCTGCTTTTTCAGCTCCGGGATATTGGCGTAAAAATCCAGCGATTCGGGGTTCGCCGCCGCCTCGCGGTTGTCGACCGCCACACCGTGGATCAGGTTGCGCACGGCCAGTTCCATCAGTTTGCCGTTGCGCGTGCGCGGGATGTCGGGAACCTGGATCACCTTGGCCGGGACGTGGCGCGGCGTGAGGTTGCGGCGGATCGTGTCGCGGATTTTGTCGCGCAACGCGTCGTCGAGTTCGAGCCCGTCGCGCAGCTTCACGAACAGCACGATACGAACGTCGTTGTCCCATTCCTGGCTGACCGCCATGCATTCGGCCACTTCGTCGAGCTGCTCGGCCTGGCGATAAATCTCCGCCGTGCCGATCCGTACGCCACCGGGATTGAGCGTCGCATCCGAGCGCCCGTAGATGATCATCCCGTCATGCGCGGTCAGCTCGGCCCAGTCGCCGTGACACCACACACCGGGGAAGCGCTCGAAGTAAGCGGAGCGGTATTTCGCGCCGTCAGGATCGTTCCAGAAAAATAACGGCATCGTGACGAACGGCGCGGTGCATACCAGCTCGCCCTTGGTCTCGCGCACCGGCTCGCCATGCTCGTTCCACACCTCGACGCGCATCCCCAGGCCACGGCATTGCAGCTCGCCGCGCCATACCGGAGCGATCGGGTTGCCCAGCGCGAAGCACGAGACGAGATCGGTGCCGCCCGAAATCGAGGCGAGGCACAGATCTTCCTTGACCGCCGCGTACACGTAGTCGAAGCCCTCGGGCGCGAGCGGCGACCCGGTCGAGCACATCGTGCGCAGATGCTCCAGCCGATGCGTCCGCCGGGGCTCGAGTCCCGCCTTGCGAATTGCGTCGATGTACTTGGCCGAGGTGCCGAACACCGTCATCCGCTCGGCCTCGGCGTAGTCGAACAGGATTGCGGGATGCGGATGGAACGGCGAGCCGTCGTAGAGCAGCAGCGTCGCGCCGGAGGCGAGTCCCGAGACCAGCCAGTTCCACATCATCCAGCCGCAGGTGGTGAAATAAAAAATCCGATCGCCGGGCCGCACGTCGGTATGGAGCTGATGCTCCTTGAGATGCTGCAACAACACGCCGCCCGCGCCATGCACGATACACTTGGGCACGCCGGTGGTGCCCGAGGAATAGAGGATGTAAAGCGGATGGCCGAACGGAAGGCGGCCGAATTCTATTTCGCCGGGCGCGAAGGGGCCGAGAAATTCATCAAGGCTGACGGCGCCGGCGGGCACGCGGAGGTCGGAGGGCGCGTTGATGTAAGGCACGACCACCATCCGTTCGACGCCTTTTATCCGCGCGCGCAGCTCGGCAACCTTGTCCAGCGCGTCGAAGGTCTTGCCGCCATAGAAATAACCGTCCGCGACGAACACGACCTTAGGTTCGATCTGGCCGAAGCGATCGACCACGCCTTCGACGCCGAAATCGGGCGAGCATGACGACCAGATTGCGCCAATCGCCGCCGCAGCCAACGCGCCGATGATCGCTTCGGGCAGATTGGGCAGATAGCCGCCGACGCGGTCGCCCTCTTTGACTCCGGCGGCGCGCAGCGCCTGCACGGTGCGTGCGACTTGCGTATAGAGCTCATTGCGGCTGAGCCGACGACGCACCTTGTCCTCGCCCCAGAAGACGATTGCATCGTGCGCGTCGCCGTCGCCGCGCAGCCGCAGGCAATTCTCGGCGAAGTTGAGGCGCCCCTCGGGAAACCATCGCGCACCCGGCATCCGCTCACCGTCGGCGACGATCGTGCCGCCCTGATCGCCGATCGCGCCGCAAAAATTCCACACCGTGCGCCAAAAGCGCTCGCGATTTTCGACCGACCATCGCCACAGCGCGCCGTAGTCGGAAATCGATACCGAGTGCGCCGCCTCGACCGCGCGCATGAAAGCGGTCATCCGCGCGTCAGCGACCCGCTCGGCGGACGGCTCCCACAATTTCTGATTCGTGTCCGCCAACGGCGCTACACCTTGTCGATGATTTCGGCGCGGAAGCGCTCGAGCTCCGCGCCCTCGAGCGCTTTGATCGGAAGCCCCGCAAGCGTGCGATCGACGCCCAATTCGGCCATCCGGCGCACGTCGTCGGTGGTGAGCGGCTTGCCGGTGCGCAGGCTCAGCGTGATTTCGATCGGCCGCGTGCGCTCGGCCGCGCGCGCGTATTCGCGCAGATGCGCAATCTGCGTGCGCGCCTCATCGAGGCCGTGCGCAATCCCGTACCATCCGTCGCCCAGCCTGACCGTGCGCTTGAGCGCGGGCTCGCTGGTGCCACCGAAAACTATCGGCGGATGCGGCTGCTGGACGGTCTTGGGCATGAACTTCATCCCCTGGGTCGCAATCGTCTTGCCCTTGTAGATCGGATCGCTCTTGCTCCACAGCTCGATCATCAACTCCAGGTACTCACGGGTGCGCAGCGCACGGTCCTCGAACTTCATCCCGACCGCCTCGAACTCCTCCTTGAGCCATCCGATGCCGACGCCAAAGGTGACGCGGCCGTGGCTCAAGTTGTCGAGCGTCGCGATCGCTTTGGCGGTGGTAAAGGCGTTGCGCAGCGGCAGGACGAAAATGCCGGTCGCGAGGCGAATCTTGGTGGTCAGCGCGGCGACGTAGGCGAGCACCAGCAGCGGATCGTGAAACGGCGCGTCGGGCCGCACGAGAAACCGGCCGTCGGCCGAGTACGGATACACCGAGTCCTGCTTCACGGGCATGATCAGATGTTCGGCGATCCAGGCCGACTCGAAGCCCAGTTGCTCGGCGTGGCGCACGTCGGTAGCGATCGCTTCGCCGCTCTGCTTGGTGATGAAGGTGCCAAATTTCATGAGCGCATGCCTCGCCGCTGACTCGTCATCTGAATAAATCGCGTAAATAGATCGCGCCAGGTAAATCCGGGCTAATAGATCGGGCCGAAAGTTGCACGCGCATGGCGCTCGAGCGGCTCGCGAAAGTTCGGATGGGCGATCGCGATCAGCCGCCGCGCGCGTTCCTCCAGGCTGATGCCGCGCAGGTGGGCCGCGCCGTACTCGGTGACCACGATATCGACGTCGGAGCGCGCCGTGGTGACCACCGATTCGGTCAGCGAAGCCGCGATTCGGCTGACCGTGCCACCGCGTGCCGTTGCCGGCAGCGCTATTATCGATTTTCCGCCCCGCGAGCGCCGCGCCGCGCGCACGTAGTCGACCTGGCCGCCCACCGCGCCGATATAAGTTCCGCCGGCGACCTCGGCGTTGACCTGACCGCTTAAGTCGACTTCGATCGCGGAATTGAGCGAGACGAATCCGTCGATTCGCGCCAGCAGTTCGACGTTGTGCGTGATGCTGAGCGGCACGAGGCGCAGCGCCGGATTGCGATGCGCGAAGTCGTACAGCTTGCGCGTGCCCAACAACGTCCCGGTGATGCTTGCATCACGGTCGAACGGCTTGGTCTCGTTAGTCACCGCGCCCGACTTAATCAGGTCCACCACGGCGTCGGTGAACATCCCCGAATGCAGCCCGAGCCGTCGATGGCCATGCAGTGAATCCAGGATCGCGCTCGGCATCGCGCCGATTCCCATCTGGATAACCGCCCCGTCGGGCACCAGGTCCGCGACCTGCCGGGCGATCTTTTTATCGACCTCGCTCGGCACGCGCGTCGATTGCTCCAGCGGCGGCCGCGAACTGCGCACGATGTAATCGACCCGCTTCATATCGAGCGGCTCGTTCGCGTAGGTCCACGGCAGGCGATCGTTGACCTGGGCAATCACCATGCGCGCCCGGCGCATCGCGATCTTCAGATAATCGTTCACCAACCCCATGCTGTACTCGCCGCCGCTCTCGGCGGGCGGGCTCAGATGGAGCATCAGCACGTCGCATTTGAGGATGCCGGTATCGAATAGCGTCTCGACATCGGAAAGCTGCAGCGGGATGAGGCGCAGCACGCCCGCGTCGACCAGGCGCCGCCGCGTTCCGATCGCGCTCATCCCGAGAAACCTCAAGCGATCGGCATGTTCCGGCTGCAGAGTCTCCGAGTACCCGGGACCGAGAAAAAGCGTGATGGGCCCGATCGCGTGGCGCTGCGCGACCAGCGCTTCCGACAGCGTCAGCGGCTCGGCCGCCCCCTGCGCCCAGACCACGGTATCGCCCGCCTGGATATAGCGTGCCAGATCGAGCTTTTCGGCTTGCAATTCGACGGTCATCGTAAACCACGGCGCTGAGGCGGCTGCACGAAGTGCTCCTGCACTAAAATCTCCTGCCCGAGGATCACGGAACCGACGCGCCTGCGCGACCGACGGCGCTAATCGGCGCGCAGATTCGCAGCCCGTCTGCGACGGCCGGGCACGCGCCGCGGCCGTGCGGAAATCGCCCGCGGAGGTATCCGCAACGGACGCGTCTGCCGTTCAACCCGTGTTCCGGGCGTCGGCGGAGGCGGCGCCGGCGGCGGATCCAGGCGCGCGTCGTCCTGCATCAGGAGAAAGAAAAACATGTTGGCGATGACGATCTTGGTCAACCCGATAATCGACACCAGAGCCGCAACCAGCACCCACTTCGAGGAATCTTGGCCAAGCCATCCGGTCTTCACCCCGATACCCAGCGTCGCCACGGCCGCCACGATGATGACGCCCATTCCAATCGACGCCGGCACCATCGATTTGCGCCAGAACGCCTCTGCCGAATACGGGTTTGCCGGGACCCTTGACGGTCGCCGGCGCTGGAGCGGAATAACGATTGCCACGTTCTTTCCTGTCGATGTTTTATGCTCCACTGCGCGGCGGGGCGCAAGCGGCGGGGCCGGACTTCAGCGCCTGCGGACTCGAGCGATAGCCCGGCTCGCCGTCCAGATCAAAAAGCCTTTGCCTCATGACGCAATAAAGTCTAGACAAGATGCGGTACCCGACAAAGATGTGGTACCCGGGCGCTGCCTGACAAGATGCGGTACTTGGCAGGATTCCGTACTTGGCAGGATGCGGTACCTATGCGGCCCGGCGCGCGCGCCAGCGTGAATCGTGGGCCCGCGACAGTCAAGTCTCAAGACGGAGGGCAAGCGATGAAGTTCGGCGTGATGTACGACTTTCGCAATCCAAAACAGTGGCGGCGTCCTTACACGGAGTTGTACGCCGCGGTACTCGATCAGGCCGCGATGCTCGACGAGCTCGGCTACGACAACGTGTGGCTGACCGAGCATCATTTCGTCGACGACGGCTACAACCCCGCTGTGCTGCCGACCGCCGCGGCGATCGCCGCGCGGACCAAGAAAATCCGCATCGGGACGTTCGTGCTGCTGTTGCCGTTTCATAACCCGGTGCGCGTCGCCGAAGACGCCACCTGCGTCGATATCCTGTCCAACGGGCGCTTCGACCTCGGCATCGGACAGGGCTACCGGGCCGAGGAGTTCGCGGCCTTCAAGCTTCCGCGGCCCGAGCGCTCGGCGCGGCTGGCCGAAGGCGTCGAACTTATCCGGCGGCTGTGGACCGACGAGCAGGTCACCTTCGAGGGCAAGTTCAACCAGGTCGAGGCTATGTCGCTCCATCCCAAGCCTGTGCAACAGCCCCATCCGCCCATCTGGATCGGCGCGCGGACCGATAAGGCCGCCCGCCGCGCCGCCCGGCTGGGCCATCATCTGCTCGCCACGATCGGGCCCGACCCCGCGATACCGTACCGCGATGAACTCAAGTTGCTCGGGCGCGATCCTGCGAAATTTTCGATCGCACAGCTACGCGTCGTGTACGTCGCCGAATCGGCCGACCGCGCCTGGCACGACGTGCAGGACCATCTGCACTACATGATGGGCGAGTACGCGCAGTGGCTGGGCGAAGCCAACGACGTCGCCGGCGACAAGGCGGTATGGGAGTTGCGACGCCCCGAGGACCTGCGCACCTCGCCCTATGCCGAGCACATGATGGTCGGGACGCCGGCCGAGTGTATCGCGAAGTTCAAGGCTTTCAGCCGCCAGTACGCGTGCACGCATTTCATCATGGCGACGCCGCTGCCCGGGATGGATCCGGCCAAGTCGCGCCGCTCGCTGGAGCTGTTCGCGAGCGAAGTGCGGCCGCATCTGGCGGGACTCTGATCGCGCGCGGCGGATGTTGGAAACGGATTTGCGCCACCTCCAATCCTGACGCGGTACAAAAGATGTACATGCGAGGTAGATGATGGACTTCGGCTGTGTCTTTTTCGCAAACCCCGAGGCTTACAAGGACGCCGCGCTGGCCGAGAAACTGGGCTTCACGCACGGCTGGCTTTACGACTCCCAGATGCTCGGCAGCGACGTCTACGCGGCGCTCGCGCTGTGCGCGGTCAATACGCGCCGGCTCATCATTGGGCCCGGGGTGACCAATCCGCTCTCGCGGATCGCGCCAGTCACCGCCTGCGCGATGGCGACGATCAACGCGCTCGCGCCCGGCCGGGTGGTGCTCGGAATCGGCACCGGCAACACGGCGCGGCGCACGCTCGGGATGCCGGCGGCGCGAGTCGATCAGTTGCGCGAGCATATCGAGATTTGCCGCGGGCTCTTAAGCGGCCACACCGTTCCTTACCAGGAAGGCGAACGGCATCGGATGATCAAGTTTCTCAATCCCGGCGGCGGCTATATCAACATCCGCAAGAAGGTGCCGATTTACGTCGCCGCCAGCGGCACGCGCAGCCTGGAGATGGCGGGTGAGATCGCGGATGGCGTGATCCTGTTCGGCGCGGTGGGGCCGAGCCTTATCAACTTCGTGATGGACCGCGTGCGCGCGGGCGCCGAGCGCGCCGGGCGCAGGTTCTCGAGCATCTACACGCTCTGCATGACCGCCTTTCATCTGACGCGCCCGGGTCAGAAACTCGAGTCCACGCAGGTGCGGCGCGCCGTGGGGCCGTTTGTCTCCTCGTCGTCGAACATCTTCGCGTTGGCCGCCCCCGACAAGAACGACCTGCCCGCGGACCTGCGCGACGACATCACCAAGTTTGCCGCCGCCTACAAGGTCGAGAACGAGCCCGCCGAAACCCGCCACCTCAAGCTCTATTCGGGCTACTTGCGCGGCTTCCGCAAGGAACACGAAGCGCTGGTGACGGAGCGGATGATTCGCGCGACCACGCTTACCGGAACGCGCGAGGAAATCGTCGATTCGATTCGGGCGATGAAGAAGGCGGGCATCCGCCAGGTCGCAATCCAGCCGATCGTGGACAATCGCACCACGCTGCAGACCTTCTCGCGCGAGATCATCAAGGCGATGCGCTAGAAAAGCTTGCGCAGCAGGAGGCTCGAATCCGAAATCAAGCGATCGACCCCGGTTGCTTTCGGATCGAGGTTTTTGAGCGATGAGCCTCAGTATCATCCTGCTCTTTATCGCCGGGCTTCTGATCGTTGTAGGTCTTGTACAACCGCTGGCTGTGAGGCTTGGGCTGTCCGCCTCGGTAGTGCTGGCGATCGTCGGCGTCGCGATTGGCGCGACTTCCGCCGTCCTGACACGTGCTGGTCCCGCCACGGCTTTTGCTGGTATCGCCAATGTAGTCGTCAATCTGCCGATCCACTCCGACGCCTTTCTCTACATTTTTTTGCCGATCCTCTTGTTTGAGTCGGCCTTGAACATCGAGGTAGACCGGATAGTGGAGGACGCGGCGCCGATCCTGCTGCTCGCGATCGTCGCGGTATTGGTAGCTACGCTGGCGATCGGGATGGCGCTCGCGCCCATCGCGGGGGTTTCCATAGTCGCCTGCTTCATGCTCGGTGCGATCGTGGCTACCACGGACCCGGTGGCGGTGATCGCGATTTTTCGTGATGTCGGAGCGCCGGCGCGACTGAGCCGGCTGGTTGAAGGCGAAAGCCTGCTGAACGATGCCGCCGCGATCACCTTGTTTGTGCTGCTGCTCAACATTTTGACCGGCGGACACAGAGCCCACGTTGGTGAGGCCTGTCTGACTTTTGTGCGCAATTTTGTGGGCGGCATCGCAACGGGTTATGTAGGTGCCCGGCTGATCATCTGGATGATGCGATGGTTACTCGACTTGCGCCTCGCCCAAATGACCCTGACGCTGGCGCTCCCGTACGCTGTGTATATCGTCGGTGAGCGCGCACTCGGAGTGTCTGGAGTTGTCGCGACGGTCACCGCCGGGTTGGTGCTGAGCGCGATCGGACAGCCGCGCATCTCGCCCGAGCACTGGCGTTTCCTGCACGATGTTTGGGAGCAGTTAGCCTTTTGGGCGAGCTCGCTGATATTCATCCTTGCCTCGCTGCTGGTGCCCCGGATGCTCGTGCGCGTCGGCTGGTATGACATGCTGCTTCTGGCTGTCCTGGTCGTGGCGGCTCTGGCGTCGCGAGCCGCGGTACTGTTCGGCCTGTCGCCGGTTTTGACTGCGCTGCGTCTGAGCCAGAACGTCAGCCATCGCTTCAAGACCGTCATCGTGTGGGGTGGATTGCGCGGCGCGGTGACGCTCGCGCTGGCGCTGTCGGTTACTGAAGACACGGAGATTGGCTCCGACATTCGAACCTTCGTAGGGGTGCTGGCGACGGGATTCGTGCTTTTCACCCTGTTAGTAAACGGCACCACGCTGCGCGTGCTGATTCGGATGCTGGGGCTGGACCGGTTGTCCGCGCTCGATCAGGCGTTGCGCGACCAGGTGCTGACGCTGTCGCGAGAACGAGTGTCAGACACCGTGAATGCGATCGCCAACGATTACAAATTCCCCGACTATCAGAGTGCGTACGTAGCCCACCTGCATGCCGCGCAGAATCCCCCGGCCGCAGGCGCCAGTGCGGCCTCGCCCCGCGAACCGAGTGCCAACGACCATCAGCTGTTGTTCGGGCTGCTGGTGCTTGCGAGCCACGAACGTGACCTGGTGCTGAAGCATTTTGAAGAGCGGACGGTCTCCGGGCGCATCGTCGAGGAACTGTTAGCCGCGGTGGGAATGCTGATCGACCGTACACGGTCCGGCGGTTATCCTGAATATCTTCGTACGGCTCAACAGATCGTAAACTTCTCGCGGCGCTTTCGCATCGCGCATTTTCTTCATCGCCGTCTTTCGCTTGACGGTCCGCTGGTGGATTGTCTTGCCAATCGGTTCGAATTGCTGCTGGTTGCCCGCATGGTGCTGCGGGATCTCGAGCCTTACCTGGATGGGAAGCTGGCGCCACTGCTCGGTAAGCAGGTTACCGCGACGTTGCAGGAGCTCTTGCGCCAGCGCCACGAGATGACCGCGACGGCGATTGACGCGCTCCGCCAGCAATATTCCGCGTATGCCGAGTTGCTCGAGCGCCGCCTGCTGGAGAAGTTCTGGCTACATCATGAAGCCATGGAATATCGGGCCTTGTTCGAAGATGGCGTAATCGGACCCGAGCTATACAGCGTGTTGCGCCGCGAAGTGCTTGCGGCGCGCGCAAAAGTTGGGATGCGCCCGCGCCTCGATCTGGGTCTCGATACTCGCGCGTTGATATCCAATGTGCCGATGTTCGCCGCGCTGACGCAGAATCAACTGAACGCCGTGGCGCGCCTGCTCCGCCCGCGCATCGCAGTACCCGGGGAAAGGCTGATTCGCAACGGCGACGTTGCCGACGCAATGTACTTTCTCTCCTCGGGCAGCGTCGAGGTGCAGGTCGTCGGACAAACCATCAGGCTGCGTCCCGGTGACTTCTTTGGTGAGATGGGCCTGGTGACGCGACAGCGCCGTCAAGGCAACGTCAATGCGCTGGGTTACTGTCAACTACTCACGTTGAACGCGAATGACTTCACTCGGCTTTTGCGCGGCAATCCGCAGCTCAAGGCGCAGATCGACGCGGTGGCAAGCACCCGCATGCAGATGAACGAGCAGGCCAGTGGAATGAAATAAGTCCGTCATGCTTTTGTCCCCGCAGCGGCAAAAATCTGTCTCTGCGGCGAGTCACTCGCGCCTCTGCGCCCAAATAAGGTCGCTTGCGAACCGAATTGCCCGTCTTGGGAGTTCAGGCCTGACGCCGGTCTGAAAGTTGCTCCTGCTAAAGACGGGGACGAAATCTCGGCATGGCACATCGAATACTGATCGTAGAGGACAACCCGGTTGACCAGCGTCTGTTCGAGCAGGCGCTGAGCGACCCCACGCGCGAAATCGAAATCTGCAGCGACGGGCGCGAGGCGCTGGCCGCCTTCGAGCGCTGCGCCGCCGACGTAGTGGTATCGGACATCTTGATGCCCAACATGGAAGGCCTCGAGCTGCTTAACGAGCTGCATCGCCGCGTGCCCGGCCTGCCGGTCATCCTGGTCACCCGCTTCGGCAGCATTCCGGCTGCGGTGGCGGCGATGCACGCCGGCGCATTTGACTACGTCACCAAGCCGGTAGAGGTCTTCGAATTGCAGACGAGGGTAAAGCGCGCGCTCGAGATCGACCAGCTACAGCACGAGAACGACACTTTGCGCCGGGAGCTTTCCGGACGCTTCGGCCCCGACTCGGTGGTCGCCGAAAGCATCGAGAGCCGCAAACTGATGGAACTGGTGCGGCGTATAGCGGCCAGCCATTCCACGGTGCTGATCCAGGGCGAGAGCGGCACGGGCAAGGAGCTGGTCGCGCGGCTGGTGCACTATTGGAGCGACCGAGTCGGACGTCCCTTTGTCGCGGTCAACTGCAAAGCCTTCGCCGAGAGCGTGCTCGAAAGCGAGTTGTTCGGTCATGAGAAAGGTGCCTTCACCGGCGCGATCGCGGCGCGTCAGGGATGCTTCGAGCGGGCCTCGGGCGGGACGCTGCTGCTCGACGAGATCGGGGACGTCAGCCCCGAGTTTCAGGCCAAGCTGCTGCGCGTGTTGCAGGAAGGCGAAGTACTGCGGGTTGGCGGCTCTGAGCCGCGGCGGATCAACGTGCGCGTGGTGGCGGCCACCAACAGCTCGCTCCAGGACAAGGTCGCCGCGGGCCGCTTTCGCGAGGACCTCTATTTCCGGCTCAACGTGATTCTTATCCAACTGCTGCCGCTGCGCGAGCGGCGCGAGGACATCCTGGCGCTGGCGCGCAATTTTCTGACCCGGATGGCGGCCGAGGCCGGCCGCCAAATGACGCTCGACCCGGAGGCCGCGGAGATGCTGTTCAGGGATTCCTGGCCGGGCAACGTGCGCGAACTCGAGAACGCGATCGAACGGGCCGTGGTTCTCACCCGCTCCGACGTCATCACCACCGCCGACCTGATGCTCGATCGCGTCGGCGGATCGCTGCCGACCCCTCCCGCGAGCGTCGCGCCCGCCGACAGCTCCGCTCTCTCGCCGGCGCCGGACGAGGCGGACCTGCGAGCTCGCCGTGCGGCAGCATTAGAGAAAAGTGGCGACGTCGGCCTCAGCGAGTATCTCGACAAGGCCGCGGGTGAGCGCATCGCGCGGGCGCTAGCCAAGGCCAAGGGCAATCGGGCCGAGGCCGCACGCAGCCTGGGGATTGGCCGTGCGACGCTGTATCGCTTCATGCGGCGGCTGGGTAATGAGTCGATCGGCGAGCAGCGCGAACATGAGCCCGGCGAACAATAGCTCGCGCGCAAAATCGGGCGCAGCACCCGGCGCAGGACCGATCGGCGCGAATACGTTCGGCGAAAACACGGGCAGGGAAAGCACGGGCGCGGAAGATACGGGCGTGGAAGATACGGGCGGCGTTGGCACTATCAGCCTCGGCCGGATCGATCGCTTGCGCAATTCGATGCCGGGCAAGGTTTCCCTGGTCGACGAGCTGATCGATCTTTTTGTCTCCGACCTGCCCAAACGGCTGAACGCGATCGCTCAGGCCGTCGAGCGCGCCGACGCCCCGGGCAAGCTGAACCTGGCGCTGCAAGCCCATGCGCTACGCGGCAGTGCGGCTGTTTTTGGTGCCAGCCGCCTCGACGAGCTATGCGGGAAACTTGAAGAGATCGGTATGGGTGGCGCACTCGCAGAGGCCCCCGCGATGCTCAACGACCTCAGGCTCGAAAGCGCGCAGGTGCGCGAAGCGCTGTTGGGGCTGAAGTCAAAGCCTCTCG
The DNA here is from genome assembly GCA_963796565.1 of uncultured delta proteobacterium. GTDB lineage: Bacteria > Desulfobacterota > Binatia > Binatales > Binataceae > JAKAVN01. Next base: position 144,258 of record CAWCMA010000001.1, on the reverse strand, counting down.
CCACGCCGGCCGGGGCGCCGCCGGCACCGCGTCGCTCCAGCCCTGGCTGAATAGCCTCTCCGTTCGCTTACGCCGATTTGTCCCGCACGCCGATCAAGGTAAGTCGTCGCGCCTACGGGAAGCCGCCGGACCGAACTCCATCGTCTGGCTTCGATCAAGACGCAGTACGACCTCTCCAACTTCTTTCGCTGCAACCAGAATATCGCGCCCATTCCGCCGCACTAGCGTTCGGATTCGCGGTGTATTTTATTGTGATGCTCTGAAGCACGAAAATAACATCACCCAGCGGGCCGCGCGCCTCGAACGCATGGTCGCGCTGCTGCCAATCAACTTCTTTTTGCTCGCCACGTTCTTCTTCGTCGTCGGGGTGATCGCCCTGCCGTTGATCTCACGCGGCATCGTCGCCGATTACTTTTACGGACCATGGGCGCTGGCACTGGTCCACGCATTCACGCTCGGATGGATCACAGCGAGCGTGATGGGTGTGATGTATCGCTATGCGCCGGCGCTGACGCACGGCCAAATCCCGTTTCCACGCCTGGCTATAGCGCAATTTGGACTCTTCTTCGTCGGCTCGACCGGGATGGTATCGCATTTCGCGCTCGGCGTATGGGTGGGCACCTGGCTCGCGGCGATCGTGATGCTTCTCAGTGTAGTGCTGTTCGCGTGCAACCTGGTCCCGTTGCTGTGGCCGCATATCGGCCGTGGCGTGGCCGAAACCGGGATGTTCGGCGCGATCTGTTTTCTGCTCGCCGCCGGCACGCTTGGCGTGCTGCTGGCGATGGACAAGACCTACGATTTCATGGGCGGCACGCTGCTGACCAACCTGGGCGCGCATGTGGCGCTCGCGGCAATCGGATGGGTGACGCTGGCGATCTGCGCGGTGTCCTACCGCATGCTGCCCGCCTTCATCCTACCCACGATCGCGTTGCCGCGCGCCGCCATCTACCAGCTTTATGCGCTGGCCGTCGGAGTAATCGGGCTCGCGACCACGATGCTCGCTTCTTTGCGCGGCGCGAGCGCGTGGACCGCGTTGGTTGTGATGTCGTTGATCGCATACCTGGCCACGATGGCGCGGCTGATGCGTGCGCGGCGGATAGCGCTGGATTGGACGGCGCGCCATGCGCTGGCGGGATTCCTATGGCTGATTGTCGCCGCCGCGGCGGGCTTCGCGCTCTCGCTGAGCGGCGCCGCCAGTCTTGCCGGCAGCCGGATTGCAGCGGCCTTCGGTGCCGCAGGTCTGCTGGGCTTCTTCAGCAACTTCATCATCGGGATGTCCTACCATCTGTTTGCCGGCTTCGTGGTACGGGCGCGCGCGGCCGCCAGCGCGGCAGGTGCGGGATGGCCCGCGGCGACGGCCGACAGCCTTGTTTACACGCGCCCGCGATTACCTGTCTTTGCGACGTTCAATGCCGGCGTCGCCGTCCTGGTGGCCGGCTTTCTGACGGGGGCAAGTGTGCTCGCCGAGGCTGGTGGAATACTGGTCGCAATCGGCGGCGTCATTTACTTCGCAGCCACGCTCAGAACGTTAAGCTTCGCCTATCGGCGTTTCACGCCACGTCCCGGCGCGCTCATCGCTCAGAAGTCCAGCGGCAGCTCGAGAAACTTGTGATAAATGAAGTCGCGATGCTCGAGCAGGATGGGCACGGTGGCGTTCTTGATGGCCGGATTGGTGTTGGTGTAGACGCGCCTGAACGCCGGCGACAACGGGCATAGCTCGTCGGGCAGCGGATCGTTCATAACCGCGAAGGTCGCCCAATAAATGTCGAGCGCGGTGAGCGCGTCGCCGATGAAGAACCGGCTGCCGCGCTTGCGCTGCAGTTCGAGCCGGGCGGCGAGCGCGTTCAGAATTCCCACGAGCCGCGCCGGCGCGGCCTCTGCCGCCGCCTTGTCATAGCCGTACTTGTTAGCGAGATAAGTGAAGAGCTGGCGCCCGGACTCGTCGGGATTCTCCAGGCCCTGGCGGATGATTAACAGCCGCTTCGTCCATCCGAAGCCGTTCTCGCCGCAGATTTCGTTGGCGTAGCCGAACATCAGTACGCGATCCTCGAAGTTGGCCGGAATCAACGGCGGATTGGGCTGGAGCCGCTCGGCCAAGTAGAGCTGGTCGTTCCAGAGACTGCGCGGGCGTTCTTCATTGAAGACCATGACGGGCGCGGCCGCCTGCGAGGTCCATTCGAGCAGGTCGCGATTGGCGCCGCCCAGTTCCTGGCGCACCTTGACATAGGGGAGTTTCTTGACGTGGAGGATGCTCTTGGCCGCCTCGCTCCATGGCCCCGGCACTCCGGGCGTCAGCACCAGCCGCAGCCCCGTCATCGCACGCGCCCGCGCTACTTCGATATATTCCGCCACGGTGTCATTCTCCACTGGATGGATTAGGCGTCGGCTGTTGCCCGTCCGCCGGAGCTTGCCGGCGAGCGGTACAAGGGCCCTGCCCTCGCCTCAAGTTTGTCTCAGAAAAGCGCGCAAAAAGAAAAGCCCCGAGAGGATTATTGCTTTCGAGGATCAAAAGCGGCGCGCTCGGTCAGAAGAGAGCGATTTGCCTTTTCCCTGTATTTGCAGTTATTCACCCAATAGGCGCGCGAAACCACTATCGAGGAGACCGAGCGATGAAGCAGATCATCTATGCCATGCAGTTCAACGGACAGGGCGGGCCGGGCGGAGCACCGAACGTGCTCAAAGCGACGACGAGTTCTCCGAGTTCCACGCTCACCACCGTCGTCGGTCCCGAGGGCGTGCACGGCAGCGTGCAGCCGGCGGCCGGCGGCAAGGCCTCGTTCGAGTCGGAGGTGACTGTCACCGGTGACACCTCATTTGTGGAGTCGGGCACTATCCGCTTCGGCGACGGCAACCATAGCCTGCGTTTCAGCACGGTGGGAGCGGGATATCTCGGCGACAGTCCGGTGCCGAAGCTCAAGTCGGGAGCCGTGATGTGGAAGGTCGACGGCGGCGAGGGACAGTTTGCCGGCGCCAGCGGCTACATCACCTCGAACTTCACGATGGACGAAGCGGGCCACGTGATCGATCACCAGTTCGGCGTAATTTACGTGAAGTAAAAGCCGGCGCCAGGGGCTATCGACTACAGCGCGTGCCCGCGCCCGCAGCATCCACCGGGACTGGCCTGGGATGCGGGCGTTGGCGCGCTCAGTCTTCGAGCTGGCACGAGACCGTGCGGCCGAAATAGTCGACCGACGGGAGATGACCCGATCGTAATCCATCCACCCCTGGAAAGCAGCGACCGGCAGGGCGATCGCTCCGACGCCCGCCAGCGCCATTGGCCGCGAGCAGATCCGGCAAATTTCTGATCGACCTCTTTGGGGTCTGTAGTTTTGATCGCTTGCGGGTATGATGCACCCCGATGGAACCGTCCACTGGTCAGCAACCGCCGCCGGGCGCGCGACACGTGCACCTCACGCTGGTGCCGGCTCTCGAAGCCGCCGATTCGATCGTCTATGCCCTGGTCGGAATAGTATTTTTGTTCGCGGCGCTCGGAATGCTCGGTTACAGTCTGGTCGCCTTTCCGGCTAGTTTACAGGAGACCGGGTTCGCGCTGGCTGTCGTCACGCTGGTCAATGACCTGTTACTGGTCATGATCATAATGGAGGTGCTGCGGACAGTGCTTTCTTACTTGCAGGAGCGTGCCACGTCCTTACAGCCGTTCCTGTTCATCGCGGCGATCTCGGCGACCCGGCGCATCCTGGCTATCGGTGCCCAAATGAGCGTGACGGGCGACACTCTCACACCGAACAAATTTAAGGAGGCCATGATCGATTTGGGCGCCAATGCCGGCGCCATTCTCGCGATCGCGGTCGCACTTTACTTGCTCGCCCGTCGTCCGATCGAGGAGTGATCTCCGCTGACGTCGGGCCGCGGCACGTCAGCCGTCCAGTAAATCGCCAGTCACGTCCGCGGCTTTGGATGCGGGGGCTTTGCTCAGTGCTCGAGCAGGCGCGAGAGCGTGCGGGCGGTATAATCGACCAGCGGGATGACCCGCTCGTAGTCCATCCGAACCGGACCGACGATCGCCACGCTCCCCAGCGGCATCGTGCCGCTCTGGTAGGACGCCGCGACCACGCTGAGGCTCGCCAGGCGCGCGTCGAAGTTCTCCGAGCCGATCGACACCGTGAGTCCGTTGTGCGCGACGCTGCGTTCGAGCAGGTCGAGCAGCGCGCTGCGGTCTTCCAGCGCATGGAGCAGTTCGCGGAGCCGGTTATGGTCGGCGAACTCCGGCTGATCGGCGACCTTGGCGCTGCCTTCGACGTAGACCTCGGTCGAGCCGACGCGCTCGGCCAGTGCGCCGCCGAGCGCTAGCGCGGCGCGCATGAAACGGTCGTAGCGGGCGCGGTCTTCGCGCTGCCGCTCCTCGATCCATTCGCGCGCTTCCTCCAGCGTGCGCCCGTGCAGCGCCTCGTTAAGATAGCGCGCCATGCGGTCGAGTTCCTCCTGACCGTGGTCGCCTTCGGTCTGGACCAGGCGATTATGTACGCCGTCGGCGGCGGCGACGAAAATCGCGAGGACTTCGCGCTCGCGCAAACGCACGAAGCTAACGCGCTCGAGCTTGATCGATTCCAGCCGCGGCGCCATCACCAGCGCCGCCTGCCCGGTCAGCAGCGCCAGCAGGCGCGAGGTCTCACGCATCACCTCGCCCAGCTCGCGCGGCCCGGCCGAATAGCACAGTTCGATTTGCGAGCGGTCCTCGAACCCGATGTGCCGCATCGACATCACGTGATCGACGTAGTGGCGAAAGGCGCGGTCGGTCGGGACGCGGCCGGCCGAAGTGTGCGGCTGGCGCAGGTAGCCTGCGCTCTCGAGCTCGGCCATCAGGTTGCGCGCCATCGCGGCGCGCACCCCGAGCGGATAGCGCATCGCGATCTGCTGCGAGCCGACCGGCTCGGCCGTGGCGATGAACTCCTGCACGGTGGCGAGCAGCACCGAGTGCTGGCGGTGGGATAGTTCGCCCTGTGCTGCTGGAGTTTCCATCGCGTCAACGACTCGCTGCCAAGGACCTTTTGTCGAGTGGCTTTTGCCGACCCTGATCCGATCGCGACACCAATGCTCGCTTAACAATCTTTGAGTGAGAGGCGCCGCGCAAGGGCCACGCGCATTCGCAACTATGCATTTTAGCACAGTCGAGGCTCCTGATAGGCTCTATCAAGGAGCGCGCCTTGGGCGCTTGGGAGTCTCCACGATGGCGAAAAAGGCGACCAAACCACGTCGTTTGTATATCCCGGTCGTGCCGACCGGCACGTCGTGGATCGAAAACGACAACTATGATCGCCGCGCCTGGAGCGATATCGGCCTGGGGGCACCGGCGATTGGCGAGCTGGTCGAGGCCGGCCGCCGCCTCGTGCCGCACTTCGACGCGCTGCTCGGCGACCTGTTCTTCGCGCTCTTCAAGTACAACCTGGTCTGGCTCAAGACCGACGAGGTGCGCAAAAGCGCAATCCTCAATCACACCATCCTCGAACGCCTGGTCGCCTCGCCCGCTTTCGAGGCGCTCAAGAGCCGCACGCTGCTCGAGGAGGACAAGGCCGCGATCGCCGCCCTCGCGCTCGCCGAGCAGGCGCTGGAGCTGGTGCGCTCGGAGCGGCTGCTCAACCGTCGCGAACTGCTCGACCTCTGGGATCTGCATCACCAGGAAGAAGACCTGGCGCAACGCGCCGACGAGCTCAAGGCCATGGCGGCGGCTGCCGCACCCGCCGACGGTGAGAAGCCGTCCGACGAAGAGCTCAAGAAAAAGATCGAGAAGCTCAAAGAGGCGGCCGCGCGCGCCGCCCAGGTCTCCGAGGCGCGGCTCAACCAGAAGGCGCGACAGGTTACCGAGCAGATCGGTCATGCCGACCGCGGCGAGCTGCGCCGGATGGAAGCCAAAAGCCTGGGACTGGCGCAGGAGATAGACCGCATCGCCCAGGACAACCATGACTTCAGCCTGGAATTCGGCCAGAGTGGCCGGATCTCCGCCGGCGAACGGCTGGAGCTCGGACGTCACCTCGCGCGCAACCGCAAGCTCGGCGAGTTGGCGCGGCTGGTCGGCCGCTTCAAGCAGGACGCGCGGGCGTTGCGGCGCAAAACGATGGAGCGCGGCGTGGCCGAAGCCTATGACATCGAGCGCGGTTCCGAGCTGGGGCGGCTGATTCCGGCCGAGCTGTTGGCGATGCATCATCCGGGGTTGCGGCGCGACTTCGGGCGCCGCCTGCTCGAGGGCGAGTTGCTCCAGTACCGCCTGCGCGCGGAAGAGCAGAAGGGCAAGGGCCCGATGGTGGTGTGCATCGACGTAAGCTCCTCGATGGAAGGCGACAAGGAGCTGTGGGCCAAGGCGGTGAGCCTGACGTTGATGGATATCGCGCGTCGCCAGCGGCGGCTGTTCCGCGCGGTGCTGTTTTCCTCGGGCCCCGGCAGCCTCAAGGTGCTCGACCTCAATCAGCAACGGCGCTATCAGCCCGAGCTGGGCAAGGTGATGGAGCTGGCGGAATATTTTCCTGGCGGCGGCACCGATTTCCAACAGCCGATCGATGCGGCGATGGATCTCATCGAGCACAAACGGCTGCGCCGCGCCGACATCGTGATCATCACCGATGGCGAGAGCCAGGTCGCACCGGAATGGCTGGCCGAACTGCGCCGGCGCAAAGAGGAGCTGCAATTCTCGATCTTCGCGGTGCTGGTCGACGTCGGTTCGAGCGAGCTTTCGACGCTGGCGCAGATGAGCGATCGCGTCACCTCGGTCAAGAAGCTCAGCGCCGAGGGCACGCGCGAGATCTTCATGAAGATCTAGCCCATGCCGATTTGCCCGGCGGGGAAGATCAATGGTAACACAAGGTCCGTGGAACCGTCAGTGATGCCCGGTAGAGCAAGAATGATGCACGTCACGGGAGCAAGGTGACGAGAACCTCCAGGAAGCGACGATACAAAGGGGAGAAAAAAAATGAAGAGGCCGGGCTTCAGCATATGTTTAGCGATCGCCTTGTGCGGCGTCATGTCGGTCTGGGCCAGCGCCGCCCAATATTCGTTCCAAAAAGTTGTCTTTCCGACCGACACATTCACTCAATTGCTCGGCATTAACGATTTCGACGTAATTGTCGGCTACCACGGCATGGATGTGAACAAAGGGATCGTGTTTAACCCGCCGAGCACTTTCCATAACCAGAACTTTCCGGCATCGGTTCAAACTCAGGTCGTCGGGATCAACAACAGATTCAAAACCGTCGGATTCTATGTCGATGCCGGTGGTGCCACTCACGGCTTCCAGCGTACGGCCAATAACACCTTTAGCAACGTGGATTTTCCGTTGACGGAGTTCAATCAACTGCTCGGCCAGAACAACCACGCGCAAGCGGCCGGCTACTACGCGGATCCCCCTGATTTCAGTGTCGATCACGCGTACATTTACGATGAAAACGCCCGGCTGTTTCTGCCGATCGTTAACCCGCTATGGGCCAGCAGCCAGGCGACCGGTATCAACGACCAGGGAGTGGTTTGCGGCTTCTACATCGACGGCGGTGGTGCCACGCATGGGTTTATCCTCAATTTCGGAACGCTAACCACGTTGGATTTTCCGGGATCGACGTCTACCCAGGCCTTGGGCGTGAACAATGAGGGCCAGGTGGTCGGATTCTATGGTGTCGGGACCGGCGGGACGATACACGGATTCGTATATCAAGGTGGACATTTTAACTCGGTTGACGATCCCCACGGAGTGGGCACCACCACCATCAACGGGATCAACAACCTGGGGCAGATTGTCGGGTTTTACGTCGACGGCAAGGGTAACACGGACGGCTTTCTTGGCACGCCGATTCCCTGACGGACGGTGGAGTTTGAGCTCGAAGGGCCTTTGGAATTCGAGGCCTTTCCCGACATCCTGCTAAGGGCTGGAATCGGAGTCCTGCGGAATCAAGGGCGGCGCCGGCTGCACGAAATCCGGGCTTACATTGCAGCACAGAACGTAGCTGGTGCCGGCGCGCGGCTCCGCTTCGTAACCGTCCAGCGAGCCGTCCGGCTCGACCCGCACGGCCTCGTAGCTCAAGGTGCCCGAGGCGCGCTGGGCGGTGAAGATGTAGTAGTGGCCGACTTCCAGCGGCTCGGGCGAACCGCTATCCGGTGCGACCTGCGCGAAATACTTGGGCAACTTACCATAGGTGACGGATTTGGTTGCGAACTTGTCGCCGGAGCCCACCACCGGCAGCTTCGAGAACACGCCGGTGTCCGCCTTTATCTCCCATACCGTCACACCGCCATCGAAGCGGATGATCGACGCGACGTGCTGCGCGTCGATGTTGCGCGATTCGACCATTTCCGTGCCACTGAATTTCGACACGCTCAGCGAAGCTAGATAGTCACCCTTATGAGCGTAGGAAATTGCGACGGTGGCGCCGGGCGGAGCCGAATTTGCCTCGGTCGGAGCGCTATCGGCCGGGCTGCCCTCAGGCGATGCACTTTCGGCGGGAGTGCTCTCAGCCGACGGAGAGGCTTCGGAAGAAGCTTCAGCGGAAGGCTGTGCTGGCGCGCCGGCGTTGCCCGCTTTGCCGCGATGCAGCATCGAACACGCGCCGAACGCGAGGGCCGCGCCGATCACCGTCAGGCACCATAGCGTTCGCCGCATGGCCGCGCTCAAAGATCGCGACCGAATAGTCTCGTCCAGCCTCTCGACGGGTATCATCGTCTACTGGCTGAACTCGATCGGCTGACCGCAGGCGTAACCGCCAGCATTATAGTCGTAAACCATCCGGCCGCCATAGTCGGCGCCCTTGGCGATAAGCGCTACCACCAGCACCAGCATCGCGAGAAAAGCTCCTCGACCCCGCGACGGCATGGGCCGCGCAACGATCGCCCACAACGCAAGCGCCGCGCTCAGTACCAGGACCGCGATCATTATCCGCTTGTGGTATGCCAACAGGGCCGTCTTGACCGATGGCGCGAGCATTACACCCGGCGCCGCGTAGAGCCCGGTGGCGACGGCCACCGCCGCGCCGAGCACGCCAAGAACCAGCGTCCACAACCCGCTCCACTGCCACCACTCGCGCCGCGCAAGAAATCCCAGCCAGTACATCAGGGCCGCCGCGAACAATAGTGCAATCGGAAAGTGGACGACCAACGGATGGATGTTCTGCAGATGCTGCGCGCCGGGAAACGAGAACAGATTCGCCGCCGCCCGGAGCAGATCGGCTAACACCGGGTCATTTCACCGAGTCGACGGTCAGAAACTCGACCCCGCCCTTGGAGTATGACTTGCCCGTGACCGTGACTTCCTTCTCCATGTTCTTCAACACGTCCTCAGGCAGCGCCTCCTCGTTCTTGGGCGGCAGCAGGATGTACATCTTCTCGGTTCCCTTTTCGACCAATCCGACCGGGATTCCCTTCTGTGCGCACTTGAGCGCGCACTGCGCGTGGCCGGGTCCGTGAGCGCCAACTACGTTGTAGCAAAAGGTGTCTTCCAAGCTTCCCGTGACCGACTTTTGCGCGTCAGCCGCCATTGTCAGGCCGGAAATTCCTACAGCCAGCACCGCGCCAAGGCCGGCAAGACCGCCAAGCAATAGTTTTCGCATAACCACCTACTCCGTTGTTGCATTCCCGCAGTTGTTGTAATCCCCGCGCTGGATTCAAGGCGCCTCGAATTCAAAAAAAAGACCATCCGTTTTCAAAACAACACCATCTGTTGCGCACGTTCTGGCGCAAGCCGCGCTGCCACAACCGATGCTTCTTTTGTTATCTATTATTCTCCACGCCTTGCACCCATCACAAGGGTTGTCGTCACGAAGGCGCGGAGCACACGCGCTAATCCGGCTATGCGGCAAAGATGAGCGTTGATTCAAAATCATGCGGGCGCTGTCCGGCGCCCTAGCGGCGGCCCGAACGCGCTTCGGCTGGGGATGCGACGGTGCCGAAATCCTCGTCCCAGCGCGTGCGCCGGCGCGAACGCACCGGTCCACCGAGCTGCTTTAGATGGCGCTCCAGGACATCATGCAACTGCTGATCGAGACGTTCGAGGTCGGCCTCTTCAGGGATCCTGGGCCGTTCATGATCTTCGGAAATGCCGCGCCGCCGCCGCCCATAAAGCTCCTGCATCCGTAACTCAGCCTTGCCCAATAGCGCCTTGTAGCGCTGGTCGAGCCGGCGGAGCGATTCGTTGAGCTCGGCGACCGCGATAAAGCGCCGGCGCAGCAGAAGCCATTCGAGTACCGTCAGCGCCGCCACGCCCAGCAGCAGCAGCGAGACGATGGCCGCGCTGTAGAAGGCGGCGCGCCACCACGGCAGCACTCGCACTTCATGCGTCAGCTCCTGCTTGTCGGCGGTTATCTGCTGCACCTGGGATCTCAGGCCGGTCTCGGTCGCGGCAAAGGTGTCGACGCGCTTCTGTAGCGCCGTAATCTGATCGTTGAGCTTCTGATTTTCGGTGGTCATCTCGCGCATCCGGGCCGCGAACGGATTGGGAATCCGCAGCGTCTGACCGACCAACAGAGTCGAATCCAGATCGAGCCGGTTGGCCCGCGCGATGTCGCCAGCCTGAATCCCGAAGGAGGAGGCTATCGAGCCGAGCGAATCGCCCGACCTTACGCTGTAGGAAAATTCGCCGCCCCGGCGGACCGGCGCGGGCGTTGAATCCTCTGCAGCGCTGGTCGTATCGGTCGCGGCAGAGCCCGGCGCGGACGTCTCATCTGGAGCGTAACTCTGGGCGTAACTTGAGGACACCGCCAAGCATAGCCCCGACAACACGAGGGCCGTTAGGAATGCGAGGGGGAATTTCATGATCCTGATACTGATGCCACGGCACCACAATATTCATCAGCCTAAATGCAAGTAACCAGAGATGCAAACCGGAATGTGCGGAGAGCAGGGTCGTGAACAATTTTATTGGGCTCAGACATGCTTTTGCCGCCTAAACCATCATCCGGCCGCGCGCCGGCGCATCAGGGCCACAAACTCCTGGTTGCCAGCCGCACCGCGGATAGACGCTTCGACCGCGCCTACTACTTCGAGTCTCAGGCTCGCGGCAAACTCCAGCACTTCGTCAACTGTCCGGCGGCGCTCCACATCGTCACGCACCACTCCGCCCTTGCCCACTTTGCCCTTGCCAACCTCGAATTGCGGCTTGATGAGCGCGACGATTTCGACCGCCGGGGCGCTCAGCTCCAGCACCGGCGGCAGCACGAGACGCAGCGATATAAAGCTCACGTCGATGACCACGAGATCGGGCGCATAGGGCAGACTGCCGGCCTGGACCAGGCGAATGTTAGTGCGGTCGAGCACGGTCACCCGCGAGTCGCGGCGTAGCCGCTCGACGATCTGTCCGTAACCGACGTCGAGCGCGACCACATGGGCGGCGCCGCGGCGCAGCAGCACGTCGGTGAAGCCGCCGGTCGAGGCGCCCACGTCCATCGCGTGGCGGCGCCCAGCGTCGACCTCGAAATGGTCGAGCGCGGCAGCGAGCTTGAGCCCGCCGCGGCTCGCGTACTCGGGCGCTCCGCCGACCAGCGCGATCGTGCTTCGCTCGTCGACGTTCTGGTCGGCCTTGAGCGCTGGCTGCGAGTTGACCCGCACACGTCCGGCCATGATCAGGCGCTGCGCGCCCTCGCGGCTGGGCGCCAGGCCGCGCCGCGCCATCTCCAAGTCAAGCCGCCGCCGCGTCGCCATCAGCCTAAGCGCTCCGCTCAGAACGGAATGTCTTCGTCGTCTTTTTTGTGGTCGTCTTTTTTGGCGTCGTTTTCGTGATGGCCACTTTCGGCTTTAGCCGCCGCCGGATCGTAGGGGGTCGCCTTGAGCTCGCCCTGTGCGTTGCGCATCAGCAGTTCGACTTTGCGCTCGACCTCATCAAGCTTCTGGTTGAGCGAGCGGACCAGGCCGACGCCCCGTTCGAAGGCCGTAATCGAGTCCTCCAGCGAAAGCTCGCCGGAGTCGATCTGCGCGACGATTCCCTCGAGGTCCTTGAGCTCGTCTTCGAACTTCCTGCGGGTGGTGGCCATTGCTTAGCCTCGGAGGTGACGCGCGCGCCTCAAGATTGGTGCGCGATGGTGCGGACGCGCAAGCGGCCGCGGCTCAGCCGTAGATCGAGTTCGTCGCCGACCTCGACCTGCGCGGCGTCGACCACGGCGCGGCCGTCGCGCAGGTTTATCGCCACGGCGTATCCGCGCTCGAGCACTTTGAGCGGCGAGGTCGAGTCCAGGTGCGCCGCCAGCGCCGCGAGCGCGGCGTTCCGGCGCCCCTGGGCGCGTTCCATCGCCGCGCCCAGCCGCACCGCCGCGGCCGCCACGGCGGCGCGCCTGCGCTCGGCCATCGCGCGCGGCGCCGCCTCGCCCAGCCGCGCGGCCATCGCCTCGACGCGCATCCGCATCCGCGCCACACGCGCGCCCATTGCTTGCGCCAGATGGAGCGTGGCGCGCTCCGCCCCAAGGCGCAGCGCACGCGCGAGCGCGCCGGGCGGCCCGAGATGCGCGCTCAGCGCGGCGACGTGGCGGCGGCGATCGCCAAGCCGCGAGGCGAGCGCCGCCTTAAGCTCGGCCGCCGCTTCATCCGCGCGCTGGCGCGCCTGGCGCAGCGCCGCGCGCGGCTCGCGCAAGCGCGAGTTGAAATGGTCTACGTGCCGGCGATGGGCCGACAGTGCGCTTACCGCGGCGCCATTGAGTGTCGCCCCGGTTTCGTCAAGCCGCCGGCGCAGCTCGGCCTTGTCCGGCACCACGAGCTGCGCGGCCGCGGTCGGGGTCGGCGCGCGCATGTCGGCGACGAAGTCGGCGATGGTGTAGTCGATTTCGTGTCCGACGGCCGAGATCACCGGAATTTGCGAGCGATGGATTGCGCGGGCGACCGTCTCCTCGTTGAAGGCCCACAGATCTTCCAGCGAGCCGCCGCCGCGACCTACGATCATCACCTCAGCGCGCGCGTCGGTATTGAGGTCCCCGATCGCCTGGGTGATTTCGGCCGCCGCGCCCGCGCCCTGCACGCGCGCGGGTCGAATGATGAGATGCACATTGGGATAGCGCGCGAGCAGGATGGTGACAATGTCGCGCAGGGCCGCACCGCCGAGCGCGGTCACGATTCCCACCACCGCAGGCAGAAACGGCAGCGTCCGTTTGCGGCCCCGGTCGAATAACCCCTCGCGTCCCAGCCGCTCCTTGAGCTGCTCGAAGGCGAGCTGCAGAGCGCCAAGCCCGCGCGGCTCCATCTCTTCGGCATAGAACTGGAGCGCGCCGCGAGTCTCGTAGAGGTCGACCCGGCCGCGCACCACCACCTGCATCCCGTCGCCGACTTTGAAACGCAGCCGCGCGCCGGCCGAGCGGAACATCACGACGCTTATCGCGCTGTTGGAGTCCTTCAGCGTGAAGTAGAGATGGCCCGAGGGAGCGAGACGGGCGTTGGAGACTTCGCCCGCCACCCAGCACTCGTCGAGATTGGCCTCCAGGGTCTCGCGCACCATCCGCGCCAGTTGCGTGACGTTGAGCGCCCGCACCTGGCCGCGAAGCGAGAGTTCGAGCTGTCCGGCCATGCGGCCAACTTACCAGATGGCCGCCGCCAAGCGTAAGTAAGGCGTTCGCCAGAAGAGCGTTAAACGACGGCCGCTGATACTACCGATGGTGATCCGACGGATGGCGCGTGTGCAAAATGAAGCCGCCGCCCATGCAAGGGCGGCGGCTTTGCCAATCAGACCTACAGACTAATCGCACCCGCGGGCGTGGATTGTCGCCGCGGCGCTAGTGCCCGGAGCCGTTCGCACCGGAATCATCGGAGCCGCCAGGAGCGGCCGCCGCGGTCGGCGCCGCCTGCGCAGCGATGTCGTTGCGCGCGAGCTGCGGCTTGTAGCTGTGCCAGTTGTCCAGCACCTGAATCGCGCGGTCGAGTTGGACGTCGGTCTGCTCTTTGGAAGCGCCTTCGCTGGCAGCCTTCGAATGTTTCGCGGGCTCCGCGGCCGGAGCGCTGCCGTCCTTTCCGGCGGGCGCGCTGGGCGCCTTCAGAACGCCATTGTTCTTGAAGTGATGCAGCAGGTCGCTTTCGCGAATCTCGGTGTCCTGGTTGATGGTCGCGCCTTCCTGCTCGAGCGAGGCCAGCGTGGTTTTAGGCGGCTGGGAGGTCACGTCGGGCGTAATGCCGACGGCCTGAATCGAGCGGCCGTTGGGCGTGTAGTATCGCGCCGTGGTCAGACGCAGGGCGGAGTGGTCGTCCAGCGGCAGAATAGTCTGCACGGAACCCTTGCCGAAGGTCTGGGTGCCAACGGTTATCGCGCGACGCTGGTCCTGCAGCGCGCCGGCGACGATTTCGCTCGCGCTCGCGCTGCCGCCGTTGACCAGTACCACCATCGGGTAGTCCACGAAGTCCTTCTTACGATGCGAAAAGTACTTCTGCTGCTGATTCTCCTGGCGACCCTGGGTATAGACGATAAGCCCGCCGTCGAGGAATTCGTCGCCGACCTGTACCGCCTGGTTCAGCAATCCGCCCGGGTTATCGCGCAAATCGAGCACCAGTCCCTTGATTTGCCCGTTATGCTGCGCGCGGAATTTGTCCAGCGCCTTTTGCAGATCGTCGCCGGTGCCCTCTTCGAAGCTGCTGACGCGGATGTAGTCGTAGCCGTGACGCAACTCCTTGGCCTTGACCGACTTTATTTTGATCACCTCGCGAGTCACGGTCACCGTGAACAGCTCGGGCACGCCCTTGCGATGGATGGTCAGATGGATCTTGCTGCCCTGCGGCCCGCGCATCCGCTTGACCGCGTCGGTCAGCGTCATGCCCTTGGTAAAGTCATCGTTGATCTTGACGATCTGGTCGCCCGCCTTAACCCCGGCCTTGTACGCGGGAGTGTCCTCGATCGGCGAAACGACCGTCAGGAGATCGTCCTTGACGGTAACTTCGAGACCCAGCCCGCCGAAGCTGCCGCGGGTTTCGACCTCGAGGTCACGATAAAGGTCGGGCGTGAGGTAGGCGCTATGCGGGTCGAGCGAGGCCAGCATCCCGGTTATCGCACCGTTGATGAGTTCTTTAGTGGTGACCGGCTCGACGTAGTTCTTCTGTACGATCGCCAGCACGTTGGCGAAGGTCGCCAGTTCCTTGTAGGTATCGTCGGGCAGCGCGTCGGCGCGCCGCACCGCGATCTCCGCGACCAGGACCAGGATCGCGACCGCGCATACACCAGCGAACAGGAAGGGTGAACGATTGCGTTTCATTACTTACTCGCAGCTAGAACCCGCCACGGTGAGCGCGTGGGGTGTCTGTTCAGCATATTCTTTGTGCACTTCAGACGCCACAACCCCTCTCGCGCCGGACGTGTCTTTTCAGGACACCCCCTCGCTTGAGCGGGCTCGCCTGTTCTCTCAACCCTTGTTGTCTTTGAGCAGTTCCTCGAGCGCGTCGCGAATCGCGGGCTGCGACCAGTCAAACGCCCCTGAGTGATGGGCGACGATACGGCCCTCGCGATCGATTATGAAAGTTTCGGGAACTCCGCTCACGTTGTAGGCCTCGGCGACCGCGTTTTTCGGATCGAGCAGCACATCGAAGTGGTAGCCGTGCTTCTTGACGTAAGCCAAAACCTCATCGCGGCTGCTGGTATCCTGGCTGATCGCCAGCATCACGAAACCCTTGTCGCCGCGCATCCCCTCGTAGAGCTTTTCCATCGAGGGCATCTCTTCACGGCACGGCGCGCACCAGGTCGCCCAGATATTGAGGAACACGACCTTGCCGTGCAGGTCGGCCATCGAAACCGAATCGCCCTGCAAATCCGTCAGCTTGAAAGGCGCGGCCTTTGCGCCCGCCGCCACTGGCCCGTGCCCGTCAGGGCCCGGAATACTGGAGTTCCCCTCCATGTCTTGCATTTCTTGCGGCCCCGGAGCGGTTGCACGCCGAATCTGCGAGAGCGCGATCAGCAGGACGCCGAGCAGCAGTGCGGCGCCGGCGATCGTGGAGAGCAGCTTTACCCGCGGAGTCATCCTGGTTTCTGCGCAGATTATGCTTCGCGCTGCGCGTAGCGCAGCGCTACGCGCCCGCCGCGACTTTCGCGCTCGGACCGCCCAGCGGCATCGGCTCCTCGCGCGTCCATCCGGAGAATACGCCGCCAGTCATGTACAGAGCTACGACGCCGACCACCAGCATCGCGAGCCCGATGAGCTGAGCCTCGCTCAACCCCCACAGCACGCGCGGGTTGACTCGAAGGAACTCGACCATGAAACGGCATCCCCCCAAAAGCACCAGGTAGAGGTAAAAGATGCGGCCCGGGGTGCCGGCCCGCCGGCGCATCGACCACAAGATGAGAAACACGGCCATGTAGAGAATGGCTTCGTAGATAGGCGTCGGATGGACTCTGACGCCGGGGAAAAAGCCCGACACCAGGGTGCCGTGGGGACCCAGCTTGAGCACGGTCTGCGGGCCCCAACCCACGATCGCCTTGGGATAGGCGACCGCCCACGGCAGCGTCGAGGGCAGCCCCCAGTCGCCGTCGCCCGACAGATGGCATCCGATACGCCCCAGCGCCTGTCCTATCGCCAGCGCCGGTCCGCACATGTCGGCCGTCGCACCGACGGAAACCTTGTAGTAGCGCGCGACGAAGAAAGCGGCCGTCACGCCGCCGATAAAGCCGCCGAACCAAACGAAACCCGAGCCCGACCATATGATTGTAATCGGGTCGGCCATGTACAAGTGCCAATTGTTGAGCACGTCGTACAATCGGGCGCCGATGAGACCACCGAGCGCGCCCCACAGCACGACGGCGGTGGCGTAGTCGGGGTCGATGCCGCGGCGGGGACAATCGGCGGCAATCACGAGATCGGCGGCGATGAAGCCGAGCGCCATCATCAGCCCGTAGCTATAGATGGTGATCGTGAGTGGATGGCCGAACAGATGGAGCGGTCCCAGGCGCAGCAAAATGGGAATCATTGCACCCCAACTATAATACGGAGCGAAGCTCGCAGACTAGCGCGTCGCGCCGCGGCAGGCTTTGCGCACGGCAACGCCTCGGTATATATGACGCCGGGATGCGAGCAGTTGTTCAACGCGTGAGCCGGGCCGAAGTCAGCGTCGGCGGTAATTGTCTCGGTCGAATCGGCCCGGGCTTCGCGGTGCTGCTCGGCGTGGCGCGCGACGACACCGAAGCCGACGCGGAATTTATCGCCGATCGAATCATGGGGCTGCGCATCTTCGCCGACGCGGCGGGCAAGATGAACCTGGCGCTGGGCGCGGTCGGCGGCGAGTTGTTGGTGATCTCGCAATTCACGCTCCTCGCCGACACCAGCGGCGGACGGCGACCGTCGTTCATCAAGGCGGCGCCACCCGAGCTTGCGCGGCCGCTGTACGAGCATTTCATTTCGCTCGCGCGCGATCGCGGTGTTAAAGTCGAGACCGGCGAGTTCGGCGCCGACATGGAAGTGGCGCTGGTCAATGACGGGCCGGTGACGATCATTCTGGATAGCCGGATACGTTGAATCATGGCACGAGCAGGTTTTTACGCCGTCGAGTCGGGCAAAATCTCGTTTCGCCGCGACGGCAACTGGTACAGCGACGACGAGCGGATCGACAACCCGCGTATCGCGCTGCTCTTCAGCCGCAGCATCCGGCAAAATCCCGACGGCAGTTACTTCCTGCAGGTCGCCGAGGAGCGCGCCGCGATTACGGTCGAGGACACGCCCTACGTGGTCAAGGCGATCGACGGCGACGCGCAAAGCGGCTTTACCATCGTGCTCAATGACGATGAGCGTGAGCCGCTCGACCCGGCCACGCTCGAGGTCGGCGCCGACCACGTGCTCTATTGCCGCGTCAAGGGCGGCGCGATGCGTGCGCGCTTCCTGCGCAACGCCTACTACCATCTGAGCCCCGGCTTCGAGGCCGACGAGCGCGGCGGCTTCTCGATCTCGATACGCGGCCGGCGCTATCCGCTTTTGTCCGCGAACATGGGGGTTAAGGACGACTGAGATCGTCAGAGCCCGAGTCGCGGTTGAACATCCCTAATTTCCATATCGTGCTGGTACGGCCGGAGATTCCGCAGAACACGGGATCGATCGCGCGTCTGGCGGCGGCGACGCATACGCGGCTGCATCTGGTCGGCCCGCTCGGCTTCTCGCTCGAAGACCGCTATCTCAAACGCGCCGGACTCGACTATTGGCCGCTGGTCGATTTGCGAACTTATGCGGGATGGGACGAGTTTACGGCCGCGATGCATCCGCAACCGGCCGGGCCCTCTGTCGGCGGGGATGGGCCGCACATGAAATATTTCTCGGCGCGCGCGAATAGGACTTATCTCGAGGCGGATTACGCGTCGGGCGACTTGCTGGTTTTCGGCAGCGAGACGAAGGGGCTGGGCAAGGAATTTCTGGGCACGCGGACGGAGGCGACCTACAGGATTCCGATTTTCGAGCCCGGCGTGCGCAGTCTCAACCTGGCCAACGCGGTGTCGATCGTGCTCTACGAAGCGCTCCGCCGGACCGGACGGCTCAGCGCGTAGTGGCCGGCCCGCCGGGACCGCGGATGCCGGTGTCGACCCAGATATCCAGCCGCGTCTGTCCGGCGGGGCTTATCGCGATGATCGCGGGCAGGTTCCGGGCCGCGCCCGAGAATCCCGTGCCGCGCTCCGCCCGGTAGTTGCCCGGCGGCAGGTTCACGCGATAATTCCCGCCGCTATCGGTGCGCGCCGTCGCCACCACGGTGCCTTTCAAGTCAAGGATCTTAAGCTCGGCTCCGGCCACGGGCACGGGAGAAGATGGAGCGCCGGGCCGACTCACCGGAGACATCGGACCGCGCGTGATTGTGCCGGTAAGAGTGCCATACGGCTCCGTTGGGCCATCGGCCTGTCCGCCGCCGCTTGCGGACGGACCACCACTGCGTGTGCAGCCCGCGATCGCGAGCGCGACCACAATCACCACGTAGAGCAGTCGCGTCCGGGCGAGCGCCGGGGTCATCGTCTCGACGCACGCGTCCATGCCCAGGAGCCTATCGTATCGAGGCCGCCTGCGCTGCCCGCGCGTCGCGCCGAAGGCAGCAGCTATAGCTGGCCCGGCCTTTTGAACTCATTATGGCCGATCGCAGTGCGGTAAGCGTTGGCTGATTTCGAGGACTCGCCCGCGAACCAGAACGACGCCTGCGTCCCCGGCGTCAGATCGAGCGACGCCGCCGTATAGTCGCCCCATCGATTGATCCCCTTGGTGTCGGGAATCTGATACATGGCCAGGCCGTTCTGGAGAAAGAATCCGCTGTCGTGCATGACGCCCAGCGCCTCGGTGGCACGGTTGGTCGCGTAGGCTGACGAGGGAAAGGTGGCGTCGTCGGAGTAGTTGAACACCACCAGCACATTGCCCTCGGGGTCGGGCTGGACCTCGGGATAAAATGTCGCGCCGGTGCCGTTATCGCCCTGACCGGTGGCGCAGGCCCAGCAGATCTCGTTCAGGATGCTCGCGCTGACGATCTGCGGGCATTGGTTGAGGAAATTGCCCGCGCATTGCGGATCATTGTCGTTGAGCACCGGCCGTATCTGGAACCACAGGAAATGCGACGCGCCGGCACCGTCGCCGGTACCGTTGGTGCCCAGCGCCGCGTAGAGCGAGCCCGAGGCATAGATCGCTTCGCCCGAGACTCGGGTGTCGCCGGTATCGATGAGACAGGGACCGCTGGCGCACGCGGGCTGCACGGCGAGCGGCGGGAGGGAATAAGTGTCAGACGTATTCACCAGGACTTGCGAGACCTCCGGCCCCGTGTTCGTCGGGTCCGTATTGAAAACCGAATTCGATATCGCAAAGACGGCCACGTCCGAGCATCCGCCGCTACATCCGGGGCCGCTCACGGCGTTTATGTTGTGCGAGGCGACCACGAACTCGGCTCGCGGATTGTCAGTACGGTCCATCACGTTGGCCGGCTGGAGCGAGTCCATCATTTCGTTGGTGTTGGCAATCGTGAAAGCGCTGGGCTGCAGCTCAAAAAAAGTAAAAGTCGCCCCCGCGTACATCGCGCTCTTTTTCAGCAGCATCATGTAAGCGCCGTTGAAAGTCTCGCCCGTGAACGCGTTGAACGCGACGTAAATCATCCGGCGATCCTGCCCCAGGGTGGGGAAGTCGGGGAACTCTCCGCTCGCCAGGATCGGATTCGGACCGGAGCTCTGGTTGATGTGGTAGATGAACCATCCGCCCAGCGGATTGGAGGACAGGCTCACCGCCACGTCAACGACAGCCGCGCCCGCCCCGCTGATATGCGCGGCCGACACGATGTAGCGCTGATTGGCCCAGTCAAAAATCGCGCGCGGATCGTAGGGCGATTCCTGCGCCTTGGCACCCACCAGCATGAAGGAGCTCAGGCTCTTGGGGAAACCTGCCTGCACGTTGCCGCTTTTATTCAGCACGGTCACGCAGCCATTGATCACCTGCAGCACGTAGCTCGGTCCGACCGCCAGCGCCATATCGGGCGGAATCTCATGTCCGCAGCCTATTCCCAAGCCGCCGAAGGACGTGATCTTCGTCGACGCCGGACCGGCGGCCGGCGCCGGCTGCGGACCCACCACCATGAGGGGCTGCGCAACGGCGCCTTTGGGCGCTGGAAGTTTCACGGTCGCGGCCTGCGCCTTGATCAGTGCATACTGATGCATCGGGACGCCATGCAGGCGGGCGTGCGCGGGCGCACGAACCTGTGCCGCCGCCTCCTGGGCGGTGACTTCCGGCAGGTCGCCCAGGACCAGGCTGTCTGGCGCACCCTGACCGACGGCGACCGCACGCTTCGCGGACTGCTGGGCACGGGCCGCGCACGGCATCAAAGCAAAGGCAACCGCGAAGGCGGCCGCCAAACCGTAATAGACTGGCTTCATCGAACCTCCGGTGAACGGCTCTACGAGGAATTTACCTTGTTAATTTCCTTATGCGAGAGCCTTGTAAATTAGCTTATAACCGTTGTAAGCGCGTGTCTGCGGGTAATCAACCGACCATACCCGTCCGTCAAAAGGCCATCGCACCAATTTTCATTTTTTTTGCGCGACTTCTCACGTACGCCAACGCCGCGGGGTTTCAATCATCTAAAGCGGCGACGGCCCTTGAGTTCCGCCGCGCGCGGTCGATCCACGGAGTTAAACCGCGCCGGAGTCAACCGCGATGGATGTCGAAGTATTCACCAAAGATGGATGCAAATCGAGCCGTCGCCTGAAGGAATTTCTCGCGCGCCACGGCATCGCCTTCGTCGAGCGCAACCTCTCGGTCGACGCCGCCGCGCGCGCCGAGCACGCTCAACTGGGCTATCGTGGTGTCCCGGTAGTCCGCGCCCGAGAGCGAACGGTCTACGGCTTCAGGGAACAAGCGCTGAGCAAACTGCTGGGAATCCTATAACCGCGCTCGCGGACACGGCGCGGGATCACTCATGCGGAGCCGCTTCGCGCGTCAGATTCGGACGGCCCGCCTAATGGCCGCGCGTCCCGCACGTCCCGCAGCCGCTGGCGCATCCTCCGCCCGCCGCTCCCTTCTCGGGCGGCGGTCCGAAATAGTAACCCTCTTGTTCCAACTCGCCGGCCTTGATCCAGCGCACCGGCGCTCCGATCTCGGCGTCGCAATGCACGCAACAACTGCGCTCGCGATCGCCGTCATCGAGGGCGACGTGCACCAGCACGACGCGCCCGCAGGCGGCGCAATGGGCGGTGGGAAAGGTCGACGCGTTGAGCGACAAATCCTTCATTGCCCAGACCCAGTCCTTAGTCGCAAAGACCAATGCATCGCGAAGACCAATGGCGCATCGTTAATCCAGTACCGTGTATAGCAAGTGGCTCGTGTAGTAGTCTAATCCTCCGCCGACGCTAGATCATCACCGGCACAATGGAATACGCGCGATAGAATGTGCGATAGAGTGTGATGGATTGGAAGGACCCGTGGCTATGGATTGCGGCGGCATGCGGCATTGCCGGCGGAGTCGCGATGTTCCTCCCGTTTGGGCGGGTGCTGAAATGGCGTGCGCGGATGCTCGAGCGGATGGAAGGCGCGCCCAACCGAACCGCGCTGTCGATAAAGATGGAAGCGGGGACCCTGGGATGGGCGGTCGTGGGAGCGATCATATTTCTGTTCCTGCCGACGCTGCTGCTGCCCCATGGAACCGGAATCCTTTACCTGGCCGGTTTCATGATCGGGATGAGTTACAAGCGGCCGCGCTTCAACCGCCAGATGGAGGCGATCGGAATCGCGCCGCACGCCACCCGCCGCCGCCCGGGCGGCGAGACTCCGCCTTAGCGTTTTTGAACTTCTCGTATTTGTAATTCGGTTTCGCCGGTCGCCAGGATTCACGTGTCATCCCTGGATCCGCGGTGCTGCTCGGACACGGGGTGCTGAGCGCGCCCCCCCCCAACAGCGCCGCAGGTTTTTCAGCGCGAGAGTCTCGCTGTGGAGTAAAATCCTGGCGCGAAATTGACATCATGGGGCGCCGACAGCTACTAATCATTGTGCCATTGCTCTCAGAGTTTTCTCGGTCCCGACAAAGTCCGTCCGGAGTTCCTCACCGGAGTTCCCTTGATGGCCGCTGAGATAGTCGGCGTCATCCCGGCGCGCTTTTCTTCGACTCGGCTGCCGGGCAAGGCGCTGGTCGAAATCGAGGGCGTGCCGATGGTGGTGCGGGTGTGGCGGCAGACCGCCCGGGCGCGCATGCTCAGCCGCGTGGTGGTCGCCACGGACGACGAGCGTATCGCGCGCGCGGTCGGCGCGGCGGGCGGCGAGGCGATGATGACCTCGCCGGCGCATCAGAGCGGCACCGATCGGATAGCCGAAGTTGCCGCCAAAGTGCCAGCCGCAATCTATGTCAATGTGCAGGGCGACCTTCCGTTTATCGATCCCGCCGACCTCGACGCGCTGGCCGCGCCGATGCGCGCCGACGACGGTATCGCGATGGCCACGCTGGCGACGCCGATCCTCGATGGCGGCGAGTGGCACAATCCCAACGTGGTGAAGGTGGTATGCGACGGGCGGGGCGACGCGCTGTATTTTTCGCGCGCGCCGATTCCGTGGCCCCGCGAGGGCGCCGCGCCGCCCGCGCAGGCGCGCCGCCATATCGGAGTGTACGCCTACCGCCGCGATTTCCTGCTGCGGTTTGCGGAGCTTGAGCCGGGCGTGCTCGAGGGGTTGGAAAAGCTCGAACAACTACGCGCGCTGGAGCGCGGCTTTCGCATCCGGGTGGTGGCTTCCGTGGCGCCTTCGCTTGAGGTAGATACAGCCGAGGACCTCACGCGAGCGCGCGAGCACGCACGGCGGCTTGGCGGCTGAAGCCAGGAGGGCCCAAAGAGTGGATCGCGACAACAAGACCAAATTCATCTTCGTAAGCGGCGGCGTGGTTTCCTCGCTGGGCAAGGGGCTGGCGGCGGCTTCGCTCGGCGCGCTGCTCGAGGCGCGCGGGCTGCGCGTGACGCTGCTCAAGATGGATCCGTATATCAACGTCGACCCCGGCACCATGAGCCCGTTGCAGCACGGCGAGGTTTTCGTGACGGACGACGGCGCGGAAACCGATCTCGATCTCGGCCACTACGAGCGTTTCCTCGAAACCCGGATGAGCCGGCGCAACAACTGCACTACCGGCCAGATCTACGACACCGTGATTCAGAAGGAGCGCCGTGGCGATTACCTCGGCGCGACCGTCCAGGTCATCCCACACATCACCGACGAAATAAAAAAGCGCATCCGCGAGGCCGCCGAAGGTTTCGACCTGGCGATCGTTGAAGTCGGCGGCACCGTCGGCGATATCGAGAGCCTGCCGTTCTTCGAAGCGATCCGCGAGTTCCGCTGGGACTACGGGCGCGACAACGTGCTCTACGTCCATCTGACGCTGGTGCCGTTCATCCCGGCCGCCGGCGAGCTGAAGACCAAGCCGACCCAGCACAGCGTCAAGGAGTTGACCGGCCTCGGCATCCAGCCCGACATCCTGCTCTGCCGCAGCGACCGGCCGCTGGACAAAAAGGTCAAGGCCAAAATTGCTCACTTCTGCAACGTCGAGGAGAACTGCGTCATCTCGGCGCGCGACGTCGAATCGATTTACGAAGTGCCGCTACGCTTTCACGAGGAAGGTTTCGACCAGCGCGTGGTCGAAAAGCTCAACATCTGGACCGGGGCGCCCAACCTCGCCAAGTGGAAGCGGATCGTCAAGACCGTGCAGAATCCGAAAACCACCGTCAACGTCGCGGTGGTCGGCAAGTACGTCAACCTGGTCGACTCCTACAAGAGCCTGCACGAGGCGATCGCCCACGGCGCGATCGCCAACGAGGCGCGAGTCATTATCGACTATGTCGACGCCGAAGAACTGGAGAAGGGCAGTCCCGCGGCGCGCCTGGGGACGGCCGACGCGATCATCATCCCGGGCGGCTTCGGCGAGCGCGGGATCGAGGGCAAGATTCGCGCGGTGCGTTACGCGCGGGAGAACGGAGTGCCGATTCTCGGCATTTGCCTGGGCCTGCAAATGATGGTGATTGAAATCGCGCGCGACCTGGTCGGGCTTAAGAAGGCCAACTCCAGCGAAGTCCAGGAAGACACCCCCGATCCCGTGATCGACATCATGGAGCACCAGAAGACGGTCGATCGCAAGGGCGCCACGATGCG
Source organism: uncultured delta proteobacterium (assembly GCA_963796565.1). Lineage (GTDB taxonomy): Bacteria > Desulfobacterota > Binatia > Binatales > Binataceae > JAKAVN01. The sequence continues at coordinate 119,764 of CAWCMA010000001.1, read as the reverse complement.
CCTGGGGTCGTATCCGTGCGTTATCAGCTCGGGCTCGCTCGCGCTCGCGCTTTACCGCCGCAGCCGGATCGCCGAGCGCCATCGCCATCGCTACGAAGTCAACAACGCCTACCGCAAGGCACTGGAGGAGGCCGGCTTCAAGGCCACCGGCACCTCGCCCGACAATCAACTGGTCGAGATCATGGAACTGCCGGGCCATCCGTGGTTCCTCGGCTGCCAGTTCCATCCCGAGCTCCGCTCGCGTCCGTGGGATTGCCATCCGCTGTTCCGCGGGCTCATCCGGGCGGCGGTCGTGCGGCACTCGGAGGCTGCGCCCGAGCGCTCGGCCAAGGTGCGTCCGCTCAAAGCGGTATCGTGAGCAAGCGGCAGGTATCGGCCGGCGCAGTGGTTTTCGGCGGACCGCGGATCGTGCTGATCGCCGGGCCGTGCGTGATCGAAAGCCCCGCGGCCTGCCTACGCCATGCCGAGCGGCTGGCCGCGATCTCTCGCACAAGCGGTGTTCCGATCGTCTTCAAATCGTCGTTCGACAAGGCCAACCGCACCAGCCAGGATTCGTTTCGCGGGCCCGGGCTGCAGGAGGGATTGCGCGTGCTCGAGCGGGTCAAGCGCGAAACCGGGCTGCCGGTGCTGACCGACATTCACGAACCCGTGCAAGCGGCGCCGGTGGCCGCGGTGGCCGACGTGCTGCAGATTCCGGCGCTGCTCTCGCGCCAGACCGACCTGATAGCGGCGGCGGTGCAAACCGGCGCGGCGGTCAACCTCAAGAAAGGGCAATTCCTCGCCCCGTGGGACATGCGCGCGGTGGTGGCCAAGGCCGAGAGCTTCGGCAGTCATCGGCTGATCGTCACCGAGCGCGGCTTCTCGTTTGGCTACAACAACCTGGTGAGCGATTTCCGCGCGCTGGTGATCATGCGCGCCTTCGGCTATCCGGTGGTCTTCGACGCGACGCACTCGGCGCAGTTGCCGGGCGCGGGCGGCGAACGCTCGGGCGGCCAGCGCGAGTTCGTGGCGCCGCTGGCGCGCGCGGCGGCCGCGGTGGGAGTCGACGCGCTGTTCATGGAAGTGCACGAGGACCCCGATCACGCGCTGAGCGACGGTCCCAATTCCTACCCGCTCGATCTGCTGCCCGCCCTGCTCGACGACGTCACCCGAATCGACGCCGCGGCGCGCGCGGCGGTAAGCCGCGACTAGCCCCTTGCGGCGCATCAAGGCGCGGCCCGTTGACGGCAGTCCTCGCGCCGCCTGGCTGGCGCTGGCGGACAACCTGGCCACTGGGATGGTATTCCTGAGTTTCTTCGTCGCGGATTGGGTCGCGCAGGCGATGGCTTGGGCCAACTCTTCGCGCAACGCCGACTGGCATCTGCTATTCGGATTGCTCGGGATGCCGCTGATTCATCTGGCCGGATCGCGAACCGACGACTATTTTCTGCTGCTGTCGGTGCCTAACAGCCTGCTATGGGCCGCCGCGCTGACTTATCTGGCGGCTCGCTTCAGGACGCGGCGCGAGCGGGTGCGTCACGCCGGCAAGGATTGATTTACACCCCATACCGCCGCTGATAGCCTCATTGATGGAGCGATGCGATGAGTCCGAAGCGGGTGGCCAAGGCGATGGGACTGCTCGGCGCCGCGGCGCTTGCCGTGGTGCTCGCGGTGGCCGTTTATGTCGTGCGCCATCGTGCTCCTGCCACGACTTTGCAGCAGCTTGCGGACAAGATGCCCGACGCGCTTCTTCATGCGCACAATCTTAAGTGGACGCAGATGAGCCGCGGACTGAGCCAATGGCATCTGAGCGCGCGCGACGCCAGTTACTCCCACGACAAGACTTCGTTGGTGCTGACCGACGCGGAATTATCGATGGTTTCGAAGGACGGCAAGAACGTTCAGGTCTCCGCACCGCGTGCCGAAATCTCGGTCACCGGTAATCATATCAACCGGGCCCACTTAAGCGGCGGGCTCAGGATTGACTATGGCGACTTCGTGTTGACGACCGACGAAGCGACCTTCGCCCCCGACAAGGACCTCGTGAACGCTCCCGGCCAGGTACAGGTCGCAGGCCAGGGGCTGACGGTTACCGGCGTGGGCCTGACCGGCCATCCCAACGAGCGCAACTTCACCCTGCTGAGTCAGACCAACACCGTGGTGGTTCCAAAGAAGAGAAGTGATCTTAAATCGGGCAAATCGTAAGGGCGCGGCCCCCGCGAATCGAGCGGCGTGGCGCAGGCGGCGCCGCGCCGCATCGGTTTTGATGGCGCTGGCATTGTGCGCGAGCGCGCCGGTCGGCGCACTCGCGCAAGCGCCAGCCTCGGCGCCTGACGCCACGGCGGCGCGGACCGCCGCCGTGGCGTCAGGCACGTCTCAGCCACCCGGCGCGGGCGCGCCGCAGAATGCGCCGCCGGCCACGCTCGGCTCCAGCATCCGCAAGTCGCCAGGCGCCGCCTTGGGCGGCGCGCCAGCGCCCGCGGATAGCGCGGCGGCAACGTCAGCATCGGCACTGCCGTCGAACGTGGTGCCCGCCGCGGACGCCGGCGCTACGGCGTCCACGGGCGGCGCGTCTTTTGCCGCGCCGATCACGACAGAGAGCGCCGGCGCGCCGGCTGCTCTCGCTACGCATGGGAAGGCCGGGCGCCGCGCGCATCACGATAACGCTGCGGAATCAGCGTCGGCGAAGACCGATTCCACGAATAGCAAAGCCGCGAAAGACGACAAAGACAGCAAAAGCGAGGAGAGCCCGTTCTCCTCGCTTCAGTTCTCGGGCAATAAAGGCCCGATCGATATCAAATCGGACACGCTCGATCTCGACTACAAAGGCAACGTCGTTACCTTTCGCGGCCACGTCCATGCGACCCAGGCCGACGCGACGCTGACCAGTGATACGCTGAAGGTGAGCTATGGAAAGGACTTTCACCAAGTCCAGGAGATGGTCGCCGACAGCAACGTGCGGATGAGCCAGGGCACGCGATGGGCGACTGGCGATCACGCCGTACTCGACCAGGCCAAGCATACCGTGACCCTGACCGGCAGTCCCGTGGTGCACGACGGCGAGGACCAGGTTACCGGCAGCAAGATCACGGTGCATCTTGACACGGGCAAGAGCGAAGTCGCGGGCGCACGGGCGGTGTTCTTCCCTAAGGAGCAGAAAACCCGCGATAATAAGACGACCGTCGCTAAGTCGCCTTAATCAACGGCGTTCGATATGCCACCCGAACTCAAACTAGGACAGGACCTGCGGCTGCGGCAGCAGCTGGTGATGACGCCGCAGCTCCAGCAGGCGATCAAGATACTGCAATTGTCCCTGCCCGAACTGGAAGCCGTCGTTCAGACCGAACTGGAATCCAATCCGTTGCTCGAGATGGTCGAGGAGCGCAGCCCTACCGCGACCGCGGCGGACGACGGGATGGCCGCCGCGCCCGACCCCTTGCCAGGTTCCGAACCCGACCTGTTGCCACCCGAGCCCGAGCCGGGCGCGGCGGCGGCCGAGTCAGAATGGAATGGCAACGGCGACGAGCAGCCGATGGTCGAGGGGATGACCAGCGAGGCGCGCGACGCCACGCTCGAGATCAAGGAGGACGGCCGCCTCGACAAACTCGACTGGCGCGAGTACCTCGAGAACTACTCCAACAATTGGCAGGACAACCAGGAATCCGAGCAGGACGACGAACGCCGCCAGACCCTGGAGAACACGCTCACCCGCCGCACTTCGCTCGAAGAGCATCTGATGTGGCAGCTCCGGATGTCCTCGCTGGAGCACAACGATCAGATCATCGGCGCGACCATCATCTACAACCTCAACGACGACGGCTACCTGGAAGTGCCGCTCGAGGACCTGGCGAGCCAGCTCGAGACCGACCCGGCCAGCGTCGAGGGGGTGCTCAAGCGCCTACAACGATTCGATCCGCCGGGGGTAGCGGCGCGCAACCTGCGCGAGTGCCTCTACCAGCAGCTCAGGAACATCGGGATGGAGGAGTCGCTGGCGGCGCGTATCGTGCTCAACCATCTCGACCTGCTCGAGAAGCATCGCTACGCCGAGATCGCCCGCTCGCTCGGGGTAACGGTAGAGACGGTGGGGCAGGCAGCCAAGGTGATTTCGCTGCTCGAACCGAAGCCGGGACGCGACTACGGCGGCCAGGAGCCGGCCTACGTCGTGCCCGACGTCTTCATCCACAAGATGGGCGAGGACTACGTGGTGTTGCTCAACGAGGGCGCGGTGCCGCGGCTGCGGCTGGCGGGCTACTACCAGCGCGTGCTGAGCGACAGCGCGGTCGCCGAGGACACCAAAGAATATTTGCAGGAGCGGCTGCGGTCGGCGCGATGGCTGGTCAAATCGATTTACCAGCGCCAGCAGACGATTTTCAAGGTCGCGAACTCGATCGTAAAGTTCCAGCGCGCGTTTTTCGACCACGGCATCTCCCATCTGCGGCCGCTGGTGCTCAAGGACGTGGCCGAGGACATCGGCATGCACGAGTCGACCATCAGCCGCGCCACCGCCAACAAGTACGCCCACACCCAGCAGGGCATCTTCGAGATGAAGTTCTTCTTCACCTCGGGCGTCAAAGCGGTCGGCGGCGAAGACGTGAGCGCCGAGACGGTCAAGGAGAAGATCCGCGCGATGGTGGCGCTCGAAAAGCATCACGATCCGCTGTCCGATCAGGCGATCGCCGAAATTCTGCGTCAGGACCAGATCAATATCGCACGCCGCACGGTGGCCAAGTACCGCCAGGCGCTCGGCATCCTGCCTTCGGCGCGTCGCAAGATGGTTAACTGACCTCCTGTTGGGCAACATAAAGGAGTGGCGAGGATGGCGATGAAAGAGCCGACGGGTAAGCGCGACCGGGTGGTCACACGCAAGCTGAACCGGCGCGAGCAGCTCAAGGCGCGGCCGGTCGCGCAGGTCACCGTGACCTTCCGTCACGTCGAGCCGACTGAAGCGATCCGCCAGTACGGGGAACGCAAGCTGGGCCACGTGGCCAAGGCTCTGATGCGCCCGTGCACCGTGCATCTGATCCTGTCGGTCGATAAATACCGCCAGTGCGGCGAAGTTACGGTAAAATCGGGCCGTTTGGCCGTGGTCGCGGCGCAGCAGGAGACCAAGGACCTCTACTCGGTCATCGATCTGCTCGCGGACAAGGTTCAACGGCAACTCAAGAAACATTTGGAGAAGATCGAGGCTAAGAAATGGCGCGCCCCGTCGGCAAGCGCGGTCCTGAGCGCGGTCGAGGAAGCGGAGAGCGATTCCGGCTCGTAGGCGCGCCGCGGCGCCTGCCCATCAGGGGCCGCGCGCCTCGGCGCTCCTCGCGGCCACCCCGCTCGCCCGGACCGGCCTTTCGATGCAATAATCGGGTGTGCTGAACAGGCAATGAAAATTACCGATATTCTGAATCCTGAGATGGTGTTGCCCGAGCTCAAGGGCAACACCAAATCCGATGTGCTGCATGAGCTCGCGGGCTACCTCGCCAGCAAACACCGCGAGATCGATCCCGCGGCGCTGTCCGCGGTACTCGCCGAGCGCGAACGACTGGGCTCAACCGCGATCGGCGACGGCATCGCCATCCCTCACGGCAAGCTTGCGGGCGTCAACGACATCATCGGCGTCTTCGGGCGCCATGTGCGCGGCGTCGACTTCGACTCGCTCGACGGCGGACCGACGCATCTGTTCTTTTTGCTGGTCGCGCCCGAGGATTCGGCAAGTCTGCATCTCAAGGCGCTCGCGCGCGTCTCGCGCCTGATGAAGGACCCGGCCTTTCGCGAGCGGCTGAGCAGCGCGCCCGACGCGGCCGAGATTTTTCGCCTGATCAAGGAGGAAGACGCCCGGCACTGAGGCGGGGGGCTGCCGGCGCGCCTTTGACTGCGATGGCTGTGGGGCGGCGGACGCGCACGCGCGGCGCGGGCGCAACGGCCGTACCAGCCACCACTGTCCGCGCATCCTCGCGAATTTCGGGCCGGACTTCGCGCCTCATAATCGTCACCGGGGTCTCGGGCTCGGGGCGGGTATCCGCGATGCGAGTGCTCGAGGACCTGGGCTTCTACTGCGTCGACAATATGCCGGTCGCGCTGGCCGAGACGGTGATGCGGCTGGCGACCCGGCGCGACCCGCAACTGGCCGGCGTCGCGCTCGGTATCGACGCGCGCGAGCGGCTGTTCTTCCCGCAGTGGCCGCGCGTTTTCAACGACCTCGAGCGCGCCGGCTTCCATCCCGAAGTGCTTTTTCTCGACGCTTCCGACGAGGTCCTGGTGCGGCGTTACTCGGAGAGCCGCCGGCCGCATCCGATGGCCGAAAGCGGCGCCTCGATGACCGACAGCATCCGCAGCGAACGTCTGGCGCTGGCCGAGATGCGCGAGCGGGCCAACCGCGTGATCGATACCAGCGCGCTGACCGTGCACGAGTTGCGCGAGGTCATTACGACGGCCGTGCTGGGCGCGGCAAGCGGCGCGGCGATGACGATCGCGCTGGTCTCGTTCGGCTACAAGTACGGCATTCCGGTCGGAATGGACCTGGTACTGGACGTGCGCTTTTTGCCCAACCCTTTTTTCGTGCCGGAGCTGAAGCCACTGGACGGCACGAACGAGCGAGTGCGAGCGTACGTGATGAGCCAGCCGGAGGCGCGGCGCTTCGTCGACGAGATCGTGCGGCTGCTCGGCTTCCTGGTGCCGCTATACCGGCGCGAGGGCAAAAGCTATCTGACGATCGGCTTGGGATGCACCGGCGGACGGCATCGATCGCCCACGCTGGCTATCGAACTCGCGCGCCGCCTGGGCCTGGAGAGCGTCGCCGTCCAGGTGCGCCACAACGACATCGCGCGCTGAGTTGACGGCGCCGCTGGCGCCCAGTTAAGCTAACCGTTGCCGCAACCAAGCATCGACCACGAAACTCTTTGTGCGCGACGACTTGTCTGTGTGCCATCGCGGCCCGTATCATAATGAGTTGCTCGTCCTTACGGGCCAACGATGGCAGCCATTAGTCCCATACCACCTACCGACGATCAGCCTCGGCTACTTACTCCGATGGGGGTTACCAAGATCGTAGTCGTGCTGATCATGGTGCTGGCATCGGCCTGGCTATTGTGGACGCATACGGAGTGGTTCGAAAATCCGAGTTTGGTCAAGGTGGAGGTCCTGAGCTGGGGCATCTGGGGGCCGGTGGTTTACATTCTGCTCTACGCGGTTGGCCCCTCGTTTCTGGTGCCGGGCGCGGTGATGACGATCGCGGGTGGGCTCGCTTTCGGAGCGCTGTGGGGTGCGGTCTACTCGCTGGTGGGGGCGGATGCGGGGGCGCTGATTGCGTTTTCGGCGGGGCGATTTTTGGGTCGTTCGTTCGTACAGCGTATAGTCGGCGGCGGCCGTTTCGAAAAGATCCTTTCGCACATCGGACGCCACGGCTTCCAGATCATCTTCTACCTGCGGCTGGTGCCGCTGATCCCCTACAATGCGCTCAACCTGCTGGCCGGCGCGTCGCCGATAACCTTCCGCGACTATTTCTGGGCGAGCGCGATCGGAATGATACCGGGGACCATCCTGTTCGCGTTCCTGGGTGACGCGCTATGGCATCCGACCTCGCCGCGCTTTTTCATTGCGCTCGCGCTGATCGCGGTATGCTTTACCGGCGGGGAACTCGCGCGTCGCCGGGGGTGGCTGCCCAGCAGTAGCTAAGCCGGCTTCCCGGCGCGCGCGCGGCCGCGAAGAGCGGCTCGGTCGAACTCTTTTCTTACGTTCCGCTCTGCCAGCTTGCCAGGTAATGCTTCTGCTCGGCTGAAAGGCGGTCGATTTTAATTCCCATCGCAGCCAGTTTCATGGCCGCGACTTCGTCCTCGATTTTCAGCGGCACGTTATGCACCGCGACCTCGAGCTGGGCCTTCACCGCCCACGACGCCGCCATCGCCTGGGTGGCGAAGCTCATGTCCATCACCTGCGCGGGATGGCCTCCGGCGCAGGCAAGATTCACCAGCCGTCCCTGCCCGAGCAGGTAGATCTTCTTTCCGGTGCGCATATGGAAGATCTCGACTTCGCGCTCGGCGTAGCGATCGACCCGGCGTGCCATCTTGCGCAGCGCGGGCAAATCGATCTCGACGTCGAAGTGGCCCGAGTTGCAGATGATCGCGCCGTCTTTCATGGCGGTCATGTGGTTGGGGCCGATGATCTCCTTGTCGCCGGTGACGGTGACGAAGATGTCGCCCACGCGCGCCGCGTCGGCCATCCGCATCACCTGGTAGCCCTCGAGCGCGGCCTCCAGTGCCCGGATGGGGTTGATCTCGGTCACGATCACGTTGGCGCCGAGGCCGCGCGCGCGCGAGGCCACGCCGCGCCCGCACCATCCGTAGCCGCACACCACGAACACCGAACCCGCCACCAGCACGCCGGTGGCGCGGATGATCGCGTCGAGCGTCGATTGGCCGGTGCCGTAACGATTGTCGAACAGGTACTTGGTCTGAGCGTCGTTGACGGCGACCACCGGGATGCGCAGTGCGTGGTCCTGCTCCATCGCGCGCAGGCGGATGACGCCGGTGGTGGTCTCTTCCATCGAGGCCCGCACCTCGGAGGCCTGATCGTGAAACTCGGTGTGCAGCAGGCTCACCAAGTCGGCGCCATCGTCCATCGTAATGGTCGGATGAGCCTCGAGCACGGCGCGCAGATGGCTGTAGTAGGTGTCGCGATCCTCGGCGTGCACGGCGTAGCTGGGGATGCCGTATTCCCCGACCAGCGCGGCGGCGACGTCGTCCTGGGTCGAGAGCGGATTGGAGGCGCAGCACAGCACCTCGGCGCCGCCGGCCTTGAGCGTGCGCAGGAGGTTGGCGGTCTCGGTGGTGATATGCAGGCAGGCGCTCAGGCGCTGGCCGCGCAGCGGCTTTTCCTTGGTGAAGCGCTCGCGGATGATCCGCAGCACCGGCATCTGCTCGTCGGCCCATTCGATCCTGCGCCGCCCGGCCTCGGCAAGTCCAAGGTTGCGAACATCGTGGGGCAGGCCGCGCCCGTTGCGTGACGCGACGGATGTGGTTTTACGCTTGCTGGCTTTCGCCTCCATCTGATTCTTCTCCGAATTTCAAAGGGCGCGCGTACGCGAGTGCGCCGCGCGCCCCAGGTTGTCGTTCGCAGGTTGATGCGATCGTTTTATGATTAGCGGCCGCCGTCGCGCCCGAATGCGCTGCGCAACGCGTCGACCATGTCGGTCTGTTCCCACGGAAAGAGCCCGTTGTGCGGCACGCGGCCGAAATGGCCGTAGGCGGCGGTGGCCTTGTAGATCGGCCGCTTCAAACCGAGCGTCTTGATGATCCCGGCAGGCCGGAAATCGAACAGCTCGCGCAGCGCCGATGACAGCTTCTGGTCCGGCACCGCGCCCGTGTCGAAAGTGTCGATCAGAATCGAAACCGGCTCGGCCACGCCAATCGCGTACGCCACCTGGATTTCGCACTTGGCTGCAAGCCCTGCCGCGACCACGTTCTTGGCCACGTAACGCGCCATGTAGCAGGCCGAGCGATCAACCTTGCTCGGATCTTTGCCCGAAAACGCGCCGCCGCCATGACGTCCATAGCCGCCGTAGGTGTCGACGATGATCTTGCGCCCGGTCAGTCCGCAGTCGCCGTGCGGGCCGCCGATCACGAAGCTGCCGGTCGGGTTGACGTGGATGACCGTGTCCTTGGTCAGGAACTGCTTGGGAATGGTCGGCTTGATCAGCTCCTCGATCACCGCCTCGCGCACTGTGGCATGGCCGACGTCGCGGCGATGCTGTGCCGAAACCACCACCGTGCTGACCTCGACCGGACGCCCGCCCACGTAACGCACGGTGACCTGGCTCTTGCCGTCGGGCAGCAGGAAGTCCGCCTTGCCCTGGTGGCGCAGCTTGGAGAGGTTCTCCATCAGCCGATGCGCGAGCGCGATCGGCAGCGGCATCTGCTCGGCCGTCTCGTCGCAAGCGAACCCGAACATCAAACCCTGGTCGCCGGCGCCCTGCTCCTTGTGCAGCCCCTCGCCTTCGGTGACGCCCTGCGAGATGTCGACCGATTGCGGCTCGATCGCGGTCAGCACGGCGCAGTTGTTGCCGTCGAAGCCGGTGTCGATGTGGTTGTAGCCGATCTCGAGCGCGGTATCGCGCGCGATCCGCACGAAGTCCGGATGCGCACGGCTGGTGATCTCTCCGGCCAGCACAATGAGCCCGGTCTTGACCAGCGACTCCAGGGCCACGCGCGAGTTAGGGTCCTCGGCGATGAGCGCGTCGAGCACGGCATCCGAGATCTGGTCGCACATCTTGTCGGGATGGCCTTCGGCAACCGATTCCGAGGTGAAGAGAAAGTCCTTGAGCGGCATTTTGGTGATGTCTCCTTGGGGATGCCGGTGTTTCTGCAAACTCCCGCTTCAGTTCTCAGCAGGCTCGCCCGGCCGGCGGCAGCGTAATGTTTGGGTTTGTTGCGGAGCGAGCGCGCGCCGCACAACGCTCGATAAATGAAGGTATTCCATCCCGGACAAAAAACGAATGCCTTGGTATAGCCAACCGCCGACGCGCGATCAAGCTATTAGTCAACTGACCGTCGCGCGCTTGGCGGTCAGCCGCTCAGCCGGTCCGCTCTCGCCGCCGGTGCCCGGATCGTCCTTCGTCCAGGCGATCAGTCTTCACCAAAACGATCCTGGAACAGGCGCTGCACCGCGTCGAGCGCGGCGCGCGCGTCAGGGCCCTCGGCGCGCACCTTGAGCCGCGTCCCGATCGCCGCCCCGAGCATCATCAGGTTGATCACGCTGCGCGCGTCGGCCTGACCGTCCTTGCCCACGATCATCAGCTTGGACTGAAAGCTGCGCGCAGTTTCGGCCAGCTTGGTGGCGGCGCGCAGATGGAGCCCGAGACGGTTACTGACCTCCACTGTCCCCTCCAGCACGCTCATCGGCTCCACGATAGACGCTGGCGGGCGGCCGGTAAACCGTCAATTGTGCGCGCGGCTCGCGCAGGTCAGTCGTGAGCGTCGTTCTCGCCGCTGATTTGCGCCTCGAACAACTCGCGCAAGCGCTTTTCGATCGCGCTCTCGTGCAGCGTGTGCTCGCGCGCGCGCCAGTCCTTCAGCGCGATCACCGCCTTGGACATGTTGCGATGGCCGCCGGCGCTGCCCATCTCGCCAAACAGCTTGCGTACCAACTCGCCCGCGTTGCGCCGTCCGGTCCCGTGATTGCGCACCGCGATCACCAAATTGTCGTCGAGCTTGCCCGACACCACCACCCACTCCACGCCCTCGAACTGCAAGCAGAAGTCCGCCATCTGCACGATCAGGTCGTCGCGCTCGACGCGGCCGAGATGCAACAGCGCGACGCCGTCGTGGATCTCGAAGCGGCGCATCACGCGCGCCAGCACCCGGGCGAAACGCGCCGGCAGCTCGGGCCGGTCGATCTGGCGCAGCAGGTTGTAGTTGGCGTGCGGGTAGAGTTGGGTGAAGGCCTGGATGTCGCTGTCGGTCACCCGCCGCTTTAGCATCAGGGTGTCGCTCCGGATGCCATAGAGCAGGGCCGTTGCCAGGCGCTCGCTGATCCGCTCGTCGGCGGCGACCAGGTACTCGGTCATGATGGTGGCGGTGGCGCCGTAGCCCGGGCGCACGTCCTGGAAGGCGGCGTTGTTGGGCGCGTAGCCCTGATGATGGTCGATCACGATGTCGGCGCGGCGCAGGCGGCCGTTGAAGTAGGGCGGCTGCACGTCGACCATCGCCACCCGGTCAAAGGCGGCCAGTTCCTCGGTATCGGCCGGAGCGATCTCGATCTCCAGCAGATGCATCATGGTCTTGTTCTCCGGGCGCGTGACCGGAGTGAAGCTGAAAATCGGCGTGGTGAGCTTGTTGCGGCCCAAAAGCGTGCGCAGCGCAATCGCGCTCGACATCGCGTCTGGATCGGGATCGTCCTGCAGCAGGATGGCGACTCGGTCGCCCTCCGACACCAGCGCGCGCAGTTCCTTGATTTTGTGCTTTGTCAGGTTGTCTTCCATGGAGCGAAAAAAATCTCGTGCGTGAGGCCTGAGGCGGCTCAGCCAATCCGGTTCAGTTCAGACCAAGACCGCCTGCCGTTCCGGATGCCGCCGGATTCCGCAGGTTTAGGGTATTATGTGGGCCGAAGCTTTAGGAGGCCGCTGGCCTGGAGGAAGTTCTCTAACACGCCCTCACTGTCCCTATCAATGGTATAACCATTGAGCGCCCCGGTGTCTGCCTACGATGAGCGAACAAAGTTGCGAAATCTGTCGACGTCCGATAAACGAATGGTTCCTGCATCTGGCCGTTGAGGACCGCGCGGGATTTAGTCAAGACGCCTTTATTTGCGCCAATTGCGGGGTTAAATTGCGTCTCGCCTCCGAGAAGAACCGCGACCTCCAGATCGATCCCTGGTTGCATGAGGCCATGGCGCGCGTGCTCAAGGGTAAGATATGACCCCCGCAAGCCAGGGAACTTCCGCCAGGCAAAAAACCTCGGCAGGCAATGCCGCAAGGAATGTCGCAAGGAATGTCGATTGATGGCGCCGCCCGAGCGAACCGGACTCAACCGGACCCAACTCGACCTCTGGCCGTATGAAGAAGCCCGCCGGCTCGCCGAGCGGCTTGCCAACTACCCACCCGAGCGCGAGGTAATCTTCCAAAGCGGCTTCGGCCCCTCGGGCCTGCCGCACCTGGGCACGATGGGCGAGGTGCTGCGCCCCGCCTACGTGCAGCACGCCTTCAAGGTCCTTGGCGAAGTCCTCGGCGAGACTGACCCATTAGGCGCCGCATACCGCCGCCCAAGCCGCCTCATCGTTTTCATCGACGACATGGACGGGCTCCGCAAGGTCCCCGAAAGTATCCCCAACCGCGAGGCGACCGCGCGCTTTTTGGGCCAGCCGGTGTCGCGCATTCCCGACCCCTTCGGCGAGTGTCATCCGAGCTTCGCCGCGCACATGATCGGCCTGCTGGAAAAATTCCTCGAGCCGGTCGAGGTCAGCTACGAGTTGATGCGCTCGAGCGAGATGTATGCGAGCGGCCGTTTCGACGACGCGCTCAAACTGATCCTCACCAGGCACGCCGAGATAATCCGTATCGTCACGCCGACCCTGCGCGAGGAGAATCGCGCTGGATGGTCTCCCTTCATGCCTTTGTGTCCCGCGTGCGGGCAGATCAACTCGACCCTGGTGACGGCGTACCATCCCGAGCGCGCCACGGTCGAGTTCTCCTGCGAGCGCAGCTTCGGCGGCTCGCATGGATGCGGTTTCAAGGGCGAGCAGAGCGTGCTCGGCGGCAAGGCCAAGGTGCAGTGGAAAGTCGACTGGGCGCTCAGATGGTACGTGCTGGGGGTCGACTACGAGCTCTATGGCAAGGACCTGATCGATTCGGCGCGGCTCTCGGGCCAGATTTTGCGCCTGCTCGGCGGCCGGCCGCCGCTCGGCTTCGCGTTCGAGATGTATCTCGACGAGGCGGGGCACAAGGTCTCGAAGTCGATCGGCCGCGGGGTCGGGGTCGAGCAGTGGCGGCGCTACGCGCCGATCGAGGTGCTCAAGTATTTTCTGATGCTGAATCCGCGGCGCGCGCGCAAGCTTTTCCTGGAATCGATTCCGCAGTACACCGACGAATATCTCGACGCGCTACGCGCGTGGAGCACGGCCGACGAAAGCGCGCGGCGCAACTCGCCGCTCGAGTTCGTGCTGCAAAGCCAAAGTGCCCGGCGTTTCGACTCGACGCTCAGCTTTGGTCTGGTGATGAATTTGGTCGGGGCGCTGGGGACGCAAGACCGGGATCTAATCTGGAAGTACGTCGTGAATTACGACCCGATGATTGCGGATGATCCGGAAACCGGAAAGATGGTGCGCACGCTTATAGAATGCGCGCTCAATTTCTATCGCGATTTCATCGAGCCGGGCAAAAAGCGCTATATCCTCACGGGATCCGAGCCCGAACAGGTACAGGAGTTTCGCGACTGGCTCGACGCTAACCGCGCGGCGGGCGCCGAGGAGATTGAAAAGGCGATCTACGAAATTGGCCGCCGGCACTACGACAAGCCGGGTAAGATATTTCCACTGTTCTATCGCGTGATCCTGAGCCAGGAACGCGGTCCGCGCCTTGGCGCACTTACTACCATCGTGTCGAACACCAATGTGAGCGCGCTCCTTACAAAAGCGCTGCAAGAAGCAGAAAAGGCCGCTCCCAAAGACGATTAGTATAACCTTCCATTAGTAAGTTACATCCGAGAGCCAGGTTATCCTGAGCACAGCGAAGGATCTCGCGGCCGTTGTTTTTGCGGCCGTGATGGTTTTTTCTGCGCGTTACCGCGGCAAATCGCGCGGCGTAAGAATGCCGCGCGAGATCCTTCGACTCCGCTCGCGGACTCGCTTCGCTCAGGATGACCGAAAAGACCAGACTGCGCTCAGAAGGACAACTTGGATGGTAAAGGGCATTTGCGGGACGCCCCACTAGATGAACTCGGCGAATACCGAGTCGGCGAGTTCCAGGCCGCGCTCGCTCAGATAAATCCGGCCCTCGGCGCGAACCAACAACTCGCCCTCGAACAGCCGCGCGGCGCGCGCGCCGAATAGGCTGTCGAAGCTCTCGCCGAAGCGCGCCTCGAAATCGGCGAGCTTGAATCCGGCGCGCAGCCGCAAATTCAAAAACACGAACTCGCCGCGCGCGCGCGTGGTATCGACCGTCTCGCCGCCCGCCTCCGCAAGGCCGCCCTCAAGCGCCAGTTCCACGTAGCGCGCGGGCATCCGCTCGTTCCACCATCGTCGGCCACCACCACCGCCGCTCTCGCCGCGCGCGAAGCTGTGCGCTCCGGCACCCAGCCCCAAGTAGCTCTCCAGGCGCCAATAGCTCAGGTTGTGGCGCGCCTCGTGGCCGGGCGGCGCGTAGTTGGAAATCTCGTACATCGCATAACCGCGCCGCGGCAGTTCCGCGCGCACCGCGGCGTAGAACTCCGCCTGCCGGTCGGAGTCGATCGGCCGGATTCGTCCGCGCTTCATCTCAGTGAAGAACGCGGTGCCTTCCTCGAAGGTCAGGTTGTAGGCTGAGATATGGTCGGGGCCGAGCGCGGCGGCCTCCGCGATGTCGTCGAGCGCTTCATCGACGCTCTGTCCGGGGACCGCAAAGATGAGGTCGAGATTGAGGCGCTCGAAGCCCGCGCGACGGGCCAGGCGGGCGGCTTCGCGGGTCTCCGCGGCGCCGTGGATTCGGCCGAGAAACTTCAGGCGCGCATCGTTGAACGATTGGGCGCCGAAGCTGATCCGGTTGATCCCGGCCGCGCGCATCCCGGCAAGCTTGGCCGCGTCGACCGTCCCCGGATTCGCCTCCAGCGTGACTTCGGCGCCGCTCTCGATACCGAAGTTGCGCTCGGCCGAGGCCAGCACCGCCCCGATCGACTCGGGCCGGAACAGCGACGGCGTACCCCCGCCGAAAAAGATCGTCTTGAGCCGCCGTCCGGCCCATGGTGCTTCGCGGGCGCGGCGCTCGATCTCGGCGATCAGCGCGCGGACATAATCGTCCTCGGGCCAGCTCGCGACCGCGTGCGAGTTGAAATCGCAGTATGGGCACTTGGCTTGGCAGTACGGGATGTGCAGGTAGAGCGAAAACGCCTTCGCCGTGTTGATATTATCGCTATCGGTCAGCATCGCGGGCCACTCGGGCCCCGCTTGGAGTTTATGCCCGCGAGGTACGGGTTACCACGGGGCAGCGATGAGCCGCACGAGCACCCGTGCGATTTCGCCCAGCGGCCCTGCTATTGACGGCGGCAGGTAGGCCTCGAGAACGTCGAAGGCAGCTCCGGTCTTGACGGGGGGCTGCAACGTCGGTCGCCGATTCCACAAATAGACCAGCATATCCCATCCGAAATAGATGAGCAGCAAAATCAAAACAATGTCATCAATGACGACTACCACCTTGCGGACCATGCCGTGCGGCAGCAGCCAGATTGCTAGCCGCGCGACGAGCGCGAAGATCACGATCGCGGCGACCACCGCGCTCGCGTGATGCACCAGCAGTTGGACCGCCTCGATATTGATCCAATGCTCGATTGCCCAAAGGTTCTCTATCGGACCGCTGATCGCAAACGTAAGCCTACCCTCCATTGGCTCGTCGAGCATTGCGAACGTGGGGAGCTTAAACACGCCCGCTGAGCGGCACAAGCGAGACCGCGCGGCGAAGGCATGTCCGAAAGCTCGGTGCGCTCATGCGAGCGAATCAGGACGAGGACGCGCCGCAAAAACAGGCGTCCGGCGCTTCCTCGCTCGACCCCCACCTTCATCCTCCCCCAAAACACGGGGGAGGAAGTCGGAGGTGGTCAGAAGCAGCTTCACTCTCTCACGCGCACGGCGCGAACGGGAACGCAAAAAGCAAGACGGCAAACTTTCATTCGATCCAAAAACTCGGGGGGCCGAGCCTAAGCCCGGCCCCCCGCCGCTCCACATCCTCAACCCCGCCCCACGCTTCTCAAGCGAGGCTGCTCCCCTTCATCTTCATCCGTGCCGCCGCACACCGCCTGCTCGATTCGAAAACAAACCCCGGAGGAGCTTTGCTTACTGCGCCCGCCCGCCGCCGCGCCTCATCCCCAGAATCTATCTTGCGAACGTCTGCCTCGCGCCGATTCGTCCCCCCCAGCCGCCGCCAGCTCAGCCCTGTTCCCGCTACTCCTCCGGGGTCTCCTCCAACACTTTTTTCACTTTTCACTTTTTCACTGACCTAACGACACCGCTCAGTGGTCGCGGCCGCCACTAACTGCCCCTCTCCCCCTCGAATGGGGCGAGGGCATTAAGAGCAATCTCGCCCGCGCGCATCACGAACATCCGCTGGTCGCGCCGCAGTTGAGGCACTTGTAGCAAGTCCCGTTGCGCACCATCAGGCATCCGCAATCCGGACACGGCGGGGCGTCCGCCTGATTGATGAAGGCCTGGCGCAAGCGCGCGCTGGCGCTGCCGGCCGCCGCTTGACTACTCGTCGCCGCCTGCTCGACCTGAGACTGCGCCGCCTCTTCCGCAACAGCCGCGGGCGCCGCCGTTATCGCCGCTGCCGACGCCGTATCGGCGTACGCCTCGGCCGCGACCACGCCGACCTCGCGCCTGGCCTCTTCGTCGAGGAACTTGGACGCGAGCCATCGGAACAGGTAATCGACGATCGATTTGGCGTACGGAATCTGCGGGTTCTTGGTGAAACCCGACGGCTCGAAGCGCATGTGCGAGAACTTGTCGACCAGGAACCGCAGCGGCACGCCGTATTGCAGCGCGTAGCTGATCGCGGTCGCAAACGAATCCATCAGGCCCGAGATGGTCGAGCCCTGCTTGGACATCATCACGAAAATTTCGCCCGGCAGGCCGTCCTCATACATGCCCACCGTGATGTAGCCCTCATGGCCGGCGATATCGAACTTGTGCGTGATCGATTTGCGCTCATCCGGCAGCTTGTGGCGATTCAAGCCGCGCTCTACCCCGGCCACGGCCGCCAGCGCCGCTGCCGCGGGCGCCGACGCACTCTCGGCCTTGCCCTTCGACGTGTTGAGCGGCTGAGTGCGTTTGGATCCGTCGCGGTAAATTGCGACCGCCTTCAGGCCCAGCTTCCACGCCGTCATGTAGGCCTCGGCCACGTCCTCGACGCCGGCTTCGGCGGGCATATTGATGGTCTTGGAGATCGCACCCGAGATGAACGGCTGCACCGCGCCCATCATGCGCAGATGGCCCTGGTAGTGAATCGTGCGCGCGCCCGCGCGCGGTTTGAAAGCGCAATCGAACACCGCCAGGTGCGCGTCGGCCAGATGCGGCGCGCCCTCGACGGTGTCGTGCTCGTCGAGGTGCTCGACGATTTCCTGGACCTCGCGCGAATCGTAGCCGAGCCGCTTGAGCGCGCGCGGCACGGTGCCGTTGACGATTTTGAGCATCCCGCCGCCGACCAGCTTCTTGTACTTGACCAGCGCGATGTCGGGTTCGATGCCGGTGGTGTCGCAATCCATCATGAAGGCGATGGTGCCGGTGGGCGCGATCACGGTGGCCTGCGAGTTGCGGTAGCCCGCACTCTCGCCGAGCTTGAGCGCGTCGTCCCACGCCTCGCGCGAGGCGCGCAAGAGGCCGAGCGGCACGTGCGCGGAATCGAGGTCGTAGGCCTTCTCGCGATGGCCCGCGATGACCTTGAGCATCGGCTCGCGGTTGATTCCATAGCCGCTGAACGGGCCCATCGCCTGCGCGATGCGCGCCGATTGCAGGTAGGCCTCGCCGGTCATCAGCGCGGTGATCGCACCGGCGTAACTGCGTCCCTGGTCGGAGTCATAAGGCAGCCCGAGCGCCATCAGCAGGGCGCCAAGATTTGCGTAGCCCAGGCCGAGTTCGCGAAAGTCGCGGGCGTTGCGGCCGATCTCCTCGGTCGGGTACGACGAGTTGTCGACCAGGATGTCCTGCGCCGTGATCATCACGTCAACCGCGTGGCGAAAGGCGCGCACGTCGAACTCGCCGCGCTCGTCGAGGAACCTGAGCACGTTGATCGACGCGAGGTTGCAGGCCGAGTTGTCCAGGTGCATGTACTCGCTGCATGGATTGGAGGCGTTGATGCGCCCCGAGTTGGGGCAGGTGTGCCAATTGTTGATCGTGCTGTCGAACTGCATCCCGGGATCGCCGCAGGCGTGCGCCGCCTCAGCGATCATCCGCATCAGATCGCGCGCCTTGTACGTCGTGTCGGCCCTGCCGTCGTTGACAAAGTGGGTGGTCCACTCGCCGCCCTCGGCCACCGCGCGCATGAACTCGTCGGTTACGCGCACCGAGTTGTTGGCATTCTGGAAAAACACCGAGCCGTAAGCCGGGCCGTCGAGCGAAGAGTCATAGCCGGCGTCGATCAGCGCCCACGCCTTGTGCTCCTCCTCCTGCTTGCACTTGATGAAAAGTTCGATGTCCGGATGGTCGGCGTTGAGCACCACCATCTTGGCCGCGCGCCGGGTCTTGCCGCCCGACTTGATCACGCCCGCCGAGGCGTCGGCCGCCTTCATGAAGCTGAGCGGGCCCGAGGCGGTGCCGCCGGCCGAGAGCTTCTCGCGGCACGAGCGCACGGCCGAAAGGTTCACGCCCGCGCCCGAGCCGCCTTTGAAGATGAGTCCCTCGTTGCGGTACCAGTTCAGGATCGAGTCCATGTTGTCGTCGACCTTCAGGATGAAGCAGGCCGAACATTGCGGCTTGGGCTCGATACCGACGTTGAAATAGACCGGGCTGTTGAAGGCCGCGCGCTGGGTCACCAGCAGGGCGGTCAGTTCGGCCTTGAAGGTGTCGCGCCCGGCATCGTCGGCGAAGTAGCCCTGGCGCTCGCCCCATCCGGCGATGGTATCGACCACGCGGCCGATGAGCTGGCGGACGCTGGACTCACGCCGGGGACTGCCGAGCGGTCCGCGAAAATATTTGGAGACCACCACGTTGGTCGCGGTTTGCGACCACATGCGCGGGACCTCGACGTCGCGCTGTTCAAAGACCACCCGGCCGTCCTCACCGGCGATAACGGCCGCGCGCAACTCCCATTCGACCTCGCTGAACGGGTCGACGCCCGGTTGGCTGAAAAAGCGCTCCAGCGTAAGTCCGGCGCGCGATGCGGCCTGCGCGCGTTCAGGCGCTTTAGGTGGTTTTTTATCGAGTCCAGGCATCGTCATTTCACCAGCCGCCATCATCCCCTCCTCCGCTCCAACCCCACGCAGCCGTCAATCAACCGGTAAGTCCGAAAGTTACTCCAGTGGACGGCAGAGTCAAGCCCCCGACCCCTACAGGTAGTATGGTACAACCTGTGGACAACCCATGGGAAGGGTTGTGGATGATATTTCGACTGATTTTCGCTAACATTAGTACGACTAATTCAAGCATGGACAAAAATGAATCGCACTGGGCTGGGCCGCTCCTGTGGAAACATGATCGGCGCGACGTATCCGGACTGCGTCGAATGACTACCAAACCATTGCGCGGGCCCGCCGGAAGATTATCGTAAGCCCGATGGCTGTACGGCGGCGCAGGGCTCCAGAGCCGATCGCGAGTACGCTCGGCTCGATCATCGACCGGCTCGATTCCGAGGGCCATTTTGCGATCGTGCGGCTGGTCCAGGCGTGGCCCGAAATCGTCGGTGAAACGATCGCGCGGCGCACCGAGGTGGTCGAGCTGAAATTCCACACCGCGGTGGTTAGAGTCTCGGGCGCGATGTGGATACAGGAACTGAATCTGCTCAAGCCCGAAATTCTCGCGCGGCTGGCCCCGCGCGTGGGCGACGATGCGGTGCGTGACCTGCGCTTCGTGCAGGGACGGCTAAGCCGCCGCCCCGCTCGCCCGCGGCTGCGCACGGTGGCGCGCGCGCCGCGGCACGCGGTCGAGTTGCCGGAGCTCAAGGACCCCGAACTGCGCCGCGCCTTCGAGAGTCTGATCGAGGCCTGGGGCCGTGCTCCGCGCTAGCATCGAACGAGCGGGATTCGTAATATACGCGGGATCTTGCTGGTTACGGTTTTGGGGGAGTAGCTCGATAGCTGCGCAGGGGGCGCAGCGACATAACAATCGCAGCGGACTAACGCACCTGACCTGAGGGAGGGGACGAGGCATGAAACGGATCGCTTCAATGTTAATCGGCGCGCTTTTCGTAGGAGCCAGCTTCGGTGTCGCGATGGCGCAAGAGGGGGCCGCACCCGCAAGCCCCCCGGCTGCCGCGCCGGCGGCGCCGGCTGCGGCTGCTCCCGCAGCGCCTGCGCCAGCCGCTGCCGACGAGCATGCGAACGAAGTGGCGGCTTTCCACCGTATGCTCAAGATGCATCATCGGATGTGGCGGCGACTGAAGCAGAATCCCGCCGTCGTCAAGGATGATTCGTGGGTGGGCAAGTATCCCGACCTGCAGCTCTTCTTCAACAAATACCAGGGCTCGAAGGAGCGCTTCCTTGCCGACCCGGGCGTCTACTTGAAGATGTCGGAGAAGAAGGCCATACATCGGGAAGAGACCAGGAGTCCCGGCGCGGAGTAGAAGCATCTGGAACGAGTGGGGCGAGGCATCAGGCTTGTCCCACTCGTGCGTTTTGGGCGGGGCCCTTGCGCAACGCGAGCTATCGTCCCGCGTTTCGCCGCTGAGCGCGCGGGCACGACGTTTGTGCTCGGGCCATGCCCGTTTTTCACCTGCTCGTCACCGCAGTCTGGGCGCTCGTCGGGCGATTGCCGCCAAGGGCGACTGGTGCGATAAAATGCCGTAAGGGCTGGTCGTAATTTCGAGCCGGTCCAAATCGAGCGCTCCACGCCGAGCGCTTCACGACGGACGCTCCGCACAAGCATCGAGCGTCAGGAGGTCATGAACATGAGACGAGCCTTGTCCCTAACCGTCGCGTTGCTGTTGGCGGGCGGCATCTCTGCGCCGGCATTCGCGCAAGCCGAGCCCCAGGTCACCATCAGCCACGAGATGACTAACCAGGATCTCGACATGGCCGAGTTGCAGGCCTTCGACCAGGTCGCGACCTCGAACCTCAAGATGGCGCGGCGGCTCGCGGCCAATCCGCATCTGGCCAACAGCGACAGTTTTCTCAGGCGCTGGCGCGATCTGAATAATTTCTTCAGCAAGTACCCGGGCTCCAAGGAGCGCTTCCTCGCGAACCCGGGCAACTACCTTGCCGGAGTGCACATGCATCGGGGCCACTTGGTGAGCGCAAGCCACAAGAAAAAGTCGGCGGCGGCGCCCGCCGGGGCAGCCACGCCGGCCGAAGGAGAGGCTCCGGCGGCCGCACCGTCATCCAGTCCATAGCGCGCGTTGCGTAGCGTGGCGCGCGCGCCACGCTTAGTGGCGGCGGCCCGTTTTCCGGCCGCCGCCACTCGTTCCAGGCTGACGCGCGCTCGCCTTGCTGTCGCTTGCGTTCCGGCCCCGCACATCGCTCCTGTTCTCGTCGACGAGCCGAAACGACGCCGGTCCGCGGTCGTACTCCAAAGAAGCCGGAGTAACCTCGGGCGAGGCATCTGATGCTTCAAGTCGGCAACATGCCGCAGGAAAACCGCGCGTTGCACGCGCTCAACCGGATGGCCTTCGGGCCGCGCCCGGGCGACCTCGAGCGCGTCAATCAGATTGGTGTCGAACGCTACATCCGCGAGCAGCTGGACCCACAATCGATCCCGGTGCCGCCGGACCTCGTGCGCCGTGTCGGCGCGCTCGGAACCTTGCAGATGACGCCGGTCGAATTGTTCGCGGCCTTCCAGCTTCCCGTGCAACAGGCCAAGGGCGACAAGGACGCGCAGAAAGAGGCGCGCCAGCGCTCGCAGGTGATTCTCCAGGAGGCGGTCGAGGGGCGGCTGATGCGCGCGATCTACGGACCGCGCCAGTTACAGGAGGTGATGACCGCCTTCTGGTTCAACCACTTCAACGTTTTCGCCGGCAAGGGCCTGTGCCATCTGTGGATCGGCGCCTACGAGCAAGAGGCAATCCGGCCGCATACGATGGGCCGCTTTCGAGCGCTGCTGGGCGCGACCGCCAAGCATCCCGCGATGCTTTTTTATCTCGACAACTGGCAGAACAGCGCGCCCAACGGTACCGCCAGGCGCGGCAAATTCGAGGGCATCAACGAGAACTACGCGCGCGAGGTGATGGAACTGCACACGCTCGGCGTCAACGGCGGCTACACGCAGGCTGACGTGACTGCGCTCGCGCATATCCTGACCGGATGGGGCCTGCAAAAACGCGGGCAACCCGGGATGCGGATGGGCGCGGCGGGAATGGGCTTTCCGGAGATGAACACTCCGGGAATGAGAAATATGGGCGGATGGAGGCCGTGGCGGCCCGGCCGTCAAGCGCCGTTGCTCGGCGCCCAGCACGATCAATACGGCTTTTACTTCGACCCGAGCCGCCACGACTTCAGCGACCAGGTCTTCCTCGGCCGCTCCTACGGCGGCGGCGCGGGGATCGCCGCGGGTGAGCAGGCGCTCGACGTTCTCGCTCGTGCGCCCGCCACGGCGCGGCATCTGAGCTATCAGCTCGCACAATACTTTGTGGCGGATAATCCTCCATCAAGTTTGGTAGGGCGGATGGCCGAGCGTTTCGAGCAGAGCGGAGGCGATATCCGCGCGACGCTCGAGACGCTTTTCTTCAGCCCCGAGTTCTGGGACCAGCGCTGCTTCGGGGCCAAGTTCAAAACTCCGTACGACTACGTCATCTCGGCCGCGCGCGTGACCGGCGTCCCGGATATCAGCAACTACCGCCCGCTGTTCGGCACGATGACGCTGTTGGGGATGGCGCCGTACGCGCATGAAACGCCCGACGGCTATGCGAACACGCGCGAGGCATGGCTCAACCCTGACGCCATGATGACGCGGCTCAGCTTTGCCACCGCGCTCGGCCAGGGCCATCTGCCGCTGCTCGCGCCGCCCTTCGAGGCGGGCGGCGGCGCGCAGTTTCGCGTGAAGTTCAAGGGTGGTGGCGGCGGCGGGGCGACGAGGCGCGAGTTGAGCGCCCCCGGCAATTTTTCTCACCGGGCCAAAGGGTTTGAGATGAATCCGCCGGAGCCGGCTCAACTGGACGCGGCGCTCGGCGGTATCTTATCGCCCAACACGCGCGATGCGATGGAAGCCGCGCCCGCCCAACTGCGCTCCGCACTGATCCTGGGGGGCCCGGAGTTCATGGTGCGCTAACCGGCGCCGGGGCAGGGAAATATGGACACCAAACGCGAAGGCAACCGATGCTGTGACGAGGATCCGCGGCGCAGCAGGGTGACGCTCGATCGGCGCGCGTTCCTGCGGCGCGCCGCCCTGTTCGGCGCGGCCGGCGTCGTGATGTTGAGTCCAACCGCGTGGGCCGCGCGCGCCCTTGGCGGCGACTCGAGCCGCAAACGGCTGGTGGTGGTGTTCATGCGCGGCGCGGTCGACGGCCTCAGCGTGGTGGTGCCGTACGGCGAGGCGAATTATTACGACTCGCGCCCGACGCTCGCGATTGCGCGCGCCGGCGGCGATGGCGCCGTGGTCGACCTCGACGGCTTCTTCGGGCTACATCCGGCGCTCGCCTCGCTCGAGCCGCAGTGGCGTGACGGCACGCTCGCTTTCGTTCACGCCTGCGGATCGCCCGACCCCACGCGCTCGCATTTCGACGCCCAGGACTACATGGAAAGCGGCACGCCGGGAGTGAAGAGCACGGCCGACGGATGGATGAACCGGGTGCTCGCGGTGATGCCCGGCCAAGCCTCGCCGACCGAGGCGCTGAGCCTCGGCGCCAACGTCCCGCGCATCCTGTCGGGCCGGATGCCAGTCGCCAACATCGCGCTGGGACGCGGCGCGGCGCGCCCGCTGCCGATGGACCGGCCGATCGTCGAGACCGCGTTTGACCGGATGTACCGCGGCAGCGACCCGCTCAGCCGCGCCTACCAGGAAGGGCGCACTGCGCGCGCCAAGCTGATGAGCGAACTCGAACAGGACATGACCGAGGCCAATAACGGCGCGCCTTCGCCCAAAGGATTCCCGGATGACACCGCGCGCCTCGCCCATCTGATCGCGCGCGACCCGAGCATCCGGCTCGCGTTTCTCGCGCTCGGCGGATGGGACACGCACGTCAACCAGGGCGCGTCGAAAGGTCAGCTCGCGAGTCATCTGGCGCCGCTCGGCCAGGGGCTGGCGAGTTTCGCGACCGCGCTCGGGCCGCACTATCACGACACGGTCATCCTGGTCATCTCGGAGTTCGGACGCACGGTGCGTCAGAACGGCAACGGCGGCACCGACCATGGCCATGGCAATGTGATGTGGGTGATGGGCGGTCCCGTGCGCGGGCGCAAAGTGTACGGCGCGTGGCCGGGGCTCTCAACCGCGCAGCTATACCAGGAGCGCGATCTCGCGGTGACGACGGACTTCCGCGAGCCGATCGCGGCCGTGCTGCGTGGGCATATGGGGCTCAGCGACACGCAGATCGACCGCGTATTTCCGGGCCGCCCGCGCCAGAGCGGCCACAGCGCGAGCTTGCTCGCAGTCCAGAACGCCTGGCCGTGACGGCTTAACGAGGGCGTGCGAGCGCGCGGTAACGGCATCGCGTCAAATCTCCGGCAACGCCGGCGGCAGTCTCGAGCGCAGATAGACAAACGTCGATCCGCCGAAAAGTACAATGTTCAGTCCGAGTTCCACCCACATTCTCGGCCGTGACGGCGCACCGATCCCGAAGCAGCCGCAGTCAAGTGTGAGGCCTCGAAGCAAGGCGGACAACAGCGCCGCGAAAAACATCACGGAGAGGAGAGCCACCGCGAGCGCGCCGACCCGTCGGGTCCGCGGCCAGAGCAACAGGATTCCACATCCGATCTCGAACGGCGGCAGACTCATCGCGGACAGGCTGATGAACGCCGCCGGCATCATTCCAAAGGCAGCGATGCTATCCGCGAACTGCAGCGGGTCACGCATCTTTTCGACGCCCGCGTAAATAAAAACTGCGGCCAGCCCCAGACTGACGGCGAGCACGGCGTAGTCGTTAAATGAATTGGAGCGCCCCGTCATTGCCCGCTCCCAGTGGCCACCGGGAGCTTGGCCTCCGACCATGCCAGCCATCCGCCAGTGAACACGCTGACGTTGCTGAAGCCCAGAGACAGCAACGCGTTCGCAACCAGGCGGCTGTCATGACAGTCGCCACCGGAGCAGTACACGATAACCGGCTTATCGATGGCTGGTTTCAGTACGGAAGCAAGATGCCGGTAATCGCGTGCGAAGTCGTCGCGCGCCAGATTGAGCGCCCCAGGCACATGTCCCTGTGCGAAGAAGACCGACGGGCGCGCGTCGAGGATGATGGTGCGTTTGCCGTCGACGGCCGCAAGGAATTCCTCGAGTCCGACCGTGGACGCGGGCGCGATCTTGAAGGGCGGGGCTGTAACCAGGGTCGTAAGCTCCGCGTCGAACCGCTGCTCTGGCGTTTGATAGACGATCGGGAGCGGCTGCGACGAAACCCGGTTCATCGTGAGTCCGACCCCTAGCGCCAGGAGCGCGAGCAGCACCACGCCAACGAGATCGCGCACAATTTGCGATCCGAAACTCCTCGCCCGAGGCATGCCCTGCGACACTGCTGAAGTCATTTGAGTAAATCACTTTTCCGCATGGACTTTAGTGCGGCCTGGAAGTCGTAAGAATCATCATGCGTGCGGCGCGATCGCGCTCTTGCTGCGCCCCAAGCGCATATTCGTCGCGTTCGCGCGCGGAAATTTCGGCGTTTTCGCTGTCCGCTTTGGCGCGGCATTTCGCCTGTTCGCGATCACGCTCGTTCTTTGCCCGCTGCATCAGCAGCTCAACCGAGGCGTCGGACGTCGCGGTCAGGTGCACCATTTCATCACTACTGTGCGTCAGTGCATCGTCGATGCATTGTTTCTCGCGCGCGGCGACCATTTGTCCCTCTTCTTCCAAGCCCGTGATCTTCGGATCTGCGGCAGGCGTCTGCGTATTTGTTGAAGCGCATCCCGCAATCAAGACGATCGCGACCAGGGCAAGCTTCTTCATCGGAATCTGTCAGCACCCTTGGACCGATAGTCGCCAATAAAGATACATAACGCGTTTGCCATGAGGATCGCTCTTGAAGCTCAAGGTTTAATGTTGGACGCGAACTCGCTCTTCTCGAGTGAAGCGTGCGGCGCGGACTTTTGCGGGAGCAGCGGGAGCACCGCGGCGGCTAGACTCTTCTCGGTGACCCCCATTTGATCGGGAGTCAACTCGGCGCGAACTATTCCGTGGCCATCGATGACGATTGTCGTTGGGAGCGCGCTGGGTGTGCCGAAGTCGTTGACCTTGGCGTCATCCAGCATAGCGGCCGGATAGCTGAATGATTGCATTACCTTGATCACCTCGGACCGATCGTGGGGGCGATCGGCGCTGAGACCGATCATCTCAAGCCCCTGGCCATGATAGCGCCGGTAGAGCGCGTCCAAAACCGGCATCTCCTTGCGACACGGCGGACACCAGGTTGCCCAGAAGCTTACGACTACGACCTGACCGTGTGCCGCGCTCAGATCGAATTTCTGCCCATCCAACTCCTGGACTACCAGCGATGGGGCCGGTTGGCCGACCTCCATCGCTGCCAACGCGCTCAGACCATGCACGATCGCCAAGCTCATAGACAAAAGTGCAACCATTGAGAGGATTCGCCACATTTTCATATTTTCAGAAGTCATAACTGAGAATCGTTTTGATCAGATACGGGGTGGTCAACTGATACCCGTTCACGAATTGGAAAACCGGAAATTCGACATCGGCATATAACCTGAGAATTCCGAGCCTGATTTCGCCCCCCGGAGCGATCAGCACACGATCGTAACCGCTGTTCGGCGGGTTGGCCTCGTTGCCGAGGTCGTGGGTCCGATTCGAACCGAGCAGTGTAAGCATGGGAGCGAGTTCTTTGAGTGGCCCAACTTGGCCGAAGTTGTAGTAGAGGCCGAGCGCGCCGTTGAATTCTTTTCCGGGGGTATAATTTCCTGTGGTCGCGAACGGATACTCGTACTGGAGCTGTAAAAACCAATTAAACGGGCGGTCGCGGAACGCCAGATTGATGTTTCCAATCCGCTTTGGCAGGTTTCCAATCTTGTAGGCACCCAGCAAAAGGTCGGTACTCCCCGTTCCGATCGAGGTGTCGCGATCAAAGTCATTGTAGGTGTGGTCGCCGGTAGGAAGCTTGAACCCGGCCAACAATCCGAGCGACATGTCTTCCGATAATCCGGTGTACATGCCCCAAATTCGTACGTCGCCGAAATTGGCATGGTTGTACTGATTGATGTCATTGCCGTCGCCCTGCGTCCTGAACGTTCTAATCGTATACGGGACGGTCAGCATCATCCCCCAATTCCGATTGAACATGTACTGCGCGCCGACGTTCAGGAAATGCGTCTTGATTTGCTTATCGTCATTATTGGCGCCAGAGGACGGCCCGCTCGCGTGCCAATTGATGTACTGATTCATAAAATCGTACTCGAACCAGACCGTGCCACCAGCCCCGTTCGGAATAAGCGATGGAGTGCCAACGTCGAACACGCTGCACCCGCAAGCGCAAGCCCAGGTAAGACTGGGGGTCAGTCCGATAAGGAAAACAACCGCGACCAACAAGCGTCTGCACGTCTTCGCCGTGTCAGTCAGAGAAACAGCCGCTCGAACCAAAAGGGCAATCCTAGAGATCCCTCGCATGAATTTTCTCCCGGCGGACGCATGAAGTGAGCCGCCCCATGAGCAAGCGCAACGCCGCAACATTTGCGGCATCACCAGCGCAAAATCAGGGAAATGTGATCGAACGAAGCCTTTTAGACAGAGCGCTTGGGGGGCGGAGTGTCGGGAGCAACCTTACAATCGACTAATTGCGGGATCTCTCTTGTCGCGGGCGAGCCCAGGTCATGAAAAACGAACTCCGGCAAGACCGTTGCAGGACGTGCAAGCAAGGTGTTCGACGAGCGATCGAAGATTTGAATCGGCTGGCAAATGTTGATCGTAATTTCCGGCTGGCTCGGCCCAGAGACGATAACGAACCCGGCCGTCGAAGGGACGCTGGCGAGCAGCAGGACGACCGTCACGGCTAAACTCAGATGCCGCAAGTCCGCCTTTGAAAACAACTGCCTCATGACGTCGTGACCATTCATAGTACGGCCCGCGGTCGCCTTCAAGATCCGCTGACTTTATATTCGCTTTATATTCGCAGTCAGCGCCTATTCGACCCGGCGCAGAAGGTGCGGAAGATCAGCGCGAGATGCCGGCGCTTGCCGGACGATACGAGATCAGTTCCTGGCTCTTGAAATCCGGATCGGTGGTGTCGCATTTCGCCAGCGCGTTCACCTCCGGCGCATACCAGCAGTTCATCTGCATGTTGGACAGCCCGGTCCGGTATACGATCTTGAGCTTGAGCGCGTTCAGCGTTCCGGCCGGCACGGTCACCTGCTCCCAACCGAGCGCCTCGCCGTGAGTGTTGCCCCAAATTCGCCCCGCGTCGGTCTTCAGGAGCCAGTCCTTCGACCATTTCTTGCCCGCCCACAGCGGAAAGTTGAAGGTGCCAAGGTCGGGATCGAACGAGCCCACCAGCGTGCCGATATGGCCGGAGACGAGGTTGCCGTCGAGCGTATAAGTGTTGCTATGGCCGAACCAGTCGAGGACCATCCGGTCGCCCGAGATTTTTACGACCTCGATTTTGCCGTCGACGTCATTGAGCCGGGATACCCAGGTATCGCCGATCGCGTATCGCGGCGCCGGAATCTCGCGATGCTCCGGATTGGGCCGGTCGATGACGACCAATTCCTTGTGCCGGCAGTAGGTACACGGCCCCACGACCTCGACCGCCTGTCCCGAGACGAGGAAATCCTTGCCGTCGGCGCTCGCACCCGTGGTGACATGGATAATCGCGTCGACCCGATCCTGGTACTGATCGATCGCCAGGGTGCGTAATTTTTCGTTGATATGATCGGTCTCGATCGCGGCGCCCGAGAACGGCTCGCTGTACTTTATTTCGCCGAGTGTCTGATGAGGCTCGGGCAGATCGCCGGTCATCACCATCACGTCCGCCCGGTTAAGCGTGACCATCGTCTGATGCATCATCTCCTGGCGGTTGCGCTCCTGCTGGACGCATCCCGGCGCCGCCAGCGCGAGAATCAGCAGCACTTTCCAGGTATTTGGATTCCGGTTTCGCACGCGCTAGAGCGTAGCATGCCGGCGCCCTGCGGGAGCGTCGCGGCGGGCTCGACCATAATTCGATCAGATAACAATCGTAGTGCAATGGCCGCGTGTAACCGCGGGACCCGCATCGTCGTACTCATAATCGACCGGATCGACGGTCTCCCTGCCCAAGGCGGGGCCGGGATCTTCACCCCCGCCCGGCCCCGCCCCTTATCGCGCAACACCCATCGCCCGGTCCTTTCGGCGTGAGCCCGGAACGAGATTCCGGGGCGCCCCGGACACGGGAGAAGCCGGAACTATCGAATATTCGAGGCGATTTTTTAGCGACGCGGAGGGGACCGCGGGCGCGCGGCCTAACTATTGGCCGAGCTTCTGCATTTCCTGATCGACCTCGCGCATCTTGGAGAGCCGCTGGTCGGTCGGAATCAGGCGCGAGTCGCTCTGAGCGGTTTGCTGCTCGCTGTGGACGGTTGGCAGTTCGCCGTCGATCTTTTCCAGCGATTCTTGCGCGAGCTTGCGCACCATCGGGTTCTTGTCGTTGGTGACGGCTTGGACCAGAACGTCGGTCGCGTGCGGATCGCCGATCTCGCCCAGCGCGAAGACCGCGGTGCCCCGCGCCTGATCGTTCGGGGCCTCCTCCAAATAGCCGATGATCGGCAAGGTGCCGCGCGAATCGCCGATTCGCCCGAGCGCGGCCACGATATGGAGCTTCACCACCGCCTGCGTCTCACGCAGGAACAATTGCTGCGTCATCAGGGGCACCGCGATCGTTGCCTGCTGAGCGCCCAGTATGTCGATCGCGCGAATCTTGACCCGGATGTCGCGATCGGTCAGCCCCTCGATCAGTATTTGCTGAGCCTTGGGATCATTGACACTGCGCAGCTTGTCGAGCGCTTCGGCGCGCACGCGCGGGTCGGCGTCGGCCATCCCCTTCGTAGCATCTTGCTCGAGTTGATCGGGAGATTTGGTTTGCTGCCCCTTCTGGCCGCCCTGCATCATTTTGCTCATCATATTGCCGGCGCCGCCGGGCTGGCTCATGCCGCCGAACTGCGCGTGCGCGGCCACCGGCGCCATCGCCAGGGCCAAGAGCAGGCCTCCAGAACAAATCAGCCCAACTTTTGACAATTCCATGTCCTCGCAGGTTTCGGCAGAATCATGGGTGAAAGTGGCTTCCATTGCAAGTAGCAGATTCCGGACGCCGCGGGCGACCGTCGCCAGGGCCTGTGCAGCGATCATCACGGCGGCCATCGCGGCGGCAGCCGTGGCATCGACAGGCAGGGTAGCGCGATGCGCGTCGGCCGGCGATCATCTTCGTCCCGAATACGCGGTCGGCGCGACCGCCGGGCGTTCCGACGCGGCCGACACGGCAGTGCCTGCGCGCCCGCTCCCCGACGGCGTGCGAGTCCCCAGCTACTCGCCTGGTCCGATGCCGTACCATCCGGGCCAGCAGCTCATCTACCAGGCCTCGTGGATTGGAATCCCGGCGGCAGGCGGTAAGGTCGTCCTGAATCCCGACTACGGCGACCCCGCGCTCCTGAGCGCGGAGATATGGATCAGCACCAATCGTCTGACCGACAAGCTCTACAAGATGCGCGACTACCTGCGCGAGGATTTTGCCGCGGCATCACTCAGGCCCGCCCAGATGGACATCCGTCAGAACGAGGGACGCCGCCACGATACCTTCAAAGTCACCTTTGACCATCGCGACCACGTGGTCACGCTGATCAAGCATGGTCCGCGCGGTCAGCAGACGCGCAAGTTCCTTTCCTATAATCCCTCGGGGCCGGTGTCGGGCGCGATGATGGCGCTGTCGCAGCCGCTCGAGGCCGGCGATTCGCTGAGCTTCGACGCCTTCAGCGGCACCACCCGTTATATCTTCGAGCTCAAGGTCGTGCGGCGCGAGCGTATTGGCACGCCGCTCGGCGAATTCGACGCTTTCAGGATCGTGCCCTCGGTCATTTACCTGAGCGACGGCAAGATCAACGACGAGGTGCACGATACCACGCTATGGGTGTCGGCCGACGCGCGTCGCCTGCCGCTGCGAATCGAGTCGGCGGTCTTTATTGGCAGCGTGCGGATCGATTTGGTCAAGGTAATCGATCCGGCCAATCCGCCCGCGAACACCGCGCAAGCAGCGGCATCGCGATGACCGGGTGGGCGTCGGACTGTGCTAGAGAAGCATTACATCGCGAGGCGCGTGCGTAGGTGAAAGAGTGAAAAATAAAAATGGCTAAGAAACTCGAATTTTTCTACGATTGCTCCAGCCCCTGGACTTACCTGGCCTTCAGCCAGATCGAAGACGTCGCGCGCCGCCATGGCGCCGAGCTGGTATGGCGGCCGATCCTGGTCGGCGGCGTCTTCAACGCCGTCAACCCTTCGGTGTATGAGAGCCGCGAGCATCCGGTCAAACCAAAGGTGCGCTACTACGACAAGGACATGCATGACTGGGCGCACCTCTACGGCCTCAAGATCGGCCATCCGACGGTCTTCCCGGTGAACTCGGTCAAGGCGATGCGCGGCGCGTTCGTCGCGATCGAGCACGGCAAGGTTTCGCCATACTCGCGCGCGGTGTTCGAAGCTTACTGGGGCGAGGATCGCGACGTCAGCCGCGACGAGGTGCTGCGCGACATCGTGCGCGCCACCGGTCTCGACCAGGAGGAGTTTTTAAAAAAGATCGCGACGCCCGAGTACAAGGACAAGCTGCGCGTCAACACCGAAGAGCTGATCGCGCGCGGCGGCTTCGGCTCGCCCACGATGTTCGTCGACGGCGACATGTTCTTCGGCAACGACCGCCTGGTGCTGGTCGAGCACCGGCTCTCGCACTAGAGCGTGTCGCTGGCGGTCCGGGCCGACGCGGCGCTCTAAGCTCGCCAAAGTTGTTCGATTCCAAAGATAAGGCTATGATATGCGCGTCGCTGGAACGATGCGCCTGGAGCGGCGCGATTCCCAAAGCCTTAGTCGCAGTCTTTTGATGTCGACCAAACTTACAGCTCGAAGTGTCCACTAAGAGCATCCAGGTTGAGCGCGCGACACCCGCGCCGACAGCGCCGGCATGGCAAGAGGCCTGGAACGTCGCATCTTCGGCGTGGTGTTCTGAGCGGCTATTCGCTTGGGCCCTGCTTGCCGCCGCATTAATCCTTGGCTTGCACCTGCGCTTCTTTCAGCTAGCCCGTTGGGACATGAGCGGAGACGAGGGCGCTTCTTGGGCAGCTGCTTCCGTCCGCAGTCTGCATAAGGTGGTGAGAACCGAACGGCAGCTCGATCCAGGAAAACTCGCGCTCTACGACATTATTCTGCATGAATGGATCGGCGTTTTCGGGGATAGTGTCTTCGCTTTGCGCACCATGTCGGTTGGGCTCGGCATCATCTCGTTGGTATTGGTATTTATTGCAGTGCGCGAGATATGCGCCACTTTGTCCCCCCCGGGAACTCGCATTCTGCGAAACCGCGGGTGCCTTTGCCGCGTTCATTTATGCGGTCAATCTTACGATGGTCCTCTCAGATCGTACCGTCCGGATGTATCCGTTGGTTATGGCAGCGGAGTTGCTGCAAATTACTTTCTTTTGCCGTGCGCAACGCTGCGGCGGTTGGGCGAACTATGTCGGTATCGCCATCTTTACCGCCGCAATGATCGCCGCCAATTTCAGCTCGAGCTTCCTGATTGTCGCTGAGGCGCTATGGCTCCAATGCCTGCTGCTCGCCAAAGAAACGGGGTTGCACGTCGGCGGACTCATGGTTTTGGCTCCTGCCATAGCTGTGATCGCAGGAGTTGCACTCCTGACGCCCTTACTTCCAGGCGCGCTCGCCTCATCAGCCAACGCGGTACGGGCCGGTTACATCAACTGGATCAAGCTCCAGCCGATATCCTGGCCGTACACAACGCTGCGCGATGGAGTTGGTGGCCGTGCGCTTTTCTGGACGTTTATTATCTTGGGGGTCTTCGGGCTTTGGCAACAGTGGCGCTAGGGACCGCTCGCTTCGGCATTTTTTGCGCTATGGACAATAGGGCCGATTCTGACGGCAGTGGTAATGAGCTACTTGATACACCCAATCGAAAGTCAGCGCTACGTCATTATAGCGTTTGTCGGCATGTTCGCGTTTGCCGGAGTGGGGGCGGCATCGGTTCGTAGCACGCTTTTGCGTCTATTGCTCGCTTTACTGATCGTTCACTTCGCGGTCCATCCGGTGCATAGGTGGCTCAGGCATTCGCATGAAGCTGCCTGGCGTGAGGCGGCCGGTGCGGCCCTGGAGCAATCGTCCGGCTCTACTATTTCAGTTGTCCCTTCATACGCGGTAAATGTAGTGCGCTATTACCTTCCGCGCGATAACCGGAACATGGCCGCCGGGGTGGATTTCGGGTGCGGGTCGGGCCATGTTCTGATCCTAAGCGGACGGCAGTGGCTGCCAACGGATCAGATTACGAGAATGATGAATTGCTATCCACGCATAGCCAAAAGCTTCAAGGAGGTAGAGGTTCGCGTGCGGTGAAATAGAGTCGCTGTGTGCGCCTATGCGGAGGATTCCACGATGCCCGCTACGAGCATAGTCGGCTTCGCTTCGCTGCCAGAACGGGTGCGCGCCTTCGTCGCGCTGCGCCTCGACGCCGCGGTCGACGACGCGATTGCCGAGCTTATCGAGCGTTTGCGCGCGCCAGAAAACAGCATCGGGAAAGAAGATACACGAGAGCGTGGCGTCCGATGGATTCGCCGAGCGAACTTCCATCTGACACTGTTTTTTCTTGGTTCCTCGGTGCCGCGCGATCGTTTGGCGCCTATCGCCGACGCGCTGGGTGCGATCGCGAGGACGACCGCACCTTTTGAAATTGCGGCGCGTGGCGTTGGCGTCTTTCCGAATCCGGCGCGCCCGCGCGTCATCTGGGTTGGATTACATGGCGACGCATTGGCCGGGCTGGCAGCGCGCGTCGTCGAGGCGGCCGAGCGATGCGGCTTTGCGCCGGAACGGCGCGCCTGGTCGCCTCATCTGACCATCGGCCGCGTGCGCTCGCTCCCCTCCCCGAAACAGCTTCGGCGAACGCTCAGCGAGGTGGTGGATTCGAGCTTCGGGGTCTCACGGATCGATCGCATGATACTGTACCGGAGCGAGCCTGGGCCGCAGTCGTCGACTTACCACGAACTGGCCGCCTTCCCGTTTGCCTGAACGCCCGGCGCAATCGTTCGCGACGGGCGCAGGCTCCGGATCGCCTGCTTAGTCTACCACTTCAAAATCCTTATCCTCTTTGGCCTTGTCCAGGTCGGGAGCGGTCAGGGTAATAGTCACTTTGTCAATCTGACCAGTGAAGGGAAAATGGTCTTTCCGCTTGTAGTTCTTCGATACGGGTGTTCCGTTATCCACACCGACGTCAAAGGTTTCGCTGAGCGAGAAGCTCCCAGGCACAGTTTGATCGAGAGCGCCTTCGGCCACTTTCTTTCCATTCACATATAGTTGTCCGATGCCTTTTAAAAACCCGGTCTTGACATAGGCGAATTTGAGATCGACTTTGCCGATCGGCAAATGGGGCGAGACGATCGCGTAGTGAGCCAGGTTGAAGTAGTTATACTCGTATTCCAGTTTGTGGTCGGCGATGAACAGAGTATAGCCGCCATTGACACCACCGCAGGCCACGATCACTCCTTCCTCGTTGCCTTTGAGGTTAAGCATGGTTTCGATCGTATGCGAGGTATTCTTGACCGGCGCCGACACGGCTTCAGGAATTCGCTGGGCGCCGGGCCAGTAGTACACGAATTGCTTTCGGTTACCGAAGGCGCGGCTGAACTGCTTGGCGATCCTGGTGGCGAGGTCGTCGTAGAGCGGATAGACGTTGTTCTTCCAGGCCTCTTCATCCCAGAGCTTTTTCAGCTCCTCGAGCTTTTGCGGATTGGTGGCCGCCAGATTATTTGTCTCCGCGAAGTCCTCGTTGACGTTATACAGTTCCCACACGTCTTTATCGAAAGGATAGGTGCCGGCAACTACCCATGGCATCCGGTTGCCATGAATCGTCACCGCTTTCCATCCATCTTTGTACATCGCGCGGTTGCCCAGTTGCTCGTAAATCTGCTCGGTGCGTGCCGACGGCGCCGCGGCGTCGTCGAACGAATACATCAGGCTGATCCCGTCGATCGACATTTGCTTGACCCCGTCGATTTCCGGCAGGAACGGAGTCCCGGTGACTTGCAGCGCTGTGGCCATCAGGTCGGTGATGAAGCCGTACTGATTGCGGACCTCGCCCTTGGCCTTGATGCCCTTGGGCCAGGTGATGATCAAAGGATCGGAGACGCCGCCGTTGTGCACTATCTGCTTGCAGTATTTGAACGGAGTGTTCCCGGCCATCGCCCATCCGGCGTGATAGTGCGGATAGGTATCTGGGCCGCCCCACTGCGCGTAGCGTTTCATGTTTTCTTCGAGCGAGGTCTGCTGGGCATTGAGCACTAGCGATTCATTAAACGTTCCGTTCAACCCGCCTTCGCCGCTGGCGCCATTGTCCGATGTGACTATGATGAGGGTGTTGTCGTACTGGCCGGTACGCTTCAACGCGGCGATCATGCGGCCGACCTGCTCGTCGGTCTGCGTGAGCATGCCGGCGAACACCTCCATCTGATGCGCATAGAGCTTCTTCTGTTCGGCGCTCAGGCTGTCCCAGCGGGGAATCTCCGGAATGCCGTTGGAAAGTTTGGTCCCGGCGGGCAGAAGCTTCATCTGCATCTGTCTGGCGAAAATCATTTCCCGCGCCTTGTCCCAACCCATATCGAACTTGCCTTTGTACATATCGATGTACTTGCGTTCGACCTGATGCGGCGAATGCATCGCGCTCGGCGCCCAGAAGATGAAGAAGGGGCGGTCGGGATAAATCGAGACGTGAGAGGTGATGTTGTTTATCGCTCGATCGCTGAGGTCCGTAGTCAGATGATAGCCGGGTTTGCCGACCCAGTTTTCCGTGGGCGAGTGATCGATCCACAGCAGAGTGCGGTAATCGTCCGCATCGGCGGCCATGAAGCCGTAGAAATGGTCGAAGCCTTCGCCACTGGCCCAATGGAGAAACGGGCCGCTCTCTGAAGCTTCCGGCAAAGGCGTATGGTCCCATTTGCCGAGCGCGAAGGTTTCAAAGCCGGCGAATTGGAAATCCTTGGCAATCGATTTCGCGCTTTCGGGCGGCACGCCATTGTAACCGGGGAAGCCCATCGCCGTGAGCGCGTGGGAACCCAGGCCGATACGATGAGGATTTCTCGCCGCCATCAATGAGGCCCGCGAGGGCGAACACAGCGCCGTGGTGTGGAAGTTATTGTAGCGCAGGCCGTCGGCCGCCAACGCGTCGAGATTCGGGGTTCGAATCAATCCGCCATAGCTGCCCAGCTGCGAAAACCCCACGTCATCCAATAAAATGATGAAAACATTAGGGGTGCCCGGTTTTGGTTTCCTTACCGGCGGGTACCATTCCTGAGATTCGGCGTAGGTTCTGCCGATCTTGCCCTTGAATTCCTGGCCGTATTTGGCGAACGAATCGTCCGCCTGAGGCCCCGGGCTTTGCGCGAATGCGGCGAAGGCTGCCAATCCAAACGCCAGCACCAGCACTGAGGATATGGCTTTGATGTTTTTCGTTTTCATCTTTGAGAGTCATCCTGCGCCGGCGGGAAAGCAGCATACGCCGGTCTTTCGTGGCGGTGTTTCCTGCACTTCTCGACGCTCGCCAGCTAACAGGGTAAGGGGAATTGACGAAAGCTGGACTTTGGTCCCATACCCTCGCAAGGTCGAACGGAAGGGTCGATATCCGGGCGCTGGCGAGCTCCTACGAGGCGATCGGCTCGGGGGGCGTGTCAGAATTAGCGGGCTGACGATGTTGACGCGTGTGCGGCGCGGCTAGCGCTATCCGCCGTTGTTTGTGGCAAGATTCGCTTTTACACAGGAGTCGAAACCCGCCGGGCGGGAAAATCATGGCGCAGGATATCAAGAGCAAGGCGC
Source organism: uncultured delta proteobacterium (assembly GCA_963796565.1). Lineage (GTDB taxonomy): Bacteria > Desulfobacterota > Binatia > Binatales > Binataceae > JAKAVN01. Next base: position 82,297 of record CAWCMA010000001.1, on the reverse strand, counting down.
TCGATTTGGCGCTTAGCCAGATCGAAAAGCAATTCGGCAAGGGCTCGATCATGAAGCTCGGCGAGCAGGCCATCGAAGCCGACCTCTCGGTGGTTTCGACCGGCTCGCTCGGGCTCGACCTCGCACTGGGCGTCGGCGGATTGCCGCGCGGGCGCGTGGTCGAAATCTACGGGCCGGAATCCTCGGGCAAGACCACGCTCGCGCTCGAGTGTATCGCGGAAGCGCAAAAGCGCGGCGGCGTCTGCGCCTTCATCGACGCCGAGCACGCACTTGACGCGGCTTACGCGCGCAAGCTTGGCGTCGTCGTCGAGGACCTGCTCATCTCGCAGCCCGACAACGGCGAGCAGGCGCTCGAGATCGTCGAGACCCTGGTGCAATCGGGGGCGATCGACGTGCTGGTGATCGATTCGGTGGCGGCGCTGGTGCCGCGGGCGGAGATCGAAGGCGAGATGGGCGAGCCGCAGATGGGTTTGCAGGCGCGGCTGATGTCGCAGGCGCTGCGCAAGCTCACCTCGATCATTTCGCGCTCGCGTACCATCGTGATTTTCATCAACCAGATTCGGATGAAGATAGGCGTGATGTTCGGCAATCCGGAGACCACCACCGGCGGCAACGCGCTCAAGTTCTACAGTTCGATTCGTATCGACATCCGGCGCATCGGGACCATCAAGACCGCCACCGAGGTCATCGGCTCGCGCACCAAGGTCAAGGTGGTCAAAAACAAGGTCGCGCCGCCCTTCCGCGAGGCCGAGTTCGACATCCTCTATGGCTCGGGCATCTCGAAGGAGGGCGAACTGGTCGACCTCGCGGTCGAGCACGGAGTAATCGAGAAGCTCGGCGCATGGTACTCCTACGGCGGCGAGCGAATCGGCCAGGGACGCGAGAACGCGCGCGACCTGTTAAAGGCCAACCCGGGGATTGCCGACGAGATCGAGGCAAAGGTGCGCGCCAAGCTCGCGGTCAAGATAGCGCCGCCTCCGCCCCCTTCTTCCGAGGATGGCGAAGAGGAGGCCGGCGCGCCCGCCGCGGCGCCCCCGCCGAGCGCGCCGCGCCGCCGGGGATAGCAGTAGCGAGGGCGATTTCCCGCAAAAGGGCGCTTTGAGAGCGCCCGCGCGATGCGGCATCGCGGGAGTGCCGTTGATTTCATAGGCGCGGGTCTGTATGCTACCAGCGAATGCCCGCAGAGGCCCACCAGGGCGCCGCCTCCGATCGCGCCCAATTTCTCAACCCCAATTTTTTGGAAAGGCCGTTTTGCCGCTAATGCGCAACGGTCGAAGTGTAAGCTTTGTCCTTTACCGATTTCTCTCTTTTCCCTGAACTTCAACGTTCCATCAGCGACTGTGGCTATCACGAGCCGACGCCGGTACAGAGCGAAACCATCCCCGTGGCGCTCGACGGCCGCGATCTGGTGGTCAGCGCCGAGACTGGCAGCGGCAAGACCGCCGCGTTCCTGATTCCGCTCATCAACCGGCTGCATCGCGACCGCGCCAAGGGTCCGAGTGCGCTGGTAATCGCGCCGACGCGCGAATTGGCGGCCCAGTGCGGCCAGGAATTCGCGCGCCTCGCGCGCCATTGCGGCCTGCGCGCGGCAGTGATCGTCGGAGGCGAGTCGATGCGCCGTCAGATCGACGACCTGCGCGCCGGCGCCCAGGTGCTAATCGTATGTCCCGGCCGGCTCATCGACCTGATGGAGCAAGGCAAGGTGAGCCTGGCGCACGTCCACGTCGTGGTTATCGACGAGGCCGACCGCCTGCTCGACATGGGTTTTCTGCCGCAGTTGCGGCGCGTGATGCGCACGCTGCCCAAGGAACGGCAGACGATGATGTTCTCGGCCACGATGGGTTCCGGACCGGAAGCGATCGCGCGCGATTTTCTGCATCATCCCGAGCGCATCATGATCGGCCGCAAGTCCGCTCCCCCGCCGTCAATCAGCCAGACCATCTATCCCGTGCAATGGGGCGACAAGGAAGCGATGCTGCTCGAGATCCTGGGCAAGCCCGAGGTGCAGAGCGCGATCGTTTTTACCCGCACCCGCGTGCGCGCCGAACATATCGGCAGGATGCTCAAGCGCCACGGCCTGCGCACCGCCGTGATTCACGGCGACCGCTCGCAGGCCGAGCGCAACACGGCGCTCAGGACGTTCAAGGCGGGAACTTGCCGCGTGATGGTCGCGACCGACGTGGCCGCGCGCGGGCTGGATATCCCCGGCGTCTCGCACGTGGTCAATTACGATCTTCCTGACGACGCCGAGAGCTACATCCACCGCATCGGGCGCACGGCGCGGATGGGCCGCGAGGGCGAGGCGATAAGCCTGGTGACACCGCAAGAGCGTGTGTCGCTGGGCCAGATCGAGCGGGCGCTGGGCGAGGAGATCAAGCGCGAGCAGGTCGAGGGTTTCGAGTCGCCCGAGGTCAAGGCGCCCAAGCCGGTAACGCTGTTCAGATCGGGCACGAAGCGCGCGCGCGGCGGCCGCTCGCGCTCGAGGTGGTAGGCAGCGCGGCTCAGCTTTACCCCGAATAGTTCTTGGCGGACAAAAGCACACCCTACGAATTAGAGGGTTTGGCACCCGGCCGAATCATCTCATATATCGAGATGTGCCAGCATGAGCGCGTGAGCCTACAGCGGGGTATGAACTTTCGGCTGCGCGATGGTGTCAGCGTAATCTTGATGAGCAGGAGACCCGGCGCTCCCTATGCGGACCTGGTGGAAGAGGATGGCCGAGTTCTGACCTACGAGGGACATGACGTACCGGCGCGAGTTGGAGGCCCATCCCCCAAAACTGTCGATCAACCTTTGACTTCATCAAACGGGCGGCCCACTCAAAACAAGCTTTTTTTCAACTCCGCCAAACGTGCAGCTCAAGGTTCTCAGAAACCAGAGTTGGTACGGGTCTACGAAAAAATTAAGCAAGGGATTTGGACGTACAACGGAGCATTTCATCTCACGAACGCTTGGATTGCGCACTCAGGCCATCGGAAAGTATTCAAATTTCGACTAGTGTTGGCGGGGGACGCTCCGGCCCAGACCTCGACCGAGCTCCATGTCGATCTTCAGCACAACCGCTTGATCCCTTCCGAGGTCAAGTTGGAGGTCTGGAAGCGCGACCTGGGACGATGCGTAATCTGCGGCAAACAGGACAATTTACATTTCGACCATGACGTGCCCTTTTCGAAAGGAGGCTCGTCGCTCGTAGCCTCCAATATTCGAGTGCTATGCGCGAGACATAATCTCGCAAAGCACGACCGAATCGAATGAGGCGCTCGCCACGCGCGAGGCGGACAAAGCATGCAAATGCTGGGCGTTCGCTTCGCGCCGGCGACGGAGCAGTTCTGCTCTACCCCCACAGCTCGCGGGACGCGAGCTTGGCGCCTTCGGACATCGCGCGGAACTTGGCCCAGGTGATCGAGGGCACCACGCGCGAGAATCCCGCGAAGGTCGCAAACCCGCAGTCGGTGCCCGCGATCACATTCTCGCGTCCGACCACGTTCGCCAGGTTGCGGATGCGCATCGCGACCACCCCGGGATGCTCGATGAAGTTGGTGGTCGAGTCGATCACACCCGGAATCAGAATCTTGCCCGCCGGCAGTTTTACGACGTCCCGAAATACCTGGAACTCGTGCTCGTGGCGCGGATTGGACGCCTCGTACGAAATCGCCATCGGACGCGCCTTGAGCACGATGTCGATGATGTCACGTAGTTCGATGTCGTGATGGTGCGGCCCCTCGTAGTTGCCCCAGCATAGATGCAGGCGGACGCGCTCGGGCGCAACGTCGCGCAGCGCATGGTTGAGCGCCTCGATATGCAGCTCGGCAACCTTGCGAAACTCGGCCGTGCTGGAACGCGCGAACTGGATATGCCGGCTCATCGCGAGGTCCGGGCAATCGACTTGGAGCAGGAAACCGGCGCGATGGATGGCGTCGTATTCGACCTTCATCGCGTCGGCGAGCGCGGCGATATAGGCCTCGTGCGTGGGGTAGTAGGTGTTGCCGAGGAATTGCGCGATCACGCCCGGCGACGCCGCGCTTAAAAATCCCTCGCTCGCGTTGGCGCCGGCGAGCGCGGCCTTGAAATTGTCCAGGTCGCGCTCGAGCTCGTCGCGGTTGCGGTAGGCGATCGGCCCATTGCACGAGGGCCGTTTCATCGGCGGCGCCTTGCGCCCCATAAACGCACGCTGGGTGAATTCGGGGAACTCGGCCATGTCGGCGGCGCTGAGCGAGGCGCGCTTGGTGGTCTCGTCGCCGAAGCCGCTCAGGCGGTCTTTTACATACGTCGAGTAGCCGATTTTGCCCATCTCGCCGTCGTTAACGATATCGACTCCGACCCCGGCCTGCTTGCGCACGATCTCGGCCACGGCCGAGCGCACGCGCGCCTCCAAAGCGCCGCGGTCGCCGAGTTCGCCGGACTCCCTGGCGAAAAGCATCTCGGCAAGATCGTCGGGCCGGGGCAGGCTGCCGGTATGGGTGACCAGAATCCGCTCGGTGCTGCGTTTCATCGCTCGCTACCCCCGATTCTTTGGGCTAGTCCCCGATTCTGGAATCGAGCATTAGCAAAGTCGCCTCCGGCGCGACAGCCAACGCGGACCGACATTCGATCATTCGGCGAGCGGCCGAGGCCGTGCTTCGCTTTATTCTCCGGTGACGCTGGACTATGACTTGATTCTGGGGTCGCCCTAGTCGAATTCGGGTTACCGGCGGAGCCGCCTCGGCGGACCGCAAACATCGCCCCTTGCGAGGAATTAATGGATTTCACTTTGTCGCCCAAGGTCGTGCAGTTGCAAAAGCGCGTATCCGACTTCATGAACGAGCACGTCTATCCGATCGAGAAGCGCGTCGAGGACGAGATGAACGTCCACGGCAAGGAGCATACCGAGCCCGAGATTCTCAAAGAGGTCCGCAAAAGGGCCAAGGCCGAAGGCCTGTGGAACCTTTTCATGCCCGACGAGCACTACGGCAAGGGACTGAAGGTGGCCGAGTACGCGCCGCTCAGCGAACTGATGGGCCGCAGCCCGATTGGCTCGCGCGCGTTCAACTGCATGGCGCCCGACACCGGCAACATGGAAATCCTCGCCGACTTCGGCAACGCGGAGCAGAAGAAGCGCTGGCTCGAGCCCTGCCTGGAAGGCACGATGCGCACCTGCTACTCGATGACCGAGCCGGAGACCGCGGGCTCCGACCCGACCCAGCTTGCGACGCGCGCGGTGCGCGACGGCGACGACTATGTCATTAACGGCCACAAGTGGTTCACTTCGGGCGCGGTCGGCGCCTCGTTCGCGATCGCGATGGTGGTGACCGACCCGAATACCGAGCCGCATCGCCGCGCCAGCCAGATAATCGTCCCGACCGACGCGCCGGGATTCAAACTGGTGCGTGCGATATCGGTGATGGGCCATGCGGGCGGCGGCGGCCATTGCGAAATCATCTATAAGGATTGCCGCGTGCCGGTGACCAACCTGCTCGGCGAGGAGGGCGGCGGCTTCGCGATCGCGCAGGCGCGCCTGGGCCCCGGCCGAATCCATCACTGCATGCGCATGATCGGCGTAGCCGAGCGGGCGTTGGAGCTGATGTGCAAGCGGGCGGCGACGCGTTTTACCCACGGCAGCCTGCTCGCGGACAAGGCCAACGTGCAGCAATGGATCGCCGACTCGCGGATCGAGATCGACGCCACGCGCCTGATGGTGATGCATGCGGCGTGGAAAATCGACACCGCCGGCAAACGCGAGGCGCGCCAGGAGATCGCGGAAATCAAGGTGCAGGCCGCCAACATGGTGATGCACGTGCTCGACCGCGCGATCCAGCTTCACGGCGCGTTGGGGATGACCGACGACACGCCGATCGCGCGCTTTTGGCGCGAACAGCGCGCGATGCGAATCGTCGACGGCCCCGACGAAGTCCATCGGATGCAGATTTCGCGGCGCGAAGTACGCCGCTGGCAGCAATAGCGGCCGCAGGACGGATTGGTAGGGTTATGCCAGAGCAACCAACGCAAACGTCGGCACAGAGTCAGGGACAAACCTCCGGGGCGGACGACCTCGCGGCTGAATACGGCGAGGTGCGCGAGGAGGAGCGGCTCGACTGGCCGAAGCTTCAGGCCTACCTGCGCGAGCACCAGGTGCCCGGCGCGGATTCCGCGATGGAGGTCATGCAGTTTCGCGGTGGCAGCTCCAATCTGACCTACCTGCTGCGCTTCGCCGACGGCCATCAGTGGGTCGTGCGGCGGCCGCCGTTCGGACCGCTGCCGCCCTCGGCGCACGACATGGCGCGCGAGTACCGGGTGCTGTCGCGGCTATGGGAGGGATTCTCCGCGGCGCCGCGCGCGATCGTGCTATGCGAGGACCCGTCGATCATCGGCGCCCTGTTCTTCGTGATGGAACGGCGCGAAGGCGTGGTAATCAAGAATCGCCATCCGCTGCCGCCTGAGCTGGACCGCAAACCCGAGACCTTCCGCCGTATCTCGGAAAGCCTGATCGATACGCTCGCCGACCTCCACGCGGTCGATTACGAAAAGATCGGTCTGGGCGGCCTTGGGCGTCCCGAGGGCTTTTTGCAGCGCCAGATAACGGGATGGATGGGGCGGTGGGAGAAGGCCAGAACGCGCGACGTGCCGCTGATGGAAAAGCTCGGCGCGTGGTTTTTGGAGCACATGCCGGCGGCGCAGAAGCCCGTGCTGCTGCACAATGATTTCTACCTGCACAACGTGATGCTGGCGGCGGGCGATTCGGGCAAGGTGGTTGGCGTGTTCGACTGGGAGATGTCGACCCTGGGCGATCCGATGATCGACCTGGGACTCACCATCGGTTACTGGCGCCAGGCCGATGACCCGCCCGAGCTGATCGCGCTCTCCCAGGGTTATGCGCATACCACGGCGCCCGGCTTCCTCAGCCGCGACGAGATGCTCCAGCGTTACGCGACGCGCAGCGGACGCGACGTGAGCATGGCGGATTACTATCGGGCATGGGCCAACTGGAAGACCGCCACCGTGGTCGAGCAGATTTACGTCCGCTATGTGCGCGGACAGACCAGCGACCCGCGCTTTGCCAACATGGGCGAGTGGGCGCCGGTGCTGGCGCGCCAGGCGGCGCGAGTCGTTGCCAAATTCGGCTTTAGAGAGTAAACCGCAAATGGGCACGCGCAAATCCGCGTGCGAAAACCAAGGCCGTCTTCAGAGTCGGGGCCTTTTTCAGAGCCGGGCCTTTCTAATGACCGTGACGGCTTGCGGGAGGCCGTTCGAGCGGGGGTATTTTTTCATCCGGCCTTTAGGTTAGTTTACAGGGTCGGATTACAGTGTCGAATTACGAAGTATAGTGGCCGGGGAGAGCCCTTCCGGCCCGTCATGGAGGATATGCGGACTTGCACGCGATTAACTACGAAGCCCCAAAAACGCTGAAGGACGCGGTCGCACTGCTCGCCCAATACGGCGAGAACGGGCGCCCGTTGTGCGGCGGCACCGACCTCATCATCCAGTTGCGCGCCGGTGTGCGTCGCCCTGCGCATATCGTCGACGTAAAAAAGATTCCCGAGCTCCTGCAACTCAGCTACGACTCCAAGAAGGGGTTGCGGCTGGGCGCCGCGGTGCCGGCGATCGAAGTCTGCGAAAACAAGGACCTTAAGCGGCACTATCCGGGCCTGGTCGAAGCCGCGCATCTCATCGGGTCGAACCAGATCCAGACCCGCGCCTCGGTCGGCGGCAACCTGTGCAACGGCTCGCCGGCGGCCGATACCACTCCGGCGCTCATCGCGCTGGGCGCGCGGGCGCGCGTGGTCGGGCCAAAGGGCGAGCGCGAGGTCAAGGTCGAGGACTTCTGCACCGCGCCCGGGCGTACCGTGCTGGGGCCAGGCGAGCTGCTGATTGAGATACTAATCGACGCGCCCAAGCCGCATAGCGCCGACGCCTACCTGCGCTTCATCCCGCGCAACGAGATGGACATCGCGGTGGTCGGCGTGGGCTCGTGGCTGCACCTGGACGGCGACAAGGTAAGCGCGGCGCGGATAAGCCTGGGCGCGGTGGCGGCGACGCCGCTGTTCGCGGCCAAGGCGTCGGAGTCGCTGGCCGGCAAGAAGCTGGACGACGCGTCTATCGACCGCGCGGCCAAGCTCGCGATCGAACTGAGTTCGCCGATCGATGACATGCGCGGCACGGCCGAGTTTCGCCGCCACCTGGTCGGCGTCCTCACCAAGCGCACGCTGAACATCGCGGCCGAGCGCGCCCGCAAGGCATAACCCCGCGGCGGCGCTATCGAATAACTGACACGCAAACTCAACGGATAAACCGGCAAGATATTGACGATGGATCATAAAACAGTAGTAGAGACGACAATTAACGGTGAACAGGTGGAGTTCCTCTGCGAGCCGCGCCAGAGCCTGCTCGAGGTCCTGCGCGACGTGCTGGGGATGACCGGTAGCAAGGAAGGATGCCTGACCGGTGACTGCGGCGCATGCAGCGTGATCGTCGACGGCCGCGCCGTCTGCTCGTGTCTGATGCTGGGCGTCGAGGCCGCAGGCCACAAAATCGAGACCGTCGAGGGACTCGCTCACGACTCCAAGCTGCATCCGTTGCAACAGAAGTTTCTCGAGAACGCCAGCCTCCAGTGCGGCATCTGCACTCCGGGCTTCTTGATGTCGGCCAAGGCGCTGCTCGACCACAACCCGCATCCGACCGAGGCCGAGATTCGCTACGCGCTGGCGGGCAACCTTTGCCGATGCACCGGCTATGACAAAATTGTTCACGCGGTGCTGGAAGTCGCCAAGGGCGGCGCATCCAAGGCCGCCTGAGACCGGTCGCGGGGATGCGATTGTACGCGATTCAAAGAGGCGGCCGCACTGAAACAGTTTGGGTAAAGGGAGATAGCTGAACATGGCAGCGACGACAGAAGGAACCCATCAATTCCGGGTTATCGGAACGCGCCCGATCCGTCACGACGGCGTCGAAAAGGTGACCGGGGCGGCCAAGTACGGAGCCGACTACACGTTTCCGGGGATGCTTTATGGCAGGGTGCTCCGCAGTCCGCACGCCCACGCGAATATCAAATCGATAAAGATTGACAAGGCGCTTAAGCTGCCCGGGGTCAAGGCAATAGTGACGGGAGCGGATCTTCCAGAACTGCCCGACCGGATCGAGCAGGGCGGTGAGCTTCCGATCAACCTGCATCATCTGTCGTGCAACATCCTCGCGCGCGGCAAAGCGATGTACGACGGCCATGCGATCGCGGCCGTCGCCGCGACCAGCCCGCATATCGCCGAGGAAGCGCTGCGCCTCATCGAGGTCGACTACGAGGTGCTGCCGCCGGTGATGACGGTCGAGGACGCGATGGCGCCGGCCGCGCCGATCCTGCTGCCCACGCTGCGTAACAAGGAAGACGGCCCCGACAAGCAGACCAACGTCGCCGCCCACGTCCAGTTCAAGCGCGGCGACGTAAAGGACGGCTTCAGCAAGGCCGACTTCGTGATCGAGCGCACCTTTAAAACCGCGATGGTGCATCAGGGGTATATCGAGCCGCATAACGCAGTCGGCATTTACAACTCCGACGGTCACGCCACCATCTATTGCTCGACCCAGGGCAGCTTCGTGGTGCGCTCGCTCAGCGCCGCGGTGCTCGGGATTCCCGAGGGCAAAATCCGCGTCGTGCCAGCCGAGATCGGCGGTGGCTTCGGCGGCAAGACCACGATTTACCTCGAGCCGCTGTCGGTGCTGCTTTCGCAGAAGACCGGCCATCCGGTGAAGCTGACGATGAACCGCGCCGAGGTGTTGCGCGCCAGCGGTCCGACCTCCGGCGGGACGATCCGCTGCAAGATGGGCGCGACCAAAGACGGCAAGATCGTCGCGGCCGAAATCTGGATGGCGTACGAGGCGGGCGGCTTCCCGGGCTCGCCGGTTCCGATGGGCGCGATGTGCATCGTGGCGCCCTACAACATTCCCAACATCCTCGTCGACGCCTACGACGTGGTCGTCAACCGGCCGAAGACCGCGGCCTACCGCGCGCCCGGCGCGACCAACGCCGCGTTTGCCTCCGAGACCATCGTCAATGAACTCGCCGAGAAGTGCGGCATCGACCAGTGCGACTTCCGCATCCTCAACGGCGCCCATGAGGGCACGCCGCAGACCGCCGGGCCGCCGTACAAGCGTATCGGGATGATCGAGACTGTCGAGGCGATCAAGAACAGCCCGCACTACAAGTCCAAGCTCGAGGGCAAAAACCGCGGACGCGGCGTCGCCACCGGCTTCTGGTTCAACATCGGCTTCCAGTCCTCGGCGATGGTCAATATCCACAACGACGGCACCGCCAGCGTGGTGACCGGCTCGGTCGATATCGGCGGGTCGCGCGCCTCGATGGCGATCATCACGGCCGAAGTGCTCGGTCTGGATGTCAACGACGTTCGCCCGCTCATCGCTGACACCGATTCGATCGGCTATACCGACGTGACCGGCGGCAGCCGCACCACCGTCGCCACCGGCCTTGCGGTCTACGAGGCGGCGCAGGACGCCGTGCGTCAGCTCAAGGAGCGCGCGGCCAAGCTGTGGGAGAAAAAGCCCGAGGAGGTCGAATTCAGCAACGGCCTGCTGAGCTCCAAGAGCAACGGCGTCAAGCCGATGTCGATCAAGGACATCGTGCCGCGCCTGGGCCGCACCGGCGGCCCGATCACCGGACGCGCCACGGTCAACGCGCGCGCCGTCGGTCCGGCCTTCGCCACCACCTGCGTCGACGTCGAGGTCGATCCCGATACCGGCAAGGTCACGATTCTGCGCGCCACGATAGCCCAGGACGCCGGCAAGGCGGTCCATCCGAGCTACGTCGAGGGCCAGATGCAGGGCGGCACCGTGCAGGGCCTCGGCTGGGCGCTCAACGAGGAGTACTTCTACGACGCCAAGGGCGTGCTGCGTAACACCGGGTTGCTGGACTACCGGATGCCGACTTGCCTCGATCTGCCGATGATCGAAACCTGCATCGTCGAAGTGCCCGCGCCCGGCCATCCGATCGGCTCGCGCGGCGTGGGTGAGGTCTCGATCGTGCCACCACCGGCCGCGGTCGCCAACGCGATCGCCAACGCAGTGGGCGTGCGGATGACCGAGCTGCCGATGTCGCCGGGACGCGTGCTCAAGGCGGTCCTGCACAAGGAAGGCGCCGCGCAAGCCTCGGCCGCAGCCGACTAGTCCTCCTCACTGCTAGCAATGGGCCGGGCTCCATTTGGGGGGTCCGGCCCTTTTAATTTGTCCCCGCCTTTTTTCAGTCATCCTGAACGAAGTGAAGGATCTCGCGCGGTACTCCGCGCGCCAAACCGAAACGATCGATGATCCAACCGATGGCCCGCGTGCGACAGGGACGATCTGACTCATCGTGACTCATCGTTAAATCCCGAAATCGTGGATTGCGCGCGGAGGACCGCGCGAGATCCTTCGACTCCGGCAGCCTCCGCTCAAGATGACTGAAGCGGCGCGCTTTCCGCTCCGGCGGCCTTCTGGAGCGAGGCGAGTCGCGAGCAGCTTCGAAGATTTCGCGGGCATTTTTTTGCAGCGGGTTTTCCAATAGCGTGAACTCATGCCGACCGTGATAGTCCCCGCGCTGCTGCGCAAACTGACCGACGGACAAGAGCGCGTCGCGGTGCGCGGCGCCACCGTGCGCCAGGTCATCGAGGATCTCGAGCGCCAGTTCCCCGGCATCGACACGCATCTCCTCGAGGACGGCGATCTGAAACCAGGCATCGCCGTTTCGGTCGACGGCGAGATGGGAGTCGGCGGCCTGCTCGACCCGGTCAGGGAAACCAGCGAAGTCTATTTCCTGCCCGCGATCGGCGGCGGCCTCTAACCGCCGCGGTCCGCGACTGCATGGCCGAGACTCCCGCCCTTCGCGTGACGCCCGTTGACGCGGCGGGATCGGCGCCGGCGATCCCGACCAGCGCCGTGGTCGCCACGGTACTGGGCAACGCACTCGAGTTTTACGACTTCACCACCTATGCCTTCTTCGCGGTGATGATCGGACGCGCGTTTTTTCCGTCGCGCGATCCGTTCATCAGCCTGCTGCTCTCGGTTGCCGCGTTCGGGGTCGGCTTCATCACCCGCCCGCTGGGAGGCATCGTGATCGGCGCCTACGCCGACCGCGCCGGACGAAGGCCTGCGATGATGCTGAGCATCGGCTTGATGGCGGTGGGCATGGTGGTGCTGGCGGCGACACCGTCTTACGCCGCCATCGGGCTCGCGGCGCCGATTCTGGTGATCATGGCGCGTTTGATCCAGGGCTTCGCACTGGGCGGCGAGGTCGGACCTTCGACTTCATATCTGCTGGAGGCGGCGCCTGCGGGAAAACGCGGGCAGTACGGCGCCTGGCAGATAGCCAGCCAGGGAGCGGCCACGGCGCTCGCGGGATCGCTTGGAGTGCTGCTGTCCTGGCTGCTCGACGCCGACGCGATGCAGTCCTGGGGCTGGCGCATCCCCTTCATCGTCGGCGTCGCCATCGTGCCGGTGGGACTGATCATGCGCGGCAAGTTGCAGGAGACCGTGGACCTCGGGGCGAGGACAACCCATTCGACTGCTAGCCGCGTGCTCTCCGCCCTGCTCAAGCATCACACGCGTCCGCTCGTATTGGCCCTGATGCTCATCACGAGCGGTACGATCGCCACCTATATCGGCGTCTACATGACGACCTACGCGCTCAGCACGCTGCACATGGCAACCGGGGCGTCGATGGGAGCCACGGTCGTGGTAGGTCTGTGCGGGCTGGTGTTCGCTTTGCTTGGCGGATGGCTCTCCGACCGCGTCGGACGGAAACCTGTTTATCTCGTGTCGAAACTGGCGCTGACCGCGGTGGCGTACCCGGCCTTCTTGATGATTAACCGGCATCACACCCTTGCCGCGCTGTTGCTGATGGCGGGGCTGATGTCCGCACTGAACGCGCTCGGCGGCGTCGTGCTGGTGGTGATTCCCGAGCTCTTTCCGAAATCCGTGCGCAGCGCCGGCCTGTCGACGGTCTATGCGGTCGCGGTCACCGTGTTCGGTGGCACCACGCAGGTCGTTGTGGCCTGGTTGATCCACGCCACGGGCGATCCGCTCGCGCCCGCCTGGTACCTGATGGGCACCAGCGCGATCGGTATCGCGGCGATTTTGATGGTCGCGGAAACGAAGGGCGTCGCATTGGCCGACTGAAGCGTTCGCTGCTCGCTTCATTGGCCGTTGCGCAGGGCTCTGCTACGCTCCGCCAGACAATTTGAGCCGAGGAGGGCAGAGCTCCATGCCGCAGATGATGAATGACGCCGCCTTCAGGGCCTACGCAATCGCCTGCTCGATCCTGGTCTTCAAAATGTTCGCCGGCGCGATCCTCACCGCGGCTACGCGTACGCGGGTCAAGCAGTTTCTCAACCCGGAAGATGCAGGGGTGTTAGGCGGCGCGAGCGTCCGGGAAGAGCATCTCGACGTGCAGCGGATGCTCCGGCTGCATCGCAACGACCTCGAGAACATCCTGCCCTTCTTCACCGTGGGGCTGATCTTCGTGCTGATGGGAGTGTCGGCCTTCGCCGCCCAGATGTATTTCTACACCTTCACTGGCGCGCGGATCGTTCATACGATCGCTTACGTCGCGAAGCTGCAGCCCTGGAGAACCGTAGCCTTCGTGATCGGTGTAGCCTGCATGGTGGGGATGCTGGTGCAGATTCTGATCGCCGCGCTGTGATCGCTGACTAAGCGCAAGACCGAAAACTGCATCAAAGCCGACGCTTCAAACCGATACTTCGGACCTACGCGCGAAGCCATGCGAGTCGTCCCGAAGGCTCGACATTCGCAAAAGTCAGTGCGACATTAACTTCGAGTGCGATAAACAATTGAGAGACGAACAGATGACAAATTCTGTACGGCGCACGCTGGCGGCAAGTGCGGGGCCAGTCGAACGATTTGACGCGATCATCATCGGCGCCGGGATTTCCGGACTGTATCAACTGATTCGTCTGCGGAAACTCGGACTCGCGGTGCGGGTTTACGAGGCCGGCAGCGGCGTAGGCGGCACCTGGTACTGGAACCGCTACCCCGGAGCGCGGTTCGATTCCGAGAGTTACTCCTATGGTTACTCGTTTTCGGAAGAGCTTCTGCAGGAGTGGGATTGGAAGGAGCACTTCTCCGGCCAGCCCGAGAACGAGCGCTATCTCAATTATGTGGCGGATAAATTCGATCTCCGCCGCGACATCCAGTTCAACGCCAATGTCGCCGCGGCCATCTACGATGAAAAGGAAAATTTCTGGGAGGTCCGGCTCCAGGATGGCACCTGCGCACGGGCCCGCTTCCTCATCACGGCGGTCGGTATCCTTTCGGCCCACAACATACCCGCTTTTGCCGGGATCGAGAGCTTCAAAGGCGAGTCATTTCACACCTCTCGATGGCCCAAGGAGCGCGTCGAACTAGCCGGCAAACGCGTCGGGGTCATCGGCACGGGAGCCACTGCGGTCCAGCTCATCACGGAAATCGCCAAGGAGGTTGGCCATCTGACGGTGTTCCAACGCACGGCGAATTATTGCGCGCCCCTGCGCAATGGGCCGATCGATCCCGAAACTCAGGCCAGGATCAAAGCCAGCTATCCTGAAATTTTCAAAAGAACGCGCGAAACCTTCGCCGGCTTTATCCACGACTTCGATCCGCGGTCGGTCTTCGAGGTGACTGCGGAGGAACGGCAGGCACGGTTCGAGGAGCTGTGGGCGCAACCAGGCTTTTCCAAATGGCTCGGTAATTTCCGCGATATTATGAGCGACAAGACAGCCAACGAATTGTTCGCGGAGTTCGTCCGCAACAAGATTCGCGATCGCGTGAAGGACCCGGCCGTCGCGGAAAAGCTGGTTCCCAAGAACCATCCCTTCGGGACCAAGCGCGTTCCGTTGGAGAGCGGCTACTACGAGCAGTTCAACCGGCCCAATGTCTTGTTGGTCGATCTTCGCGAGTCGCCGCTCGAACGGATCACGCCCAAGGGCGTCAAGACCAGTGCCGCCGAGTACGAACTCGACGTGATCATCTATGCGACCGGTTTCGACGCCGTGACCGGGACGCTGACCAGGATCGATATCCGCGGCGAAGGCGGGCTTTCGCTCAAGGAAAAATGGGCCGACGGGCCGCGCACGTACCTCGGCATCCAGAGCGCCGGCTTCCCGAATCTCTTTACCCTCGTCGGCCCTCATAATGGAGCCACGTTCTGCAACATGCCCAGATGTATCGAGCAGAACGTCGAGTGGGTAACCGATTGCATCCGCTATCTGCGCGAGAAAGGCTTCAAGCGCATGGCGGCCAGTTCGGCGGCGGAACAAGCGTGGACCGAGCACGTCAACGAACTGGCCGTCGGCACACTTTTAACCGAGGCCGACTCGTGGTTCTTCGGCGCCAATATCCCCGGTAAGAAACGCACCGTCTTGATGTATATGGGCGGCGCCCAGGCCTATCGAAAGAAGGTTGATGAAGTGGCGGCCAAGGACTACGAGGGGTTCCTGCTTGAATAGCTGATTTGAATTTCTGCGCGATACTCCTATTGCTCCTGCCGAACTTTGGTCGCCCGCGCGAGTAGCGCATCGGTGCGATCGAGCAACCATGAAGCCCGCCAGGGTACCGGCCGAATAGGACAGTACCCCGCGGGCGCGGCTCGTGACCGGGCGCGGCCAGTCGTGATAACCTTACGCAACACGAGGTTGATCATGGCGGATTCCACCAACGGCTCTTCCAACGGTTCTGCGCAGAAAAACTTCCGCGTCATCGGCACCCGGCCCATCCGGCACGACGGGATCGAAAAGGTCACCGGGCGAGCCAAATACGGCGCCGATTACTCATTCCCGGGGATGCTCTACGGCAAGGTGCTGCGCAGCCCGCACGCCCACGCCCGGCTGATCGCGATTCGTACGGAAAAGGCGGCCGCGCTGCCCGGAGTGAAAGCGATAATCACGGGCGCCGACCTTCCCGATATTCCCGGCACCACCGCGATGATGGGCGAACTCGTGGTCAACACGCATTACCTGTCGCTCAACGTGATGGCGCGCGGCAAGGTGCTGTATGACGGGCATGCGGTCGCCGCGGTCGCCGCGACCAGTCCGCACATCGCGGAGGAGGCGCTGCGCCTCATCGAGGTCGACTATGAACCGCTGCCCCCGGTGATGACCGCCGAGGCGGCCATGAAACCGGACGCGCCGATTCTGCTGCCCGAGATTCGCCAGAAATTCATCGCCGGGCGCACGGATCCCGGATCGCCCGAGGGCCCCGACCAGCCGACCAATATCGCCGCGCATATCCAGTTCCAGCGCGGCGACCTCGAGGCCGGCTTCCGCGAGGCCGACTACGTCGTCGAACGCGAGTTCAAAACCGCCACCGTCCATCAGGGCTATATCGAGCCGCATAACGCGGTCGCGCTCTACAGCTCCGACGGCCACGCGACCATCTACTGCTCGACCCAGGGCACCTTCAACGTGCGCACCCTCACCGCCACCGTGCTCAAGATGACCGAGGGCCACATCAAGGTGGTCCCGGCGGAAATCGGCGGCGGCTTCGGCGGCAAAACCACCATCTATCTCGAACCGCTGGCCGTACTGCTCGCGAAGAAAAGCGGGCGGCCGGTCAAGATGACCATGAGCCGCGCCGAGGTGCTACGCGCGAGCGGTCCGACTTCGGGCACCTGGATCAAGGGCAAGATGGGCGCGACGCGCGACGGCAAAATCACCGCCGCGCAGTTCTGGATGGCGTACGAGGCGGGTGCCTATCCCGGCTCGCCGTTCGCACCGGGCGCGATGTGCTGCACCGCCCCCTACGACATTCCCAACCTGCTGCTCGACTCGTACGACGTGGTGGTCAACCGGCCCAAGGTCGCGGCCTATCGCGCGCCGGGATCGCCAAGCTCGGCGTTTGCCTGCGAATCGCTGGTCGACGAACTGTCGCTGCGCTGCGGAATCGATCCGCTCGATATGCGCATCCTTAACGGCGCCCACGAGGGCACTCCGCAACCCGCCGGCCCACCGTACAAGCGCATCGGTTTCATCGAAACCTGCCAGGCGCTGAAAAACAGTGAGTATTACCGCTCGCCCCTGGTGGGTCCCAATCGCGGGCGCGGCGTCGCCGCCGGCTTCTGGTTCAACGGCGGCCTGCAATCGGCGGCGGCCGTCAACCTGCACAACGACGGCACGCTCAGCGTCGTCACCGGCTCGGTCGACATCGGTGGCTCGCGCGCCGCGATGGCGATGGTGGCGGCGGAGGTGCTGGGCGTCGAGCCCGAAGACGTGCGCTCGATCGTCACCGATACCGACTCGATCGGCCATACCGACGTGACCGGCGGCAGCCGTATCACGCTCGCCACCGGGATGGCGGTCTACGAGGCGGCCGAGGACGTGGTGCGCCAACTCAAGGAGCGCGCCGCCAAGCTGTGGGATAAAAAACCCGAAGAAGTCGAGTTCAACAACGGGCGCCTGAGCGCGATCGGCAACGGCGTCAAGCCGATGACGATCAAGGAAATCACGCCGCGCCTTGCCCGCACCGGCGGTCCCATCACCGGCCGCGCGACGCTCAACGCCGGCGCGGTCGGCGCGGTCGGCAACGCGTTTGCACTCACCTGCGTCGACGTCGAAGTCGATCCCGATACCGGCAAGGTGAAGATTCTGCGCTGCGCCGTCGCCCAGGACGTCGGCCGCGCTATCCATCCGGCCTACGTCGAAGGGCAATTGCAGGGCGCTACGGCGCAAGGGATCGGATGGGCGCTAAACGAAGAATACGTCTACGACGAACGCGGCATCATGCGTAACACGGGGCTGCTGGACTACCGGATGCCGACCTGCCTGGATCTGCCAATGATCGAGACGATTATCGTGGAAGTCCCCAACCCCAGCCATCCGTTGGGCGTACGCGGCGTGGGCGAAGTCTCGATCGTCTCGCCGATGGCGGCGATCGCGAATGCCCTCTGCCGCGCCGTCGGCGTGCGGATGACCGAGTTGCCGATGTCACCGCCAAAACTGCTCAAGGCGATGCTGCAGCATCAGCGGTCCGGCGAGGAAATTCGCACCGCGGCAGCCGACTGACACCGAATCGCGCGCCTAAAACTTCGCTCACGAGAGACGGATCCGGCTTTGACGGCCGGATCCGTCAAGGCTCGTGTGTAGAAACTGCCAAAGGTGGTGTTGGTCAATTTAGGCCGAAATTGCGGCTATAAAGCGTCATTTGAAGATTTTACGTTTAATTTCATCACAAGACCTATTGCAACCAATCATAACTGGCGTACAATGAATTTGCTGGCCGGGGTTTGCCCCCCCTTTTCCCGGTTGGCTTGAGGCCGGACGGTGCGAGCCGTTCGGCCTCGATTATTTTCGCCTGCCGCTGTCTCATCTCATGATGATCGTGACCTCGTGCTTGCCGGCGCCGATCCTCAATTCAAATCGAGTGACCAAATCGAGTGGCCCTCGAAATTCGCGCTGCGTATCGGTGCGAGTCCATCGATCGCGCACAACTACCTATTCGTAATTGACTGGGCGGCGAATGACCGCAATGCTCAGCTTCTCAACCCGGCAAAGCGAACGTCACGCAAGCAACGTGCAAACAACATGCAAACGACATGAATGTCACGCCTCAATTCGTTAGCGACGGCCTGCGCGGCGCGCGCTACATCACCAACGAGCGCGTCGAGACCGCGGTCTTTCTCGCGCTCGCGCTCGACAAGCCGCTGCTCATCGAAGGGCCAGCGGGCTCGGGCAAGACCGAAGTGGCCAAGGTGCTGGCCGAGATGCTCGGCGCCGAGCTTATCCGACTGCAATGCTACGAGGGACTCGACGAGGCGCGCGCGCTTTACGAATGGAACTATCAGAAGCAGCTTTTGCGCCTCCAGGCGGATGAGCATCAAGGACTGCGCTGGGAAGAGCTCTCCGAGCATCTGTTCTCGCGCGAGTACCTGCTCGAGCGCCCCCTGCTGCGCGCGATATCGTCGCCGCGCAAGGTGGTCCTGCTGATCGACGAGGTCGACAAGGCCGACGAGGAGTTCGAGGCGTTCCTGCTCGAACTGCTCTCCGACTTCCAGGTCACGGTTCCCGAAGTCGGCACGCTTCGCGCCCGCGAGCATCCCGTCGTCGTGCTGACTTCCAACCGCGCGCGCGAATTGTCGGAAGCGCTCCGCCGCCGCTGCCTCCATCTGTTCATCGACTTCCCCGGCCTCGAACAGGAACGGCGTATCATCGAGCTCAAAATTCCTGAGCTCGACGCGCAGCTCGCCGCCGACGCCGCGCGTTTCGTCAACGGGCTACGCAAGCTCGGACTCAAGAAGCCGCCCTCGATTGCCGAGACGCTCGACTGGGCGCGCGCGCTTCTGCGCCTGGGCGTGGCCCAACTCGACGCACCCGCGATTCGCTCCGCGCTCGGCCTGTTGCTCAAGCACGAGGACGACCGCGCCAAAGTCGAAGCCAAAGCGGGTGCGTTGGCCGCGCGCCCGCGATGAGCACGTTCAGCGACGAGCTGCTGCGCTTCGTCGGCGAACTGCGCGTGGCCGAAGTCCCGGTGTCGGTGGCTGAAACGCTCGACGCGATGCGTGCAGTAGCGGCAGCGGGCCTCGCCGACCGCTCGCGGATGCGCGAGGCGTTGGCCGCGGCGCTGATCAAGGACGAAGCCGACCGGGAATCGTTCGACGCAGTGTTCGCGCGCTTCTTCGGTGCGGGCGCCGGGGCGGCCCGCGAAGCGGGCCGCCCCGGCGCCCATCGCCGCGTCGCCGCGGCCACCGGCGGCGGTCGCGGCGAACAGGGAGCGTCGGACCGGACGCGCGCCGAGCGCGTCCGGTCCGACGCTCCACCCCATGGCGGCGCGCCGCCGAGCGCGAAATCCAAGCCGGAGGCGGCGGACGCTTTAGCGCCCGCCGCCTCCGGCAAAGCCGCGCCGCATCAGGGCGCGGCAGAGTCCGCTGCCGCGGGGGACGGCGTCCCGAAGGACGCCGTCCCCCGCGGCGAGCGCGCGGCGCAGGCCAGTGCCAGCGTCGAAGCCGACGAGCCTGGGGTGGACGCACGCCGTCAGGCAGAGCTTCGCAGCGCGCGGTGCGCGCCATTCGCTGCGTATACCGACCTCGAGTATGAAGCTGCGCGCGACGCTCTGGCGCCGCTCGCGCGCCGCTTCCGCCTGCAACTTGGGCGTAGACTTCACGCGGCGCCACGCGGCCGGGTCGATTTCCGCCACACCATCCGCGCCTCCTTACAACGCGGCGGCGCATTGGCCGATTTGCGCTTTCGCGCGCGACGGCCGCGCCACGTCGACCTGCTCATCCTGGCCGACGTTTCGGGCTCCGTAAGATATTGCTCGGCACTGATGCTCGAACTGGTGGCGGGGGTCTACGGACACTTCCGGCGCGTTCGTAGTTTCGTCTTCATCGACCATCTCGCCGAGGCCGAGTTCGCCGGCGGCCATGTCGCGACCGACCTTGGGTTGGATCTCTACGCCCGATCCGATTTCGGACGGGTGCTTGGCGAACTATGGGAACGGCGTTCGGAGCTGCTTTCACGCGCGACCCTGATGGTGATACTGGGGGATGGGCGTAACAATCAACGCCCGGCACGGGCTGACTTGCTCCGCGATTTACGACGGCTGTGCCGCGCCGTTGTATGGCTGACGCCGGAGCCGGCTGAACGATGGGGTACCGGCGACAGCGCCATCCATAAGTACGCGCGAGAGATTGATGCGTTGCATCGATGCGCCAACCTGGGCGAGCTTGAGCGTTCGCTCGAGCGTTCGATCAGAAACGCCTTCTGAAGCGGGCGCGGAAATCGCTAATTTAAGCGCTTGAGCGTTTGACAGAGCGCCTAAGGGCTGTAAGGATGCCCCGAGCGAATTAGCGTACCTCTCAAATACATGTTTTCTATGAACAATAAGAAGAACTTGCGTCACGTTGTAGCATCTCTAGTCACGTTTATGCTATTGATTGCAAGCCGAGCGTTGGCCCAGACGCCCGCCGGCTCAGTGACCTCGCTCACCGGTGACGTGCATATCGAGCGCGCTGGAACCACCGTGACGGCCACGCAAGGCATGGCGGTCGATGTGAACGACCGGCTCGTCACCGGCCCTAATAGTCGAGTCACCATAACTCTGACTGACAACAGTAGGATCGAGCTGGACGAGTCTACCTCTCTGGTCATCGACCAGCAGATGGTCACAGCCAACTCGCGCAACACCAAGCTGAGCCTGTTTTCGGGCTTGGTACGTTCATTTGTTTCGTACTCGTCGTCGCCTACACCGAACTTCGCGGTACATACACCCAACGCGGTCGCGTCGGCACGTGGCACCGAATACGATACCTCGACCAGCACTCAAGCGCCCGGCACAATGAGCGAGGAAGACCGCAAGAAGTACAAAGACTGCCGCAGGTTTACTCAGGTATCGGTGTACGACGGCACGGTTGAGGTAGTCAATTCAACCAACCCCGGCGGGGGATCGGTGCAGGTACCAGCGGGTCACAAGACGTGGGTGGTCTGCGGCTTTGCGCCGTTTCCGCCGAGTGAGATCGCGGCGGCCGGCGCGGCCGCTGCGCCCGAAGGCAGTACTCTGGGCCTGTTCGTTGGCGGTGCTATCGTGGTCGGCGGTGTGGTCGGCGGATTGGCCGCCGCAGGAGCATTCGGCGGCGGCGGCGGCGGCAATACCCCCAAGGGCCCCAATACCCCGATGCAATAGCGCGAGCGCTGTCGCCCGTCACGCACCTCGTCCGACTAATACGCACGATTGCCGCGCACACAATTGAGTGTGCGCAAAGCCCCGACGCGCGCGTCCTTGCGCTCTTGCGCGAGGACGGGGCATGGTTGGTCGCAGTGAAGCAAGCACGCTAAGCTCTGAAGCGTTCGCCCGCGATGGCTACGACGACAACAGTCAGGACGCGCCGCCACAGGCACGTATGGCGCCCGCTGCTCATCGGGATCGTCATTCTGAGCGCGCTCTTCGTCTTCAACGGGCTCCATCCCGCGGTCTTCGAGTTGGCCGAACTGAAGGCCTCCGATCTCAGGATGTACGTGACGCGGCGGCCGCCGCCGACCGGTGCGGTCGTAATCGCCGCGATCGACGACAAAAGTATCGCCGAGTTGGGCCATTGGCCCTGGCCGCGTGATGTCGAAGCGCGGCTGAACGATGCGCTGCGCGACTACAAGGCCGCGATCGTCGGTTACGATGTCCTATTCAGTGAAGGTGACGAAGACGATGTTCAGGCCAAGCGCATCGCCGCGCGCCTGAAAAAGCTGGGCGTTGGCGCCGCCGCGATAGAACAGACGTTGGGTACTGGCAATGACCTGGCTTTCGCCAACGCCCTGAAGGAGGAAGGTGCGACCTTCCTCAGCTATGCCTTCGAGAGCCATCACCTCGACCTCAAGAGCGCCGGCCAGATCCCCTCCGGCCCGGTTTCTACCGGCTACAAGACCGAACCGCTCAAGCCGCCGCCGTTCGGCTACAATCTGGTGCGCGAGTTGCCGGGGGCTGCGCCGGTATTGATCACGGCGCGTGCGTACCTGCCGCCGATTCCAGTGCTCAACAGCGCGGCGCGCGGAACCGGCTTCGTCGATATCGAAGCTGACTCCGACGGCGTATTGCGCTCGGAGATCGCGGTGATTCGTTTCGGCAAGCGCTACTGCGTGCCGCTATATCTTGCGTTGACCGCGGCGTATCTCAAGAACGCGCCGCTTCGATTGATAGTCGGCGCCGACGGTGTGCATCAGGTCACGCTGGGCGACGAAGAAATTCCGGTGGACGAACTGGGGCGGATGCTGATCGATTTCCGCGGGCCACCCGGCACGTTTCCCGCTTATTCGATTTCCGACCTCATCGCTCATCGCGTGCCGCCCGCCGCCGTGGCGGGCAAAATCGTCCTGGTCGGCCTGACCGCGCATGCGCTCGGCGACCGTAAGGTCACCCCCACCGGCGGCGATTTTCCGGGCGTCGATATCCACGCCAACGCGATCGATAATGTGCTGCGCGGCGACTTCGTCAGGCGCTCGCGCGTGGAGGGCGCCGCCGAAGAGGACGCGGCGGCGCTGGTCTTGGTGCTCGCGATCAGCCTGGCCGCGGCTTATCTCTCGCCGGCCTGGTCGGCGGCGACTGCGCTGTGGGTGATTGCCGGCTATTTCGCTTACGCGCAGTATCGCCTGATTGACGATGGCGTGTTGATCGACATTGTCCTGCCGCTGGCCGCAGCACTGCTCACCTACACCGTGCTGGCCACTTACCGCTACATGACCGAAGGCAGCGAGAAGCGCTACCTGCGCTCCGCCTTCGAGCACTATCTCAATCCCGACGTGGTCGCGTCGGTGGTCGACGATCCGCAGGGGCTGAGGCTCAGCGGCGAGCGCCGGCGTCTCGCGATCCTCTTCTCCGACATCGTCAACTTCACTTCGCGCGCCGAGCGCTCCGAGCCCGAGCAGGTGGTCGCGCTGCTCAATACTTACATGAGCGTGATGATCGACATCATCTTCCAGTCGCAGGGCGTGGTGGACAAGCTGATGGGCGACGGGATCATGGCGTTCTGGGGCGCGCCGAATGACATTAAAAATCCCGCGGGGGCCGCGATCGACTGCGCGCTCAAAATGCTCGAAGGACTCCAGCAGCTACGCAAAACCGACGAGCGTTTCGCCGACGTCGATATCGGCATCGGGATCGCCACGGGTGACGCGGTGGTCGGCAATTTTGGCGGCGCGCAGCGTTTCGACTACTCGGCCGTCGGCGACACGGTCAACCTGGCCTCGCGCCTGGAGGGGCTGACGCGGCATTTCCACGTCCATCTGCTGGTCAACCGCGAGACCCTGGCTGAAGCCTCGGGCGACTACTGCGCGCGCGAGGTCGGACTGGTCAAGGTCAAGGGCAAAAAACAACTGGTGGCGATCGTCGACGTCGCCGGGCGCGCCGGCAATGGAATCGATCCGACCTTTTACGAACGCTTCAATCGCGCACTCGAACACATCCGCAACGGCGAGGCGACCACCGCGAACACGATGCTGCGGGCGCTCAGCCAGGAAGCGCCCGACGACGCACTGGTCAGTCTCTATCTCGAGAAGATCGTCGCGTCGGCCGACGGCCAGCCGAACGAAATGGTCTTCGAGTTCGACACCAAGTAGCTCCGCGGCGGATCGCGGCCAACTCAGAGCACGACGAAATCCCGCGTGATGATGAACGGGAATGGATGCGTGGTGTCGATAAAGTTGGGCTCGTCGGCACGCACCGCGCGGTACTCGGGCGTGGTCGCCGATTCGCGCATCGCGCCGGTCGAGTCGAACCAGACCTCGGCCACGCCGTCGAATGGCGGCTGATGGCCGTCGCGGTAAGCGGCCAGCCGCACGTGGCACTGCACGTAGCGCCGGACCTGCGGGATCTTCGCACCCAGCGGACCATGCGTTGCGCTCCAGTGTCGTTGGAATGCCTCGACCTCCATCCCGGGCTTGCGCCGCACGAACTCGACCAGATGCACCATCGACGGATCGGCCGGCGCGTCCTTCTGCATCCGCTCCTCGGTAATGACGAAATCCATCTTAGACAGATCGATGAAATTCGGCTCGTCGGCGCGCACTGCGCGGTACTCCGCGCTCTTCGCGGTGGTGCGCATCGCCTCGGTCGAGTCGAACCAGACCTCGGCCACGCCGTCGAAGGCGGGCTCGCCGTTGCGGTAGCCCGATGCAATCGTGTGGCACTGAACGTAGCGGCGCAGCCCCGGCAACCCGGTGACGATCGGGGCGTGTTTCGTGCGCCAGTATTGTCCGAAGTCCTCGACGCTCATCCCGGGTTTGCGCTTGATAAAGGTAATCGTCTTGACCATGATCGATGCCTCCGTGGGCCGGCCGGCGTGCGCGTAATCGCCAGCTTGAGCACCCGGTCTAGATATCGAATATCTCGCGCATCTTTGCCAGCAGCCGGCTCGAGCGGCCGCGCGCGCCGCCGTCGGCCTGCTGTCCGGCGTCGAGCAACTCGCGCCGCTGGCTCAGGCGGGCGGCGATGATCTCGCTCATCTGCGCGGCGGCGTCGGGATGGCTCTTGAACAGTTCGGTGAAGCCGTTGCGGCTCATCTCGAGAATCTCGACGTCGGTGCGCGCCCGGACGGTGGCGTTGCGCGGCTCGCCGGTCATCAACGCCACCTCGCCGAAGAAGGCCGGGCGGGTCAGTTCGGCGATATGGACCTGCTTGCCGTCGGCGCCGTTGGTGGTCACATCGACCACGCCGCGGCGGATGATGCAGAACGTGTCGCCGGGCTCGCCCTCGCGCATCAGCGTCTCGCCGGCGCCGAACTGATGCACACGGACCGCGCCGGCCAGTATTCGCACCTCGTCATCGTCAAGCTCGCGCAGAAAATCGACCGCGCGTAGTTCGGAAGCGATCGCGCGCAACGCCTCGGACTCCTCGATCCGGCCCTCCTGTCTGAGCATCAGGGTGCGGATCGGGAAAGGAATTTCGATCCCGTGGCGGCGCATCGCGTACCACAGACCCGACACGACGCGGGCATGGATTTGCTCGCTGCGCCCGTAGTCGGCAAGCCAGTATTTGACCCGGTAGCGGATCGCGTAGTCGCCGAACTCCCAGGCTAAAATCTCGGGCTCCGGATGGTGCAGGACGTCGGGCACGTCGCGCAACACGGCCAGGATGACGTCGCGCACCCGGTTGGGTGGCTCGCCATAGCTGAGCCCAATGGAGACCTCGTCGGCCACCGCATGGTTGGCGTAGTTGAACACCAAGTCCTTGGCCAACTGGGCGTTGGGAATATCGAGCCACTCGTTGGCGCGCGTCACGATCGTCGTCGCTCGCCATCCCACGTCATGCACGCGCCCGACCTTGTCGGCCGCGCGCACCCAGTCGCCGGGCTGGAAGGGCCGCGAGATTTGGAGCGTCAGCCCGCTGAAGATGTTGCCCAGCGTCTCCTGCAGCGCGAAGCCGACCACCACGGTAAGCACGGCGGGAACCGCGAGCAGGGCGGTTACGTCGATTTTGAAAAACGTGCGCAGCACGACCATCACCACCAGCGACCATAAGATGACCGTGAGCAGGTCCCTGAAGATGGTCGAGAAATGTTCGCGGCCGCGATGGGTCACGGCGTCGGCCAGTTCCAGCCCGACGCGGACTGCGCCCCACAGGAACAGGATTACCGCGACGGTATCCAACAGGTAGACAAACCGGGTATGGCCGAGCACCGGGGTCACGACGTCGACCACCAGCCCCACGCCAACCATCGCGACCGGCCACGCCCGCAGATTGCCGCGGCGATGGCGCAACGCCAGCGCATAGAGCACCGCGACGACCGCCGCTATCGACTCGATAAGCGCGCGCGTATCGAGGGGCACGACGTCGAGGCCGAGCAGCAACTGGAGTTGGGTTATCTGAGACATCGGCTAGAGCCCGATTATTTCCACCATCTCGCCCAGCAAGCGCTGTGCGTCGAAATACTCGCGCGCGATCTCGCGCGCCGCGCGCGCATGATGCGCGTAGTTGGCGCTAACCGCGCGCAGCGCCTCGACCGCCGAGGCGTCGTCGGCGAAACCAACCAGGCCGGCGCCCGCGGGGATGAACTTTTCAAATCCGGTGAACTGCGTCACCGCCGGCCGCCCGGCGGCGAGGTAACAGGCCGTGCGGTCGCTGAACCATCCCGAACGCGTGCTGACGTAGAGATCCTTGGCGACCGTGAACTCGCCGCGCGAGGCGTCGATATAGCTGCGGTAGGTGTCGATATCGAGCGACATCGGGACCGCCGGCCGGAAGCTGAAGCCGCCCGCCAGCGCCCGCTCAAAGTCGGGGCCCGAATTCAGGTCGGTTGCGAGCTCGACGGCTTGCCCGGCGCGCCGCGGAACGTCCAGCATTTTGACAAAGTTGAGGTGCTTGGACCAGTGGTAGGTTCGCCCGCCCAGTTCCACGTCGTTGCCCTTGTTGCGCCAGGTGCCGACGGTCGTAAACGCCGCCGGCATCGGCGCGGCGCTCTGCGCGGGCCACTCGTCGAGCAGCACCGGCGGGCGCGTCGGATGCCAGCGCAGGCCTGCCGTCGGCAGCAGACAGTCGGATTGGCCGATATTGGCGGCGTAGGTGAAGTGCACGCGATGCGCGTCGAGCATCCGCCGCGCGCTGTCGTCACCTTGCGCATAGCGTACCTGGTACACGCCCGGATCGGTTTCGAGATAGACCAGGCATCGCGCGCGCCGATGTTCCTCGCGCGGATGGGTCGCGCCGCACAAATTGATCACCGCGTCGGCTTCCGCCAGCAACCGCAGGCTGCGCTCGCGCCCCATCCCGACGTACTCGCCGCTGGCGACGTCGAGGAACGACCAACGATCGCGAAAACCGAACCGCTCCATCACTCGTCCGAGCAGCTTGAGATTGCGGCTGGCGTCGGGCGAGACGGCATCCGCGATCGGGTCGTAAACCCACGCGCCGTGATCTTCGAGATAGTAGACGTCGAGCCCCAGTTCCCGCAGTCCAACCAGGTGATGGATGAGTTGCCACATCACGCCCGCAAACGGGTAGCGCGCGGCCAGATGCAGCAGGACGATTTTGCCCTTGTGCTTTTTTTTCATCAGGCGGAAGCGGAAATCCGCGTCCCGAGACTCACAGCCTGCTCACGGCACGGCGCCGATGCAAGCGCGCACGCCATCTCATTGCGCTCCGGCGATTCGGAGGAGATCGGCGCGCAGGCCCTCGAGTGCCACCCGGCGCTGGCTAAGGCGCGCCGCGTCCTCGTCGGAAAGCTCGCCCAGGTAGCATCCGCGATCCGGCAAAACGAGCACCGCACGGTACGGAAACCCCGCCCGCATTCGCGGCCACACGCGATCGGCGATTACGCCCTCCAACGCGGCCTCGCTCACGCGCTCGTGGATGCGGCCGTGTTCGTGGTAGACGAGCGCGGTGGCCGCTTGCAGGCGCGCGCCGCGGCGAGTCCGCTCAACGCCGGCCATCCGGCGAATCACTTCCGCGGCGAGCGCGCGGTCGAGGTCGCCATGCGGGATCCTGGCGGCGCCGGCGCCGGCAAGCCATCGATGAGAGTGAACGCCAGGCTCTCCGCCGAGCGCGTCGACCACGAGGCCGCCGTCGTCGGCGATGGTCGGGAGATTGGCGCGCGCGAAATAGAAGCGCGCCTTGAGCAGCGCGTTCGCGGTAAAGGTGGCGCCGGTTTCTTCCGGAGCATGATCGTCGACGCCGGCCTCGCTCAGCGATACCGGCGCAAGACCGTAGTCGCGCAGCAGCAACCGATATTCGTCGAGTTTGGCGGGATTGGTGGTGGCAACCAGCAGCGGTTTCATCGCGTGGACGGGCGGACCTCAGCGACCGTGTTCAACTGTTCAACCCGCGGAACATCGCCAGTGCTGAACGTTTGTAAGCGATTTATAACTCGGGCCCTAATGATCTTTGACCTGGTAGGTTATTTTGAGCGCGGCGCGCTCGCGATGCTCCTCGAGCGCGAGCTCGATCAGCCGATCGATGAGCCGCCCGAGCGGCAGTCCCGTGGCCTCCCATAGCTTCGGGTACATGCTGATCGCGGTAAAGCCGGGGATGGTGTTGACTTCGTTGACGTAGATTTCGCTGAGCGCGGGGCGGGCCAGAAAATCAACCCGCGCCATCCCGCGCAACCCCAGCGCGCGGAATGCGCCGCATGCAAGCTCGCGCAGGTGCTCGCTCTGGGCCGCGTTCAACGCGGCGGGAATCTTGACCTCGGCACCGTCGGGATCGACGTACTTCGATTCGTAACTGTAGAATTCGTGGCGCCCCTTCAAGATGATCTCGCCGGGGATCGACGCCTCGGGCCGTTCATTGCCGAGCACCGCGCATTCCAGCTCGCGCCCAACGCAGGCGGCCTCGATCAGCACCTTGCGGTCGTACGCAAAGGCGTCCTCGAGCGCCGCGCCGAGCGCGCTCTCGCTCCTGACCTTGCTAATCCCGACCGACGAGCCGAGCGCATTGGGTTTGACGAATACCGGGTATTCGAGCGCGCGCGCGAGGTCGGCCGCGCGCTTGGGATCCTCGCGCCATTGCCAGTGCTCGACCACCGCATAGCGCACCACCGGCAATCCGGCCTCGCGCAGCAGCCGTTTCTGAATGTCCTTGTCCATCCCGACCGCCGAGCCCAACACGCCCGCGCCGACGTAGGGAATTCCGGCCAGCTCCAGCAATCCCTGCACAGTGCCGTCCTCGCCATAGCTGCCATGCAGGACTGGAAAGACCACGTCGAGCGGACCCGGCAATCCATGTTGCGCGCCTCGCCCCGCGCCGTGCGATGCATGGCCGGGCGCCTCGACCAGCGAGTTGCCGGCGGGATGCGGCAGCAGGCTGACCTCGACCCCGCCGCCGGCCAGCGCCTCCAAGCGCGGCGCCGTCTGGGCCAGCATCCGGATCGCGTCGGCGCGTAAGTACCAGCGGCCGTCGCGGCCGATCCCGATCGGCACCACTTCATAGCGCGCCGGATCCATCGCCGACATCACGGTCAACGCCGAGCGCAGCGAAATCTCGTGCTCGCTCGAACGTCCGCCGAACAGCACCCCGACCCGGATTTTCTTCAGCTCAGCCATTTTTTTTGTGAATCGCCCCACCCAAGCGCGCCTGTGCCGCGCGCCGTCCCAGCCACGTCAGCCGCCCCGGATTTCGATTTGTGCCGTCGATTGTGCCACGCCGGCGCGGCCGCATCGAGCGCCGCGCGTGGCGCCCCCGATGGTGCGCGCGCAAAAAGATTCGCATCCGTGCATGACCCGGGCGGCGGCTGGCCCTAAGGACGATAGTTGGGCGCTTCCTTGGTCACGAAGACGTCGTGCACGTGGCTCTCGCGCTGGCCAGCGTCGGTGACCCGAATGAAGCGAGCGCGGCGGCGCAGTTCAGTGAGATCGGCCGAGCCGATATAACCCATCCCCGACTGCAGGCCGCCCACCAATTGCTCGATATTGGAGGCGAGCGGGCCGCGATGGGGCACGCGGCCCTCGATTCCTTCGGGCACCAGCTTGCCCTCTTCGACGTCGCTCTGGCCGTAGCGGTCGCGCACCCGCTCGCTCATCGCACCCAACGACCCCATCCCGCGATACAGTTTGTAGGTGCGGCCCTGGTAGAGAATCGTTTCGCCGGGGCTCTCTTCGCTGCCGGCGAAGAGCGAGCCGATCATCACGGTCGCGGCGCCCGCCGCCAGCGCCTTCACGATATCGCCGGAGAAGCGGATGCCGCCGTCGGCCATCAGCGGTATGCCGCGCGGCTCGGCGACCGAGACACAATCCATGATCGCGGTTATCTGCGGCACGCCGACACCCGAGATCACCCGCGTGGTGCAAATCGATCCAGGGCCCATCCCGACCCGCAGCGCATCGGCGCCCGCGTCGATAAGGGCCTTGGCGCCCTCGGCGGTGGCGACGTTGCCGGCCGCCACGTCGACCTCGGGATGGTCGTGCTTGGTCGCGCGCAGCGCGTCGATGACGTTGCGCGAATGGCCATGCGCGGTGTCGATGCACAGCACGTCGACACCGGCGCGCACCAACGCGGCCGCACGCTCCTCGCGCTCGGGCCCCACGCCAATCGCGGCGCCGACTCGCAGCCGGCCCATCTTGTCCTTGCTCGAGTGCGGATGGCGCGTCGCCTTGTCCATGTCCTTGACGGTGATGAGCCCGCACAGGCGCTGGCGTTCGTCTACCAGCGGAAGCTTTTCGATGCGATGGGCCTGGAGGATTTCCTTGGCCTGATCGAGACTGATGCCGGGATGAGCGGTGATGACTTTGGTGGTCATCACTTCGCGCACCAGCTTGCCCAGGTGTTTCTCGAAGCGCAGGTCGCGGTTGGTCAGAATTCCGACCAGGCGGCCGTCGGCAACCACCGGCAGGCCCGAGATGCCGTGGCGCTCCATGGTCGCGAGCGCGTCGGCGATTTTCTGCTCGGGATGGACGGTGACTGGATCGGCGATCATGCCGCTCTCGTATTTCTTCACCGCGGCGACTTCGGCGGCCTGGCGCTCGACGGAAAGGTTGCGATGGATGAACCCGAGGCCGCCCATCTGTGCAATCGCGATGGCGGTGCGTGACTCGGTCACCGTGTCCATCGGACTCGAAACCAGCGGTATGCGCAGACGGATGTTGGGAGTCAGCATCGTCGCGACGTCGCAGCTCGAGGGCAGCAGGTCGGAAGCCTGCGGCAGCAGCAGCACGTCGTCGAAAGTGAGTCCCTCGCGAAGCTCCGAATGGGGCATTGGGAGTCTCCTTATGCAAAAAAGCCCGCGGGTGTCCGCGGGCCTTCAACCATGTTTTTGGATGCTGCTATTTGGTGCAGCGCCATAGTGCAATCTAACAAAACGGACCCGTGCGATCAATTCGAGTCAATTCGGCTCCTTCCACTCTTCTTCAGTGTAGAGCAGTAGCAGATCGCCGCTCAGATTGCGCACCAGGAAGCGCTGGACCTCCGCCACCGCGCGCTCAAGCGCACGGCCGCCGATAAGCCAATGGCCGCGGCCGCGCACCACGCGAATTGCCGCGCCGACGCGTGCCGCGAAATCGCTGGTTTTATCCAGCGGCGCAAACGGATCGGAATCGCCCGCCACGATCAGCCGTGGCACGGCGCGGCCGCTCTTTGCAAAATCGACCCGGCCGCGCACGACTTCGAGCGCCGCGCGCGCGTCATCGGCCACCAGAGCCCGCGTCAGCGCTTCGCGCTGGAACGGCTCGGCGTCGGCCAGCAGATGGAACAGCACGGCGCCGCGCGGCGGCTTGAGCGCGCGGCCGAGCAATCGCGCCGGCCAGTTCGCCGTCCCCATCACCAGCGGCGATCGAAATCCAGGAAGCATCGGCGCCAGTGCGACCGCCGCTCGCACTCGTGGATGTTCAGCCGCATTCAGCGCCAGCAATCCGCCCAATCCATGACCGACGACGATTGAGTCGCGCCCGAGCGCTGCCAGAGCCTCGGCCAGCATCGCGGCCAGTCCCTCGAAGCCGCCGGCGCGTGGGTTCGACGCACGCGCCTCGGTGCGCGCCGCTTCCGCCGCCGCACGGAGGTCGGGCGCATAGACCTCCCATCCGATGCTAGCGAAATATCCGCGCGCGACTGCGAGATGGCGCGCGGTGGTGAAAAGCTCGGGCAGCAGCATCAGCGGCCAGGCGAACTTCAACGGTTCGGGCCGCTCGCAAGCGGCCGGGATTCGGCCAAGCCGCGTCTCCATCGCAACTACGTTGCGCCCGGCATATCACGCGCCGCAAGCGCAAAAGTCGCAGAAAAAAAGAGGGCCCCCTTTCAGGGGCCCTCTCGCGGTACGGGGTTGATTCACCCCGGCTTATCCCAGCAGCATGCCCGGCATCTTGGCCAGCCCCCGGTTTCCCGGGGGAAACTTACGCCGTTACTTCTTCTTTTTCTTGCCGGCTTTCTTCTTCATACTCGTCTTTAGCTTGGCTTTGGATTTTGTAGCTGAACTTTTCTTTTTTACTGGCATAGACACCTCCTTAACAGTGCTGCTGCCGGACAAGCTCCGAAACCCGCTGAACCCGCTGGCTGGGCCACTATGCCCTCGCCTTCGATTCGGATTATAGAAACCTGTTATTCATAAATCAAGCAGAACGCGGATCGTTTATAAAGAAATTTTAAAATCGGAACAAGCCTTGGCTTACCTAGCCTTTACCAGATTAGAATGGTGTTCAGTCATAAGCCCGCTTGAAGTTCGAGGCAAGTCTTTTTACGATGCTGCTTGTGAACCGGCTAGGCCAGTATTTGCGCCGCGAATGGCTGACGTTATTCCTGACCGCCGCCTGCGGCCTGCTCGCGGTGGATTTCGCCACCGGGCCGCTAGGCATGCGAGACTTGATGCTGCTGCGCGAGCGGCGCGCGCAACTCGAAACCGTGCATGGGGAATTGCTCAAATCCAACGCTGCGTTGAAGCTCAAGCTGGGCCGGCTGGGCAAAGACGATCGCTATCTCGAACGCCGCATCCGCGAACAATTGGGCTACGTGCGCCCCGACGAGTTGGTCTATCGCTTCGCCACTGAAAGTTCGTCCCAGGCTTCGCCTGACGATCGTTAGACCGAACGACCAGCGCTAAAAAATTCCAGCGGGAGCGATCGGGAAAGGCGAGCGATCAGCGAAGACCGATCATCGCCAACGGACCATCGAAGATAGCGATCGCCGCCAAGATAGTGATCGCCGCGCGCATCGCGCCGGCGCCTTTACGATCGCGTGAGCTATCACGCGCTCAGATCAAGCGCGCGCCGTGAACACCGCGCTTGCTTGACTACGGCGCCGTCATGCGATTTCCTTCATCGCGCGCCCACGCCAGATTTTTTGAGATGCCAACTTCGCAACCATCCAAGCCGCCCGCGCCCACCGCGGCGTCCGGCGGCAAATCGCGCCTCATCCTGTTCGCGACCGTCTTCTTCGACTTGCTCGGCTTCGGCATCGTGATTCCGTTTCTGCCGATGTACGCCATGCGCCTGGGTGTCGGCGCGGGCGCGATCGGATTGATTCTCTCCGCCTACTCGATAACGCAGTTCATCTTCGCTCCGGTGCTCGGGCGGCTCTCCGATCGAATCGGCCGGCGTCCGATCATCATGCTGGGGCTGCTCGGCTCGTCGCTGAGCTATTTAATCTATGGATTCACGGACTCGTTTGCGGGCCTGCTGATCTCGCGCGCGGTGCACGGCGCCTGCGCGGCGACGATCTCGACCGCTCAGGCCTACGTCGCCGACACTACCGAAGAATCGAAGCGCGCGCACGCGATGGGCATGATCGGCGCGGCATTCGGGTTGGGCTTCGTGCTGGGGCCGGCGGTCGGCGGCCTGCTCGGTGCGGTGAGCCTGCGCACGCCGGTGCTGTTCGCGGCGGCGCTGACCTTCGCCAATCTCATCTTCGCGGCGGTCTGGCTGCCCGAGTCGCACTCTCCGCAGGCGCTTGCGCAAGACACCGCGCTGGGCGCGCGCCCAGGATCGCGATGGTCGCTCGATCTGCCGCGCCGGCTGGGACGCCATCGCGCGATCGCGCCGCTGTTCGTGGTAGCCTTCCTGCTGACCTTCGCGATCGCCGCGCTGGAGGCGACCTTCGCGCTGACCGTGCCCGCGGTCTATGGCTATGCGGCGGCCGGCGTGGGCGGATTGTTGGCCTTCGCCGGATTGATGCAGGCAATCACTCAGGGCTATCTGGTGGGTAAACTGGTGCCACGCACGGGCGAGGCCGCGCTGGTGGTGGCGGGTGCGGCGGCACTCGCGATCGGGCTTGCCCCCTTGGGAAGCTGGTCCTCGCACGCCGCGCTTTACGGGATGTTGATTCTGATCGCGTCGGGTTATGGACTCGGCACCACCGCGGTCGCCACCCTGATTTCGCGGCGCACCGGACGCGAGTTACAAGGCGAGGCGTTGGGGCTCAATCAATCGGTGCTCTCGCTGGCGCGCGTGATCGGCCCAATCGCGGGCGGGATGCTTTACCAGGCGATGGGCCCGGCAGCGCCGTACCTCGGCGGCGCGGTGGTGGCGGCGGTGGCGATGGTGCTGGCGACGCGGATAAGCCATATTCGAGCGGCCTGAGTAAGGAGCGGCGCGATGGTCAACTGGACAGGCCTCATCGGCTGGGTAATCGTTTTTCATCTGTTCGGAGTGATCGTCTGGATCGGCAACTTGCTGGTGGTCTCGTCGATGCTCGCGCTGGCCACCGAAGAGGTGGGCGCGGCACGCGAGCGGCTTATCGGTGTTTCGCGCCGCCTGTTTCAGGTCGGATGCAATATCGGCGCGCTGACCACGGTCCTCTTGGGCATCATCCTGATCTTGCTCGATCCGGCCGTCCTCATGAGAGGCTGGCTACATGCGAAGCTGGCGCTGGTGCTCGTGCTGCTCTACTGCCACTACCGCCTCCACCGCCGCATCCTGAACCTGGAGAACGACCCGTCAGGAGCCTCGACGCGCGAGTTCAAGATGATTCACGGACTCGTCAGCTTACTGGTGCTCGCGATTCTCGCGCTCGCCGTGCTCAAGCCATTCTAGCCGGCGGCGCGGCACGGATAAGGCCCGCCAGCGCATGCGCAGGTCAAGCTGAGCTTTGGATGCTAGCGGCGGAACTGGGCGACGTGGTCGCCGCGAAGTTCCTGTACGACAGGAGCGGGAGCGTGAATGACGGGACCCGGAGCATGTATGGCAGGAGCGGGCACGCGTAGCGGGATTCTTCGGATCTTTGGCACGATCGGAAACGGATTGCGAAATTTCAGGATCTCGCCGTCGAAGGATTCGAAACTTACCGCGGTCGCGACGTTGACCGTCATCTCGAGCGCCGACCCTTCCAGCACCATCGCCTGTCCCCACGCCGGCGTGCCGTCTATCGCCCTTACGTAGTGCCATTGGATCGGATCACCCATCCGGGTGAAGGTCTTGTACAGAGAACTGGTGTCGCGCGGCTTGAGCATCACGTAAACCAGGATCGCCTGCGCCCCTCTGATGCCCGACAGCATATAACCGGCATGCCTTGCGAGACGGGCCGCTCCTGGGGCCAAGGCCCACAGCTCTCCGCATTCGTACACCTTTTCTGGAGGCAGATGGGTCAGGTCCGGCCGAGGATAGCTCTGCGGAAACATCGCCAGGTTATGAATAACGAATCCGGCTAGCATTTCGTCGGGCTCCGGTCCGTCCTCGTTATATATGGCGCATACTTCTCCGTAGTTGAGATGGATCTCGCCAAGGACGGATTCCGGGGTTTCGCTAAAGCCAGCGCCCTTGCCGGCTCTGGCACGAACCATTCGTTCGGCGAACTCGCGCCGTTCGATTGGCGATTTTAGGATCCGCAATTGCACGGCTTCACCGGAGATTCCAGCTCTACGACCAGTATCGTTATCTTTTGTCCCCTATCTTTGTAGCTGAACGTTGCACGTTTGCATAGGCTTGATGCAAAACTGCCTGCTTTTAATCGTCTATAGTGCTAAATCATCGCGAATTAGCTTGATTTTCTTCTAGGCATTTTATTTGCATGCTAAAGGCTCTCGGCAGCCTAGAAGTTTGTAAATGCGCCCATCTCCTTCGACATCCGCCAGAGATCAGAATGCGGACGGCTTCAGCTTCGATCTGAAACCGACACTGCCCGATGACGCTTGGGCCGTGCTGCTGACGCGCGTCGGCATCGCCATCATACTCGTTACGCAACCCCTTTTCATAGTTTCCGAACTCCGTCTCGGTAATGCCACGGAAGTCAACCCCTGGCTGCTCACGGGGTTTCATCTGTTCAACTTTGCCGCCGCCCTGGTCGGGCTCAGCATAAGTTGGACGCGCGGCTTTCGCGTGCACTGGCGCTCCGCGGCTTTCACGCTGTGCGCGATGCTCATCGTAAGCTCCACGGTCATGAGCATCGCGGCGGGCGGACGTCACGAGGCGCTGTTCCTCTCGCTGCTGCACATCATGCTGGGCTCGGCGATGCTGGTGCCGTGGGAATCGCGATGGCAATGGGGGCTGGGCGCGCTTAGCGTGTCGGCGCTGCTTGCGAACACGATGCTGTGTTACACGGTCGATCCCAACCTTCTGTATCACTGGTTGGGCGTAATCACCGCGGCCTGCCTCGCCCAGTGCGCGACGAGCTTCGGCGTGCGCTACCGCGAGCGCACTCAACAGTATCAAGCGCTGCGCGAACGCGACTTGCAACTGGGCGAAAGCGAAGAAAAATTTCGTCGCGTTTTCGAAACCAGTTCCGACGTTATCCTCATCACCCGAATCAGCGACGGCCAGATCATCGACGTCAACCGCGAGTTCGTCGACCGCACCGGCTACAGCCGTGAGGAAGTGCTGAGCCGCAGGCCCGGGGAGCTTGACTTGTGGGAGGGCCGCGAACAGGCCAAGCAGATATCCTACGCCATCAAGGCCGCGGGCTTCGTGCGCAACGTCGAGGGCCGCTTCCGAATGCGCAGCGGCGAGTCG
The DNA here is from genome assembly GCA_963796565.1 of uncultured delta proteobacterium. Classification (GTDB taxonomy): domain Bacteria; phylum Desulfobacterota; class Binatia; order Binatales; family Binataceae; genus JAKAVN01. The sequence goes on along the minus strand of CAWCMA010000001.1, from coordinate 45,524 downwards.
GTTACGGCGCTGATCTCCTCGGTCAGGGCGACGATCAACGGCGAGGAATGCGTGATCAGCGCGCTGCGCGACGTGACCGAACTGCGCAAGGCCCACGAGGCATTGGTCGCGGCGCGCGAGGTTGCCATGGCGGCCTCGGAAGCCAAATCGCAATTTCTCTCCTGCATGTCGCACGAGATCCGCACGCCACTCAACGTCATCCTCGGCTCGGCCGATCTGCTAACCGACACCCAGCTCGACCCCGAGCAACGCCACTATGTCGATCGGGTCATCAACAACGGCTCCAACCTGCTCGAGCTTCTCAACAGCATTCTCGACCTCACCCGTGTCGAGAGCGGGCAGCTCAACCTCGAGCAAACCCCCTTCAACGTGGCCGAACTGGCCGAGCGCGTCGCCGACACGCTCGCACTGCGCACCCGCGAGACCGAGGTCGAAATCGTGGCCCGCTGCGCACCCGATTTGCCGGTCAGTCTGCTCGGCGATCCGCTGCGTCTCAACCAGGTACTGACCAACCTTGTCGGCAATGCGCTCAAGTTTACCGAGCGTGGTGAGGTCGTCGTCGCAATCGAGCGCGACACGCAAAGCCGCGAACCCGGCGCGCTGCGCTTTTCCGTACGCGACACCGGCATCGGCATCGCGCCCGAAAAACTCGCCTCGATCTTTTCGCCCTTCGCCCAGGCCGACTCCTCGACCACGCGCAAGTATGGCGGCAGCGGCCTGGGACTCGCGATCGTCGAGCGGTTGGTGCACTTGATGGGCGGCCGGGTATGGGTCGAAAGCGAAACCGGCAAGGGCAGCACCTTCCACTTCACGGCCCGCTTCGGGGTCTCGCAAGGCGCGGCTGACGCGCCGGCGCCGATCGATCTTGGCGGAGTGCGGGTGCTGTTCATGGATCGCAACGCAACCTGCCGCGCCACCGCGCGCGAAATTTTCGAAGCAAGCGGCGCCACCGTGATCGAGGCCGCCTCGGCGGACGAGGCCTGGGAGACGGTCGAGCAGGCTAAGCGCGTCGCACAGCCGTTCGCGCTCGTGTTCGCCGACTGCTCGCGCCCTGACGGCGGCGGTTTCGATCTCGCGCGGCGCATCGGCGCCAATGCTGGCGCTGCGGCCGGGCTGACGGTGGCCACGGTCAGTTCGTACGATCTCTCGAAAGCCTTTGTCAGCTTGCGCGAAGCCGGCCTCGAACACTATGTGGTCAAACCGCTCAAGCGTGCCGACCTGCTGGCCGTGGCGGCGAACTTTGCGAAACGCGCGCCTCTGGCAGTAAAGCTCGCGACCGGTTCGGTTGCCGCCGCGATTGCCGCAGCTAGCGATCGGTCCGCGGCGCCCTCGTCAGATACTCTCGCGGCCTCGCCCGCGCATTTGGCTCCGCCGATCGCCGCGGTTGAGCCTGCCACCGCGCCGTGCCGAATCCTGCTCGCCGACGACTCGGTCGACAACCGGCTGTTGATTCGCGCCTATCTCGGCAAGACCGGCTACGGACTCGACGAGGCCGAGAACGGCCAGGTCGCGGTCGATAAACTCTTGCGCGGCCATTACGACCTGGTTCTGATGGATATCCAGATGCCGGTCATGGACGGTTTCTCAGCCGTGCGGCGCATCCGGCAATGGGAGCAAGAGAACGGCGCGCGCCGCACACCGATCATCGCGCTGACCGCATCGGCCTTCGACGAGACCGTGCGCAAGGCGGTGGAGGCCGGGTGCGATTCTCATCTGGGCAAGCCGCTCAAGCGCAGCACTCTGATGCGCGTCATTCGCGAGACCGCACTCGGCGATCAGGCCGATCAGGCAGCGTCGGCCGCCGCCTGAGATTCGCCCCGTCCGGGGGCGCTAAGCGGCCGAGCCGTTGTAAGCGCGGTCGGCGGCGGCAAGCGATTTGCCGCGCGCGATCTCGAAACCCATCGATTCCAGAATCGTCTCCAGCGCGCTCAGCACCAGCATCACGTTCTCGCGCTTGCAGGACTCGCCCATCAGGCCGATGCGCCACACTTTGCCCTTAAGCGGCCCCAGCCCGGCGCCAATTTCGATATTGAACTTCTCCAGCAGTTGCGCCCGCACCCTGGCCTCGTCGATCCCCGATGGCACCGCGACCGTGGTGAGTTGCGGCAGCCGGAAGCCTTCCTGTGCCGCGAGATCCAACCCCATCCCGCCGAGCCCCGCCTGCAGCGCGGCCGCGTTGGCGCGATGGCGCCGGAAGCGGGCCTCGAGCCCCTCCTCGACCACGATCCTTAGCGCCTCGTACAAGGCATAGTTCATCGTGATCGGTGCGGTGTGATGGTAGACGCGGTCGGGTCCCCAGTACTTCTCGATCAGCGAGAGATCGAAGTACCACGAGGTGCATGGCGTCTTGCGCTTGCGGACAACTTCCATCGCGCGCGGGCTGAAGGTCACCGGTGACAGTCCCGGCGGCGCGCCGATACCTTTTTGCGTGCAGCTGTAGCAGGCGTCGATCTGCCAGGCGTCGATCTCCAGCGGTACGCATCCGAGCGACGTCACTCCATCGGCCACCATAAGCGCGCCGCGCGCATGCGCCATTTTCGAGATCTCCTCGATCGGCTGATGGATCCCGGTCGAGGTTTCGGCGTGCACGATCGCTACCAGCTTGGGCGCCTTGGCCGCCTTGAGCGCCTGCTCGATGCGCTCGGGCTCGACGATTCGGCCCCACTCGGCGTCGACCCGATGGATCCGCGCGCCGAGCCGCGTGGCCAGTTCGGCCACGCGCGTGCCGAATACGCCGGCCGTGCCGATCACAACCTCGTCACCCTCCTCGATCAGATTCGCCAGCACGGTTTCCATCCCGGCCGAGCCGGTGCCCGAAACCGGGAACGTGATCTCGTTGGTGGTGCGGAAGACTATCCGCAACATCTTCTTGATGTCGTCCATCACCTTGACGAAGTCGGGATCGAGATGTCCGACCACCGGCGACAGCATCGCTTTCATCACCCGCGGGTGAATGTTCGAGGGGCCCGGTCCGAGCAACACACGAGCGGATGGTTGCAACTCCGGAAACGAGGAACTGGCCAAAGGCGGTCTCCCTTTTCAGCGCCGGCGCCTTGAAACGCACCCGCGAGCGGGGGCGGCTTCAGAACCGGCGCGATTTTGCGTTGCGCTCATTATTGACCGGACGGGCGCGCATGGCAAAAGCGCGCAGCGCCGGCAAAAGCGCGTAGCGCGCCGACCCCGCAAGAGCGCGAAGCGCGCCGATCTCGATTCGGCGCGATCGTGCTACAGTAGCGGGCCGTGGAAAGCCTCGTCGCCGCCTCGCAACTTACCGCCGAACTGCCCGCACTCGCCGCGGAGCTGGCCGCAATCGTCGGCGCAGACGGCGTCGTCGCGCGCCCAAGCGAACTCGCCGTTTACGAGTGCGACGGATGGACCATCGCCAAGAGCGCGCCCGACCTGCTGGTGCTGCCGCGGACTACCGCGCAGGTAAGCGGCGTGCTGGCCGCGCTCGAGCGGCGCGGGGTGGCTTTCGTGCCGCGGGGTGCGGGCACGGGACTGTCCGGCGGATGCCTGCCGCTTAACGCGCCGGTGATGGTATGCACGTCGCGCATGAACCACATCGTCGCCTGCGATCTCGCCAACCGGCGCATCGAGGTTGAAAGCGGCGTGGTCAATATCAACGTGACCAACGCGGTCAAGGAGGCCGGGTATTTTTACGCGCCCGATCCATCCTCGCAGGCCGCCTGCACCATCGGCGGCAATATCGCCGAGAACTCCGGCGGCCCGCATACGCTGAAGTATGGTGTCACCACCAACCACGTGCTGGGAGCCGAGCTGGTGCTCGCGGGCGGCGAAGTCGTCGAGCTGGGCGGCCCGGCCGACGAGCGCCTGGGCTATGACCTGCTCGGCGCGGTGGTCGGCGCTGAAGGCACCGCTGGAATCGTGACGCGCGCGACGCTGAGGCTCCTGCGCGAGCCGCAGGCGCATCGCACGCTGCTCGGAATCTTCGCCGACGTCGAACGCGCGACCGCGGCGGTCACCGCGATCATCGCCGCCGGGATCATTCCGGGCGCGATCGAAATGATGGACCAGCTCATCATTCGCGCGGTCGAGGCGGCGTTCAAAGTCGGGTTTCCCGCCGACGCCGGCGCCGTGCTGATCATCGAAATCGACGGGCTGGAGGCCGGGCTCAGCGAACGCGCCGAGCGCATCGCGCGCATCGCCACCGAGGCCGGCGCGGTCGAGGTGAAACTCGCGCGCGACGAGGCCGAGCGCGCGCTGCTATGGAAGGCGCGCAAGCGCGCCTTCGGCGCGGTCGGCCGGCTCGCGCCCAACTATGCCACCCAGGACGGCGTGGTGCCGCGCACGCGGCTGCCCGACATCCTGCGCGTGATCTCGGCGCTCAGCCGCCACTACAAGCTCGCGATCGGCAATGTCTTCCATGCCGGCGACGGCAATATCCATCCGATCGTGCTCTATGACGAGCGCGATCCCGACCAGGTGCGGCGCGCGATCGAAGCGGGCCGCGAGATCCTGAAGGCCTGCGTCGAGATGGGCGGCAGCCTGACCGGCGAGCACGGCATCGGGGTCGAGAAGCAGCAGGAGATGCCGCTGCTGTTCGCACCCGAGGATCTCATCGTCATGAGCGAGCTGCGCCGCGTGTTCGATCCCACCGGACACGCCAACCCCAACAAGGTCATCCCGCAACCCGGCGGCTGTGTCGAAGTCGCCGCACCGCGCCGCCAGGCCCCGCTATAGCCGGTGATCGACGCTCAGGTCGACAAGGTCGAGAACGCGATCCGCCGGCTGTTGGGCGCCGAGGGCGTGCGCCCGCCGCGCGGACGTGAAACGCTCGCCGCGCGGATAATCGCCGAACCGCGCGGCAGCGAGGAAATCGCCGCGCTCGTCCGCATATGTGAACGCCAAGGCGAAGCCGGCCCGACCACGCTCGCGCCGCTCGGCGCCGCGCGCACGCTCGGTGAAATTCGCCGCGCGCCCGCGATGCTCGGCGTCTCGCTCGCCCACATGGACCGCATAGTTGCCTGCGAACCCGAAGATATGACCGTGATTGCCGAGGCCGGAATCACGCTTGGCGCGCTCAACCAGCGCCTGGCAGAGCATGGACAGCGCTTGCCGCTCGACCCGGCCAATCCTGGCGCAACCACGCTCGGCGCGCTTATCGGCGCCTCGCAGGCCGGCCCGCTCAGGCTCTCCGAGGGCACGCCGCGCGACCTGCTGATTGGCGTGCGCTTCATTGGCCACGAGGGACGCGCGGTGCATGGCGGCGGACGGGTAGTCAAAAACGTCGCCGGCTATGATTTGATGAAAGTGATGACCGGATCGTTCGGAACGCTTGGAATAATAACGGAGGCCGCGTTCAAACTGCGGCCGATTCCCGAGGGCTACACGATAGGCATCGCGCCGTTTACGCGCGCGGCCGACGCATTCGGCGCGGCGCTCAAGCTTTACGATGCGCTGCCGCTCGTGCACGTCGAGGTGCTGAGCCCCGGGCTCGCCGCGCGTTTCGGCCATCCGGAAGCTTGTCTGCTGCTGGCCGCGATCGCCGGCAGCGCTTCCGAGCTGGACTATCAACGCGACTATTTTGGCGGCCATTTCGGCGGTCTGGCCGGCGCCGTCTTCACCGATGGCGCGCGTGCCATCGAGACCTACGAGCAATTGCGCGATCTGGAATTCGCGCCCGCCGCGCTCGCTGCTCAACTCGCTACGGCGCCGGCCGAGCTTCACCGATGCGTCGAGGCCGCGGGTGCGGAATTTCGCGCCCACGCGGCATGCGGCGTCGCGCAAATCTTCATCGGCGGCGAGCTTGACCCGCTAAAGGCGCGCGAGACTCTCGACCGCTGGCGCGTTGCAGCGCACGCGGCGCGTGGCCATCTGCGGCTGCTCGCGGCCGCGCCGGCGTTGCGACCGCATCTGGAATTTTTCGATGAGCCTCCCGCCGGCGCAGTCAAACTGATGCGCCGGCTCAAGGCCGCCTTCGATCCGGCGGGAGTTTTTAACCCCGGATGTTTCGTTGGGGGACTTTGATGGGCGATGCCGAAACCCGGGAACCGGTTGCGCCGGCGCGTTCCGGCCCGGCCCACGACGTGGTCGAATACGACCTCCTGTTCGACTGCGTGCACTGCGGCCTTTGCCTGGAGTCGTGTCCAACCTATCTGCTGACGCGGACCGAGATGGATTCGCCGCGCGGGCGGATCTACTTGATGAAATCGCTTGCGGAGGGGCGGATGACGCTCGACGACGACGTCGTACGCCATCTCGACTCGTGCCTGGGATGCCGTGGATGCGAGACCGCCTGTCCGTCGGGCATTCACTATGGGCGGCTCCTGGAGCGGACGCGCGACTTCGTCGACCGCAACCATCGGCGCGGGTTCATCGACGCGCTGCGGCATGCGGCGGTCCGCTTCATCTTTCCGTATCCGGCGCGGCTCCGCGTGATGCTATGGCCGTTGCGCGCCGCCGAGCGGCTCAAAATGCGCGGCGCAGTTCGCCGCCTAATGCCCCGCGCGCTGCGCGAGTGGATCGATCTGGTGCCGGAGCTGACGCGGGTCTCGCCCGTTTATCCCGAGACCACGGCGGCGAATTCCGGCGGCCCCACCGCGGTGGTGCATCACGGATGCGTCGCGGAGGTGCTAACGCCTTCGGAAAATCGCAACACGGAGCGTGCGCTGGCGGCGGCCGGCTATCATGTCGTGCAGCTCGCGCCCACGGTCTGCTGCGGCGCGCTCGATCTGCACGACGGTAACCTGCCGCGCGGACTGGACTTCGCGCGCCGCAACGTGCGGGCGCTCAAACGATCCGGCGCTCAGGCGATCGTTTCGGCGGCGTCGGGATGCGCCGCGGCGATCGCGTCGTACGGCGAATTATTGAAAGATGACCCGGAGCTGGCGGGCGACGCGCGCGAGGTCTCGGCCCGCGCGACCGATCTCAGCACGCTGCTGCTCGCGCGCGACAAACCGGCGGGCCGGCTCGAATGCGTCGTGACGTATCATGACTCGTGTCATCTTGTGCACGGCATGGGCGTGCGCGAGGGGCCGCGCAAGCTCCTCGCGTCAATTGCAGGCGTGCGGCTGGTCGAGATGGCGGAGTCCGACCTGTGCTGCGGGTCGGCCGGCAGCTACAACCTGCTCGAAACCGCAATGGCGCATCGACTGGCGCAGCGCAAGGCCGACAATATCGAGGCGACTGGTGCCGACTACGTCGTGCTGGGCAATCCCGGCTGCGAATTTCAGATAGCGGAGGAATTACGCCGGCGCAAGTCACGCATCCGGGTGATCCATCTGGCGGATTTTCTCGCGCTGGTCGCAAGCTCCGGCGCGTAGGTCGTCCTCCACGTCTGCAACATCGACGCGAACCGCGAACCGCTGACGAATACTATTGTTTAAACAAGCGTGGAGAACGAGCCGTGGGAAAGACTCGCGCTGCGAGTTTTACGACTGCTACTACTGATCGAGGTCGATAATCTGGCCGGGCTGCGGTCCGGGGACCATATCGGCCAGGTCGGCGTCTTTATCCTTGGCCACTCCCGGAGTTTGCCGTTCGGTGACGCGTTTGACCCGACGCTGTTCCTTGTCCTGTTGCTTTTGCCGACGAAGCTGTTCTCTGCGACGTTTTTCCAACTGGTCGCCCCTGCCAAACCACCGCGGTCATCGGCTCGCTGAAGCGGCCGGTGCCGTCGGGTTCAAATTTGCGTGCGCTAAAAAACAACGGGGGCAGGGCTCGGCCCGCCCCCGTTTTCGATCAACTGTTACCAGCGATCGCGGCCGCGATTTCCACCGCCGCCGCCGCCACCGCCCCGGTTGCCGCCGCCGCCACCACCGCCGAAGCTCGACTCACGAGGCTTGGCCTCGTTGACCTTGATGTTGCGGCCCTTCAGTTCAGTCTCGTTGAACTGCTGAATTGCCTTGGCAGCATCATCCGCACTAGCCATCTCGACAAAACCGAAACCCTTTGACTGGCCCGAAAACTTGTCGGTGATGATCGCGACGCTCTGCACCTGTCCCACTTGCGAAAACAGCTGCTGCAGGTCGTCATTGGTTACCGCGTAGGCCAGATTGCCTACGTACAATTTGCTGGGCATCAATTGCCCTCCGTTGGTATTTGTCGGGAAGCTCTCGAACAGAGGACCCGGGCTAATTCCCGGGAGTTTGATAGGGAACACTCCGACCGTTACGCATCAGAGCCTATGCTTTTCCGCAAGGGAATGGAAGAGCCTCGAAACCCCTCACGGGAGGGAACGCTACGGGTCGCGCGTGACCACGATTCCGCTGCCACGCATCATCGGCGAACCGTCGATCGCACATACCGCAGCCGCACCCGGAACTTGCCGGCGCTCGGCGCGCCCGGTCACCTGGAACACCGCTTCGGCGATATGTCCCATCCCGTGCAGCCGCCCTTCGCTCAGGCTGCCGCCGAAGGTGTTAACCGGCAATTCGCCCTCCAGCGCGATACGGCCGTCCTGGACGAACGCGTAGGCCTCGCCCCGCTTGCAGAAGCCGGCCGCCTCCAGCCAGTAGAGCGTGGACGGGCTGAAGCCGTCGTACAACTGCGCGGCGTCCATGTCGGCCGGGCCCAGTCCCGCCGCCGACCACAACTTGTCCGCCAGCGATTTGCCGTTGATGACGTAGTCGTCGAGCGTATAGAGGAGCACGCTCCGCCGGCTGACCGTGTTCTGACCATGGCCGGCGACGTAGGCCGGCGGACGGCGCAGGTCGCGCGCGCGCTCGGCACTGGTCATCACCAGGGCTACGCAGCCCTCGACCGGCACGTCGCAATCGAACAGGCAAAACGGCTCGGCGATCGGCCGCGCGGCGAAATAGTCCTCGCGGGTCATCGGCTTGGTGTGAAAGAAGGCGCGTGGATTGAGATTGGCGTTGCGCCGCGAGTTCACCACGAAAGTGGCGAGATGCTCGCGGGTGGCGCCGTACTGATGCATGTAGCGCCGCCACGCCATCGCGTGCGACTGGATTACCCCGACGCATCCATAGGGCGCGAGGAACTGCGCGTCGCCGCCGGCACGCGCGCCGCTGAACGCGCCGTAGTTGCGCGGCTGATGCAGCGCGCGCCAGATGAGCACGTAGTCGCACGCCCCGGCCATCAGCGCGTGCGCGCCCTCGATTACCGGGGCCGCGATCATCCCGGTCTCGATCTGCGCGTACCATCGCACGTCGGGCGCGAGCGCCAGATGGTTGATGATCCAGGCGACACTGACAATATCGACGCCGTCGCGCGTGCCGGCGCCCAGAAACGGCGCCTCGGGATAAGTCGCTAGCCCGTCGATCTGCTGCGGGCTCAGCCCCGCGTCTGCGATCGCTTCGCGGCAGGCGTCGAGCGCGAGCAATCCCAGCGGTCGCTTGGACTGACGCACCAGCTCCGAGTAACCGATCCCGACGATCGCGGTCTTGCCCTTGCCGTGCCACATCGCCACGCTCCCCTCCTCCGCTCAGACCAGCTTGAACTGCGCGAGCGCCAGATCCCCGCCGCGCTCCTCAAACCAGACTTCGGCGCGTCCGCCGATGCGGATTTTGTCCAGCTCCGCGTGCGGCAGATTGGAAACCATGAACAGCATCGGCTGCTCCTCGAGTTCGACTACGATATTGACGTACGGGACCTCGCCCTCGAAGCCGGCTACGCTCGGCTGATGCATCACGGTGAAGGTGTAGATCGTGCCGCGGCCGGAGACCGGCGCGAACTCCAGGCGCTGCGAGGAGCAGCGGTCGCAAGTGGGGCGCGGCGGATGATTGTAATACTCGCATTCGGCGCAACGCTGCACCACGAGTCGGTGCTGCTTGGCCGCGTCCCAGAACGGCTGCGAGAGTTCGTCGGCAACGGGAACAGGTTTTTCGCTTTTCACTGCGGCCGCCATCGGATCATCTCTTTCGCGACGCCGCACACGACGGCGCGGCAATCACGCATCCATTTTTAGCACGTTTTGTATATCAGGTTTGGCGGCGCGAGTGTCAGCGCCGGGCGATGCCGACGTGTCGCGGCATTCTGTGGGCATTCCAACCGCGGTTGACTTCTATATAGTTTCAGATATATGGAATTATGAATGGATGATCGACTGACGGACGCGGCGAACGCGGAACGGCCGCCCACGCGGCGGCATCGGAGCACAGACAATGAGCGAACCCTCGATTAAAGAACAGGTCAGGGAAAATTACGCGCGCGCCGCTCGGCGCGTCTCGAGCCAGGATAGCGGCTGCTGCGGCACCGCCGCCCCCTGCGGCAATCCGATCACCTCGAACCTTTACGCCGACAACGAAAAGTCGGCGCTGCCGACGGAAGCGGTCGCCGCGTCGCTCGGATGCGGCAATCCGACCGCGCTCGCCGAGCTTAAGCCTGGCGAGACGGTGCTCGACCTCGGCTCCGGCGGCGGAATCGACGTATTGCTCTCGGCACGCCGCGTCGGCCCCAGCGGCAAAGCCTACGGGCTCGACATGACCGACGAGATGCTGGCCCTGGCGCGCGAGAACCAGCGCAAGGCCGGCGCGCAGAATGTCGAGTTCTTGAAGGGCGAGATCGAAAACATCCCGCTGCCCGACAATTCGGTCGACGTGATCATCTCGAACTGCGTAATCAACCTCTCGGGCGACAAGGATCGCGTGCTGGCCGAGGCGTTCCGCGTACTGCGCCCCGGGGGCCGCTTCGCGGTCTCGGACGTGGTGGTGCGTGGCGAGGTCCCGCATACTATTCGCCGCAGCGTCGAGCTATGGATCGGATGCATCGCCGGAGCTTTGGAGGAATCCGAGTACCGGGCGAAATTGAGCGGTGCCGGATTCGCGGACGTCGAGGTCGAGCCGACTCGCGTCTACTACGCGAAAGACGCCCCCGAGTTTTTCGCCAGCGCAAATCTCGACATCGAAAAAATCGCGCCGCTGGTCGACGGCAAATTCATGAGCGCCTTCGTGCGTGCTCGCAAACCGCGCTAGGGTAACGTCTCCCGGATAAGTTTCGCAAAGGTGAAAGTCATCCTGAGCCGGCGAGCGACTGCGAGCCGAGTCGAAGGATGACCTGAAGGCGAAAATACTACTGCCGGCAGGGGATTTTCATCAGCGAACTTTGAGACCCGCCACACGGGCAGCTCCTCGCAAGAGAGAACCGGCCTACGCAAGATAGCCGGCGTGCTGCAAATATTCGGCGAGCAGCACCGCCCCGCGCCCCGCGCCCATCGCCGCGTTGTGCGTAACCAGGACGTACTTCACTCCGTTGGGCAGGACTTCATCGGCGCGGATCCGTCCGATCGAAGTCGTCATCCCACGCTCGGCATCGCGGTCCAGGCGCGGCTGCGGGCGCATTGGATCGCGATGCACGGTTATCATGTGGCGGGGCGAATTGGGCAGGCCGAGCGCGGTGAACTCGCGCCCGAAACTTTCGAACGCCTCGCTTACCGCCTCGAGACCGGCCGCCCTTTTCAGCGACACCGCAACCACTTCGGTATGTCCGTTGAGCACCGCGGCACGCGTGCAGGTCGCGCTCACGCGAAGCGGCAGCTCGGCGATGCCGCCTTCGGCCATGCGGCCGAGGATTTTGCGCGTCTCGAGCATCACCCGCTCCTCTTCGCGCGGGATGTACGGGATGACGTTTTCGACGATGTCGAGCGCGGACAGGTCGCGCCCGGCGCCCGAGATACCCTGCATCGTCGTCACCATCGTGGCCTCGACGCCGAAGCGCGCATCGAGCGCCTTCAGCGTGATCGCAAGGCCGGTCGCGGTGCAGTTGGGCAGGGTCGCGATATAGCCTTTCCATCCACGACGCCGGCGTTGCTCGTTCACCAGCGCGAGATGGTCGAGGTTGACGCCGGGGATCAGCAGCGGCACGTCGGCGTCCATCCGATGCGGCCGGGCGGTGCTGATGGTTGGAACCAGGGCTGCGTAAATCGGCTCCAGCTCGCGCGCGGCCTCGGATTCGACCGCGGCAAACACCACGCCGATCCCGCCAAGGTCGAGCGACTTCGCGTCCTGCAGCTGGAGGCCAAGCGCCTCGGCCGGGGGCTCGCAACCGCCGACGTACCATCGCCGCACGCCGCTTTGCGCGTCGGTTATCGCCTCGGAAAAGGTCTTTCCGGCAGAGCGCTCGGAAGCGGCCAGCGCGGCGATTTCGAAAAACGGATGGCCATCCAGGGCGGCCAGTACCTGTTGACCAGCAATTCCGGTGGCTCCAACGATTGCGGCTTTGATCTTCATCTCCAGGGTCACGTAGCTGAAAGTTTGGAACTTAACAGATTATAGATGCCGGCCGGCGCGATCCATATGGCGCGCGCTCTCTTCCGGGCTGCGAATGCGAACGCGCGGTGTCAGAGGCGCGCTCAGAATCGCGATCAGAGTCTACTGACTAGCCAGTCGCGGGCCGTCCCGAGCAGTTCGTCGGCCGCCTCGGTGAAGCGATGGCCGACGCCGGGAAAAAGCTTGAGCGTTTTGGGCTCCTGCGCGCGATCGTAAATTCTCTCGGAGCATTCGTGCGGCAAAATCGTGTCGGCGGTCCCGTGCAGCAGCAACAGCGGACGCGGGGCAAGCTCGGCAACCATGTGCGCGCCGAACAGCTGGCTCGAAACTGCGATCACCGTCGACACCATAGGCGGCGCGAGCGTGCCCGCGTTGATTGCAACCGCACCGCCGAAGGAGTGGCCAATCAGCGCTGCGCGCTCGTACCGCATCGCCTTGAGAAACGTCAGCCCGGCCATCGTGTCGAGCACGCATTCGCCGAACTCGTTGGGCATCCGGTAGTTGAGCCGCGCCACCGTGATTCCCAGCCGCGGCAGCTCCTGGCCCAGCCGCACGTAGAGCATCCCCGGGCCATCGAAACCGCCGAGCGCGCCGCTGATGCAAAGTACGGCGCGGCCCGGAGTTTCAGCCGCATGCACGATTATCGGAATGTCGCCCCGGGTCGTTCGCAGCTTGAGGCGGCGCGCCCCAGCGATTTCGCGACCTGACTCGGTGTCCTCTTCGACGCCGATGATGCTCAGGCTGAGATCGTCGTCGCTCATCGCAGCTCGACAAGCGGCGGCGCCGGTAAAGCCGACGCCGCTTTGGCGCGGTCCGCTTCAAGCGGCACATACATGGAGTTCACACATACAACGACGCGAGGCGGCGCAACTCGGCCTGGTAATTCTCCGGAAGCAATCCCGCCTCCAGCATCATGATGACGAGGCGATGCGCTCCGGCGGCGGCATACTGCTCGAGCCCGGCCTGCACGCCGGCGCGCTCGCCGCGCATCTCGCGCCGCATGATCGTGATGTCCATCCGGTCGAAGTTGCTGCCGGCCGCAGCGCATTCCGCGCGCAGTTTGACCAGCTCGTCCTTGAGCTGCGGCGGCGTCAGAAAAATCGGGCACCATCCGTCGCCCCATCGCGCGACCCAGCGCAGCGCATTTTTGTCCTTGCTGCCGATTATGACCGGCGGGCCGCCCTGGCGCGCGGGCTTGGGGTAGCATCGCACCGGCGGAAATTTGATGTAGCGGCCGTCGAACGAGGCCTCGTCTTTGGTCCACAGCTCGCGCATTGCGGCCACGTACTCGCGGGTCTGGGTCCATCGATGAGCGAAGTCGGCGCCCATGAGCTCCGATTCCTCACGCAGCCATCCCGCGCCCACCCCGAGGATCACGCGCCCGCCCGACAAACGGTCGAGCGTCGCCAGCTCGTTGGCCGTCAGCAGCGGATTGCGCTCGGGCACCAGCAGCACTCCGGTCGCGACCATCAGGCGGGTGGTGGCGGCCGCCGCCATCGCCATCGCCACGAACGGATCGCACATGTGGTAGTAGATTTCCGGGATGCCGCCCTCGCCGGGACGCGTCTCGGGCAGCGGCGTCGTGGTATGGACCGGCATCACCGAATGATCCGGCAGCCACAGCGACTCGAAGCCGAGCGCTTCGGCAGCGCGGGCCAGGTCGGCCGGATTGGCGGTTCGCTCGTTGGGCGCGACCAGCAGTCCTATCTTCATACTCAGACTCGAAACACGGTTACTTCTTCGGCGCGGTCACCTCGGTGAAGGCGCGGATCGCCTCGACCGCGGTCGGCACGCCGCTGTACTGCGAGAGATGGAAAATCATCTCCTTGAGTTCGGTGTGGGTGATGCCGAGCTTGAGCGCCCCGCGCATGTGGACCCGGAGTTCCGCGCCACGGCCGAGCGCGATCAGCGCCGCGATGGTGATCATCGAGCGCGTCTTGATCGGCAATCCCGGACGGGCCCAGATGCCGCCGAACAGTTCGTCGTTGAGAAACTTGCCGAAGTCTGGATCGAAGCCGCTTAGGAATTCGTCGCCGGCCTTGGCGCCCTTCTCGCCCCACAACTGGGTGCGTATCGCCATCCCTTTGTCATGCTTGTCGTCGGCCATTACATACTCTCCTTCGAATAGTAAGTTGTGTGAAATAGCAACTGATGCGAGACCGGGTAGTGCGTGGGGTCTATGACGAGCTGCGAACTTTGACCCCGGCGCGCTCCTCCTGGATCATGAAGGTCGCCGATGAATCCTTCTCGCCCCAGCCCTTGTTCAGCGCCTCCAGAAAATCCTGCTCGGCCAGCGCCGCCATCGGCATCGGCACGTTGAGTTCGCGCGCGAGCTCGGTGGCGAGACCGATGTCCTTGCGCCCCAGTTTGAGCGCGAAGGTCGCGCGGTCGAAGCCGCCGCGAAAGACCATCTTGCCCACCGCCGCGTTAAGCACCATCCCCTGCCCGTAGGCGCCGCCTTGCACCGCGCGCAGCAGCGCTTCGGGCGCGACGCCCGCCTTGACGCCCATCGTAAAGGCCTCGGCGAGTATCTGCGTCGAGCACATCGCAATCATATTGTGGACCAGCTTGGCGACCGAGCCGGCGCCGATGTCGCCGATGTAGGTCACCTTGTCGCCGATCGCGTCGAGCACTGGCTTGACTTCGTTGTAATCGGCCTCGCTCCCACCGACCATCACGGCCAGCGTGGCCTTGCGCGCCCCGACGATGCCGCCGCTGACGGGCGCGTCGAGCATCCGGATGCCCCGGGCTTTGAGCCGCGCGTGGACCTGGCGTACGACCGTGGGCGAGTTGGTCGAAAGGTCGATGTAAAGGCTCCCCGGCGCCATCGCGCCGACTAGCCCGCCCTCGCCGAGCACCACCGCCTCGACCTCCTTGGGCCCTGGCAGCGAGGTGAAGACAACCTCGGCGTCTTTGGCGGCGGCGGCCAAGCTGTCGGCCCACGTAGCGCCGCCGGCCAGATGCGGCTCAGCCACCTGGCGGCGCACATCGTTGACGGTAACCTGGTGGCCCGCCTTCATCAGGTTGAGCGCCATCGAGCCGCCCATATTGCCGAGTCCAATAAATCCGATTCGCATAAATATCTCCCGTGCCGGAAAAATTGCGGCGTGCGATCCGCGGAAAAACTCCGGTGGCAAGCCCTCTTAAAGCATCGCTGACCAAATCCCGCAAGGAAAAGCGCTTGCAAGGAGAATTTAAAGAAAAATGCGTAAGCAAAAATGATCGCGCGATCGCTCCGCCTAATAGCTAGACTGACCGGATGGTCGGGCGGTTGACTTTGCGCGGATGCTTGGGTATCGGTAATGAGCCTGATGGCCTTATCAAGAGCGGCGGAGGGACTGGCCCGACGATGCCGCAGCAACCGGCCCACCATAGGGTGCTGGTGCTAACTCCAACGGAGCCCGAACGAGGCTTCGGTAGATAAGGCGAGAGTCCCTGTACCCTCGTCCTTATCCGGGAGGAGGGTTTTTTGTTTTAATTCCCCTCGTAGCGCCGCCGGATGAAATCAAGCAGGCCCGGGCGTGAGAACGAGTTGGGAAGGCGCAACTTAATAAGGCAGGCAATTCTAGTAGTCGGGATGGGAGGGCTGGGTGTTCCAGCCGCGTTCGCGTTGGTGCGCGGCGGCGCCAGGCAAATCGGCCTGGTCGATCCTGACCCGGTCGAACTTTCCAATCTCGCACGCCAGGTAATCTACGGCACGGCGACTCTTGGACGGCTCAAGGTCGACGCGGCGGCCGAGCGCCTTCGGAAAGACCATCCGGAGCTAGTCGTCGAGACCTACCCGGTCGCACTTGACGTCTCCAACGCCGCCGACCTGATTGCGCGCCATGATTTCGTGATCGACGCGACCGACGACCCCGCGGCCAAGTTCCTGATCAACGACACCTGCCTCGCTCTGGAGCGGCCCTTCGTTTATGCCGGCGTGCTGGGAATGAGCGGCCAGGCGATGACGGTATTGCCGGGGCGCACGGCGTGTCTGCGATGCCTGTTCGAGGAGGCACCCGCGCCGGGCGAGATCGCGAGTTGCCGCGAGGCGGGAATAATCGGCCCGGTCGCGGCGGTGATCGGGGAGATCGAAGCTGCCGAGGCATTGCGATGGCTTGGCGGCGGCGTGCCGGAGCTGGCGGGAAAAATCCTGACCTACGACGGGACTGCGAGCGGTCGAATCCGTGTGCTTGAGGTAAACCCGCGCGCCGGATGCGCCTGCGGCGCGGCGCGGCGTGCAAAGAACGCGGCGCCGTGGGCGCGGCAGCTAAACCAGTCGCGCAACCAACCGCGCAACCAGTGAGGACCCATGCGATGAGCTACGTGACCAGCCTCAAGTGCCGCGAGTGCGGCCAGGAATATCCGATCAAGCCGCTGCACGTATGCGAGGATTGCTTCGGCCCGCTCGAGGTCACCTACGATTACGCGAAGATTCGCGCGGCGATCTCGCGCGCAACGATCGCGGCACGCCCCCACAACCTGTGGCGCTATCGCGAGCTGCTGCCGGTCGACGGCGAGCCGGAGGCGGGGCCGTTTTCCGGCTTCACGCCGCTATTGCAGGCGCGCCGCCTCGGCGCCGAGCTGGGACTCAAGAAGCTCTACATCAAGGACGACACCGTCAACCATCCCACGCTTTCCTACAAGGACCGCGTGGTGTCGGTGGCGATCACCAAGGCGCGCGACTTCGGCTTCACCACGGTCTCGTGCGCCTCGACCGGCAATCTCGCGACCGCGGTGGCGGCGCATGCGGCGCGCGCGGGCCTTAAGTCGGTCATCTTCATGCCCGAGGGCGTCGAGTCGGGCAAAATCGTCGGCTCATCGATTTACGGCGCGCGGGTGATCACGATTCGCGGCAACTACGACGACGTCAACCGGCTGTGCAGCGAGATTGCCGACAAATACGGATGGGCCTTCGTCAACATCAACCTGCGCCCTTACTACACCGAGGGAGCCAAGACCTTCGGCTTCGAGGTCGCCGAGCAACTCGGCTGGAAACTGCCCAACCATATCGTGCTGCCGACCGCGGGCGGCACGATTTTGCCCAAGGTCGCCAAGGCCTTCAAGGAATTCAAGGAAGTCGGACTGGTTCATGGCGGTGAGTTCAAGATTCATTGCGCGCAGGCGGCCGGCGCCGCACCGGTCATCCATGCGCTGCACAAGGGCACCGACTTGATCACGCCGGTCAAGCCCGACACCATCGCGAAGTCGATCGCGATCGGCAATCCGGCCGACGGCTTCTACGTGCTGCGCGCCGTGCGCGAGTCCGGCGGATGGGGCGAGGCGGCGAGCGACCCCGAGATCATCGACGCAATCAAGCTGCTCGCACGCACCGAGGGCATCTTTGCCGAGCCGGCCGGCGGCACCACGCTGGCCGTGACCCTGAAACTCATCGCCGCCGGGCGCATCAAGGCCGACGAAAGCGTGGTGGTCTCGATTACCGGCAATGGTTACAAGACGCTGGAGGCGGTCGCCCAGAGTATCGAGGCACCGCTGGTGATCGAGGCCCGCTTGAAGGATTTCGACGCGATCTACGAGAGTCTCGGCGACGGCAAGCGCTCGCTCAAGGGCGCGGCCTGACCGTGCGGGCGGCACACTTGTAATGCCGGGTGGCGAAGCATACGCGACAAACGCTAGTCTGTTGCGCTAGTCTCTGGAGGTGGAAGTTTCGATCATGCCAATCAAGGTACGAGTACCAACCCCGTTACGCAGGTTTACCGGGGGCACCGACGAGGTCCCGGCCGCGGGCGAGTCGGTCCGCGCGATTATCGAGGATCTCGAAAAACGCCATCCGGGCATGCGCGAGCGGCTGCTCGACGACAAGGGCGAGCTGCGACGCTTCGTCAATATTTATCTCAATGGCGACGACATCCGTTTTCTCAACCAGCTAAACTCGCAGGTCAAGGATGGCGACGATATTTCAATCGTCCCAGCGATCGCCGGCGGCGAGTAACGAGGAATACGTGCCGACGGCGCGGGCGCACAGCGTGCTCGAGCTGATCGGCAATACTCCGTTGCTCGAAATTACGCGCGTCAGCGAGGGGCTGCTGCGCCCCGGCGTGCGGATTTTCGCCAAGCTCGAGGGCTTCAACCCCGGCGGCTCGGTCAAAGACCGCGCCGCGCGCCACATGATCGAGTTCGGGCTCAAACGGGGCGAACTGCGTCCGGGCAAGGTGATTATCGACTCGACCTCGGGCAACACCGGGATCGCGCTAGCGATGGCCGGTGCGGCGCTCGGCTACCCGGTCGAGATCGTGATGGCGTCCAACGTCAGCCGCGAGCGCAAGAAGATAATCGAGGCCTTCGGCGCCAAGCCGATCTATTCCGATCCGCTGGAGGGCTCCGACGGCGCGATCACGATGGCGCGCAACATCGTCGCCGCCAATCCCGAGCACTATTTCAAACCCGACCAGTACAACAACGAGGCCAACGCGCTCGCCCATTTCGATACCACCGGGCCCGAAATCTGGCATCAGACGCGCGGCCGCATCACCCACTTCGTGGCCGGAATCGGCACTGGCGGCACCGTGATGGGCACCGGGCGTTATCTCAAGTCGCAAAACCCCGCGGTCAAGGTGATCGCGGTCGAGCCGGACGACGCGATGCACGGGCTGGAGGGGCTCAAGCACATGGCCTCGTCGATCGTGCCGGGCATCTTTCACGCCGAAGAGCTCGACGACCGCCTCGCGGTCAGCACCGAGGACGCCTACGAGATGGTCTACGCGCTGGGCCAGATCGAAGGAGTGCTGGTGGGCCAATCGTGCGGGGCGGCTCTGGTGGCCGCATTGCGAGTCGCGCGTGGACTGCGCGAGGGATGCGTGGTGACCGTGTTTGCGGATTTCGGTGACAAGTACCTGTCCACCAATCTGTGGATCGGATGGGAACAGTGGCGCAGGGAGCGCCTGCAAAAGCTCGTCAGCAAATGGAACGCCTCCGCGAGCGCTACTACCTGACCTACCCCAAGTCGCTCATCCGCGAGCCGCTGCTTTACCACCTGGTCAAGAAGTTCGACCTGGTGTTCAACATCCGCGGCGCGAGCGTCTCGGAAGAGATGGGCCTGGTCGCGGTCGAGTTCGAGGGCTCGAACGAGCAGATCGAGCGCGCGCTCGCTTGGCTGCGCCAAAGCGGTGTCACGGTCGAGCCGATCGAAAAAAACGTCATCGAGTAGCGCGCGCTCAGGGCTCTAGACCCGTCGCATCCCGCATCCCCCCGGCGCGGCCGGAACATGGCATTAGCCGACAACCAGATCGAGCGCTACAGTCGCCAGATAATCGTTCCAGGTGTCGGCGGACGCGCTCAGGAACGACTGCTCGCGTCTTGCGTCGCGATTGTGGCCGAGCCCTTGGACGCGGGCGGCGCGCTTACCTACCTGGCCGGCGCCGGCGTCGGCCGCATCGCGATGCATCCGGTCGGCGAGCGCCCGCCGTACGACGCGATGGTCGAGCGGATGCGCGATCTCAACCCTGACGTAAGCGCCGGCATCGCCAGCGATGCGACACCGGGCCGTTGCGACCTGATGCTCGCGCTGATCGGCGGCGCACCCACCGCCGAGGCGGCGGCGCGCATCTGGCGTGCGCTTCGCGCGGTCGCGCCAGGCGTGGGCGAGCATCGGCCCCTCGCCGCCATCATCGCGCGGCTCGATACGCCGGGGCGAATCGCGCTGATGCCCGCGCCGCCGCCCTGCCCGCTATGCGCCGATGCGGACTTGTTCAGTCCGCCCGGTGTGCGCGCGGCAAGCGCAGGCGCCGTCGCAATGGTCGCCGTCACCGAGGCTTTCAAGCTGCTGGCCGGCGTAACCGGCCAGCAGCTTGGCGCCGAGCTTATCGAGTTCGACGGCTATGTCTGTCGGCCGCGCGCGCTTGGGCGCCGCCGCACATGCGGCGGCGCCCAAGCGCGCTGCGCCTCCGAGGCACTGTAGTGAGCGACGCGACGCGGCACGAATCCGGTAGGCCCGCTGGAGCACGGCCCGCCAACGCATCCCGCGGGCGTGTCGCAGGCCATGCGCTCTGGATGTTCGACTTCGACAACACCCTCGCGCCGCTGGAACCCGCCGTCGATTGGGCCGGGAGCCGGCGCGAGTTGCAGGCCTGGCTCGGCGCGCAAGGCGTCGCCCCGGCGCTGTTCGAGGAGTTTCCGCGCGGGAACCTGGTGCTGTATGAGGCGCTGCGCGCGCGGCTGTGCGCGGGCGGCGACGCCGCCCGCGCCGTGCTCGCGCGCGGCGAGTTCGCCAGCGCCCTGGCCGACGGCGGTAGCCCTGAGCGCGGCGGCGGCCGTCCGGCCGCCGCCGCGCTCAGGGCGATGCTCGACGGCGCCTCGGCCATCATCGAGCGCCACGAACTTGCCGGCGTGGGCGCGGTCGCGCCCGCGCCGGGCGCAATCGAGCTGCTGCGGGCGCTCCGCGCCGAGGGCGGCACGATCGCGATTGTCACGTCCAATTCGTCGCGCACGGTCGCGGCTTGGCTCCGCGCCCAAGCGGCCGAAAACCTGGTTGATCCGCTTGAGCTGATTGGCCTGGTTGACCTGATAGTCGGCCGCGATAGCGGCCTCGCCCTGAAGCCATCACCAGCGACAATCGAGCACGCTTTTGTGGCCTGTGGCGTCGCGCCTGCCGACGCCGCGTTTGCGGGTGACAGCGAGGCTGACCTCAAGGCCGCCGCAGCCGCCGCAGTGCGCTTTTATGGCGTCAATGCGAAGGGCGAAGGGCGCGACCGGCTGACCGCGCTCGGCGCGTCGCCGGTCTTTTCATCACCCGCCGCGATGCGAATCTATTTAGATTTGTCTATCGATCGGGTCGAGTGATGGATAAGCGCGGTGTTGCGCCAGTCGCTGAACTTACATAACTTAAAGGGCTCGTTTAGTAACTTATCTGCAAGGAGCGACATTTCGTCACAATGAGCGAGGGCTTTACTTTGTGGTTCACTGGCTTGTCCGGGGCGGGCAAGTCGACGCTGGCGGGGATGGCCGCCGAGGAATTGCGCCGGCTCGGATACCGGGTCGAGGTCCTCGACGGCGACGAGGTGCGCACCAACCTGTCCAAGGAGCTGGGGTTTTCCAAGGAGGACCGCGACACCAACATCCGGCGTATCGGGTATGTCTGCAAGCTGCTCGCGCGCAACGGGGTGATCGCGATCGCGGCGGCGATCTCGCCCTATCGCGAGGTGCGCGACGAGGTGCGCGGCCTGCACGAACGCTTCTTCGAGGCCTACGTCGAATGCCCGCTCGACACGCTGGTCGAGCGCGACGTCAAGGGGCTGTACAAGAAAGCGCTGGCCGGGGAACTCAAGGGTTTCACCGGCGTATCCGATCCCTACGAGCCGCCGCTGAATCATGAGCTGACGATCAACAGCAGCCGTGAAACGCCATCAGAGAGCCTCGCCCGGCTGCTGAACGGCTTGGAGGCATGCGGCTACATCAGCCGCCAGGGAGCGAAGCGATGACCACAGGCGATGCGATAACTGCGCACGGCGGCCGCGGCTTGGTCGACCTTAACGCTCCCGCGACGGAACGCGGCGCAATTGCGCGCCATGCCGAAGGGCTCAAGGCGGTTCAGCTGAGCGCACGCGACCTGGCCGATCTGGAGATGCTGGCCTCGGGTGCGTTCTCGCCGCTCGAGGGCTTCATGGGCGAGGCGGATTACCTGCGCTCGCGGGACGCGATGCGCCTGGCCTCGGGCGTGCCGTGGTCGATTCCAATAACGCTTGGGGTGGCCGAAGCCGAGGCGCGCTCGCTGAAACCGGGCGACGACATCGCGCTTACCGACAGCAACGGCGGCCGACTCGCTATTCTGAAGCTCGCCGAAGTTTACAGCGTGGATCGCGCGCGCGAGGCCGAGGCGGTTTTCGGTACCGCCGACCCCGCCCATCCGGGAGCGGCAAACGTGCTCGCGACGCCGCCGTGGTGCCTGGGCGGAAGCGTGGTGTTGTTCGGCGAGATTCCCGGTCGGACGTTTCTGGAGTACCGGCTCGAGCCGCGACAGACGCGCGCCGCGTTCGCCGAGCGCGGATGGCGCAAAATCGTCGCCTTTCAGACTCGCAACCCCACCCATCGCGCGCACGAGTACATCCAGAAGGCCGCGCTCGAGATTTGCGACGGGCTGCTGCTCCATCCGCTGGTCGGCGAGACCAAGGGCGACGACGTGCCGGCCGCGGTGCGGATGGAGACCTACAAGGTGTTGCTGGAGCTGTATTATCCGCGCGACCGCGCAATGCTCTCGGTGATGCCGGCCCATATGCGCTATGGCGGCCCGCGCGAGGCAGTGCTGCACGCCATCGTGCGGCGCAACTACGGCTGCACTCATTTCATCGTCGGCCGCGATCACGCCGGGGTGGGCAATTACTACGGCACGTATGACGCGCAGAAGATTTTCGAGCGTTTCAGCCCGGCCGAAATCGGCATCACGCTGCTGAACTTCGAAAATACCTTCTACTGTAAGAAATGCGGCGGGATGGCGTCGTACAAGACCTGCCCGCACGAGGACGCCGACCGCCTCCTGCTATCGGGGACCAAGGTGCGCGAGATGCTGCGCCGCGGCGAGTCGCCGCCGCCCGAATACACCCGTCCCGAAATAGCCGCCATCCTGGTGCGCGCGATGCGCCAGAGCGCCTGACCCTCTAAAGGCGCGGGGCGTTTGCGAAGAGCGCTGTTTGCGCCTGCGCGTTTAATTCTCGTCGTCACCCGAGGGCGGCGCGGTTGTGGTGTCCTGATCTCCGTTGTCGCCTGACTGCTGTTGGGCGGACGTATCGCCATCGTCATCCGCGGGCGGCTGCTGCATGTTATTCGGCTGCTGCTGTGTCGAGTCGTCGTCGTCCGACTGGCCGTTGTTCGTCGCCTGTCCGGATTGGTCATCGTCATCGTCAGACCCGTTGGTTCCCGGTTCTTCCGCCGAGCCGGGAACCGCGACGGGGCCGTCGTCTTGCGCAAGCATCGCCGCATGCGACACCACGCCAGGCCGCCTGAAGCTGCTGTAGCCAGGCGTTACGCAAATCGCGATCAGCGCACTAATCGCCCAGCACATTGATACCGGCTTCATCTGGTTCCTCTTCTGATTCCTTCCATGGACGCCTTTGCGTCCGGCTTCCTGGCGGCGGTTCAAGCGCGATCCGCCGCGGCCAAAAATTCCTATTGCAACGGCGGTTCTTCGCTCTCGGGCGGCTCCATCACGGGCGATCCGTGATGCGACACGATCCACCACCGTCCCTGGGCGCGTTCGAAAACGTTGGTCGCCAGCACCCGCGAGTGCGAGGTGCCGTCGTAGCCGCGCTGGAGGAGGTTTTCCTCGACCACCACCACTGCGAGATCGCCGCTCATCATTACCTGCGGGTCGCCGAGTTCGACCTTCATCTCGAAGACGTTTTCGAAGATCCGCTCCCAGCTATTCATAATCGGGCCCCATCCGATGAGCCTACTCCATCCGGGATGGATGCAAACGATACGCTGGTCGCGCAGCCACACCTCGCTCATGCTCTCCGCGTCGAGGCTTTCGAAAGCACGGTAGAATGTGCGATTTGCTTCGAGGATCGATTCCCGGTCGGACATAGACCGTCCTTGCACAGACCGCCCTTGTTGACGGCTGCGGGGCCCTTCAAGTGTACTGAGTTGGCTGCGGATGCGCCAGATAGCTTCATCGGGCTGAGGATCGTGACGACCGTCCACAACCGCCAGCGCGACGAGGCCACCGAACAGGTACTCGGCGCTGTCGGCGCGCGGCCTGACGGGCGCAGCAGCCGACATTGGCGCTCCCATGGCGCGCGGGACGCCATCCGTCGGCACGGCAGCTATCAGGGACGGCGCGGCATAACCGACAAGCTCAGGTATGAAGCGAAGCTGCGCTCGTGCATCACGCTCTGCAATGCGGGACGCATCTCGGCGTCGGTAAACAGCTCGTGCCCGGTGTTGGGATTGCGATCGAAGCGCGGGAAATTGGACGAGCTGATTTCCAGCCGCACGCGATGGCCCTGCTGGAACACGTTGGCGGTCGCCCACAAATCGATTCTGAATTCGTAAACTTTGCCCGCGACCATCAGTTTGGGTTCACTCCGCGACTCGCGCACGCGCGCCCGGATGATCCCGTCGGTGAGATTGCGCGCAAACCCGCACGGCCCGGCGTCGACCAGCTTGGCGGTGAAATCCGTGTCGGGCGCCGAGGACGACGCGTAGAGCGTCACCGTCACCGGCCCGATGACCTCGAGGTCCTCCTCCAGCGGCTCGCTCGAGTAGACCAGTACGTCGGCGCGATGCTCGACCATGCTCTGGTCGAGCGCCCCGCCCATTAGCGAGTTGGCGTAGCAGCACAGGCCGCCGCCGGCGGTCGGCACCGGGTTGAGCGGATTGTAGAGGAACGAGTCCGGCGGCTCGTCGCCCGGCGCCTCGCTCGCGAGCGCGCCGTCGCCATAGGCGCTGTTGGCCTTGCCGCGGCTGTGCAGGTAGTAGCGCCGCATCTCGGCCTCCGGCGGAGGCCACTCCTGGTGCTCGCGCCATTGGTTAACGCCCATCACGAACAGCTTGACCGGCACGTCCTTGTCAACGCCGTTGTCGACGCCCTTGAGCCAATGGTCGAACCATCGCAGTTGCGTGCCGTCGTAGTCGATCGCGACCGGGCCGGAGCGGAAGCCGTAGTCGACCTGGCCCACCAGGCTCGAGAACGGCACCGCGTGATGCCACGGGCCGACCAGCAGCCGCTGGCCCGCGCGTGCGCCCGCCGAGGCACCGCGCGCGCGCATCCCAAGGTAGTTGCGCAGGGTCCCGCCCATGAAGATGTCGTGCCATCCGCCGACGTTGAGCGCCGGCACGTCTATTTTATCGTGCTGTTCCTCGATACAGATCGCGCGCCAATAGTCGTCGTAGTAAGGATGCGCGAGCCAATCGAAGAAGTACGGCGCGCCGGTGCGGAAAAGTGGAAATTCGCTGAGCGGCGCGAACTCCATCCGCTCGCGCATCACGTCGATACTGCCCATCACCGCGCTCAACTCGTCGGCGGCCTTGGGATTGCCCGCGCGCTCGCGCATCAGGCGGCTAAGTCCCAGCGTGATCATCAGCCAGCTCACGCTGAAAAACAGCTCGAACGCGCCACCCTGGTAGACCCATCCGTCGTGATAATCGCTCGCCGTGATCGACGGGACCATCGCCTTCAGGCTCGGCGGGCGCTGGGTCGCGGCGAGCCACTGCGTCGCACCCATGTAAGAGGCGCCGAAGGTGCCGACGTTGCCGTTGGCCCACGGCTGCCGCGCGATGAACTCGATCGTGTCGTAGCCGTCGCGCGCCTCGTCGACGAAGCATCGAAACGTCCCTTGCGAAGCGAACAGCCCGCGGCAGTCCTGGACCACGACGTTGTAGCCCGCGCGCGCCGCGCGCACCACGTCGAGCGTGTTGAGCGTAATCGGCGGGAAGGATTTGTCGTACGGGGTGCGGTTGAGCAGCACCGGCAGCTTCTCCGGCCCCTCGGGCCGGTAGAGGTCGGCCTTCAGGACGCATCCGTCACGCATCGGGATTTCAACGTCTTTCTCGATGATGATTCTGGACATCAGATGGGCTCCCATTGTCCGCATCCGGGCTCTTTGTCCCGAGGCGGCACCGGCACCGGCCGTTTGCGCTCGCGCGCGGCGCCGTTTAAGGTCGCTTGTAGTCCGACGACCCTGAGTCTTCAAGCAAATCCGCCGCGCGCCCGCGCGCGGACATCAATAAGGGCGGACCAAGAGGTAGCGATGGCGACGGAACGACAGCGCGAAATCAAGCGGCGGCGCAAGCGGCGCGAGAAACGGCTAAAGGCGCGGACTCGCGAGGCCCGCAAGCGCAAGAAAAAGCGTTAACGACGGTCGCGGGGCGCGCCCACTCGGCGCGCTTGCGCCTTTTGAGCGGCGGGTCTATAAGAAAACACTTACCGTAGAGAAGATTTAGTGAGACCACTTATCTTTTAATCAACTATGCGCCGGTAATGTTGAGTTGATTACTCGACGGCGCGTTGAGGCGAGCATCGCTCGGGTGGCAGGCCGGTCTTCAATCGGAGCGGCGCCGCGCGAGGTGCACAAAAAAACCGCAAACGAGGTAGCGGCTATGGCTTTACATCTAGGCAGCGTGGTTCCCAATTTCACCCAGGAGTCGACCGAAGGACCGATTCATTTCCATGAATGGATCGGCAATCATTGGGCGGTGCTGTTTTCGCATCCTAAGGACTTCACCCCGGTTTGCACGACCGAACTCGGCATGGTCGCCAAGCTCAAGGGCGAGTTCGACAAGCGCAACACCAAGGTGATCGCGCTTAGCGTCGACGACGTCAAGTCGCACAAGGGTTGGATCGGGGATATCGAGGAGACCCAGCACACCAAGATGAACTTTCCCATCCTGGGTGACGCCGATCGCAAGGTCTCAAAGCTCTACGACATGATCCATCCCGAGGCCAACGACACCCTGACGGTGCGGTCGGTCTTCATCATCGATCCGAACAAGAAGCTGCGGCTGTCGATCACCTATCCGGCCAGCACCGGACGCAACTTCCAAGAAATCCTGCGCGTGATCGATTCGCTCCAGCTCACCGATCATCACTCGGTCGCGACGCCGGTCGACTGGAAGCAGGGCGAGGATTGCGTGATCGTTCCGTCGCTCACCGACCCCGCGGTGATGAAGGAGAAGTTTCCCAAGGGCTGGCGCGAGCTGAAGCCGTATCTGCGGATGACCTCGCAGCCACCGCACAAATAAGCTCCGAGTCGCAGTCGTAAGTTCCGGAACGCGCCCGGTGCTGGCCTTAAAGGCTGCGCCGGGCGCGTCGTTGTTTAGCAACCGCCGCGCTTGGTTTCACAGCTGTGCGCTTGCCTGATCGGGGAGCGCGGCGTTAGATTTGAAATGCGACCGATCGCGGTCGATTCTCACAGCGCACGATCGCGCTCGATCCTGTTCGAGCGGGCGGCGCGGCTCGATGGAGCAAAAAGACATAGAGAGTTCACCCCAACAGCCTGTGATCGCGGCTGGCGGGCCGCATCGGCTCGGTCGGGGCCGGTTGATCGTGATGTCCAATCGCGCGCCGATACGCGTCGTGCACGAGGCCGGCAAGCAGCGAATCGAGCCCACGGTGGGCGGCGTCGGCAGCACCTTTCTGCGCCTGCTCGAGCATCAGGGCGGCCTGTGGATCGCTTGGTCGGGCACGCAGACCAAGACTCCCGGCCGTCTCATGATGCCGCCCGGGAGTGACCCGCCACGCTTTGAGATCGTGTTCTGTCCGCTGAGCGAGCGCGACGTTTCGCACTACTACTACGGGATGTGCAACCGCGCATTGTGGCCGTTGATGCATTTCATGACGGCGAGCTGTCACTTCAACACGCTCCACTGGCGCTACTACGAAGCGGTCAACCGCAATTTCGCCGCGCTCGCGGCCAAAGAGGCCGGCGACGACGACGTGGTGTGGGTGCAGGACTTTCATCTCGCGCTGGTCCCGCGTCTGTTGCGCGAGCAGCGTCCGCGCATACCGATCGGGCTTTTCTGGCACGTGCCGTTTCCGCCCGAGCAGATCTTCCGCGTCTTTCCGTGGCGCGTGGAACTGCTCGAAGGGATGCTCGGCGCCGACCTGGTGGGCTTCCACACCCGCTCCTACGTCATCCAGTTCCTCAACTGCTGCGAACGTATCCTCGGCCTGCGGGTCGACCGCACGCGCGACGAGGTCGCGACCCATCGCGGCCCGGTGCGAGTCGGCGTCTTCCCGATCGGTATCCCGGCCGACTACTTCGCCGGCCTCGCCGCGAGCCCGCGCGTCCAGGAACGCACCCAGCGCATTCGCCGCGCTCTGCGTACGCCTTACGTGGTGCTCGGGGTGGACAGGCTCGACTACACCAAGGGCATCCTCGAGCGCCTGCTCGGTTTCGAGCGATTCCTGGAAGCCAACCCGTCCTACCATCGGCGCGTCACCCTGGTGCTGATCGCGGTGCCCTCGCGCACCAAGGTCGCCGACTACGCGGCACTCAAGCGCGAACTCGACGAACTGGTCGGCCGCATCATCGGCCATTTCTCATCCGAGGGCTGGGTCCCGATTCGCTATCTCTACACGCAGTTCGGCGCCGAGGAACTGGTCGCTTACTACCAGGCCGCCGACGTTGCGCTGCTGACTCCGCTGCGCGACGGGATGAACCTGGTCGCCAAGGAATATGTCGCCGCGCACCTGGACGACGACTGCGCGCTCATCCTGAGCGAGTTTGCCGGCGCTGCCGAAGAGCTGACCCAGGCGCTGTTGGTCAATCCGTATGACATCGATGCGATCGCCGCGTGCCTCAAGCAGGCCTTCGAGATGAGTCCCGTCGAACGCGCGGCCCGGATGCATGCGATGCGCACGCAGGTGCATCGCAACAATCTCGAACACTGGTCGGAACTCTTCCTGAGCGCCCTGCTGCCGGAGCGGAACTTTGCCGCAGAGGCCTCTGCTGGTTCCTAAGCCGCCGTCGCTCCTGCCGGCCGCGATGCTCGAGGAACTGGCCGCCCGCGGCCCAATTCTGCTCTGTCTCGACTACGACGGCACTATTTCCGAGTTGGTCAACCGGCCCGCGATGGCGCGCCCGGTCGAGGGCGTGGTTGCGGCGCTTAAATCGATGGTGCACCTGCGCGACCGCGTCGCCGTCGCCATCGTCAGCGGCCGCCCGGTTGCGGAGTTGCGCCGAATGACCGGCCTTGGCCATCAGGTGATGTATGCGGGCGTGCATGGACTCGAAATCGCCGGTCGCGCGCGTGAGGGCGGCGGCGATGAAATACGGGTTGCCGAGTACGCGGCCCGCTGCGCTCCCGAACTGGATCGCGTGCGCGCGTGGCTCGCGCATAATGTCCCGGCTGGCGCTGGTTTCGAGGTCGAAGACAAGCGGCTCTCCGTGGCGCTTCACTATCGCAACGCCGAACCCGCCGCGGCCGCCGCGTTGTGCGCTCGATTCGAGGAGTTCGTGCGCGCGGACGCGCCGCATCTGCGCGCCGCGCATAACAAGCTGGTAGTCGAGGCGCTCCCCGTCGCGGCCTCGAAGGGCGAGGCGCTTCGCGCGCTAGGCCGCGAGGCCGGCGCCGCGTTTGTGCCGGTCTACTTTGGCGACGACCGCACGGACGAGGACGCCTTCGCCGAACTGGTTTCGCGCGGCATCGGGGTGCTGGTGGGCGACGCGCGTCCCTCGCTCGCGCGCTTCAGGGTCGATAGCCCCGCCGCTGTCGCGCGCATCTTGACCGCGCTCGCAGCCGCGCTTGCGTGAACAGCCGACCGTGCTCGCGGCGTCGCACACGCGGCGCCCCTATGGATTCAGCTCAGGCAGACATCCTGATCGGACAGAAAATTCGCCCGCGGCGGCGCTTGCCTCTATCCGGCGGTGCTGCGAAAGTAGCGGGCACCATTTATCAGAGGATCATTACCCGATGGCCAAGACCAAACTGTTTCCCGTAACCGTGGTCGGTTCGTGGACGCGCGAGCCGTGGCTGGTGGCGGCGTTGCGTCAACGCCAGGCCGGTGAGATCACCGGCGCTGAATTCGACGCGGTGGCCGACGACGCCGTGCTCGCCGCGATCAAGTACCAGGAGGACGCCGGGGTCGATATCGTCGCCGACGGCGAGATGCGCCGCGACAACTTCTATTCCTTCGTAGTCGACAAGCTCAACGGGATGCGCCTGATGAAGCTCTCGCAGCTCATGGACTACGTAAAGGACCGCGCCGGGTTCGAGGAAATTCTGCGCGCGCTGGACGTCCCGGCGTTTGCGATCAAGAGCCCGATCGCGGTCGAGAAAATCAGCGAGCGCGAGGGGCTCTGCGTCGAAGAGGCCAAATTCCTCAAGGAGCATACGAAGCGCGCGACCAAGATTCCGATCCCCGGCCCGTACCTGCTCACCCGCTCGAGCTGGTTCGAAGGGCTCTCCGACAAGGCCTACCCGACGCGCGAGGATCTCGCGCGCGACGTGGTGAAAATTCTGCGCCGCGAGATCGTGCGGCTGAAAGAGCTGGGCATCGACTTCATCCAGCTCGACGAGCCCTCGCTCTCGCAAGTGGTCTACGGCGACGAGGCCGAGCAGACCTTCATGTGCGCGGCGCTCGGCTCGCGCACCGATCCGACCCACGAGCTGGAATTCGCGGTGCGCCTGATGAACGAGACCGTCGATGGAATCGACGGCGTGCACTTCGGCGTCCACGTCTGCCGCGGCAACTGGAGCCGTAAGGAAAACGTGCTGCTGGCCGGCAACTACGGACCGCTGCTGCCGTGGCTGATGCGCATGAACGTCCATCAACTGGTGCTCGAGATGGCAACGCCGCGGGCCGGCGAGATCGAGGTTTTCAAGGAATATCGCAACGAGAAGGAACTGGGCCTGGGCGTCAGCAACCCGCGCACCGACGAGATCGAATCGCCCCAGGAAATAGTGAAGCGGGTCAAGGAAGTGCTGCGCTATTTCGACCCCGACAAAATCTATCTTAACCCGGACTGCGGCTTCGGCACCTTCGCCGAGCGCTGCGTCAACACCGCTCCGGTCGCCTACCACAAGCTGCAGGCGATCTCGGAAGCGGCGGAGATGCTGCGCAAAGAATGCGGCTGAAAAAAAACTGCGGCTGAAGGGTGGCGGCGGAAAATCAGAACCGGCCGCGTACTACTCAACGAGAGAATTACCGCGGGAGTTTAATGAATATGGCCGACGAAAAGATGCTCAATGGCCTACGCCCTGACAAGATCAAGTCGATCACGGACTCCATGCGCGACGATCCCGAGGTGCTCAAGGGAGTCAGCGGGCCGTGGAAGTCGCGCGTGGTATGGCAGGGCGGCTTTCGCGCCAAGGCCTACATGCGCAAGCACGTGATCGAAATGGACGAGCCCGAAGGCCTCGACGCCACCGACGCCGCCGCCAGCGCGCACGAGCAGTTGCTCTCCGCGATGGGCAGTTGTCTCACGGTCGGCTTCGTGCTCAACGCGACCAAGCAGGGCGTGCGGATCCACGATCTCGAAGTAGCGCTGGAAGGCAACTTCGAGAATATCCTGAAGTGGGCCGGCCATAGTCCAAACGGCAATCCGGGCTACTCGGCGGTCAAAGCCAAGCTGTTCGTGCGCGCCGACGCCGACGAAAAGACGCTCAAGGAACTGTGGCGGCTCGCCGTCGAAGGCTCGCCCGTCACTCAGACCATCGCGCGCCCGACCGAAATCATCACCGAGTTCGAGAAGGTCTGACGCGGCGCCGATGATACGACTAGTCGGCGCGCAAGCGGTGGCCGAACGAATCGCGAAATCCGATTTCGTGATCGTCGATCCGCGCCGTCCGATGAAGTATCTCTCGGGCCATCTAAGCGGCGCGGTCAACCTGCCCGTCTATCGCGCGTTCGGTGACAACGGCCGCCTGCTCGATCAGGCGGCGCTCGCCGAATGGCTCGGTACCGGCGGTGTCGGCGAGGGCGTCACGCCCGTACTGTATGATTCGCCGCAGGGACAGAACGCAGCGATGCTGGCCTGGATCATCGAGTATCTCGGCGCGCTGGAAGTATTCCTGCTCGACGTTTTCTTCGAGCGCTGGAAGAGCGAAGGGCGCGAAGTCGTGTATCGACCGGTCGAGCCGCTAAAGCGGCGCTTCACGCCACGGCTCAACCCACGGCTGCGCGCGACGCTCGACGAGGTGCGCGCCAACACCACCGATCGCCTGGTCGATTTCCGATCGCACGAAGAGTTCACCGGCGAGCGTGACCTGGACGGCCGTCCGGGCCATATCCCGCACGCGGTCAATCTCGTATGGCGCGATCTGAACGGGGCCGAGGATCGGCTACTCGCTCCGCGCGAGCAATTCGAACGCCAAATTGCGGCGGCCGGTATCGGACATGGGCAGAAAGTCGTGGCCTATTGCCGCAGCGGGCCGCGCGCCGCGCTTGGCTACCTCGCGCTCACCCAGGCGGGCTACGACGCGCGGCTGTTCGACGGCTCATTCGCCGAATGGGCCCGCGCCGGGATGCCGGTCGAAAAGTAGACAAGTAGTCCGATCTGTCCCGTTTTGTCATCATCGGGTTGCGACACCGGTGCGTTGACAAAGCGGCCTTTCCACCGGAAGATCATACTGATGGCTAGAATTACTGTCGAAGACTGTCTGGAAAAGATTCCCAACCGCTTCGAACTCGTGCTGGGAGCCGCCAAGCGCGCCAAGCAACTGCTCAAGGGCGCCCGTCCGCTGGTGGAGACCGACAACAAGGAAGTCGTCACGGCGCTCCGCGAGATCGCCGCAGGCAAGGTTTCAATCGAACGGCCCGAAGAGGCCTGACCGCCGCCCGACCCCTTAACCGATCCAAGGCGCCGTCGGGCACGTGGACATTCCGGGCCTCGGCAATCCGATCGGCGTCACAGGCGCGGAATATCTGGCGGAGGTTTTGCGGAAGTCCTGCGCAACTCCTGCGCAAGGCCACGCCACCCCGCGGAGCATCAGTTGGCGCACAAAGCTCGCAAACCCACGTCCGAGCCCAAGGTCAATCGTGCGATCGATCCTGAAATCGACTCCGGGCCTGAAATCGACTCCGGGCTGGACTCCAAAACCGATCTGAAGAGCAAGCCCGGTCCGAAGAGCAATCCCAGTCCGAGGAGCAATCTGAAGACCGATCCGAAGGTCGCCGCGAAGAGCGACCCGATCCGGATTGCCGCCCGCGCCACGCGCCGACGGCGCGGCGCCGCGGTGCCCGAAACAAAGGCGCCCGTAGTCGAAGCGGAAATCGTCGACGAAGCGCTGGATACCGATGCGGCGCCACTAGCCGGCCTCGACGAGATAGGCGAACTGCCCGACGGGTTTGCCCGCGCCCGAGCGTGCGAAGAAGCCGGCGACGGCGATCCCGAGGCCGCACCGGAGGTGGCGGGGCAAGCCACTGAGGATGGTACCGACGGCGGCGCGCTGGTGGCGTTCGATCCGCTGGGCCGCTACCTCGCCGAGATTCGGCGCTTTCCACTGCTCGGCCGCGAGGAAGAAATCGAGATCGCCAAGCGCTACACCAAGCATCACGACCCGGCCGACGCCTATCGGCTGGTCACCGCCAATTTGCGTTTGGTGGTTAAAATCGCCAGCGAGTTCGCCCATGCCTCGCGCAATCTGCTCGACCTTATCCAGGAGGGCAATGTCGGCTTGATGGAGGCGGTGCGCAATTTCGATCCCTATCGCGGCATCCGGTTTCCGTCGTACGCGGTATGGTGGGTGCGGGCTTATATCTATCGCTTCCTGATCAACAACTGGCGGCTGGTCAAAATCGGCACCACGCAGGCGCAACGCAAACTCTTCTTCAACCTGCGCAAGGAGACCGCGCGGCTGGAGGCTGAAGGCTTCGCCGCGCAGCCGCTGCTGCTCGCCCAGCGCATGGGAGTCAAGGAAAGCGAGGTGCGCGAGATGCAGGAGCGGATGGCGCATAGCGAGGTCTCGCTCGACCAGCCGGCGCGCGAGGACGACACGGTCCAGTTGCTCGACGTGATTCCCGACAGCAACGACACTCCCGAAGAGGCCGCGGCGCACGACGAATGGCGCACCTTCGCACACGAGAAGATTGACCAGTTCGCCGCCACGCTCAAGGATAAGGAACTCGAGATCTTCCAGAGCCGGCTGCTCTCCGAGGATCCGCCGACCCTGCAGGAGGTCGGCGCCAGATTCGGGATCAGCCGCGAGCGCGTACGCCAGATCGAAGTGCGGCTGAAAAAACGACTCAAGTTGTTTCTCAAATCACAGGCATCGGATATCGAGCAGGCGGGCCCGTAAGCTCACAGGCTTTCTTCCGTCTAGTTACTCACTAGTAACTCGACGCGTTCTAATCTCATCAATTTGCATACACAGTGAGAGCTCATAGTAAATCGAGGGCTTGATATCAACTCCGCGTGAGACTAAGACTGGCGCTCGGGGGGAAGCGGCCTTGTCTCACACGAAGAAGGGAACAGCACACTCCTACGCCTGTGGCTCCAACGCGCTAATCGCTCTCGATCTGACGCCGGCCTCGCATTTCATCGCACTCATTCTATTCTTCATAGTGTTCGCGACGGGCTGCGGCGGAGACACGGGCAAATCGCAACCGCCGCCGCCACCGCCACCGACTCTCACGCCGGCACCATCGGCTACGCCTACGGCTTCTCCTACGTCAGGGATTATTCATTTTGTTCCGAATTCGCACGCGTTCTGGAGCGACCGGGCGAACTGGACCACCAGCTTTGGCCCGGCCTATGCCAATATCCTGCTGACGGGGAGCAATTTTCTGCCGTGCAGAGGCGGACCCTTTGCGCTCTGTTATTATTCGGGCCCGAGCTCCGGCCCCGAAGACTTGTCGTGCAAATTGACCCCAAACGGGCTTTACGCGAACTGCCAATGCTTCGACATACCCTTCGGAGTGTACTTCGTTGATATAAACGCGATCCTTAACCACTCGGTGTATGAAAATACTGTCGCGCAGTGCGGGATCGACGGCAGTCTGTGCCAGACGACCAACTCGGCCCCGGTATGCCACACGATCAATCAGGGGACGTTGATTCCCGAGGCTAATCTCTTTTCGACCTTCAGCTTCGATTGCATTCCCACCAACGGAATTGGCCAGACCGGCTGCTCGCAGGCGCCGTACGCCGGATGCATGACCGCGCCCTGCTTCAAGACCAACAAACCCGGAATAGTCCAGTGCTCGTGCCCGGTGTTTAACGGTCCTTACCAGGTTGGCCAAAACGAACAGGCATGTACGCTAGGCGATGACCTGGTGTGGTCGGCCGCGTATGCTCCGCCCACACCGGCGCCTATGCTTGCTTCATCCGTCCCTGCTCATGTTGCGGCGCCGGCGGCTGTGCCCAGCCCGGGAGCCTGCCTGCCGGACGCTCCTGGAGCGATAGGATGCCCGCTCTATGTGCCCGGAACCACCCAATTGCCGCCCGGTAGCGGTGTTGACTGCACCAAGGTCTGCAATGAGTACAATACTTGTAAGCAAACGAGCGGGGTCCAGACGGGCTATACCTGCGACGCGACGCTTTGCACTGACGAATGCAACGACCGGGATCTGGTGGGAACGGCTTGCTCCGGACTCGGAAAGTGTCAACTCTCGGAAATAATTAAAGCCGAAACCGCCGCTGAATGCAGTTGCTGCGCGAGCCAGCTATGCGGATGTGGCGCGGACGGCAAAACCAATACGGCTATCTTCACGCTGAACCAGCAGCAGCGCGACCGAGGTATCACACCGCAGTGCGACATCAATGGCACACTGTGTGGATCGCCGTGAGTTGTCGTCTTCGCAAGGTGAATCGAAGCAATTCAGAATAATCCATCCCGCCGCTCGCGATGCTCACGACTTCTCCTGGAACAATGAGAGGTGAAGGTCCTGCCGCGCCGATGCCGCACCATAGGAGATAAGTAGAAGGAGCAGGCTGGGAAAGCGCCTTTTAACGAGCCTGCCTGGCGCGCGCCGGGCTGTTCCCCCCCCAGTTGCCCCGCCGCGGCGCGGACGCGATAATGGCGCTGGAGAGGCGGGCAGCACAGGCGGACAGGCCTTATGCGAGAGCGAACGTGCGCCCTGGTGGTGGTGGGCAATGAAGTCCTGTCGGGAAAGACGCAGGATTCCAATTCGTATTTTGCTGCCCGCCAGTTGCGCGCCGTCGGGGTCGCCCTGCAACGAATCACCGTCATCCCCGACGAAATTCCACTTATCGCCGAAGAAGTCAGCTATTGCGCGCGCCGATTCGACATCGTGCTCACCTCAGGCGGTGTCGGCCCAACCCACGACGACGTGACGATGGACGGCATAGCAGTGGCTTTTGATCGCAAACTCGTGATGCACCCGGAACTCGAGCGCCTCATTCGCACGCAGTTCGCCGATCGCCTCAGCCCCGCCGCGCTCAAGATGGCGGCGGTGCCAGAGGGCGCCGTACTGAATTCGGTGGGCGACTTACGCTTTCCGACCATCCAGCTCGAGAACGTCTACATTCTGCCGGGCATCCCGCAAATCTTCGAAGCCAAGCTGACGGCGCTGCTGGGCCGGTTCGCGACCGATCCCTATTATATGCGGACGATCTATACTTCGGCCGGCGAAGGCGCGATTGCCGAGCATCTCAATCAGTGTCTTGCGCGATACCCTGATCTTCTGCTGGGCTCTTATCCACGGATAGGCGACCCGGATTACCGGGTGAAGCTAACGCTCGAATCAAAGGACCGCGACTATCTGGAGACGGCCTTTGCGCATTTGATGAGTCTTTTGCCCGATGAGGTGGTGGTGAGGACCGAATAGTTTTTTCATTCAGTCGAGGGGGAGGAGGAGGAAACGGTGATGAGAAAAGTTACGTGTTTGTTGGCGATAGTGGCGGCGGCGGCGATCGCGCCGCCAGCGATGGCACAGAGCCCGAATAACGTGGTCGGCAACTCGCAGACCGGACAGGCGCAGGTTCCGCAGCCGTCGGACGGCAACGTAAACTGGAAGGGCGTGGGAATCGGCGCCGGGACGGTGGCCGGCAACATCTTCTACGTGCCCGCCAAGGTGGTTTACGGAATTCTCGGCGGAATTACCGGCGGCGCCAGCTACCTTGTGACCGGCGGCAATACGCAGACCGCCAATACCATCTGGCGCAGCTCGCTCGGCGGTGACTACGTGCTCACCCCGGATATGGTGGCCGGACAAACGCCGATTCATTTCAGCGGGCCGACCACGACGACGCCAGAACCGTCTGCGCCGACGGCGTCAGCGGCGCCGTCTGCGATGAACTCGACACCGATGCAAACCGCGCCGTCAACCCGGACGGCGTCGGCCGACGTCGGTGGTTCGGTGAGCAGCGCGCCTATCGCGGGCAGCCCGACGACGGGCTACACGATGGCTCAACCGGCGGACCACGGAACGGGGCCGGTCGTCAACCCTAGCAAGTCAGTCTCGGGCTACTCGGCCGCCCCAGGCATGAACGGTGGCGTCGCCGTACCCCCGCTGCCGAATACCAGTATCGAGTAGGCAGTACCAGAGCGCGAACTTCGGGCGAATTCCGGCTCTCTCGCTCGGGGAGGGATGCCGGAATTCGCGAAGTCGCATCCGCTTTGAATTAATTCATGCCAGCAAAAGCAGGAAAAAGCCCGGGGGGCGAAACAGTGAACAAGGCGCGCTTTCTCTGGAAATCGACCTGAAGCACCTGCCGCAACGCAAGAGGTTTCTTGCGCGACGAACTCCGGGTGGAACTCGACGAGCGCGACTACGCAAAACAGCCGCTCGACGCCGCCGAACTCAAGGCTCTGTTCGCTGGCCTCGACCCGCGGGAGTTCCTCAACCCGAAGAGCCCGGTTTTTAAGGCAATGGGACTTAAGGGCAGGAACTTGACGGAGGCCGAGACGTTGGCGCTGATGGCGAAAGAGCCGAACCTGATCAAACGCCCGCTGGTCGTGGCCGGCGGCGAAATCGTTGCGGGCTTCGACCGCGAGCGTCTGCGTGCGCTGCTCTCGTAGGATTTTTTCGGTCGGAAGATTTTTCCGAATAGATTTTTTCGAGAGGATTTTTTGCGCCGAAATTTTTAGACGAACTTTCGGCGCGGCCCGGTGCCTCGACCTCGACGCGCCACTACGCGCGCTCAGCCCGCTCGGCCTTCTCGGCGCGCTCGGGCTTTTCGACGCGCTCGGATTTCTCAGCGCGATCTGACTTGTCGGGGCGCTCAGCCTTCTCGGACTTGTCGGGGCGCTCGGCGCGCGCCTCGTTGCGGCTGCTATTGCCCTCGCCACGTTCGCCCTTCTCGGCGCGCGTCCCCGGCGAATGAATCTTCGCCGTGGTCAGGACTTCGATGAATTTCCGTACCGCCGGCGAAAGTTCGCGCCCGCGCTTGTAGATGATCGCGAGCGGACGCGTGAACGTGCCCTCGACGAACTCCAGCATCTTGAGCGAGCCCCTGGCGGTCTCATGCTCGACCGTCGAGAGCGGCACGATCGCAACACCCTGACCGATTTCGACCGCGCGCTTGATAGTCTCGATGTTGTCGAACTCCATCGTGTACAGGGGCTTCACGCCGTATTCGCGCAAGATGCGGTCTGACGCCTTGCGAGTAGCTATATCGCGCTCGTAGCCGACGAACTTCTGGCCCACCAGGTCGCTCACGCTGACCTTGCTATGCTTGGCCAGCGGATCGTCGGGCGGGACCACCAGCACCAGTTCGTCGTGCCGAAAAGCAATCGTCACGATCTGGCTGCGCTTGGCCGGGTAGGCCACCACGCCGAGATCGATTTTGCCCTCGACCAGGTCCTCATAAATCTTGTTGGAGCGCAGGTACTCCAGGTGCACGTTTACCTGTGGGTAAGTGCGCAGAAACTCGGTCAGGTAGGGCGGCAGCTCATGCAATCCGACGCTGTAGACCGTGCCGACCCGGATCGATCCCGCGACCACTGAGCCGATCTCGCGCAGCCGGTTTTCCAACTCCATGAAACGGCGGACGATCTCCTTGCTCGAGTTGTAGAGTATCTGCCCGGCCGAAGTCGGTTTGACACCCGCGCGCGCCCGTTCTAACAATCGACACTCGTACTTCTCCTCCAAGCTGCGGACCTGCTGGCTGACCGCGGACTGGGTGACGAAGTTCTGCGAGGCGGCATAAGAAACACTACCGCTCTCGATGATGTCGCAGAAGACCTTCAGTGTTTCGATATGCATACTAATTACGTACTTGTATAAGGATAATTGATACCCAGAGGTGAGGCAATACGGCCTCTGGTCTGGCGCGGCTGCCTCGCAAGCTTTGCCTCCGCGTTCCTTCAGGAGTCATAAGATGGCGGATTTATTGAGAGATCTGGATTTTTTCAACCTTGACGAGATGCTCGGTCATGAAGAGCGGATGGTCCGTGACACGGTGCGCCAGTTCGTACAGCGTGAGGTCCTGCCGACCATCGAGCGCAACTTTGCCAGCGAAACTTTTCCCAGGGAGCTGGTGCCGCAGATGGCCGAGCTCGGTTTTTTCGGCGCCAATCTCAAGGGCTACGGATGCGCCGGGATGAACAACATCGCCTATGGCCTCATCATGCAGGAGCTCGAGGCCGGCGACTCGGGCCTGCGCTCTTTCGCTTCGGTCCAGAGTGCGCTCGCGATGTACTCGATTTACGCCTGGGGCTCCGAGGCACAGAAGCGCCGCTATCTGCCCGAGATGGCCAAGGGCAAACTCATCGGATGCTTCGGACTGACCGAGCCCGACCATGGCTCCGATCCGGGCGGGATGGAGACGCGGGCGCGGCGCGACGGCGACGGATGGGTGCTCAACGGAACCAAGCGATGGATTACCAACGGCTCGATCGCCGACGTCGCCGTGGTCTACTGCAAAGTTCCCGAGGGCATCACCGGGTTCCTGGTCGAGCGCGGCAAGCCCGGCTTCACCACCAGCGACATCCACGGCAAGTTTTCTATGCGCGCGTCGATAACTTCGGAGCTGATCTTCGAGGACGTGCGGCTCGACGATAGCGCGCGCCTGCCCGAAGCGCGCGGCCTGCGCGCGCCGCTGTCGTGCCTGACGCAGGCGCGCTATGGAATTGCATGGGGCGCGATCGGTGCCGCGCGTAGCTGCTACCATTGCGCGCTGGATTACACCAAATCACGCAAGCAGTTCGCCCGTCCGCTCGCCGGTTATCAACTGGTCCAGAACAAACTGGTGACGATGCTGACCGAGATCACCAAGGCGCAACTGATATGCCTGCGTTTGGGGCAGCTCAAGGACGCGGACAAGATGCGGCCCGAGCAGGTCTCGTTCGCCAAGCGCAACAACGTCGGGATGGCATTGGACGTGGCGCGGATGGCGCGCGACATGCTGGGCGCCAATGGGATCGTGAATGAGTACCCGGTCATCCGCCACATGCTGAACCTCGAGACGGTTAACACCTACGAGGGCGCGTTCGACGTGCAGACGCTGGTCCTGGGCCGCGACATCACTGGCCTCAGCGCCTTCGATTGAGCGCTCGCCGAGACCGGCTCGTATGATTTGACGGGTCTCAGTCCGGCTGGTAGTTACGCGCAGGAGGTGACGGTATGCCTTCGTTCGTTCCGATTAACGGACTGCATCACTTCGCCTATCGATGCCGCGACGCGGAGGAGACCCGGCACTTTTACGAGGACCTCCTGGGCTTGCCGCTGGTCCATGTAATCCGCCAGGACCGGGTGCCGAGCACCCAGGACTACTGCCCGCACGCGCACATCTTCTTTCGCATG
Organism: uncultured delta proteobacterium; assembly: GCA_963796565.1. GTDB lineage: Bacteria > Desulfobacterota > Binatia > Binatales > Binataceae > JAKAVN01. The sequence goes on along the minus strand of CAWCMA010000001.1, from coordinate 5,258 downwards.
ACTGACGGATCGTGCATCGCATTCTTCGACCTCGGCGACAACCAAATCGCCGAGGCTTCACCGAACACGCCCGAGTGGGTAAACCATCTCGCGTTGCGTGTCGGCTCGCTCGCTGAACTGGACGCCGCGCGCACGCGGCTTATGGCCGCCGGTATCGACGTGCTGGGACCTACCGACCATCACTTCATCAAGTCGATCTATTTCTTCGACCCCAACGGTATCCGGCTGGAGCTGACCACGCCGAGCATTCCAGCTTCCGATCCGACGCACGAAAAACACGCGCGCGACGCTCATCACGAACTCGCGGCGTGGGATCGCGAAAAACATCAGCGCTTGGCCGGTCAGACCGGCCAAGCGCGATAGCCGATCGCTGGCCGCGGCGAAGGCGCGCGCGTCCCGATCAGCTCGGCTCAGCCCTGTTCAAATCGTCCGGGCGCGGTCGACGGACGACGCGAGGCGCCGTACCCATTCGAGCGCCTTTCCGTCGGCGGCCTCCGCGGCCATCTTCTGCGAGAGAAAAATGAGGCGGCTCGCGCCAGCGTCGCGGTACCGCTTCACCTCGTCGGCCGACGGGCCATGCTCGCCGGGCTCGACCAGCGGCGAGATCAGGATCGAGCCGGGGTCGCGTCCGCGCTCGGCCGTGAGCTTGCGGAGTTGCACGACGCTGGCTTTCAATTCCTCGGCGCTCGCGACCAGCGGCATCCATCCGTCGTACGTGCGCGCCACTCGCTCCAGCGCCTTGGGGCCGTGCGCTCCGAGCAGCACGGGCGGACCTGCTTTCTGAATCGGCTTGGGCTCCGAGCGCACGGCGGGGAACTTGACGATCTCGCCCTGGTAAGAAGCCTCGCGCTGGGTCCATAGGACGCGCATCGCCTCGACCGTTTCGCGCGTGCGCTTCCATCGCAAGCCGAAATTCGCGCCCATCGCCTCGGTCTCCTCGCGAAGCCATCCGGCGCCGACGCCCATCAGCAGCCGTCCGCCGGAAAAGACGTCGAGGCTCGCCGCCACCTTCGCCGTAATCAGCGTCTCGCGCTCCGGCAGCAGGCAGACTCCCGTGCCCAGCTTGAGCTTTTTGGTCACTGCCGCCGCGATCGTTAGCGCAATAAACGGATCGGCCCATCGCGCGTAATGGTCTGGGAGTTTGTGGTCGGGGGTGAAGGGAAACGGAGTCTTCATGCCGATTGGGATCACCGGATGCTCCGCCATCCATAGCGACTCGTAACCGTGTGCCTCGAGGTTGCGGGCGATTTCGGCGAGATCGCCGCACTGCGCCGTCGCTGCCATCAGGAAGCCAATATCCATTGCCGATATTCCTCGTTGAAGTTCGTTCGATAGCAGGCTCGGATATACCTCAGCGCACCGGTCTTTGCACGGGGGCGGGCTGCGCGGCACGGGGGCGGGCTGCGCGAGCTACGCGAGGGTTTGCCCCAGCGCATGTCCGGCGTGCTAAATAGCGGAACGGAGGGCAGCGCGATGGAACTCAAGGGCAAAAACGCGATCGTTACCGGAGCGGCGCGCGGGATCGGGCGCGGCATCGCGCTCAAGCTCGCCGAGGCTGGCGCGAACCTGGCGCTGGTCGATCTCGGCAATCCCAAGGACCCGGCGCTGACTTACAACCTTGCAGCGCATGGCGACCTCGCGGGCGCGGTCGACGAGGTAAAGTCGCGCGGCGTCAAGGCCGCGGCGATCCTGGCCGACGTGACGCGGATGGCCGATTGCGAGCGGATGGCCGCCGAGACCGTGAAGGCGTTGGGCTCGGTCGACATCCTGGTCAACAACGCCGGCATCATCGCGGCCGGTCCGGTGGCCGAATTTTCCGAGGAGCAGTGGGACCGGGTGATGGCGGTGAACGCCAAGGGGCCGTTTTTGTGCTCGAAGGCCGCGATCCCGCACCTCTTGCGCAACAAGGAAGGCGCGATCGTCAACATCGCGTCGATCGCCGGAAAGACTTCGCGCGGCGGACTGTCGGCCTATTGCGCGAGCAAGTTCGCGGTGATGGCGCTCACGCAGGCGCTCGCCGAGGAGCTCGGTCCGGCCAACATCAGGGTGAACGCGGTATGTCCGGGGCTGCTGCGCACCGCGATGTGGACCGACGTGCTCAACCAGTACCTGGCCAAGGCGTGGGGCGGCGGCAACCCCGAGTCGCTGTTCGACAACACCGTCGGCAGCATGTGCTATCTGCGCCGCGAGCAGACGCCCGCGGATATTGGCGAGGCGGTGGTTTACCTGGCCCGCGCCGACAACGTCACGGGGACTTCGGTGGTGGTGGCGGGCGGCGCGGAAATTCATTAGAAGTCATTAGAGGAACTGCGCATCGCAAGCGGCGCCATGCGACGGTTCGCGCACAATTCGGGCGCCGCCAGGAGGTCCAGATGCACAAGCCAGTCGGATTTTCCCATGCGGCGTTCAGGATCGCCGACGTCGACAAGAGCCGCGCATTTTACGAGAACGTGCTCGGCCTCAAGTCGCTTCAGCGCCCCGATTTCAGCTTCAAGGGGATGTGGTACGGAGTCGGCAGCGGACAGATTCACCTGATTGTCAGCACGAAGCGCGAAGGCCCCGACCCGACCGGCCCGCATATCGCGATCGAGGTTGACGACCTCGATGCGACCAAGGCCTCGTTGAAGGAGATGGGCGTGCCGTTCCTCGACGGCGACGCGATGCGCGCGACGCTTAAGCCCGAGGACCAGCGCCGCCTCGGCCGTCAGATCTGGGTGCTCGATCCCGACGGCAACACGGTCGAGTTGCGAAAGAGCGACATGTAGCCGAAGCGCTCGCGGGCTTTCCGAGCCCTCTCGTTCCACGACGGGAGGGTTTCGAGCCCTCCTCCCGTGAAAAGTTCCGGCCTCACACTCCCGCGAGCTTGCGCGCGTAGGCCGCCACGCTCTTGAAATCGTACTCGCGGTAGGCTTGAAGTTTTTCCGCCTCGAAGCCGCCCTCGGCGTGTACCGCCAATACTTCCTGGTAACCGCCGAAGTCCGAAGCCGTTAGATCGCCGATCAGATTGAGCAGCCGCAACCGCTTCTCCGCGTCGAAGCCCTTGGCGCCGCCCATGTACTTCAGCACATAGGCGCGCGTCGCCTCGCTGGTCAGGTCCTCGGCCGCCGGCGCCGTCACCAGCAGGCCGCCCGCAAGGTCCTGCACTATCTGCACGGCCTGATGGTAGTTGTGCGCGAAATGGTACTTGGCGATGTTGGTGAGCAGCGTGTTGGGCACCGCGAGACCGTCCTCGATGGTGCAGGAATTGGCCGCATGCTCGATGAGCCCGCGCACGGTCGCGTGATAGGCGGCCAGATGGGTCAGCTTGTCGCGCACATGCGCCGCGCGCAATACGCCGTTGGCCTCGGCAATCGCATAACCCGCCCCCGCCATCAATTCAAGCAACGGCAGCTTGTACGAGACCGCGGTGAAGCGATGATAGCGGACGAAGGTCAGCGCCAAGAGCCCCGCAAAATCGATTTCGCCGTTAAGAAACACGCGCTCGTTGGGCACGAAGACGTTGTCGAACACGGTCAGCGTCTCCATCATCTTGTGCCGCGCGCTCAACGGATGCTCGAACTCGTTCTTGGGGCTCGAGCCGTGCGGGCTCGCGATGAGCTTGAGGCCGGGGGTGTTGATCGGCAGCGCAAAGGCCACCGCGTAGGCCTTATCCTCTGCGCGCATCGCGCGCGTCGGCAGCACGATGACCTCGTTGGCGTTGGTCGAGACGGAGGTGTGGACCTTGGCGCCGCGCACCACGATACCGTCGGGGCGCTCCTCGACCACGCGCACGTAGTAGTCGGGATGGTCCTGCGCGGTGGGGCCGAGCGAGCGGTCACCCTTGACGTCGGTCTGCGCCACCGCGACGGCAAGATCGTTGTCGCGGCAATAGCGATGGTACTTGGCGATGCGCTCGCGATACTCGGGCTTGCCCGCGGCCGCCATCCGCTCGCCCACGATGTGGAGCGCGTAAAGCGCGTCGGTGCCGATCTCCTTGATCAGCACGACCAGCGTCGCGCCCTCGCGGGTTGAGGCCGCGATGAGCTCGCTGCGCTTGAGCAGGTCATCCGAGTTGCGCGGCAGATGGAAGTAGCGGCTGTATTCACCGCCGCTATCGCGCATCACGGCCAGCGGCCGGTACTTCGGATCCTCGGCCATCCGGTAGTCGATGCAGGCGTGCTCGACCGCGATTCCGATCACGGGATCCTTGGTCACGTCGGCGACTTTTTCGCCGCGCAGATAAACCGCGCGCCCGTCGCGCAACGATTCCTTGTACTGCTCCGCTGTTCTCATCCCCATCGTGGTTCACCTGCCATGCTGATTTCGCGCCCGCCGCCGCCCGCCCCGTGGCGCTCGACTTGGCCAACTTCGACAGGCCAATATAGGAGCCCGCGGCGGCTACGTCCAACGGACGCAAGATTGGTCCGTACCTAAGCGTCGGTCGGCGGCCACGCGCCGCACAACATTTTTGCCACAGGGAGTCACGCGATGGCGTCTGCCAAGGCGTTCGAGAAGATGTTCGATCTGAGCGGCAAGGTGTCGATAGTCACCGGGGGAAATCGCGGGATCGGGCGCGGGCTCGCGTTGGGGCTGGCCGAGGCCGGAGCGGCGGTCGCAATCCTCGCCCGCGACGAGGAAAAGAGCCAGGCCACGCTCAAAGAACTGCTGGCGCTCGGCGTCCCCGCGATCGCGTTGCGGGTCGACCTCAAGCAGCGCCGCGAACTCAAGCCCGCCTTCGACGAAGTCGAACGCAGGCTCGGGCCGGTCGATATCATGGTCAACAACGCCGCCTACGCGACACTCACCAGCGTGGCCGATACCTCGGAGGAGGACTGGGACGGGGTGCTCGCGGTCAACCTCAACGCCGCGTTCTTCTTTTGCAAGTACGCCGCGCAATCGATGATCAAGCGCGGTAAGGGCGGCAAGATAATCAACATCACCAGCCTCGCCTCCTCCTTCGGCAGCGGGGTCTTTCCGTCCTACGCGGTGACCAAGGGCGGCCTTGCGCAGCTCACGCGCTCGCTCGCGATCGAGCTTGCGCCGCATAATATCCAGGTCAACGCGCTGGCGCCCGGATGGGTCACGACCGACATGACCGAGTGGCTTCGCACCGGCCCCGAATACGAGTGGCTGCTCAAGGAGATGATCCAGCGTACGCCGCGCGGCCGCTTCGCTGAAGCCGAAGAGCTAAAGGGCGCGGTGATCTTTCTGGCCTCTTCGGCCTCGGACAACATGACCGGCGCCGATTTTCTAATCGACGGCGGATTCTCGATTCGCTG